>JAXLWN010000006.1:0-172894 GCA_046328475.1 Chloroflexia bacterium | reverse complement strand
CATACGGCTCGTCCGACCCAACAGGCGACACGCCGAGCGGATACACCCCGGGAGCCAAGGCCTCCCCGACCGCCCCAAATGTCCCGCCAAGGTCAACCGGCAAACCGAGCGGATCGAGCAGCCGGAAGAACTCCCCCAACCCCCCCCCCCCCAACCCCCCCCCCCCCCCCCCCCCGCCGCAATTCACGTTTGCCTGTCTACCCGAGTCACCCTGGCGGCGCGGCATACCGCGCCGCAACCTTGTCCCAGTGGATCACGTTGAACCAGGCCGCGATGTAGTCGGCGCGCTTATTCTGGTACTTCAGGTAGTAGGCGTGCTCCCAGACATCGAGGCCGAGGATCGGCGTCTTGCCATCCATGAGCGGCGTGTCCTGATTCGGGGTGCTCGTCACGCTGAGCGTGCCGCCGTCGGAGACCAGCCAGGCCCAGCCGCTGCCGAAGCGCCCGGTCGCCGCCTTCGTGAACTGGTCCTTGAAGGCATCGAACGACGTGAACGCCGTCTTGATCGCCCCGGCCAGCGCACCATCCGGCTGACCGCCACCACCCGGCCCCATCGTCTCCCAGAACAGCGTGTGGTTCGCGTGGCCGCCGCCATTGTTGCGCACGGCGGTGCGGATCGACTCCGGCACCTGGTTGAGATTGCGCATGAGCTTCTCGACGCTCAGCGCCCCCAGGTCGGGATAATCCTTCAGTGCCGTATTCAAGTTCGCCACGTAGGCCGCGTGGTGCCGGTCGTGGTGGATCTCCATCGTCAGCGTGTCGATGTGCGGCTCCAGCGCCTCCTTCGCGTAGGGGAGCGGCGCGAGGACGTGCGGACCAGTTGCCCCCGGCGTCGCCGCCGGGCGTGGCACCGTCGGTGACGGCACCTGCGTGGTCAGGGCCACGGCCGACGATTGCGAGCCGCACGCCGCCAGCACGCCGACCGCCGCCAGGCTCCCGAGCGTCGTCACAAAGTTCCGGCGGGAGAGTGACCGTTTCGCAAACATCATTGTCCTCCTCATGGCCCAGGCCATCGGTGCAGTCGGTTGACAAGGCTGCTGCACAACCTGCTTCATAATCGTTCTTCGCCCCACGCGGAAAATCCCGCGCCGCGTCGCCAGCATCGCACCCTCGCCGCCACCGCAGTCGCGGCACCCGGTGCCTTGCTTTGTCATACGGCTGCTCGCGCCGATTCGTCACACCCTCCCGGCGATTCTTAACCAAAGAAGGAAGGCCCACTGACCGTTCGATCAACGAGCCTTCCCGAATCTTGCCGAGTTAAATTCCAATTGCTCGCGACTACCAGCGCACCTCGATCTCCCCCCGGCGCATCGTCGGCGTCATCAGATCGAGCACCCCGGCCTCGTGCCCGACGGCGAATGAGAAGCCGTCGAGGCTGGCACCGAGCGCGGCGCTATCGACCTCGCCGACGTGCAGTTGCAGCCGGTAGCGGCGCGACAGGCTGCCGTTGATCGCGATCAGCGCCTCGCGCCCGCTCGCGTCGATGCGTATCGTGGTGATCGAGTCGTCGGCCTCGGGGAGGTCGAGGCGATCCCGCCCGGCGGGGGCGCAGCGCAGCGTCAGCGGATTGAGCGGCGCGGCATCGACGCCGCGCATCACCGGCCCCAGCGGCAGCAGCCGCCCGCGCCGCAGGAAGAGCGGCAGGCGGTCGAGCGGCGCGCGGTAGTCGAGCCAGCGCCCCCCGTCCAGCGCCTCGCCCGACCAGAAATCGAGCCAGCCATGCTCGGCGGCCGGGAGGTAGAGCGGCCGGTCCACCGGCTCCAGGCTCTCGCTGAAGACCGGCGCGACCAGCAGCGCGCCGCCGAGCAGGTACTGGTCGTCGATCTCCCCGGCGGCGCGGTCGCGCGGGAATTCGAGCACCAGCGGGCGCAGCATCGGCAACCCGCGCTGGTGGGCCACCTCCGCAACCGAGAAGAGATAGGGCAGCAGGCGGTAGCGCAGGTGGGCATACTCGCGGAAGATCCGCAGCGCCTCGTCGCCGAAATGCCAGGGCTCGCGCGGCGTGGTGCCGTGGATGCGCGCCAGCGGCGAGAGCATCCCGCACTGCGCCCAGCGAATGTAGAGCCCGGGCGATGGCGGCGGGCCGTAGAATCCCCCGATGTCGTGCGACCACGCCCCCGGCGCGGAGAGCGCCCAATTCAACCCGCCACGCAAGCACCCCGCGAAGCCCGCGACCGTCGTGGCGGGATCGCCTCCCCACTGCGCCGGGTACCGCTGCGACCCCGCCCAGCCCGCGCGACCCCAGATCATCCCGGTGCCGCGCGCCTCAGCAGTCGCCTCGTACGCCGCGCGGTTGTAGAGCAGCGGATAAACGTTGCGCAGTTCCCGCCCGGTCAGCCCGCTGTGCGAGCGCGCATCGGGCGGCACCCCCTCGCCGAAATCGGGCTTGAACGCCGCCACGCCCATGTCGAGCATCCGCCGATTCTGCGCCTTCCACCAGGCGACCGCATCCGGATTGGTGAAGTCGATCAGATGGCGACGAATCTCCGGCCGAAACGCCCCATCGATCGACTCCGTCGCCTCCCCCGCCGCCGTGGTGAGCAGATAGCCCTTCTCGCGCCCCTCGGCGGCCAGCGCCGACTCGGCGGCGAGGTAGGGGACCTCCCAGAGGCAGACCTTCACCCCGTCGTCCGCGAACGCGCGGATCATCCCCTCCGGATCGGGGAACGCCTCCTCGTTCCAGTCGAAGTCGGTGTTCAGCCCCGGAATCTTCAGCCAGGCCGGGTCGATGCTGACCACATCGACCGGGATATCCTCGGCCCGCAGCCGCGCGACCGCCTCCTCGGCTTCCTCGCGCGTCTGATAGCGGCAGCGCGAGGTCCACAGCCCGAACGCCCAGCGCGGCAAGCGCGGCATTCGCCCGGTCAGCGCCGTGTAGTCCCCCAGAATCGCCCGCAGATCCGGCCCCATGAAGATGAAGAGATCGAGCGCGCCCTCATCAACCGTCAGCGACGCCGACGCCGCCGAGGTCGCCCCCAAATCGGCCCAGACGCGCGCCGCCGTGTGCGCGAAGATGGCATAGCCCTGGTCCGAGCAGACCAGCGGGCAATTCTTGTACGACGCATCGGTCGTCGTCCCCCAGGCATCCGTTGCCCAGAGCGATACACGCCTCCCGCGCTGGTCGAACGCCACGAACCGCTCCCCCAGCCCATAGAGCCGCTCGCGCGGCGCGAGCGCCCACCCCACCGACGCCCGCACCCCCTCCTCCGTCTCCTCAACGGCCAGTGGCAGCGTGATCGGCTGGCTGAAGACATTAAAATCGCGCTGCGCCAGCACAAACGGCGGCCCATCCGGCCGCTCGATCCGCAGCGCGAACGGGTCGGCCTCAAGGTGGATCGTCAGCTCATCGCCGTACAGCGTATAGCCACCCTCTCGCCAGCCATGAGATATCGACAGCCCCGCTGGCTCAGGCTCAAGCAGAATGCCGAAGTCGGGCGCGATGCGTTTGCCGAGCCGCAGCCGCACCACGCGCGGCGCGACGACCTGCACCACCAGTGGCACCGACCGCCGCGCATCCGGCACCTCCTCCGCCACGATCTGCGGCAGATTCGGCGTATTCGACGCGATCCGCGACGTTGCGGGTGGCTCGGCCAGCATCGGACGGTCGTAGAACCAGACGCGCCGGAAACTCGTTGCCTCGGCCATCGCGGTAAAGGTGCCCGGATCCTGCTCTTCCTCCGGTGTGCCGACGCTGCGCACGACGAAACTGCCCATCGCTCCCCTCCCCGTTTGCACGCCACGCCTCTGGCGCATTGTAGCAGCGTCCTCTCGCAGCCAAAGGAAATGCAACGGGCCGGGATGGCATTCTCCATCCCGGCCCGCCTGAGTCGTGAACGGTTCGCGCTACCCCTTCACCGCCCCCGCCGTCAGCCCGGAGATGATCCGGCGCTGGAAGGCGAGCACCAGGAAGACCAGCGGCAGCGTGATCACGATCGACGCGGCCGTGATCTGGCCCCAGGGATACTGCGCCGACGCGTCGGCACCCTCGAACTGCGCGATGGCGACCGTCGCCGGCAGCCGGTTCGGCTGGCTCATGAAGGTGCGCGCGAAGAGGAACTCGTTCCAGGCCTGGATGAAGAGCAGGATCGCCGCCGTGAAGACGCCCGGCGCGGCCAGCGGCGCGACGATCTTGTAGAACGTCTGCATCCGCGTGCAGCCATCCACGCGCGCCGATTCCTCCAGCTCGATCGGCATCTCGCTGAAGAACGCCGTCAGCGTCCAGATGCAGATCGGCAGCGTGAAGGTCACATTCGGCAGGATCAGCGCCAGGTAGTTGTTCGTCAGGTGCCAGGCGGTGAACTGCCGGTAGAGCGGCCCGATGATCGCGATGCCCGGGAACATCGAGATCGCCAGCACCAGCGCCAGCAGGAAATTCTTGCCGGGGAAGTCGAGCCGCGCCACCGCGTAGGCGCAGAACGAGCCGATCAGCAGCGAGATCGCCGTCGCGCTCGTCGCCACGATCGCGCTGTTCAGCAGCGACCAGCGGAAGCGCGAAAGCTCGAAGATCTGCTGATAGTTGGTCAGCACGGCCGGGTTCGGCAGATAGTCGATCGGCACGTTGTAGATCGTCGTCGTGCCCTTGAACGCCGTCAGAAAGGTCCAGACAAACGGCGCGAGGCAGAAGATCACGAAGACGGTGATGAAGCCGTAGAAGCCGAAGCTCCGCGCCATCATCGAGCGTCGCCGCGCGGCGTGACTCGCGGCAATCTCGCGCGTCGTCACCATAGTCTTGGCGGGTGCGGTCATACCCCTCGCCTCCCTCCCTGCGTCGGCGCGCCGAGCACCTTGATGTAGATGAAGCTAATCACGAGCACGATCAGGAAGGTCATCACCGCCAGCGCGGAGCCGTAACCGAAGTTGAACGTGGTGAAGAGGGTTTCGTAGTTGTAGAGCACCAGCGTCTTGGTCGAGTTGCCCGGCCCGCCGTTCGTCAAGACGCGCGGCAGGTCGAACATGCGCACCGCGTCGATCGTGCGGAAGAGGAGCGCGACCAGGATCGTCGGCTTCATCATCGGCAGCGTGATGCGCCAGAATTGCTGCCAGGCGTTCGCGCCGTCGATCGACGCCGCCTCGTAGATATCGGAGGAGATCAGCTGCAATCCAGCGAGCAGCAGCAGCGCCATGAACGGCGTCGTCTTCCAGATCTCCGCGCCGATCATCGCCCAGATCGTCAGGTTCGGCTTGGCGAGGAAGATCAGCGGCTGGTCGATGATGTGCAGCTTGATCAGGATATCGTTCGCGATGCCGTAGCGCGCGTCGTAGATCCAGGCCCACATGCGCGCCGACACGACCGTCGTGAGCGCCCAGGGCACCAGCACCGAGGCGCGCACGATGCCCCGCCCGGCGAAGTTGCGGTTGATCGCCAGGGCGATGATCATCCCCAGGACCAACTCCACCACCACCGACACGCCGGCCACCATGCCGGTGACGCGCAGCGCGTCGTGCCAGTCGGAGTCCTTCAGCACATCGGCGTAGTTTTGCAGACCCACGAATGGGCGCGGGGTATTCGCGAAGCGCAAGCTGATTTTGAACAGGCTATCGCGGATCGTACCGAGCAAGGGGAAAAAGGCCACCAGCACGATAAACGCGACCGCCGGGGCCGCGAGCATCAAGCCGAGGCGCGCGTCCGACCGGGCCTGCGGGCCGCGCCGCACCTTCACCTGCGCCGGGACACTCGCCGTGAGACGTTCTGTCGTCGCCATCGCCTCTCCTGACCGGCAACGTCGCGGGGACAGCGGCGGAGCGGCGAGGTCGCGCCCCGCCGCTCCGCACGGATCGCCTACTTGAGGATCGTCCGCATCTTATCGGCCATCTGCTTGATCGCCTCGGCCGGCTTCAGCTGCTGCGCCATCGCCTGCCCGAAGGCGGGCTGGATCGCCGTGGCCGAGATCTCCGGGTAGAACGGCGTCACCGGGCGCGGCCTGAGGAACTCCATCGCCGTCTGCGCCGACTTGGCGTAGGGGTACTTCGCCTGGACTGCCGAGTCATCGAAGACCGCCGGGCGCGCGGGCAGGTTGCCGTTGCCCAGCACGCGCGCCTTCTGCTGCTCCTCGTTGGTCAGCACCTTGATCGCCTCGATCGCCGCCTGCTGCTTCTTGGACGAGACGGCCACGCCGAGGTTCCAGGTGCCGAGGCAACCCGGACCCGCCTTCGATCCATCCTTGGATGGCAGCGGCACGATCTCCCACTGCTCCGGCTTGATCGTCGTGTCCGGCTTGTAGAGTTCGCCCGCATTGGAGAACCAGAGGCGAATCATCGCGGCCTTGCCGGTGCGGAAGAGGTTGATCACGTCCGCGCCGAGCTTAAACTGCAGCGCCGCCTCGGGGATGATTTTGTCCTTGTAGACGAAGTCGACCACCTTCTGCATGCTGTCGACGCCGAAGGTACCCTGATCCACGGCGACCTTCATGTTGTCATCGACCAGGCTGCCACCGTAGCCCCAGAGATACTCCATCCAGTTGATGATCCCGCCTTCGCCCTGCACCAACTGCATCGCGAACCCGACCATCTCCGGCGTTTGCACCGCCAGGGCAGCCTTCAGCAGCTCGTCGTAGGTCTTCGGCGCGGTCAAGCCCTTGGCCTGCAGCAGATCCTTGCGCACATACAGGCCGGGACCGTTGTTATACCAGGGGATCGCGTACAACTTCTTGTCGTAGGTCGCGCCGTCGAGCGTGCCCTTGAAGAACTTCGCCAGTTCGTCCTTCGACAGCACCGAATCCATCGCGATCGTCCACCCGGCGGCGGCGAACTCCGGCACGTACGGCACGTCCATCGAGACGATGTCGGCGGAGGGATCCTTCGCCTGGGCGACGGTCACGAACTTGTCGTGCAGGTCCTGCGTCGTCGCGCCCTGTTCCTGGTAGTCGATCTTGAAGGTGGTCGCGGCCTTATTGATCGCCTCGACCTGCTGCGGCGAGAAGCCGCTCGTATCGCGCGAGGCGAACCAGGTCACGGTGGTCACGCTGCCCGGCGCTGCCGAGGCGCCGGTGCTGGCCGCCGCCGCGCTCGCCGGAGCCGCGCTCGCCGCGCCACCGGTGCTCGCTGCGGCACTCGGCCGCGCCGTGGGTGCCGGGGTCGCGGTCGGCGTGCCGCCGCACGCGGCGAGCAGCGCCAGCGCCCCGGAGGCGGCCACGCCCTTCATCAGACTGCGGCGGGAGATCCGGGACTGGAGGAAATCGGGTTTGTCGGTCACGTTCCCTACTCCTTGCTACGAACCACAGACGATCGATGCACCGGCCACTCGCCGGCGAGGTACCAGAAAGCGCAGACGGGTCGCCAGGGCCACCGTACGAAGAAAGACGAGATTGTTGCAGGGTGAGTTCCCGATTGCGCGCAGCTTCTATGCCCGAAACACACGTTGCGCACGCGGGATTATAGTATCTGCACGACGCTGTGCCCACTAGAATCACGGTCCCATAAGAGTAGCAGTCTGCGCCTCAATCGGCAAGGAGCGGCACAACTCCGCCACCCTGCGTGCTGCTCCCCCACGCCTCAGCGTTTCCGATGGATAGGCTATTGACAAGCAGTCACAGCCATGTTACTGTACGTGCATCAGGAACGCGGCCCCAACCGGCGGGACGCACCCCTCGCAAGAGGGTACCGGACCACCAACCGGGGTAGATCGAGGAGCACGTATACACTCTCGGGTGTTGTGCCATCGACTCGCAGCGAACCCGCACCCTCGGGTGCCAGTTCGCTGATGCAGTCTCCTGGTAATTGAAGCGCCGATGGCCTCTCGGGGTTGTCGGCGCTTCTTTTTGTGCGCAATTTTCCGCCACAGGGCGTTCAATTGAACGCCCCTACAACGCTGCCCTTGTCATGGGATGTGGCTTACCCTGGTAAAACGGTGGTATTATTCCGTCAGGGAGGAGCTCGTATGCCCACCAGCCCGAACCGCCGCCGCATCGAAATCCCCGCCGCGCTCTTCGCCCGGCTGGAAGAACGCGCCCGCCGCGACGGTCAGACGCTCTCCGGCCTGGTCGCCTCCCTGCTTGCCAGCTCGCTCGACGCTCCGAACCAGCCATCCCCGGGCACCGAGCGCGGCTCAGCGGGAAACCCGGATGTGCGCGAACTCCTCCAGCAAGTGCTGAGCAACGACCTGCTGCAATTGCGCGAGTTGCAACTCCTCCAGCAGCGCCTCGATCTCACCATGCGCTTGCTCGTCGAAGACCAACTCCCAGCCGATCGCGATCCCGGCGTAGCACCCGCCGCGCATCGGGCGTCGCGCCAGCGACTTCTGGATGCCCTGACCGAAACCTACGTCGCCGTGCCGTTGCAACCGGGGACGACGCTGGCGCAGGCGGGCGAGCCGCGCCCGATCGTTTCGCGCACGCTCTGGCAGCGCCCGAAAGAGACACCCGCGCGCGATCCGTCGGAACGCCCCGAGGAGGAGTAAGCCATGCGCGAGTTTCGCCCGCAGTCGAGCGGCCCCGCCGAACGCCGCCGCGTTCCTGGCGTCGCCTGCGTGATCGCCGTCGCCTCCGGCAAGGGTGGGGTCGGCAAATCGACCGTGGCCGTCAACCTCGCGCTCGCCCTGGCCGCGACCGGTGCCCGCGTCGGCATCCTCGACGCCGACATCCACGGCCCGAACGTCCCCCTGCTGCTCGGCGTGCGCCGCCGCGAGCGCACCAAGGGCCTCGCGCTCGCCTCCATCGGCGGCACCGTCAAAGAATCGGAGCGCCCGCGCCCGATCGCGCGCCACGGCATCTCTATGCTCTCGCTCGCCCTCTTCGTCGGCGAAGACCAGCATCTCATGAGCGACAATGCCCAGTTCGCGGGCCACCTCATCCGCCAGCTGCTCTTCGACGCCGCCTGGGGCGCGCTCGACTACCTGCTGATCGACCTCCCGCCCGGCACCGGCGAGCCGCAGTCCACCCTGGCGAAGCAAGTGGCGCTCGACGGCGTCGTGCTCGTCGTCACCCCGCAAGACCTCGCCCTGCTCGACACCACCCGCTCCCTGCGCATGTTCCGCGACGCCAACGTCCCCATCCTCGGCGTCGTGGAGAACATGAGCCACTTCGTCTGCCCCGGCTGCGGCGACCGCGTCGAAGTCTTCGACCGCAGCGACCAGGACTGGGCCGTCCGCGCCGCCGCCGGCCCCCTCCTCGGCCAGATCCCGCTCGACATCGCCATCAGCCGCGCCGCCAACCAGGGCCACCCCGTCGTCGTCGCCGCCCCCACCTCCCCCCAAGCCCACGCCTTCCACACCATCGCCATCGAACTCATCCGCCGCCTCGAACCCCAACAACCGGATCCTTCGCCGCGCCCAGAATGACCGCAGAAAAGCACCGCTTCTCCTATCGTTCTGGGCGCTGCGCAGCATCCGCACCCACTCTTTTTCCCTCTGTTCTCTTCTCTCCTCGACTCTGTGCCCTCTGTGCCCTCTGTGGTTAATCCGTCCTCCTCGTTCGTCTCTGCGTCGTTCCCTGCGCCTCCGCGCCTCTGCGGTCTTACTCTCTTCTCTCCTCTCTCTTCTCTCCACTCTCCACTCTCCACTCTCCTCACGCCCCACGCCCCACTGTGTTATCCTTCGCCATAGGGGAATTACCGCTCCGGCGGTATGAGCAACACGAATCACAAAGGAGCGAGCGACAGTGGCTGAACCACTGCTCTTTGAGTTGAGCAAACCCGGACGGCGCGGCGTGCCGGTGCCGGAATGCGACGTGCCCGTGCAGGAAGTCCCGGCCGCGCTGCGCCGCGACGCCCTGCCGCTGCCCGAGGTCGCCGAGCGCGACGTGGTGAAGCACTTCACCCGCCTCTCGCACCTCAACTACGCGATCGACCTCGGCATCTACCCGCTCGGCTCCTGCACGATGAAGTACAACCCGCGCATCAACGAGGACGCCGCGCGCCAGGCCGGCTTCGGCCAGCTGCACCCGTACCAGCCGACCGAGACCATCCAGGGCGCGCTCGAACTCCTCTACGAGTTGCAGGGCTACCTCGCCGAGATCTCCGGCTTCGACGCCGTCACCCTCCAGCCCGCCGCCGGTGCCCACGGCGAACTGACCGGCATCCTCGTCGTCCGCGCCTACCACGAGAGTCGCGGTGATGTCGCCCGCACCAAAGTGATCGTCCCCGACTCGGCGCACGGCACCAACCCGGCAACCGCCGCGATGGCGGGCTACCAGGTGATCACCGTCCCGTCCGACGAGCGCGGCAACGTCAACCTCGATGAGCTCCGCAAAGTCGTCGGCCCCGACACCGCCGCGATGATGATCACCAACCCCAACACCCTCGGCCTCTACGACGAGGGCGCGACCGAACTCTGCAAGATCGTCCACGCTGCGGGCGGGCTCGTCTACAACGACGGCGCGAACTTCAACGCCATCCTCGGCATCGTCAAGCCGGGCGAAATCGGCTTCGACATCATGCACTACAACGTCCACAAGACCTTCTCCACCCCGCACGGCGGCGGCGGACCCGGCGCCGGCCCGGTCGGCGTGAAGGCCCACCTCGCCCAGTTCCTGCCCACCCCGCGCGTGATCAAGACCGACGTGGCGAACGGCCCGGTCTTCCGCTGGGACAAGGTTCCCGACTCGATCGGCAAGCTCCACTCCTTCTGGGGCAACTTCGGCGTCCTGGTGCGCGCCTACACCTACATCATCGCCAACGGCGACACCGGCCTCCGCTCCGTCAGCGAGCATGCCGTCCTCAACGCCAATTACGTCCGCGCGAAGCTCTCCGATCTCTACGCCGTGCCGATCGACCGCATCAACATGCACGAATGCCTGCTCTCCGGCACGCGCCAGAAGAAGTTCGGCGTCCGCACGCTCGACATCGCCAAGCGGATCATCGACAAGGGCTTCTACCCGCCCACGATCTACTTCCCGCTGATCATCGACGAAGCCCTCCTGATCGAGCCGACCGAGACCGAATCGATCGAGACCCTCGACGAATTCATCGCCGCCATGCGCGAGATCGCCCGCGAAGCCGAGGAAACCCCGGACGAGGTCAAGAGCGCCCCGCACGTCACCCCCGTCCGCCGCCTCGACGAAGCCACCGCCGCCCGCAAACCCAACCTTCGCTGGCAAGCGCCCACCGCGCAGGCAGCCGACTGACTTCTCCAAACTCAATACAAACCAGCGGGCGGGGCCATGTGGCCCCGCCCGTTTTGCCCCACCCGTTTTCCTTCGTCCCCGATACCCTCCCCACACAAGGGAAGGTCGCCGCCGCAGCGGCGGGGAGAGGTCATGCCCGCGCCACCTGCGCCAATGCCCCCGCGAACCGCCGCCGCACCGATGCCGCATCGGCCGACTGCCCGTGCCCGAAATAGAGCCGCTTCGGCGATTGGGCGAGCAAGCGCGCGAGACTGCGGTGCGTCTCCTCGCGGTCATCGATGAAGAACGAGTAGTCGGGCTTGTTCTGCCGGACAAAGCCGCCCGCGATCAGGTCCCCCGCGATGCATTCCCCATTGTCGAAGAGAAACGAGAGCGACCCCGGGCTGTGTCCCGGCGTGTAGAGCACCCGCCCCGCCACGCCAAACTCGTCGAGTCGCTTCCCCTCGTCCAGCAAGATATCGGGCTCGCACGCCGGAAAGTCCGGCTTGACCATCAGCTTCAGCAAATTCCCAAATGGGCGCGCGGGCATCGGCTGCCCCTCGGTGCGACCCCGGCGCAGCCACGCCGCCTCCAACTTCGGTGCCGCCACCGGCACGCCCAGTCGCTTCTTCAACGCCGCCGCGCTGCCCGCGTGGTCGGGGTGGATGTGCGTGATCAGAATTGCCCCGATATCCGCCGCCCGCACCCCCAGCCTGGCGAGCCCATCGAGAACCTTGTCCTCCATGACGCTCATGGCAGTATCGACGAGGATCGTCCGCTCGCCGCGCACAGCAAACACATTCGCAACGCGCAAATCCAACCGGATGATCTCCACATCGCGCCCCGCCATCGATCCTCCTCCATTGCGCCGTCCCGTTGCGCCCAATGGTACGTCGCAACACCACCCCCGGGCAATATCGCCGCGTCCCCCAGGCGCACCCGTGCCGCAAATCTATCCGATCGAGCAATTTCCCCAGTGTGGCACGATTTGCCCCCTTCGATGGGTCCGTAGAGATAGCGGCACTTCACCGCAAATGCGGCGCAGTCCCCCAGACTGCGCCGCCCAGGCCGCGCCTTAGCGAAAGCACGGAGGAACATCGCCATGACCGCCACCCCTCGCCCCAGCCACCGCTCAAAGCCCCTCCGGTATTGCGCAGGGGAAGAGTGCGCCCCTCCCTCTCTTCCCTTCACTCTCAACCCTCCACTCTCCTCTCTCCACGCCCCTGCCCGCCCCCAGAGGAGAGGACGAGGAAAAGTTAAAATGCAAAAACAAACCTACTTTTCGCGCCCGCGCGCAAGGCTCAGATATTCATGCCGCCTCGGCCGGTGCCATGTTCCCCTGCCCGATCACTGCCGGATTGGTCTGGAGGATGTCGATGAAGCGATCGAGCATCGCATTCACCTGGTCGGGCACCTCCAGCTGGTGCCAGTGCCCGGAACCCACCGTCTCGCCGACCATCAGACGCGGACAGAGTTGGGCGAGGAGGCCGAGGTTGCTCGGCACCGCCGCGTGCAGGTAAAGCACCGGCAACGTGCAGGCCCGCGCCGCCGCGACGCTGTCATAGGAGGCCAACCCCTGCTCCCAGCACGCCGCGCCGACATGCTGCGGCAGTCGCCCGGCACGCTCTAAAATGCGCCCCTTGCGCTCCGGGTCGTCGGCCGGGCCGAAGTTGCTCGCCATGAAGCCGACCAGCGCATCCCGGTACGCGGGCGAGCGGAGCGCCGCGCCGAACGGGGCCAGCGCCTCGGCGACCGGCGGTGGAATCAGGATCGGCGAGTCGAGCAGCGCGATCGCCGTCGCCGCGCCGGGCCGTCGCGCGGCGATCTCCAGCGCGATCATCCCGCCCATGCTGTGCCCGACCAGCATCGGCTTGTAGACCCCGAGCTCGTCGCACAGCCAGAGCACATCGTCCGCCAGCGCGGCCGTTGAGTAGCCACCCTCGGGCGCGTCGCTCGCGCCATGGCCGCGCAGATCGATCGCGATCACGCGGTGCCGCTCGCGAAAGTATTCGAACTGCGGCGCGAAGTCGCTGCTGTCGCAGGCCAGGCCATGAATGAAGACGATCGGCGGTCCACCCCGTCCCGCCTCCGAATATGCCAGTTTCACACCATCGCGCGTCGCTATTTGCACGTCGCACCTCCAACTGGTCTCGGATACCGGCGGGAGGCCGGGATGCTTGCCCCAGCCTCCCGGCCCCATCACGCCGCGCCAACGCTCGCCGGGGCGGGCGGCGGGGCCAGTTGCATCATCAGCCCGGCCACATCGTCCAGGTGCCACACCTCAGCGATCTTGCCATCCACAAAGCGCATGATCTCGATCCCGGCCATCCGCACCGCCTTGCCGGTCGGCGGCAGCCCCAGGAAGGCGACCGGCCCACTCTGGATGCCCGTCATCACCCAGTGCCCAGTCACCATATCCCCCTCGGCAACCAGGTGTTCCAGCGAGAATTGCCAGTCCGGGAACGCCGTGTGCAGCGTCGTGAGGGCCAGGTTGTGCCCCTCGCGCCCGGGCGGCAGTCCGGGGAGCGGCATCCGGTCAACGAAGTCCGGGGCGAGGACTTCATCCGCAACCGAGAGGTCCGCCGCCTGCCACAAATCCCACAACCAGCGCTTGAACGTCGCCTTATTCTGCTCGGTGGACATTCGTTGCCTCCTCTGCTCGCGCCACGCCTACCACAATGGGAATGCGACCAGTCTAGGCCGTCGCCAATGCGCCAGCATCGTGGAAAACATGCAATTGTTATTGCCAGTGCTGGGTGCCAACGCGGCCGGGCAGAGTCGGAGATGATCCAAAACATGTAGATGAGCCGGGGGGGAGTCAGTCAACGCTCTCAGGGAGGATCCCGTGACGCAGCGCATACGCGGTGGCATCGGCCCGCCCGCGCGCCCCGATCTTGTTGTAGATGTTGGCAATGTGCCGCTGCACCGTGGGCACACTGAGGAAGAGCGTCTCCGCGATCTCTCGATTGGTATTGCCCCCCGCCACGAGGCGCAGCACCTCGGCCTCGCGTGGCGTGAGGGCGTGGGGGCGTGGGGGCGTGGGGGCGTGGATCACCTGCTCCCCTGTTCCCCTGCTCTCCTGTTCTTCCCGGAGTAGCCGGGCGCGCTGCTCCCAACCGCCCATGCCGAGGGCGACGAACTGAGTTATCGCGGCGTCGAGGAGGGCGGCGATACGCGCACGGTCGGTGGAGTTGGTGCGGACAAGGGCGAGCGCTTCGTCGTAATCCACGATGGCGCGCATCGGGCGATGGCCCGCCGCTTCCAATACCTCGCGCGCACAGGTGAAGTAGGCGGTCGCTGCGGGCAGATCGCCCTGGAGCGCCGCCATCCGCGCCGCGATCAGCTCGAAGGACTTCAGCGGGCCGTCGCCGAGTTGTCCGGCGAACAGCTCCTCGGCGAGGCGGCGATACTGCGCCGCGAACTCCGCCGCGCCCAGTTCCCACACCGCCGTCGCCGCGCGGTCGAGGCTCCCCCCGAAGACATAGGTCGTCCTGGTGGTCTGCTCGAACAGCAGCGGCATTTCGGCCATGAACGCTTGTGCCCTCGCGAGGTGCCCGGCCCGCAGGTTATTCAGGAGCGCGAACGAGGCGGCGGTGAGGCCGATCGGGCTCTGCTTCCCCAGCGGCGCGACCGCGACCGCCTCGGCACTGGCGGCGAGCGCCGGCCAGTCACCGCCGTAGAAGTAGGCACGGACGCTGCCCACCGCCGTAATCGCGAAGCGCAGACGGTGCTCCGTACCGAGCCTGGCCACCAGTTCGCGTGCCTGACCCAGCGCCTCTCGCGATTGTGCTTCCTCCCCGAGAATGGCGAGGGCCAGAGCGAGTTGCACCAGTGCCTCGGCCTCGCTCGGCAGGGTGCCGTAGCGACGGCTGCGCTCCCGGAGGTCGTGCAGCGACGAGATCGCCGCCTGCAAGTCGCCATGCCGATAGACCAGGTCGCGCCCCGCGACGTTCAGGGCCCAGATGATCGCGGTCGGCCGCTGCCAGGTGCGAGCGCGGGCCAGGAGGTCAGCGACCTCACCGCGCGAGCGCCAGTCGTACGATTCGAGCGTGTGGGCATAGTCGTCCTCATCCCCCTCGTCCCGTGCGATGGCCACCGCCTGCGGGTCGTAGCCGAGCCACTGCCCAACGCCGATTGTCCCGGCGCTGATCGGCTCGACTCGGTCGAATAAGAGCGCGAGTCTTGCCCAGGTCAGGTCGCGCCGGTCCCCGGCAAGCGTCAGGCCACGCTCGACCAGCGGCTCCCACAGCGATCGGGCCGCCCCTCCCTCGCGCAGGGCTCGCGCAATCGTCGCCAGGAACGCGGCGCGTGCGTGGGGGTCTTCCCAGGCGTCGGCCAGGGCGTCCGCCGCGTCGGCCGATTGTCGCGCCTCGTCAAGCAGGAGCGCCTCGGCCTCGGCAAATGCGAGCTGTTCCAGGATTGCTCGCCGGGTTGGTGCATCCTGTCGGCGGCGAGGTCGCGCGCCATCCGGAGGTAGTGGGCCGCTCGCTCGTGGGCGTAGCCGTCGCGCGCCGCAGTGGCGGCGGCCAGGGCGTGGGGAATGCCGCGCGCCGCGCCCGGCAGCGCTCGCGAGGCGTGGTACTGCGCCGCGTGGTCGGCATCGCGGGGTGCTGGCGTCGCGCCCGGCAGTCGCTCCAGCGCCTCGGCAATCCGGCGATGGAGGCGGGCCTGGCGGTCGGGGTTGAGCGCGTCGGAGAGGGTGTGGCGCACGATTGCGTGGGCGAAATCGTAGGTGGCGGGCGGGCCGGGCTGCGCCACGCGCAGCAATCCCGCCCGCAGCGCCTCGTCCAAGCTGTCGAGCACCGCCTCCTCGTCGCGTTCGCTCACCGCGCGGATGAGATCGAAGGTGAAACCGCCCGTGAATGCCGCCGCCTGGTGGAGCAGCCGATGTGTCGGTTCACCGAGGCGCAGCAGTCGCTGATTCAGGACCGCGCGCACCCCCTCCGGGATGCCGAGGTCGTTCAGACTGGCGTCGGTAGACCAGCGCCCCGCGCGGCGCACGATCGTCCCTTCCTCGACGAGGTGCCGAAAGACCTCGCGCAGATAGAAGGGGTTCCCCCCGGACTCGGCGTCGATCGCCCGGACCAGCCCGCCCGGCAACTCCTGCCCCGCCGCGCCGCGCAGATAACTCGCCACTTGCTCGTGTCCCAGGCCACCGAGCGCCAGACGGGTGTGCGCGGTCTCGCGCTGCACGATCGCCAGCAGGTCACCCAGCGCGCCGCGCCGATCGAACTCGGGGTCGGGGTCGCGGTAGGTCCCGACAATCAGCACCGGCGAGTGCTCGACAATCCGTGTCACGTAGCGCAGCAACCCGAGCGAGTCGCGATCGGCCCAGTGGAGATCGTCGAGCACCAGCACCAGCGGGGTATCGCGCGCAATCGCCAGCAGCCACTGCGCCACCGCGTCATAGAGTCGAAAGCGCTCGTCCTCCGGGCGCAGCTGGGCTACCGGGGGCAGGTCGGGCCAGCGCAGTGGCAGGGCGGGAAGGAGTCGCCCGAGCGGTGCCGCGTTTGCACCGAGCTCCTGCCGCAAGCGCTCATCATCGAGGCCGCGTGCGTGCGATCCCAGCGCCTCCGCCCACGGCCCGTATGGCGGCTGCCAATCTCCTTCCAGGCAGGCACCCCAGAGCACGCGCGCTCCGCCCTCGCGCGCATCGTGCGCGAACGCCCGCGCCAGCGCCGTCTTGCCAATCCCCGCCTCGCCGACGATCAGCGCCAGACCGCCGCGCCCCTCGCGCGCCGCCGCCAGTTTGTCGCGCAGGGCGGCCAACTCGCCTGCCCGCCCAACGAAAAGTCCTTGCTCGGCATCGCTCATCTTCGCCCCGAAAGTGCAACGCGCGCGATGTGCCTATTCTACTCCCTTGACCTGGGACTATGCGGGCTTGCCAGTGTCGCTATACTGATGCTAACGAAGTTGTGCGGTAGCAGCGCACGGAAGTCGTAGGGAATGGTTGTGAACGACTTGATGTTCGGCGAATCGGCGGGCGGGCGGGCGCGGTTCGAGGAATTGGTCGCCGACGCGATCGATACGCTCCCCGATGAAATCCTGGAGATGCTCGACAATGTAGAGATTGTCGTTGCCGATGCGCCGACGGCGTCCCAATTGACGGTCGCGGGCGAGCTGGGGGCGGGCGAAATGCTGCTTGGCCTCTACGAGGGCATACCGCTGACCGAGCGTACCAGCGGCTATGGGATGGTGCTGCCCGACAAGATCACGCTCTTCCAGGGGGCGCTGGAGTCGGTCTGCCGCGACGAGGAGATGCTGCGGAGCGAGGTCCGGGTTACGGTGGTCCACGAACTGGCGCACCACTTCGGGATCTCCGACCGGCGACTGCGGGAACTGGGCTGGGGGTAAGACGCAGGGGTGATGGAGCGAGCGGCGCTCAGCGAGCAAGAACGCGAACGGCAGCGCGAGGGGCTAACCTGGGCGCTGGCGGATCTTGAACACTTGCTTGAGCGCCAGGTTATCGGGCGGCACGCCTACGAGGCGCTGCGGCGCGACTACGAGGCGCGGCTGCAACTGCTCAGGCTCCGACTATGCCTGCTGAGGCTTCCAGCAGAGGTGTTGCCGCGCGACCCGATGCGCCCGCCGCCCGCCCCCCGCGCCGCTGGCCGTCGCCCTGCAGAACCTGCACCCGCTGATCCGACAGCTACAGTGCCACCGTCACCGCAGCAGCACCAGATTCCGGATGTCGGCGCGGCTAGCGCCGCCGCGCAGCTGATACCGGACGGGGCGGAGTCGTCGGCGAGCTTCCCCACGCCGCAACCGGCAGGCGTTACCGGGCTCTGGATCAATCTGCTCCTCGTCCTCGGGGCCTTCTTCGTTGTCATCGCCGCCCTGATCTTCGTCGCGACCCAGTGGGAGCAGATCGGCGCGGGGGCGAAGGCCGGGATCATGCTCGGCTTCACGCTGGGCTTCATCGCCGGTGGCCTGCTCTGCGTGCGCTTGCCGAAAGTGCGCCCGGCGGGGCAGACGTTCCTGGCGATTGGCGCGATCCTGCTGCCGCTCGACATCCTTGGCGGCTATACCCTGCTGTTCCGCGACCAGGGTATCTCGGCGGCGACAACCTGGGCCTGGGGGTCGCTCATCTGTGCGCTCTTCTATGGGGCGCTGGGATTGAGCGGTCTGGGGCGACCATACGCCGCCGCGATGCTTGCGGCGAGCATCAGCGCCTGGTGCGGTGCGTTGGCGGCGCTTGATGTGCCATCGGCCTGGCTAGCGGCGGCGTTCCTGCCGCTGCCGTTGCTCCTGCTGCTCGCGGGGCGGCTGGCGGAGCGCACGACGTTCGGGCGCGCGGTCTTTGGTCCGATGATCGCCTGGGCTGCTCAGATCCTCGTCCCGCTTGGTTGTGTCCTCCTGCTTCGATCCCCCTTCGAACACGCCAACGCAGCAGGGATGGTTGCGGCGTTCGGACTCGCCGCGCTTTTCTATCTCGGTGCTGCGTTGAGCCAGCCCGAGCCGACGCTCCGCGCCGTTCACGTTGCCGGGGCCTGGGGCGCGACGGCGCTGCTCGCGATGGCGGGTGGTTGGTGGGCGGAGATTCACGTGCGCGGCTATGCCGCGATCGTGCTGGGGATGGCCTGGCTGGCGCTGGCGGTGGCCGTGGGTCTGCGGCGAGCGGGGCAGGGCTGGCGGAACGCTTCAACGGTCAGCTTCGTCGCGGGGTGGGCACACATCGCCGCGCTGCTCGTCCCGTGGGGCTTTCTCGTCCGCGACGCGCCGGTCTACTGGACGCTCATCTTCGGCGGCGCGCTGCTCTATGCTGCGCTCATCCTCTGGGGCTTCCGCGAGCCGCTGACGCTCTACCCGCTGGCGCTGGCTGCGGCGCTGACCCTGTTCCATCTCCTCGCGATCGGGCCGCGGCCGGGGCCGTATGGCTATGCCTGGGCGTACCTCCTGGCCTCGCTGGTGCCGGTGGGTCTCCTGCAGCCATTGCGGCAGGCCGGGGCATCGCGGTCGTGGGATCGTCACCTGGTGATCAATGGGCAACTCGTCGCCATCGGTGCGGCGCTCGTCGCCTTTTGGGCCGACAATCCGTTTCAGATCGCCGGGGTGCTGATCGTCGGGGCGCTGGCGAGCGCGCTGGTGGCGGCGTTGGAGCGTCGCTACGAGTTGCTGATCCTGCCAAATCTCTGGGCGCTGGTCGCGACGGCCGCGATGGTCCAACTGGCGGGCTCGGGACCGCGCTGGGCTCCCTCCTGCTATGCCGGGGTTGGCCTGGCGCTGGCGATTGGCCTGCAAGCGTGGCGCAATACCCCGGCGCAGCGACGCGACGGCTGGTATGTGGCCATCGGCTATCGGCTGGCGGGTGGGCGCTCGTGGGGCCGGTCCTGCGCTGATCAACCTTGCCGTCCCGCTGGTCGATTTCCTTGGCAGCGGCGAACTGGTCGGACTGGTGCTCAACCATGCCTACGGACCGGCCGGGCTGGCGATCGCGCTCTGCGGCGCGGCGCTTGCCGCCGACGCGATCACGACGCTGCGCCGCCCGACCGGCTATAGCGCCTCGGCGTTCATCGCGCTGGCGACGCTGATGGGCATCGCCAGGATCACCCCGGACAATCCCCAGGCGTATGCCGTCCCGGTTGGGCTCTACTTGCTGGCCCTCTCGATCTACGTCGCGTACGAGCGCGATCTGGGGCCGGTGCGGATGCCCGCCGCGAACGCGCTCTTGTCGAGCGCGGTCGTGGTCATCCTCGGCACAACCTTCCTGCAATCGCTGCTGCACCCGTGGCGCTACATCTTCCTGGGCCTCATGGAGGGGCTGCTGCTGCTCGGTGTGACCGCCTTCCTGCGCCGCCGCTACGGCGTGGCATTGGCCGTCGGCTTCCTCACGCTCACCGCGTTCCGCGCGGTCTTTGATGTGGCTCGCGCCCTCCCCAATTGGGTCACGATCGGACTGATCGGCCTCGTCTTGCTTGGTCTGGGTGTCCTGGTCCTGCTGCGACGCGACCGCCTGGAAGCCTGGGGCAGCGATACGCTACGGCGCTGGTCGCAGTTGACGTGATGGGGGCGATTGAACCGCCAGGACGAGGGACGCTCTAACCGCAGAGGTCGCAGAGGGCGCAGAGAGACGAAGGGAAGAGTCGCAATCAGAGGACGCGCCTCCATTCGCTCTGCTTTGCGGCCTTGTCTAGCGCCTGTCGCTGATCGCCGGAGCGGGCACTGGGTCATCGGTCCTGGTCTCGCGGACGAGGAGGGCCAGGGTGAGCGCGGCGGCGGCTCCGATGCCGCTGAGGATGAGCGCGGTGGTGGTCAGGCCGAAGATGTCGGCGGTGGTGCCGACGATGATCGGCCCGCTCGATTGCCCGCTGTCGCCGATCAGTCTCCAGAAGCCGAGGAATTCGCCGACCGCGCCGGGCGGCGCGAGGTCGGCCCCGAGCGTCATCATCGTGCCGGAGCCGAGACCGTTGCCGAAGCCGATGATGGCCGCTCCGAGCAGCAGGCTGCGGAAGTCGAAGGCCGCCGCGACGACGATCATGCCCACGGCCATCACCGCGAACGAGGGCACCGCCGCGACCTTGCGCCCGAAGCGATCCATCATGAAGCCGGCCGGGAGGAACATCGCGACGTCGAGGGCGGCGGCGATGGAGAGGATCGTGCCGACGGTCCCGACTTCGAGGCCGAGCGACTTGCCGTAGAGTGGGATGAGCAGTTGCCGCCCGGCGCGGATCATCTGCGCGAAGATCTGCGCGATGCCTGCCGCCGAGAGGTCCCGCCAGTGGGTGCGGATCATCCCGCCGACCAGTGCCCAGCGCATCTTGTGGCCGGCGCTGCCGGAGGATCGCACCGCGCTCTCCGGCACGGTGATGTAGGCGAGGATCGCGGTCGCGCCGGCGAGGACGCCGGCCACGAGGAATGGCGAGTTGAGTCCGAATGTCTGGCCGATGAAGCCTCCGGCGGCCGGGGCTAATAAGTTGCCGGTGCGGTTGATGCCGCCGAAGACGGCGATCGAACGCCCGCGCTGGGCCGGGGCGATCACGTCGGTGATGTAGGCGTGGCGCGAGATACCCCAGAGGGCGGTCCCGATGCCCGCGAGGAGCCGCAGGGCGATCAGGGCGGGGATGTTAGCCCAGAGTCCGATGACGAAGGTCGAGATGGCGACCAGGCCCGCGCCCATGAGCATGGCCGGGCGGCGTCCCATGCGCCCGAGGATCGCCCCGGCCGGCACGTCGGCGATGAGCGTGCCGATCCCGGCTGCGGCGACGATGAAGCCGATCAGGCCCGCTGGCGCGCCGAGCGATGATGAGTAGAACGGGAGCGTCGGAACCAGCAACCCCTGCCCGAAGGCCAACAGCGCCGTTGGCACATAGACTGGCAGCAACATCTTGCCCGCCGCAGCGCGGGATGTACTCGCCTGCTTCAAATCCTCCCCTCCCGTCTCGCTTACCCCTGCCCGTAGGATAGCACGGTTGGGGCGAGGGTGCGGTCAGCCGATGGTGGCGCGGGTCTCGATGTGGCGCAGGTGGGGCAGGGACAGGATGACGTAGGAGGGGAGCCCGAGGCTTTGCCAGAGGGGGAATGGTGCGAGCCCGGCGTGCGCGGCGGCGAAGAGGCTGATCACCGTGCCGTGGGCGACGGCGATCAGGTTGCCGCCGGGGGCTGCCGCCAGCTGGCGCGCGATGGCGGCGGCGAAGCGGGTCCCGGCGGCGGTGGCGGTCTCTTGGCCGAAGACGAGGGCGTCGGGCTGCGCGAAGAAGCGGCGGAGCGCGGCGTGGAAGGCGGTGGTGCTGTCGAAGAAGTCCTCGGGGCGGCGCTCGTGCTCGCGCAGATCGTGGTCGTGGCGGACCGGGGAAGTATGGCCGAGCGCGGCGGCGAGTAACTGCGCCGTCTCGGCGGCCTTCGGCTCGTCGCTGGCGGCGATCTGCGCCGGATAGTAGCGACGCAGGTGGGCGGCCAGCGTGGTGCAACTCGCCCGACCTTCGTCCGAGAGTGACCATTGCGCGGGCGGGGAGCCGGGAACGACGATTGGCAGCGCGTGTTTGACCAGGATGAGGTGTCGCCCAACCGGGCGATTTGTGCCCATGGCCTCTTGCTCCCTGGTGTCGGCTGGAAGCAGAGCGTCAGGCACCGCGCACCTCCGCTGTGAGCGGCGCGAGCGTTGGGTAGGTGGCGAGCGGCTGCTGTGCCCCGCTGATCGGTGGCAGTCCGAGGCGGTTGTGCCAGACGACGGGCAGGCCGACGCCCATCGCTCCGGGGACGTCGGCGGGGGATCCGGCGACGAAGAGGGCTTCGTGTGCTGCTACGCCTAGTTCGGAGAGGGCGAGCCGGTAGGGCTCAGGGTTGGGCTTGTACCAGCCCGCGCGCTCGGCGGTGACGACGACGGTGAAGGGTACACCCACGCGCGCAGCCGCGCGGTGGCCCAACGCTTCGGAGCAGTTGGTGACGACCGCGAGGGGGATCTGGATCGCGAGCGTACACAGGACCTCGGCGGCCTCTGGCCAGGGCTGGATCGTGTCCCAGCGCTCGGTGAGCGCGGTCGCCAGGGAGGCAGGCAGGGCGACGTTGGTGGCGGCCTCCGCGACGAGCGCCTCGTAGGGGCGATAGCGGCCCGCGCCGTAGGTGAGGCGGAGGTATTCGCGGCGCCAGCGCAGTCCGGTCGCCTCGTCGCCCGCGATCGTGTTCCAGAGGGTCCAGGAGTCGAGGAGCGCGGTGAGGAGGTCGAAGATGACGGCGCGGTAGGGCATCGCTTCGCTCCGGTGACAAGTAACGAGTAACGAGTAACGAGTAACGAGGGATGGGGCTTGCACGACGAACTGGCTAGTCCTTCAGGCGGGCGCGGACGCGGCGGAGGATCTTGTCGTAGTCGATGGCGTTCTTGTCGTTCATGTTCAGGTCGAGCACGTCGCCGCCGATGTCGAGCGGTTCGTAGCCGCCGTCGGCGAGTTGCGCGCGGAGGGCGGGGTCGTCGGGGTCGTCGAGGTGGCCGGGGTGGCGGTCGCCCGCTTTGGCGCGCTCGCGATAGCGCTCGATCAGGATGTCGGCGTCGGCCCAGCAGTTGATCTGGTAGAAGCGGCAACCGGTGGTCGCCGCGATGGTGCGCAGGCGGGTCTCGGCGACGGTGCCGCGCACGTTGCCTTCGATGATCGCCGGGGTATTGGCGGCGAGGATGCGCTCGGCGATCAGCCAGATGAGGTCGTAGCTCGCGCCGCCGATCTTGCGCGACCAGGCGCGGTCGCTCCAGCCGAGGCTGTTGAAGAGTTGCTCCTTGATCGTGTCCTTGGCGATCAAGGGGATGGAGAGGTCTTCTGACAGGCGCTCGGCGAGGCTGGTCTTGCCAGTTGCCGATGGCCCGGTGACGATGATCAGCAGCGCGCCCATCGATGCTCCCTTCAGGCTGCGGAGAGGAAAGATAGAACGGCGCGCAGGAAGGCGTCGCGCCCGCGCGCGGGGCGGTCGAGGTGGGCGAAGTGGGTCGCGCCGGGGAGGGTGACGACGCGGACGGGGGCGTCGATCGCGTGCTCGGCGAGGAGTTGGGGATCCTCGGGGCGCGACCAGAAGTCGAGCTCGCTGCGGATGGAGAGCGTGGGGGTGCGGAGGAGCGAGGCATCCCAGAGCTGGCGGCCGGTGGCGAGGTAGAAGCTGTCTTCCAGTGCGCCGCTCGGGGCGCGGAAGCTGGGCGGGGTGCGTGTGGCGCTGGTGAAATCGCTGGCGACGGTCGCTGCCTGGTAGGCCGCCGCGATCGCCGGATCGCGCCAGGCCTCCTTGTCGTCGTCGGGGATGCTGCTGTTCCAGCCGGGGAGGAGCGACGAGGCCGGGTTGAAGCGGTAGGCCCCGGTCCCGGTGCGGTCGAACTGGCCGGGGCGGTCGGCGTCTTCGAGCGATGAGCCCCAGCCGAGGGAGGGGTGCTCGGG
This sequence comes from Chloroflexia bacterium, assembly GCA_046328475.1. Taxonomy (GTDB): domain Bacteria; phylum Chloroflexota; class Chloroflexia; order Thermomicrobiales; family CADCWN01; genus CADCWN01. The sequence goes on along the minus strand of JAXLWN010000006.1, from coordinate 149,007 downwards.
GTGGGAGCCGTAGAGGGCGTTGAAGAGGATGATGCGGCCCAGGTGAGCGGGGTGGACGGTGGCGCAGTAGCCGAGCCATTGGCCGCCGGTGGCCCAGCCGAGGGCGGCGACTGGCTGGTTGTCGTGCCGGGTGGCGATCCAGCTGGCGACTGCGGCGATGTCGCGCGCGGCCTCCGCTGTGCGGACGAGGGGCGGGTTGGCGGTCGGGGGGTCGTCCATCGCGGCCGGACGGGTGGAGCTGCCGTAGCCGCGTACGTCCATGATGTAGGCGGGGTGGCCCGCTGCGGCGAGGTCGGCGGCGAGTGAGCCGCCGGGGACGGTCAGGTCGAAGGAGGCGAGGCCGGGCACTCGCGCGCCGTGGATCAGCAGGATCGGCGTGCCCGGGTTTGCCGGTGGCTCGGGCGAGGTGACGGCACGCACGAACAGGGTTATGCCCGCTTCGCCCGGGACCGCGAAGTCTTCGCGGTGGGGGGCTTCGGAGGTGTTTGACATGCTCACCACTAAAGTTTGGGCCGACCAGCGCCTACTGGTCGGCCGATGGATAGCACACTGGTCTGCGCGCCGCGCGATGCCGGCGCGAGGCTGGGATGGGGAGGCTGGTCCTGATTAGTGCGCAGCGGCGTGGCCGTGGCTGAGCAGCTCTTCCTCGCTGCGCAGCTCGACCGGCTGGTAGAAGGCCTGCGGCGGCTTGAGCAGTTCGCCCATCGCGCCGATGCGGGTGTTCAGCTCGATGCGATGCGGCTCGAGGTAGTCGACCGTGCGGACGCTGACCATGCTGAGGCGCGAGGCGACCTCGTCGTTGATGAGCAGATCGCTGATCTTCCCCTTTTCGTCGACGAAGAAGCCGCGGATGTGGCCCAGGCGGGCATCGACCGCGTGGACCGGGTCGTTGCGGAAGAGGACCACGCTGTCGGCGGGTTCCTCGCTGGCCGCGCCCGCGAGCGCCTCGGCCTTGTTGGCATTCAGGATCACCTGCTGGTCGCTCGACCAGCCGACGAAGCGGAAGGGCAGGAGCGCATCGCGCTCGAACGCGCCGCCTTCGATCATCAGGTGGGTCAGGACGGTGTCGCGCCCCTCCTGCTTGATGATCATGCCCCAGACGCGGCCCAGTGTCTCGTCGTCGGCCCCGCGTACGACCGCTTCCATTCGCACGTCCATTGTCGCCATCGCCCGTCTCCCCCTGTTGCCGCGTTGGTCGGCGGCGTCTGCGCTTTTCTCGTGGGGGTAGTCTACCGGGTGTGGGGCGCGGTTTCAAATGAGGAAGGGAGAAGGGTGAAGGGTGAAGGGGGAAAGGAGACGAGCGGGGCTGTCTCACGACAGCCCCACCTGTGATATGCGTTGAGAGATGGCGCTACTCGTCGATTGGCTCGGCTTCGGGGCGGGGCTCGAACTCGACGCCGCCTTCGACGGCGGCGGGGACGGGCGGAGCCTCGGCCTCGGTGTCGGCAGTGGCCTTGCGGCGGGCGGCGCGCTTGGGTGTGGTCGGCTCGGGGGTCGCGGTGGCGGCGGCGGCGGTGGCCGCTGCCGGGGCTTCGGCGGCGGGCTGCGCGCCGCGCTGCTTCAACTCGAGCTCGTTGCGCACTTCCTTGACGCCGTAGGACCAGTAGGCGTCGCTGCCGGCGGCGAACTTGACGATGCGGTTGCGCACCGTGCCGGCCAGGGTGACGATGCCGTTGCGGGCCTGCACGGAGATGGCGCGGCGATCGCGGCCGGGGATGAGCGGGTCGCCCTCGATGTTGTCCTCGACCAGATCCTGGACCTCCTGGTCGGTCGGGGTCCAGCCCTTAAGCTTCTCCTCGTCGTTCCAGCTCTCGATCAGGTGGAATGGGGTCCAGAGGCGCGGGGTGCTTGGGGGCGCGGGCAGCGTTGCCGCTGTCGCCAGCGCTGCGGCGGGTCCCGGCGTGGGGGCCGGGGCGGCGGGGCGCTCTGCGGGCGCAGGGGTAGCGGGAGTGATGTTGCGACCAATCGGCGGGCCGCCGTCGCGCCGGAAGCGGTCGCCGCCGTCGCGGGGGCCGCTGAAACGGGGCGGGCGGTCGTCGCGCGGCGGGCGATCGTCGCGCACCGGGCGCTGGGGTTCTTCGTAGTAGCGCTCGACGCGCACGTCGCGCTCCTGATCCGGCTCCGGGCGGTCCGGGCGGTCGGGGCGATCCGCGCGCTCGAAGGGGCGGTCGCCGAAGGATCGCGCCGGGCGGTCGTCGTCGCGGCGCTCCCAGGGTCGGGGTCCACCGCCGCTGCCGCCTTCGCGGTTGCGGTCGCGGAAGCCGCCGCGCCCTTCGTCACGATCCTCAAAGCCGCCACGGCGGTCGCCGAAGCCGCGCCCGCGTCCAAAATCTCGGCCAGACATACCCTCATCCTCCCAGTCGTAATCCCGCAACGGGCTGGTATTTCCTCAGCCGGAACGGCCCGCGTGGGACAGGCACGGTACCACAACGGGATCAAACCCTGCAAGGTTCGTGCCGCTGTTGGGGAGTGCTGCGTGCTGCGTGCTGCGTGCTGCGTGCTGAGTCGGTGCGTTGGGGTATAAGTGCGTTACGTGTACGTGGATTGCGGGGTGAAAAGTAGGTTTGTTTTTGCATTTTAACTCTTCCTCTTCCTCTTCACTCGGGGCGGGGCAGGGCGAGGTGAAATCCGCGCGGTGGTGCGGAATTTGGGCCTGGGTGGTGTGCGGATGATGGTGTGGTAGAAGAGAAGAGAAGCGTGATGGCCCCCTGCGGGCCGACGATAGGGATGAAAATCGGCCGAGTTGCCGCCCGACTCGCGAGCACAGGGCTGTTTTCGGGAAGGACGGATGCTGACGCAGCGAAGCGACGGGGAGGGTGGTGGATGGGTGGCCTTGTAGCTGGGGCGGGGTTGGCCCCCTCAATTCCCCGCATGCGGGGGACTTGAGCGGGAGGGTGCCTGGGGTGTGGGTGGTCATGGTGGTGCCTCCGTAGTCTGGGCAGCGTGTGGCCTGGGCGGTGCGGTGTGGGGGCCGCGGCGCGGGTGATCGTTTGCCGCTATCTTTACGGACCCATCGAGGGGGGCAAACCGTGCCACGTTGGTCAGAAGATGGCGAATTGGGGGGTGGGGGGACAGGATCGGGCGGGGTTGGGAGTGTTCTGCGAGTTGTATGCCGTCGCCACGCGGACGGGTCGGTGACCTGCCCCTACTGGAGTGTCTGCGGGGCGTTAGCTGCGGATGAGGGGGAGGAGGTCGAGGAGGGAGGCGAGGAGGAGGAGGTCGCCGACGAGGAGGCAGACAAGGAGGGCGAGGGGGGCGGCGGGGCCGACTTTGCGCATGTAGCTGCCGAGGCCGACGAGGTTGATGCTGGTGATGGTGAAGATGAGCCAGCCGATGCCGAGGAAGAAGGCACCGAAGATCTGGGTGCTGTTTTGGGGCAGGCCTTTCCAGACGAGGAGGCCGAGGTTGCCGAGGGCGAGGACGATGCCGGGGAGGAGGAGGAAGGCGACGGTGATCCAGAGGGAGCGGCCGATGGCCTGGGCGCGGAAGGCGGGTGCGTCGTGGCGCAATTGTGGCCACGCGCCTTCCACGTAGCTTTCGATCGATTCGATGGTGAAGATTAGTAGGATTGCCACGCCGATCAGGAGATAGAGTCGTGGATCTGCGATTATCATGGTGCCCCTCGTCGCCGGTACAGATGGTTTCTGTGGGAGGGTAGCATATGTGGGGGAGTGTGCCGAGGGGGCGTGACGTGGGAGTGTGGGGGCGTGGAGGACGAGGAGAGTGGAGAGTGGAGAGGAGAGAGACCTCACCCCGCCGCCTGCAGCGGCACCCCTCTCCCGCGAGGAGAGGGGAGGCAGGCCGACGCGAGTAGGGATAACGAAGGCGTGCCGGGCACAGGTCTTGACCCCTCCCCGCCGCTGCGGTGGCGGCCATCCGCAAGGGGGTACCCGGCTGATGAGGAGAGGGTGGCGAGTGCTGGGGGAAGCAGGTGGCCTTGGCGGGGGATACTGCCAGGCGCGGGGTGGGGATCTCACCCGGCTGCGGCGGTGGCCACGCTCTCCTGCTATGAGAGGGTTGGCGGTTCTTTGGCGAGCCGGGGGCGTGGGTTTCGAGGAGGGTGGCGATCTGGGTGAGGGGCGGGTGCCGTCGATTTCGTGCGCGGGGAGGTTGAGGGTGGTGAGTTGGCGGCGGTAGTGGTCGGCCATGATCAGGTCGCGAAGGATGAGGTTTCCTGGGCCTGGTCGGGGGCGGGGGTGAGGTGGCGGTTGCCGGGTTTGTTGCGACGCTGGGCTGAGTGGCGCTTGAAGGTTTCGGTGGGGAGGAGCCAGATGGCCTGACGGTGGTCGGTGAGGAGGGAGAGGCGTTCGGGGAAGAAGCCGGGGCAGCCGGCGGCGTCAGCGGGGTAGTGGGCAGGGCGAGGAGGTCTGCGACGGCGAGGGCGACGCGCTCTGACCAGCTGTCGATCCGAACTGGGCCATGGTGGCGGGCGGGTGGGCGAGCCGAGTTCGTGCGCGAGGCAGGTTCGTCGAGGGTTGCCACGAAGGTGCGCAGGGCGACGACGGTTGGCTGTTGCTCGGGGTTGGCGCGGCGAAGGTGGTCTGCTTCGTGGCGATCGAAGTGGTAGACCTGGAGGCTGGCGCTCGGCAAGGAGGTCGGCGAGGAGGTCTTGCCGGAGTCGGGCGGGCCGCCGATCCAGAGGACATGGGCGAGTTGGTCGCGAAGCGGAGCTGGTGTTTTCGGACATTCTGCTCCTTTTTGCTCGCGGCTGCTGGCTTCTACGATAGCGGGCGGGCGGGCGGGAACACCGTTCTTCCGATCGTTCCGTGCGGGGTGGCGGGTGCGGTATACTGCGCGCATTGGGGCGATACTAGCCTTCCCGGCCTGACAGGTTTTCCGTGGTTGGTTTGCAGGGCAAGCGGCCCAATGGTATGCCGGGCTATCTCTCCCGGGGTGGGCGCGGGATTTTTGGTGCGGGGCAGGTGGGGTAAAGTGGAGAGGCGGAAGGCGGGCGACGGGCGGAGGGGATGCGATGGCGGGGGCGGAGCGGGCGCGGCGGGATTGGGCCGGGGTGATGCAGGAGCAGGTGCTGGGGTTGCAGGACTGGCGGGCGCGCCATCCGGCGGCGACGTTCGCGGATCGGGCCGAGGTGGACCGCCAGTGGAGCGGGGTGCGGGCGCAGTTGCTCGCCGAGCTGGCGCTGGCCCAGACGGCGGCTGAAGGGTGTCCTGCCGCGCCCTGCCGGGTGTGGCGGCACCGCGTCCCGCGACGAGGGCGCGCGAGCGCACGGTGGTGACGCTGGGGCACGCCCCGGTGGTCCTGCGGCGGGACTACCGGCGGTGTACCCGATGCGGGCACCGTTTTCCCTCTGGATAGTGCGCTGGGGCTGCTGCCCCCACCGCTTCCGCCGCGCGTGGAGGAGCTGGCGGCGCGGCTGGGGGCGCGGTGCCCTTCGCCGAGGCCGCCGAGCTGCTGCTGCTAGCAGCGGGGTGCGCCTGGGCGCGACCACGCTGCGCGAGCGCACCTACGCCGCCGGCGCGGCGGCGCTGGCCGTGGAGGGGGAGGCGCTGGCCCAGGCCATGCGGGCACCCGCCCGCGCGGCCCAGCCACCCGCCGTGCTGCAGGTGAGCATCGACGCGACGAAGGTGCCGCTGGTGGGCGGCGGCTGGACCGACGTGAAGCTGGCCGTCTTCGCCGACCCGGCCCTGGGCCAGGCCGGGACAGGTGCCCGACGCTGGTCCCGCAGACCACCAGCGCACGGCCCGCTGGAGGCGGCGGCGCAGTTCGGGCAGACCCTCACGCTGGAGGCCCAGCGGCGCGGGCTCGATGAGGCCGGGGTCGTCGTCAGCCCGAACGACGGGGCGGAATGGATCAGGGCAACCTCGACCTCGTCGCCCCCAGGCCATCCGCATCCCGACTTCACACGCCGTGGAGCACCTGGGCGCGTTGCGCGGCGCTGGTCCTGGCGAGGGAGCGCCAGGCGAGCGCCTGGGTGACGGCCCAGCGCGCGGCCCTGCGCGACCGGGGCGGACGCCCTCCTCCCGGCGTTGGCGGCCTGCCAGGCGCGCGGGCCGTGTGCAGCGCGCTCGTGGATGCCGAGGGCGCCGCCAGCCGGACCGCCTCCGGCGCGAGGTGGCCTATTTCACCAGCCGCGCCGCGCAACCGCTGCACGTTCCGGCAGCGTGGCTACCCGATCGGCAGCGGCATGGTCGCGAGGGCGGGTTCGTCGAGGGTTGCCACGAAGGTGCGCAGGGCGACGACGGTTGGCTGTTGCTCGGGGTTGGCGCGGCGAAGGTGGTCTGCTTCGTGGCGATCGAAGTGGTAGACCTGGAGGCTGTGGCGCTCGGCAAGGAGGTCGGCGAGGGAGGTCTTGCCGGAGTCGGGCGGGCCGCCGATCCAGAGGACATGGGCGAGTTGGTCGCGAAGCGGGCTGGTGTTTTCGGACATTCCTGCTCCTTTTTGCTCGCGGCTGCTGGCTTCTACGATAGCGGGCGGGCGGGCGGGAAAGCACCGTTCTTCCGATCGTTCCGTGCGGGGTGGCGGGTGCGGTATACTGCGCGCATTGGGGCGATACTAGCCTTCCCGGCCTGACAGGTTTTCCGTGGTTGGTTTGCAGGGCAAGCGGCCCAATGGTACTGCCGGGCTATCTCTCCCGAAACCTATAGCCAGCGGATTGGTGATCTGCTATATTGTCTGGTAAGACACCGGCATGGTGCAGATTGCACAGCGTGCCGCCGATGGGCGGTGGCGCATGCCGAGGGCCGGACACGCCGAGCCGATCAGCATGATCGGGCGGGGGATGCTCATTTGGGGTGAATCGTGCCGCGCGCGGCGCGTAGGGCGTAGCGGAGCTTCCCGCCCGAACCCGTCAACTAACCCCGTAGGCGTCTGCGAAGCGCACATATTTCGCCCGATTAGCCGATGATCGTGGCACGAGGTCTCGGGCTCTCGCTCGGTTCTCGCAGGGGTGCGCGCTATGTCCACACTTCAGGTTCCCGATCCTCGCAAGTTGTTGCCGTTCGGGCGGTGGGGGTGGCTGATGCGTACCCCTGGTTTCACGCCGCGCGAGGTGAAATATTTGCTGCGCGAGGGGGCGAAGACGGAGCGCGGTCGCGCGGTCAGTCGCTGCGTCGCGTCTACATCGGACTGGTTGCCGCGAACGCCCGATGTGGTGACTTGCCCGTTCCACTACATCCAGTGGTTGACGCGGATTGTCTTCTGGTATTCGCAGGGTGAGTCGATCGATGTGATCGGCGCGCGGGTGACGGCGTTCAATACCGCCTGGGGGGTGGAGCGGTCGCTGAAGGTGGCGTGCCAGCGGATCGCGGATTGCTTGAATGAGCGGCCGGAGCAGTATGGGCTGCGGTTGTAGTCGTGAGTCGTGAGTCGTGAGTCGTGAGAGGTAAGAGGATAACGAGTAACGAGTAACGAGTAACGAGGACGGGAAGACCGCAGAGACGCGGAGACGCAGAGAACGACGCGGAAACGACGACGAGAGTGAAAAGTGGAGAGTGGAGCGTGGAGAGAAGGCTGGGAAGAGAGGACGGAATGGACCACAGAGGGCACTGAGGACACGGAGATGAGGTGCGAAGGGGCGACTGGTTGCCAGTCCTCCTTAGTTTTTGGGGTGGTGACGCGGGTGAGCCAGCGGTTGGCGGCGGCGGGGAGTGGAGGCGGAGGGTGGCGAGGTGGGGGTAGTCGTTGCTGGCGAGAGATTTGTCCATTTTTGGCGGTTTTTGCGATGGTTTTGGATTGCCCAGAGGTAGAGTGATTCGCGGCTGAGGAAATGAGTGCGGAAGCTCTCGCGGTTGCCGTGGTAGAGTTTTTCGGCGGTGGCGATGCGCCAGAGGTTGCGCCGCGTTAGTCGCCAGAGGTTCACGTACAAGGGATAGTCGAGCCAGATGAGGGTGTCGGCGCGCGGCCAGACGAGGTCGCGCACGGCGCTGTAGTTGCCGTCGGCGACCCAGCGGTGGTGGGCGGTGGCGGCGTCGGCGGCGGCGCGGAAGTGTTCGGGCGGGGCGGGCGTCCAGTTGGGACCCCAGTGGAGTTCGTCCAGCTCGATGCGCGGGATGCGGAGATGGCGGGCGAGTTGGGTCGCCAGCGTGGTCTTGCCCGAGCCGGTGAGGCCGATGATGACGATGCGGTGGCAGTCCGCCAGGCTGAGTGCGGGGAGGCGGCGCGGCGCGGCGGACACTACGGCACCCGCGAGAGGAGCGTGCGCGCGTCGGCGGCGGCGGTGAGGGTGTAGCTGCCGCAGGCGGCGGGGATGACGGCGCTCTCGTAGGGGGTGAGGCGTTGCTGCCAGCCGTCACCTGCAATCGTAATCTCGCCATTGACTGGGGTGAGGGCGTGGAAGGATGCGCCCCGGGTGTCGAGCGTGGCCGGGCCGACGATTTCTTCCAGGATGAAATAGGGGCAGGCGACGAGCGGCTGCGGGGTGCCCGGGTGATCGGCGGGGCGGTGCTGGACTTCGCCGCTGATGGCGGGGTTGGTGACGGCGAGCGATTGGTCGATGTGGAGCTGGCGCCCGGCGGAGAGGGGGCGGTTCCAGTCGAAGACGCGGTAGGTGAGGTCGGAGGTTTGCTGGACTTCGTAGAGGAGGAGGCCGGGGCCGAGCGCGTGCAGGGTGCCGGCGGCGATGAAGATGGTGTCGCCGGCGGCGACATCGAGGTAGCTGGCGAGGTCGGCGACGGTGCCCGCGCGGATGGCGGTGGCGAGGGCCGCATTGGTGGTGCCGGGGCGCAGGCCGCAGATGAGTTGCGCGCCGGGATCGGCGGCGAGGATGTGCCAGGCTTCGGTCTTGCCGAGGTGCCCGGGGCCTGCGAGTTGTAGCGCTTGCTGGTCGTTGGGGTGGACCTGCACGGAGAGCCAGTCGTGGGCGTCGAGGATCTTGATCAGCAGGGGGAAACGCGGGTCGCCCGGCGCGATGGCCTTGCTGCCGAGGAGGGCTTCGCCCTGGGTGGCGACCAGTGCGGCCAGCGTTTGCCCGTCGTGGGGGCCGCCGACGACGCGGTTGCCCTCGTGGACGAGCCAGGCTTCGCCGATGGGGTTGGGGCCGGGGTGGAGCCGCTGGCCGCCCCAGACGCGCTCGTGGTAGGCGGGGGCGAGGCGGAGGGCGGCGTGGGGGGGCATGGGTGCTCCTTGGAGGGGGGTATTGACGGTTTGAAGGTTCGAAAGTTCGAAAGTTGGAACGCACAGCACCCGAACCTTCGAACCTTCGAACCTTCGAACCAATCGCTAGCGTGGCGAGGTGCGCTCGACGGCGTCGGCCATGCGGTCGAGGACTTGCTGGAGGACGTCGGGGTTGGTGGCGAAGTTGAGGCGGACGCAGGTGTCGCCGGGGGCACCGAACATGCTGCCCTGGTTGAGGCCGACCTTGGCCTGGTCGAGGAAGAAGTTGAACGGGCTCTCGCCGGGGAGGTTGAGGTTGCGGCAGTCGAGCCAGTAGAGATAGGTCGCCTCGGGCTTGTGGTGGACGATGCCGGGCAGATTCTCGTTGACGAAGCGCTCGACGAGGTCGCGGTTCGACTGGAGGCGGGCCATCACGGCGTCGAGCCAGGGCTGGCACTCGCGCCAGGCGGCGACGGTGGCGTCCACGGCGGGGACGGCGGGGGTGCCGGTGATGCGCGGTGGCCAGCGCTCCTCGTACTTCGCCTGGAGTTCAGCCGAGCCGAAGTGCATGACGGCGCAGGGGAGCCCGGCGAGATTGAACGCCTTGGTGGCGGAGGTGACGGTGATGGTGCGAGCGCCGATCTCCGGGCTGAGGGTGGCGATCGGGATGTGGGTCTGGTCGGGATAGGTCAGGTCGGCGTGGATCTCGTCGCAGACGATGATCATGTCGCGCTCGACGGCGAGGTCGCCGATGGCCTGGAGTTCTTCGCGGGTGAAGACGCGGCCGGTCGGGTTGTGGGGGCTGCAGAGGAGGATGACCTTGGTGCCCGCGTCGGCGGCCTTGCGCATGCCCTCGATATCGACGGTGAAGCGGGTGCCGTCGTCAACGAGCGGGTTCTCGATGCGGCGGCGGTTGCTCCCGTCGATCACCATCAGGAAGGGGGGGTAGATCGGGAGCTGGGTGAGGACGCCGTCGCCCGGCTCGCTGAAGGAGAGGATGGCGGACTGGAGGCACTGGACGACTTCGGTGGTGACGCGGACGCGCTCCTCGTCGATCTCCCAGTTGTAGCGCTCCTTCATGCGGTGGACGAAGGCGCTGGAGAGGCTGCGCTCGCCCATGCGGAAGCCGTAGCCGAAGTCGGTCTGGTCGATCAGGCGGCGCACGGCGACCTGGATCGGCTCGGCGACGCGGAAGTCCATGTCGGCGACCCAGGCGGGGAGGACGTCGGCGGGGTAGTAGTTCCACTTGGCACCCTGGCGGGCGCGGAGTTCGTCGAGGGTGAGTTCGAAGGTTTGTGTGGTGGTCATGATTCCTCCAGAGGTCAGAGGTCAGAGGTCAGAGGTCAGAGGTCAGAAGTATGGACACACGGATGAGCTGACATACGGTTTCTAACCCTTCTTGCCCACAAGGGCGAGGGCGGCGAGGGCGTAGAGTTTGGTGGCTTCGAGGACTTCGTCGATGCCGACCCATTCGTCGGGGGTGTGGGCGGTGGCGGGATCGCCGGGACCCATGATCAGGGTCGGGATGCCTTTGGCGGCGAAGTGCTTGCCGTCGGTGCCGGCGAAGAAGCCGGTCAGGACGATCTCCTTGCCGATGTAGCGGGTCGCGGCCTGGAGGGCGCGACCGACCGGAGACTCGGGGTCGGCTTCGATCGCCTGACGGCCGGTGCGCTGGTGGACCTCGACGCGCAGGCCGGGGACGGCGGCGATGGCGCGCTCGGCGACTTCGCGGATTTCGGCCGCGACGGCGGCGGGCGTCTCGCCGGGGATGATGCGGCGATCGACGTAGATTTCGCAACGGTCGGGGATGACGTTGGTTTTGACGCCGCCGGTGATCGTGCTGATCGTGGCGGTGGATTGCGGGAAGTAGCGGTGGGTGCGCGCGGCGAGCACCGGCCAGAGTTCTTCGCGCAGGGCGGTGATGACGCGCGCCATGCCCTCGATGGCGTTGACGCCTTTCCAGGGGGTGGCAGCGTGGCCGGTGGTGCCGTAGACGGTGACGAAGGTGCCCGCGCCGCCGCGCTCGCCGACGCAGATCTGGCCGAAGGTTTGCTCGCCGACGATGGCGAAGTCGGCTTCGACGTGGCCCTCGCGGACGATGAAGCCCGCGCCTTTGGCACCGCCGATCTCTTCGTCGGCGACTTCGGTGATGATCAGGTCGCCGTCGAGCGGGACGCCGGCGCGCTTGAGGGCGATACCGGCCATGATTTGCGCGGTGACGCTGGCTTTGTCGTCGCCCGCGCCGCGCCCGTAGACGCGGCCGTCGTGGATCTCACCGCCGAAGGGCGGGTGGGTCCAGGCCGATTCTTCGCCGATGGGCACGACATCGACGTGGGCGTTGAAGGCGAGGCGCGGCCCGCCGCCGCTGCCGCGCAGGGTGGCAACGAGATTCGGTTTCTCGGGTTCCTCGCCGACGACCTTGCAGTCGAAGCCTGCGGCGGCGAGTTCTTCCTCGCAGAGGCGGATCGCTTCGCGCACGTCGCCCGGCGGGTTGACCGAGGGGACGCGCACGAGTGCCTGGAGGAAGGCGATGGTTTCGTCTCTGTCGATGGCGGCGAGGACCCGCTCGGCCAATGCGGGATCGATGCCGACATCGCGGTCAGCAAACACGCTCATTCGGTTACTCCCACCCACTTGCCACATGTCGTCCCGTGACGATGGGCGGAGTATAGCATTGGGGGGCGTGCTGAGTGCTGAGTGCTGAGTGCTGAGTGAGTCGGGCGGTCGGGCGGTCGGACAATCGGGCGGGGGACCTCACCCCCGGCCCCCTCTCCCGCGAGGAGAGGGGGTGACTCGGTTCGAGGATGGTGGCCCTGGTGAAGGTCGGCGGCGTGCGGAGTGCGCCCGGACATGAAGTGTCCGGGCTACGAAATGCGCCGGATGAATCCGGCTTTGGGGGTGGTGATGCTATTATTCGCGGCGGTAGTGGATGGTCTGGTTAGCAAGGGCCATGGCCATATTCCACTGATTACTGGCGACTGACGACTGATGACTGACGACTCGTTAAGGAGATGGCCAGGATGACGATTTCGCCGCCGCGTCGCCCGCTTTCGGAGTTGCGCGGGATTATCATGGATATGGATGGGGTGCTGTACCGGGGGAATGATCCGACGCCGGGGTTGGTGGAGTTTTTTCAGTTTCTCAATGATCGGGGGATGAAGTATTTGTGTCTGACGAATAATTCGACGACGTTGCCGAGCGGCTATGTGAAAAAGCTGGCGGCGATGGGGGTGCAGGTGCCGGAGGAGGCGATCCTGACGTCGGGGCTGGTGGCGAAGGCGTACATGACGGAGCGGTATCCGGCGGGGACGCGGATTTATGGTGTCTGCATGGATGCGCTGCGCAATCTGCTGCTCGATGGCACGGGGTATGTCTGGGACGAGGTGACGCCGCAGGTGGTGGTGTCGAGCGGGGATTTCCAGGTGGTCTACGACAAGTTGAAGCGGGCGTGCCTGGCGATCCGAGCCGGGGCGGATTGGATCGCGACGAATACGGACAAGACGCTGCCGACCGAGGAGGGATTAATTCCGGGGGCGGGGGCGCTTGTGGCGGCGCTGGTGACGGCGACTGACCGCGAGCCGGTGGCGCTGGGGAAGCCCGAACTGCCGATGATGGAGCGGGCGCTGGCGCAGCTGGGGCTGACGGCGGCGGAGACGGCGATGCTCGGCGACCGGCTCGACACCGATATTCTGGGCGGGATCAATGCGACGATGCCGACGATCATGGTGCTGACGGGGGCTTCGACCGAGGAAGAAGTTGAGCGGGGTTCGATCAAGCCGGATTATGTGTTCGCCGATTTGCCCGCGTTGATGGCCGGGTGGTAGCCGAAAGCGGGGGGGCGATCTGCGTGGGGCGGGCATGAAAATTGCCTGTGCGTATGGGATTGTCTACTGATTGCGACTATGGTATACTATCGGGACGCAAGTCTTCGTGCGTGCAGTGGGTCCGAAGTCCTCCCGCCTTCTTGTCCACTCGTCCCGTTCGGTTAGGCTCTGCGGGGTGGCCGTTGAGGCCAAGTTAACTCGGTTTGCGTCTCCCGAGGGGGGACGAGGAAAGGACAAGCTCAGGTATGAGTTTCCAGGACAGGGACATGACCTGCCGCGACTGCGGCCAACCGTTCATCTGGACGGCCGGTGAGCAGGACTTCTACGCTCAGCGCGGCTTCACCAATGAGCCCTCGCGTTGTCCGGATTGCCGCCGGGCGCGCAAGGCGCAGCAGGGTGGCGGCGGTGGCGGTTACGCCAGCGGCGGCGGCTACGGTGGTGGTGGTAGCTATGGCGGCGGCGGGTATGACCGGCCGCAGCGGCAGATGTATCCGGCGACGTGCAGCGAGTGTGGCAAGGAGACGCAGGTCCCCTTCCAGCCGCGCGGCGACAAGCCGGTCTACTGCTCCGATTGCTTCGCCTCGCGCCGCCAGGGCGCGGGCTACGGCGGCGGCGGCGGCGGCTACGGTCGCGACCGCTACTAAGATATTCGCGGTTCGGCGCTTGCGCTGAATCGAGCTAAGGCGGGGGGCGCGTCGATTCGGCGGGAGAGCGCCACTCTACCGTAGATTATCGAGAGTAGAGCGAGTGGGTGGCACCCTTAGGGGTGCCACCCACTATTTTGTTCGTTCGGGTGGTGGGGGTGCCGGTGGACTGAATCACCCACTGCGGTGGGTACCCGGGCTGGAGGACCCTGCGGGGTCCGCGAAGTCCGCCTGCGCGGACTGACTGGGGCGAAGCTGGTGCGGTCCGGGTGGTTTGTGCCTGATGGTGAGGCGGAATTATCCGAATTGTGTGGCGCGTGGGTTCCCATGGAGTTTGTAGGGCGACGAGCGCGGGGTGCGTTTGTACGCAGTTTTCTTGCAGAGGAGTGACTATTTTCTGCGTTGTATTCGTTATACTCTCGTGGGGCACGGTGCGGTGTGTGCCGGGTGCGGGAGGTGGCGATGGTTTTCGAGGGTAGGTCGGATCTGATTGGCAGGATGATCGCCGGGCGCTATGAGCTGCGGGACGTGCTGGGGCGCGGCGGGATGGCGACTGTGTTCCGCGCGTATCAGCCGTCGCTCGACCGGCAGGTGGCAGTCAAGATCATCGCCTCGAACCTCGCGCACGATCCGGAGTTTGTCGAGCGGTTTCGGCGCGAGGCGCGCACGGTGGCGCGGCTGCGGCACCCGAATATTCTGACGGTCCACGATTTTGGCGAGGAGGATGGGCTGCTCTTTCTCGTCACGGAGCTGATCGGTGGGGGGACGCTGCAATCGCGGTTGCACGAGCTGCGCTCGTCGGACCGGGCGGTGGAACTGATCGCGCAGGTGGGCGCGGCGCTCGATTTTGCGCACGCGCAGGGGTGATCCATCGCGATGTGAAGCCGCTGAACATTTTCTCGACCGGCGCGGCGATGGTGAGGAGTCGGATCAGGCGATTCTGGCCGATTTCGGGATCGCCAAGGCGACTGCCGAGGCGACTGGTGGCAAGCTGACGGGGACCGGGCTCTCGATTGGCACACCGGAATACATGGCACCGGAGCAGTTCACCGGTGAGGCGGTTGATGGCCGCGCGGATTTGTATGCGCTGGCGGTGATCGCGTATCAGTTGCTGACGGGGCGGTTGCCGATTGCGCGCGGTGGGCCGCACGATACGCCGATGGCGCTGGTGATGCGGAAGACGCAGACCGTGCCGCCCGCGCCGACGACGTTCAATCCGCACTTGCCAGCGGCGATCGATCGGGTGCTGCTGCGGGCGCTGGCGACGGAGCCGCGCGAACGGTTTGCGACGGCGGCCGATTTCGTTGGCGCGCTGCGGGCGGCGCTCACGGCGCGCAGCAACGCCGCACCGCTGCGCGGCTCGGCGGCGACCTTTACGCCGCAGAGCCCGGTCTGGGAGTATCCGCCGCCGGTTGGTCAGGGGGCGGCGGCACCGTTACCGCCGGTGCTGGGTGAGGCGCGGCCTCCGCGCTCGACGGAGGTTCGCCGCCGGTGCGGCGAGACTGTGCCGCTGTACCAGTCGCCGCCGATGCCGCCGCGCCCGCCCGAGGCACGGCCGGTCGCGGCATCGGCGGCTTCGACGCAGCGTTTGTCGGCGGGGATGTGCCGCCGATGGCACCGCCGGTGATCGTTGCGCCGAATCCGCCGCCGCCGGAGGCGGTGCGGCGGTCGTGGCTGTCGATTGCGGGGATTTTGGCGGTGACGCTGGTTGCGGTGGTGTTCGCGGGGGTGTTCGGGCGCGGGCTGCTGTCGCGTGGCGGCGGGGGAGGTTCGACGGCGACGCCGACTGCGCCTGTGACGGCGACGGTTGGCGCTATTGGTGGTTTGGTGAGCCCGACGGCGAGTGTTGGAGGTTCGTCGCCGACTACTGTCGTGGCGGCGACGGTGGCGGCTGTTTTGCCTGCCACGCCGATTGAGCCGACGCAAGCGGTGGTGCCGACATCAACTGCCACGGTTGCGCCGACAGCGACGGTGGCGGCGATCCCGCCGACGGCGACGGTTGTGCCGCCGACGGTGACGGTGGCTCCGCCGACTGCTGCGCCAGCGACGCCGTCGGCGAGCGCGAGCGCGTCGGCGCGGCCGGCGACGACGCCGACGCTGCCGGTGGCGGGCGGTGCGCCGAAGGGGACGCTGCTCTATTCGTCGGAGAAGGAGGGGAAGTGGGCGATCTATCGCCTCAATCCCGACGGGAGTGGCGAGCGGCGACTGACGGACCTGGCGGCCGACAATTATCAGGGGGTCTGGGCACCGGATGGGACGCTGATCGCGTTTGTCTCGGAGCGCGACGGGAATCCGGAGATTTATCTGATGAATCCGGATGGCACGGGGCAGCAGCGGCTGACGACCGATCAGGGGGAGCATGGTTCGCCGGCCTGGGGGTCGGATAGCAAGCGCGTGGCGTATGTGCTGAAGACGGGCGGCGTGGAGGCGGTGTACTACGTTGACCTGGCGACGAAGAGTCGCAAGGGGCTGATCAATGCGCCAGCCGGGTGGCCCGCGTGGTCGAGCAAGGATGATATCGCCTGGACGCGTGTTGAGGGCGGGTTGGTGACGATCTATCTCTCGACGGTGACGGGGAGCGCGTCGTCGAAGTTGCCGCGCCCGGTGGCGCAGAGCGAGGATACGCCCGCGTTCTCGCCGGATGGCAATTTCCTGGCGTTCGCGGGCGGGTCGAAGGATGACCGGCAGATCATTGTCTGCACGGCGAGCGGGACGAACCGGAAGGCGATCACGGCGAAGGGGGCGGATAATAGCAATCCGGTGTGGTCGCCGGATGGGGCGTACATTGCCTATTCTTCGACGGCGAGCGGGACGCAGCAGCTGGTGGTGATGCGGAACGATGGGACCGGGGCGACGACGATCACGACGGGGGCGGGGAAGAAGTGGTATTTGTCGTGGCGGTAGGGATATGAACGGAAGGAGCGAGGTTACTCCTTGAGATTCACTCCTTCGTACACATCTGCAAGGGCCAGTGTGCAGTTGATGGTCGGCAACGTGATTGCTGATTCCAGGCCGCGCGTTGTCTTGTCGGTCCAGCGGCGGTCGTCCAGGCGAATGTAATGCTCGATGAAGTGGGCGTCGTGCCCAACGAATAGAAACGCTTGCAGTGACTTGATTTCTTGATAGTTGACCCATTTGGTGCTGCGATCATAGTTCTGCGTCGCGGGTGACAAGGCTTCGATGAGGACTGTGGGATTGAGCAGCGTGTCCTCGGCGTCATCTTCAAGCTCAGCTTTACCGCAGTAGGCGACGATATCGGGGTACGCATACATACCGGTTGCCTGGATCTTGATGCGCATGCTGGTGAAGAGTACGTGGCATTCGGTGCCGCGAAGCTGGCCGTGCAGGCTCATTGCTGTGTTCATGACGATGTGTCGATGGCGCATGGTGATGCCCACCATTTCGTAAACGTTGCCTTTGACGTACTCGTGGCGTGCCTCGTTGGCGCGCTCGAACGCGAGGTATTCCGCTTCGGTCATCGTGGCGATGGGTGGCGCGACCATTGCTCACCTCCTGGTGCTGGTCCTCACGGTTTCGCAAGAGAGCATAACAAATCGAGTGCAACGGTGGACGAAGGGACAGGGGATTGCCCGTCGTTTGATCGGGCTGAGGGTGGGGGATTGTGGGGTAGAGTGCGGGTGAGGGGTGCCGGGCGTCTGGCGCGGCACAGAGCGAGCGTGGGGTAGCATGATTCTCAATCACATCAATCTGACGGTGACCGATGTGCGGGCGGCGATGGCGTTCCTGGAGAAGTATTGCGGGATGCAACCTACGGGTGGTAACGCGGGCATGGGCTTCATGACGGACGATGGCGGCAGGTTTGTGCTGTCGCTGATGAAGGCCGGGAAGTCGGTGAGCGTGGAGTATCCGGGGACGTTCCACATCGGGTTTTTCATGGAGAGCGAGGAGCGGGTGGACGAGGTGTATCGTCGCCTGCGCGAGGATGGGTATGACGCGGCTCCGCCGGAGCGGCACCACGGCTATACCTTCTATGTGAAGGCTCCGGGAGGGTTTACGGTCGAGCTCGGGGCGTGAGACGCGCCGCAGGGGTGATGCCTGCGGCGCGTTGAGCAATTTGGGTCTGGCGCATGGCGCGGCGATCGGCTACCAGTCGATCGCCGCGCCGTCTTCGTCGTAGGACATGGGGTTTTGCCAGTCGTGGTGGATCTTGTCGACGAGGGCTTCCTCGTCGAGCTCGATGCCGAGGCCGGGCGCGGTCGGCAGGGGCAGGTAGCCGTTTTCGTGCTTGTAGGGCACCTTGATGTAGCCCTCGCCGGTGATGCGCCCGCCCTCCTGGGCGAGGAAGTTCGGGATGGCGGCGTCAACCTGGAGGCAGGCGGCGAGGGCGATCGGGCCGAGCGGGCAGTGGGGGGCGATGCCGGCGTAATAGGCCTCGGCCATGCCGGCGATGATGCGGGTCTCCATGATGCCGCCCGCGTGGGAGAGGACGGGCTGGAGGATCGAGGCGGCGCGCTTCTCCAGCACCTCGCGGAAGCCCCACTTGGTGAAGAGGCGCTCGCCGGTGGCGATCGGGACGTCGGTGGAGCGGGCGATGTCGGCGAGCACGTCCACGTACTGGCACTGGACCGGCTCTTCGATGAAGAAGGGGTGGTAGGGCTCCAGGGCTTTGACGAGGCGCTTGGCGTTCTGGGGGCTGACCGCGCCGTGGAAGTCGATGGCGATGTCGATCTCGCTGCCAGCTTCGGCGCGCATGGCGGCGAAGATTTCGACCACGCGCTCGGTGTAGCCCGGCGTTTCGATCATGCGGCCGTGGCCGACCTTGGGGACGCCGGTCTTGATGCAGTTGAAGCCTTTGCCAATGGCTTCGCGGATGCTCGCCACCGCCTCCTCGGGGGTGTTGCCACCGGCGGTGCCGTAGATGCGGATGCGGTCGCGCGTGGGGCCGCCGAGGAGGCGGTAGACGGGCAGGCCGAGCGATTTGCCGTAGATGTCCCAGAGGGCCTGCTCGACGCCGGAGAGGGCGCTGGTCATGATCTCGCCGCCCCGGTAGAAGGCGTGCTTGTACATCGATTGCCAGAGATGGACGACGCGGGTGGGATCCTGGCCGATCAGCCAGGGCTCTAGCTCCTTGACGGCGGTCTGACAGGTGAGGGCGCGGCCTTCGAGGATCGGTTCGCCCAGGCCGACGATGCCTTCGTCGGTGTGCATCTTCAGGAAGAGCCAGCGCGGCTTGACCAGGAAGGTCTCGACTTTGGTGATTTTCATGCGTCTCTCTCCATCTATCCATCTGCTCGCGGTATGCCTGGGCGAGCGGCGGCAACAGGATAGCAGAGCAACCGGCGCGGTGCTGCGGTCGGTGCTTGTGCGGGGAGAGGCGATGCCGCTGAATTGTCTGTTGAGATGGGTTATCTGCGCAGCCAGAGGTCGAGGAGGGCGGCGAGGTTGTCGAGGGCGCGGGCGAGGTTTTGGGGGAAGTCGGCGGTGGCGGTGTGGTCGGCGTTGTCGCTGATGCCGCGCAGTTCCAGGTAGGGGATTTCGTTAAAGGCGGCGACACGCGCGCCGCCTGCGCCTTCCCAGCCGTTCGCGAGGGCTTCGGTCCGGGCGCGCACTTCTTCGGCGCGGGCGCGATCGAGGATGGTTTCGTCGCCGCTGGCGATCGGGCCGATGTGGAGGTGGAAGGGGAGGACGGCGAGCGGCAGGGCGAGCAGCTCGCGAATGGTGGCCTCGTCGCCGGGGAAGCTGGGGGGCGGGACGGGGAAGAATTTCGCGAGGTAGTCGAATTCGACGCTGGCCGACCCGACGACGACATCGCCGATCGCGACACCGTCGCCGAGCGCGCCCGCCGACCCGGCGCAGATGATCAGGCGGGTCCCTTTGGCGCGTTCGAGGAGGTACTGGGTCTGCACGGCGAACTGGGCCTTGCCGACGCCGCCGCGCGACATGATCAGGTCGAGTTCGGGGAAGAACTGGGCCGGTAGACGGCCGGGCTGGCGCGCTTCGGCACGCCAGCCCCGGTCGCGCAAGCCTCCGGCGAGCGCGTCGAATTCCTGCTGCAGCGGTGTGACGATGAGAATCGACATCGGGCACCCTCCGGAAGTTCAAGGTTCAAGGTTCAAAGTTCAAGGTTGGCACCTGGCAACTCGGAACCCGGAACCCGGAACTTGGAACGTGTTCCCCAGGGCTGCTATCGCAGGATGCGGGCCGCGAGTGTTGCGGTGCTCGCGGCCCGGCACTCAGGCACCGCGCAATTCGGCGATCAGTTCCTTGCAGTAGGCGACGCTTCGGCTATCGCCGCGAATCTGGTCGCCGTAGCGGAAGCCTTCGATCGAGAGCCAGCCGTCGTAGCCCGCGTCGAGCATCGCGGCGATCGAGAAGCGGTAGTCGATCTCGCCATCCGGCAGGGGGACGAGCAGGAAGTAGGACTTTTCGAGGTCGGGGATTTGCACGCGCTGGAGTTGCTTGCAGTGCCAGTAGCGCGTTTTGGGCGCGAGGGCAACGATGGCGTGCTCCAACGTTTCTTCGGGGGTCTCGTAGTGCCAGTAGAGGTTGCCGAGGTCGGGGTTGAGGCCGACGTTGGGGCGGTCGATCAGGTTGAGCAGGTGGAGGCAGGACCAGGAGGTGTCGGCGATGGAGTGCTGGTGCAGCTCGATCGAGATGTCGACGCCGAGGTCGGCGGCGAAGTCGGCGAGTTTGCGCAATTCGTTGGCGGTGACTTCGTAGTCGGCCGCCGTGGCGGTCTTGCTGGCACCGGGCGCGGTGGTCGCGCCGACGCCGCCGCCGACGAGCCCGGCCGGGTGGCCGCTCGGCATGGTGACGGTCATGTTGATCAGGTTGGAGCCGATCCAGGAGGCCATTTTGACGGCCCCGGTGACGGCGGCGCGGCTACGGTCGGCGACGAAGGGGCGAGTGAAGCCGCCGCCGCCGCGCACGGCGGCGCAGGGGACGCCGGCGGCGTCGAGTTCTTTGCCGAGTTCGCGGATCTCGGCTTCGGAGGTGCCGACGCCCTGGCCGAGGCCGACTTCGATGCCTTCGAAGCCGATCTCGCGGACCTTTTTCAGATACTTACCGCGAACCTCTTTCGGTGGGATCTCCCAGCCAGTGCCGCCGTCGTAGGGGTAGAAGGCAGTGCGACGGAATGCGTAGGCGAACTTCATCTCCTCCTCCCATCGTTTAGAAAAGACGGTTGAACCGCCAAGACGCCAAGAAGGTCGCCAAGAACGCCAAGACGAAGAGACGATTTAACCGCAGAGGGCGCAGAGGACGCGGAGACGAGGAGAGAACAAGAAGTACGAATTCAGTTCTCCGTGTTTTCTCCTCGCTTGGCGTTCTTGGCGCTCTTGGCGTCTTGGCGGTTCAATGGTCCGTTACTTCAGGTTCAGGTGCTCCATGACTTCCTTGTTCCAGCAGGCGCGGGGCTTGTGGCCGGTGAGGACGGCGACGATTTCCTGGGCGGGGCGGCGGCGGCGTTCGCCGTTGGCCCACTCGCTGATCGAGGCGATGTGGGGGGAGATGACGACGTTGGGCATGGAAAGGAGCGGGTTGTCGTTGTCGATCGGCTCCTTCTCGGTCACGTCGAGGCCGGCGGCGAGGATGCGGCCGGACTGGAGGGCCTCGATCAGGGCTTGCTCGTCCACGACGGGGCCGCGGCAGGTGTTGATCAGGATGGCGTGCCGCTTCATCAGGGCGAACTGCGGCTGGCTGACCAGGTGGCGGGTTTCGTTGTTCAGGGGGACGTGCAGCGAGACGAAGTCGCTATCCTGGAAGACCTTCGCCATCGAGACGCGCTCGACACCGTGCTGCTTGAAGACTTCGTCGGAGATGTAGGGGTCGTGGGCGATGACGCGGAGGTCGAAGCCCTTGGCGCGCTTGGCGACGGCCTTGCCGATGTTGCCGAGGCCGACGATGCCGAGGGTTTGGCCGGTGACGCGGTGCATCATGCCCCAGGGGCGGGTGGCGGTGCGGTCGGCCCAGCCGCCCTCGCGGACGAAGCGGTCGGTGGGGACGATCCAGCGCAGGCAGGCGAGGAAGAGGCCCATCGCCTGGTTCGCCACTTCGTCCACGAAGACGTCGGGGCAGTTGCAGACGACGATGCCCTTCTCGGTGGCGAGGTCGAAGTCTTCGAAGGTGTCCATGCCGATGGCGCTCTCGGCGATGACCTTGCAGCGGTCCATCGAGCGGAGCATGCCGCGCGTGACCGGGCCGGTGTAGTAGAGGCCATCGGCGTCGCGGACGGCGGCCTGGCGCTCCTCGTCGGTGGCGGCGGTGCGGACTTCGATCTCGCAGCCGGCGTCTTCCAGGATTTCGCGCTCGCCATGATCGCCGAACGAGCCCCAGGCGTTGAGGACGACGACCTTGAACTTCTTCTCGGTCGCTGCACTGCCCGCTGCCTGCGGGGCAGCTTCGCGCCGCATGTGGTAGGTCATGGAATTTCCCTCCCTAATGCTGCAACCCACTATCGCGACGAACTGTGTCGCGGCGGCATGGTATCACAGTTGGTTGTAGACGGTAGACGGTAGACAGTAGACGGGAGGGTTCAAAGTTCAAGGTTCAAAGTTGGGCACGGCGATCATAGGGGACTTGCTATACTGCGCGGGCGCGCGAGGCTGCGCTATGAATGATGCGAGGAGGAGGGTTCCGATGGCATGGGTGAGCAGGGCGTCGTCGCTGGATGGCGTGAATGGGAGTTTTAGCATCGTCGAGGCTCCGGTGCCGGACCCGCAGCCGGGGAGCATTGTGATCAAGCAGGAGCTGTGCGGGATTTGCGGGACCGACGTGCATGTCTACCAGGGGCACATGAAGGTGCCCGCGCCGGTGGTGCTGGGGCACGAGATCGTCGGGCGGATCGTGGGGCTCGGCGATGGCGTGGCGGTGGACAGCACCGGGCGCGCGATCAAGGAGGGGGATCTGCTGGGCATCAAGCCGGGCATCTCCAACAATGACGAGTTCTTCGGGTCGATCGCGCACCAGCCGAATCTGTCGCCGGGGTTTGGGGCATATGGCTTCGCGGCGGCGAATCTGACGAAGCAGTTGCCATTGCCGGTGACGGGCGGCTATGCGAGCTACCAGTGGATCGTGCCGGGCACGAAGGTCTACCGGATGCCTGGCGAGACGGCCGCCGATGTGGCTGCGGCGTCGATTCTGGAGCCGCTGAGCGTGGGGATTCACGCGGCCGGGCGGGCGACCTACCGCTTCGGCGATACGGTGGTGATCCAGGGGGCGGGGCCGATCGGGCTGATGTGCCTGGTGGGGGCGAAGGAGTTGGGGGCGTTCAAGACGATTGTGATCGGTGCGCCCGCCGACCGTTTGGCGTTCGCGCGCGAGCTCGGCGCGGACCTGACGATCGATATCACCGAGGTGCGGGACCCGGAGGAGCGCGCGGCGATGGTGCGCGAGGCGTCGGGGCACGGCCAGGGTGCGGATATCGTGATCGAGGCGACGGGGGTGCTGGCGGCGCTGCCGGAAGGCTTTAACTTGCTGCGGCGCGGCGGGCAGTATGTGACGTGCGGCCACTTCACGAACGTGGGCGATATTCCGTTGAATCCGTTCGGGCACTTCACGTTCAAGCACATCACGCTGTACGGGGTGTGGGCGTCGGCGCACGAGCACTTTGTGCAGGCGCGGCAACCGCGATCGAGAGCAAGAAGTATCCGCTGGAGAAGTTCGTGTCGCACCAGATCCCGCTGGAGCGGGTGGCGGATGGGATCGCGGCGATGAGCGGGAAGTACGAGATCGATGGGGAGCCGATCCGGAAGGTGGCGATCCGCGCGGAGTAATGAGTGCTGAGTGCTGAGTGCTGAGTAAAGTACGAAGTACGAAGTACGAACGACGAAGTGACGAGGGGACAGAGGGTCGTAAGTCGTAAGATGAGGACGGATTCTGCACTCTTGCGCAGAATCCGTCCCTCTTTGCGTTTCGGCGGTTCGGACATTCTGGCATGGGTTTTGCCTGCTGGGGGACGCCTGGGCGCTGATCGGTGATGGGTTGCTGATTGGCGTGGGAGGGGTGTTTGGCGCAGTGGGGTTCTTTGCTATGTTCGCGATTCCGCATCATCTGGTGGCGCGGTTGTTCCGGTTCCCGCGCTTTTTGGTCGGTCGATTGTACCGGCGGAAGCCGCACCGGCATATTCAGGGGCGGAAGCCGGGCGGGAAGATGCCGCCGGGGCGGTGGTGGTCGGGGGATAATCGCTGGTTTGAGGGGGATTTTGCGCCGTGTCGTCGCAACGACTTGCGCCCGCTGATCGATGGCAAGGAAGCGTTTGAGGCGATGTTGGAGGCGATTAAGGGGGCGCGGCACTATGTGTATATGGTGGGATGGGCGCTGACGCCCGCGTTCGCGCTCGACCGGACGGATGAGCCGCCGTCGCCCGAGGGGTTGCTGGCGGATGTGCTGGCGAAGGTTTCGGAGCGGGTGCCGGTGAAGATCCTGGTCTGGCAGGGCTCGACGATGCTGTTCCAGCCGTCGAAGGAGTTGACGAAGCGGGCGCGCGAGGAGTTGCTGCGCACCGCGCCGCGCAGCGATATCCGGCTCGACGGCACGGCGCGGGCGACGCATTGCCACCATCAGAAGGTGCTGGTGGTGGATGGCCAGGTGGGCTTTGTGGGCGGGCTGGATCTGACGACGCTGGAGGGGGATCGCTGGGATGTGCCGGGGCACCCATTGCGCTTCGGAAGGGGCTGGCACGATGTGGCGCTGCGCGTGGAGGGGGAGGCGGTGGCCGACCTGGAGCGCAATTTCGCGCAGCGATGGGGCGAGGTGACTAAGGAGCGCGACTTGCCGCATCGCGAGCCGGAAGTGAAGGCCGACTGGCAGACGCCGTGCCAGGTGGTGCGGACGATCCCGAAGCACACCTATCGTTTTGCGCGGAAGGGGGAGTTCGGGATCGCGGCGGCGTATCGGGATGCGATCGCGCGAGCGCAGGATTTTGTCTATCTGGAGAATCAGTATTTCTGGTCCGCCGAGGTGGTGGACGAACTGGCGGCGGCGATGGAGCGGAACAAGGACCGGCACTTTCGGATCGTGGTGGTGCTGCCGGCGCGGGCCGATTTCGGTAAGTACGACAATGACAAGCAGGTCGAGTATCTGCGCAAGGTGGATAACGGGCGGGGGATGTTCCACGCCTTTTCGCTCTACAGCGGTGGGCCGGCGTCGGGGCCGTTCGGGTTCGGGTTTGTGCCGATCTATGTCCACGCGAAGGTGGCCATTGTGGACGACGGGTGGTACATGGTGGGGTCGGCCAATATTAACCGGCGCGGGTTGGCGAAGGATAGCGAGCTGAACGTCCAGGCGATCGACTCGGCGGGCGCTCGGCGCTTGCGGATCCGGCTCTGGGCCGAGCATCTGCGCAAGGAGGAGGCGGAGTTGCTGGGGGCCGATCCGGTCGAGGTGGTGGATCGGTTGTGGGTGCCGCGCGCGAAAGAGGTGGAGCAGTTGGTGGGGGAGAAGCGGGGGATCTTGCCCGCGCTGATCCACCCATATCGGACCGGCAGGATGCCGGGGATGTGGTTCTTGCAGGAGTTGCAGTCGCTGGCGGAGGGGATGTAGGGGCCTCGTTGCATCAAGGCTGTTGTATGTGAGAATCGGGCGAGGCTCTCGGGTGGCGTGGTGAACCTGGGGCGATGTGCCGCGCGACGAGGGCGGGTCGGTGACCCGCCCCTACCATTTCGGAAGGAGTGTGAGCGATGGCGGGGGCGGCGAAGGGGTTCGAGGTGTACCTGGAGGTGGCGGAGAAGCGGGTGGTCGCGGGGGCGATCGACTGGCCGGGGTGGTGCCGGATCGGAAAAGATGAGGAGTCGGCGTTGTGGGCGCTGGCCGACCATGGGCTGCGCTATTCGCGGGTGGTGCATGGGGCGCATCTGAATTTTCAGGCACCGTCTGGCCCGGAAGAGTTCAAGGTGGTGGAGCGGCTGAAGGGGGATGCTTCGACCGAGTTTGGGGTGGCGGCTGGGACGTTATCGGGGGATGCCGCGCCGTTTGGCGAGGAGGATTTGAAGCGGTCCATGGCGATCTTGCGGGCGTGCTGGCGGGCGTTCGACGCGGCGGTCGAGGCGGCGGGAAAGAAGGAGTTGCGCAAGGGGCCGCGCGGCGGCGGCCGGGATACGCAGAAGATCGTTGGGCATGTGGTGGAGGCGGAGCAGGGCTATCTCCGCGCGCTGGGTCGGAAGTTCGAGAAGATCGACGGCGAGGATGCGCGTGTGATGCTGGAGCGGACGCGCGAGGCGGTTGAGGAGGCGCTGGCGGCGGGATCGCGGGGAGAATTGCCGGAGACCGGGCCGCGCGGTGGGAAGATCTGGAAGCCGCGCTATTTCGTGCGGCGGAGCGCGTGGCATGTGCTGGATCACGCCTGGGAGATCGAGGACCGCAGCGAGTGATCGGGTACAATGCCGCGCGTTGTGGACGGACGATCGTGACGGTATGGCTGTGAAAGGTGGTGGGGCTCGTGAAGGTGGGGGAGCTCGACACGCCGGCGCTGGTGGTCGATCTGGATCAGTTGGAGCGGAACATCGCCGAGATGGCCGAGCGGGTACACGCGGCTGGGTCGCGGGTGCGACCGCACACCAAGACGCACAAGACTCCGGAGGTCGCTCGGCTGCAACTGCGGCACGGCGCGGCGGGCATCACGGTCGCCAAGCTGGGCGAGGCGGAAGTGATGGCCGATGCGGGGGTCGACGATATTCTGATTGCGAATGAGTTGATCGGGGAGCAGAAGGCGCGGCGGCTGGCGCAACTGGCGCGGCGGATTACCGTGCGCTCGTGCGTGGATAGCCTGGCCGGGGCGCGGATGCTGTCGGATGTGGCGGTCGACAGCGGCGTGCGCTTCGAGGTGCTGCTCGATGTGAATACCGGGCTGAACCGGAGCGGTGTCCTGCCGGACGAGGCGGCGGCGCTGGGAGCGACGATCGGGGCGTTGCCGGGGATCGCGCTGGTCGGGGTCTTCTCGTACGCGGGGGCCGCGCCGGGTGCGCCCGATCCGACGGCGCGGCGGGATTGGGGCGTGCGCGAGGGGGAGCTGGCGGTCGGGGTGGCGCTGGAGTTGCGGGCGAAGGGGTTCGCGGCCGAGATCGTGAGCGTTGGGGGGACGAGTGCGTCGATCTTCGCGGCGGGCGTGGATGGTGTCACCGAGGTGCGGCCGGGGACCTATGTCTTCAACGACGCGGGCTACAGTCGGCTGGGGATCGGCTCGCTGGACCAGTGCGCGTTGCGGATTCGCAGCCGGGTGATCAGTCGGCCCGCGCCGGACCGGGCGGTGATCGATGCCGGGAGCAAGGTGCTGACGACGGAGAAGCGGATCATCGGCAATGAGGACCCCGGCTTTGGCTTCATCGAGGCGTTGCCGGGCACCAGGATTACGAACCTCTGGGAAGAGCACGGGGTGCTGAAGCTGGATGACGAGGGGCGGCAATTGGCGGTGGGGGATGTGATCGAGATTATCCCGAACCACGTTTGCCCGACGATCAATCTGGCCGATAGCTGGTTCGGGGCGCGCGGGGATGAGATCGAGCGGGAGTTTGCGGTGGCGGCGCGGGGGAAGACGAGGTGAAGGGAGAGGGGAGAAGGGAGAAGGGGGTATTAGTCGGTGGCACACGCTTGGCCGAGCACCTCTGATCGCCCTTCTCCCCTCGCCCTTCTCCCTTCAGACAAAGGGGGAAGTGTGCGGAGCGAGATTACGTTCGGGTGGCGGATGCCGATGTGGGACCCGGCGGGGGCACCGTTGGGGGCGTGGTTGCCGGGGGTGCGGCAGGTGCTGGATGCGCTGCCGGTGGAGGTGTTCCAGACGGTCTGGCAGTCGGACCATCTGGTGCCGGGGGCGGGGTGGGCACCGCCGGAGTGGGATACGCTGGAGTGCATGACGGCCTTGATCCACTTCGCGACGGCGTATCCGCAGTTCCGCTACGGGCAGATCGTGCTGGGGAACTCATACCGGCCGCCGTCGCTGCTGGGGAAGATGTTCTCGACGCTCCAGGGGTTGACGGGAGTGCGCCTGATCCTGGGGATCGGGGCGGGGTGGATGGAGAGCGAGTACCGGATGTACGGCTATGAGTATCCGGTGCCGAAGGTGCGCATGGCGCAATTGGATGAGGCGATCCGGTTGATCCGCGCGCTGTGGACCGACTCGCCCGCGAGTTTCCAGGGTGAGCATTACCGGTTGGAGGCGGCCTATGCGAATCCGCTGCCGAGCGAGATGCCGATCGTGATGGTCGGGGCGTCTGGCGAGCAGCTCGGCTTGCGGGTGGTGGCGCGGCATGCGGATTGGTGGAATACGACCGAGTCGACGCCCGAGGCGCTGACGGCGAAGCGCAACGTGCTGGCGGAGCACTGCAAGAAGATCGGGCGCGACGTGGACGATATTCTGGTGAACTGGCAGTGCCAGGTGGTGGCGATTGGGGACAGCGAGGCGGAGGCGCGACGGATTGCGGAGGCTGCGCCGCTCTACCGATCGCCCAATGATGGGATCGTGGGGACGCCGGAGCAGGTGACGGAGCGCTTGCAGGAGTTCATCGCGGCGGGTGTGCGCGACTTCAACCTGCGGTTTGCCGATTTCCCGCGCACGGAGGGGGTGCTCCGGTTTGCGCGCGAGATCGCGCCGAAGCTGCGGGCGTGAGAAGTACGAAGTACGAACGACGAAGTACGAAGTGGGCGATCCCAGAGTTGGGTGGTGTCGCGGTGCCCGCCCGGACATGAAGTGTCCGGGCTACATGAATGCGCCGGATGAATCCGGCTCGATGGTCGGAGGCAGGCGAGGGGCAATAGGCGAGTCCTGCGTTGATGGGAGTGGGCGATGCTGATCGGGGCGAGGCAGGATTGTGTGGCGGGGGGGCAGAGTATCCCGGAGAAGATGGCGATTCTGGCGCGGTTTGGGTATGACTTTCTAGAGTTGGCGCTGACGCGGGATGAGCTTGCGGGGCTGGGGGCCGGGTCGCACGAGGATTACGTGGCGGCGATTGCCAACACGGGGTTGCCGATCCTCTCAACGAGCATGGGCGGGTTCGGGAATTTTGGGGCGGCGTCGCCTGACGAGCGGGCGGCGACGGTGGCGGCGCTCCGTGGGTTGCTGGGATTCACGAAGGCGATCGGGGCGGACACGATTTTGCTGGCGACGACCGAGCAGGGGGAGAACGTCGCGGAGTATGCCGGGACCTATCGCGAGGCATTACTGTTGCCGGTTGCGGAGGAGGCGGCGAGCCTCGGGGTGATGCTGGCGATGGAGCACGTTGGCTGGTACAAGCCGACGACGCTGGCGCGGCTGGTGCGGGCGATCGATCATCCGAGCGTGCGGATTTACTTCGACATGGGGAATTGTCTCTATGTAGGGGAGAATCCGCTGGCTCAAGCGAAGATTTGTGGGCCGCTGACGGGGCAGTTGCACATCAAGGGTGGGCCGGTCGCGCCGCTGGCGGCGATGCCGCTGGTGGCGGTGCGCGAGATTCTGGAGAATGCGGGGTTCCAGGGGCGGGGGTGCCTGGAGATTGAGAGCAGGCGGGATGAGCGTCCGCTGGCGGAGGAGCGCGGGGGTTGTTGAAGATGGCGGGATATTGGTAGGGCACCGGGACTGAAGTCCCGGCGAAGGGCCTGCGGCCACGAAGTCCGCCTTCGCGGACTCTGCTCTGCGGCGGTTTTGTCTTTTCCCCAAAGTTTGTGCTGTGCCAAGAGGGCGGGTCTCAGACCCGCCCTACCACCGCGCGAGATTAGTCTTCGCCGATGTCTTCGTGCCAGATTTCGGGTGTGGGCGGTGATGTAGTCGGCGAGAAGGGTGATACAGGCGGCGGAGTTGAGGTCGATGATGGTGGTGCCGTGTTCGCGGAGCCAGTCGAGGCCGCCGGGAAGTTGACCGATTCGCCGACGACGATGGTGCCGATGCCGAACTGGCGCGCGAGGCCGCTGCAATACCAGCAGGGGGCGAGGGTGGTCGCCATGATGGTGTCGCGATAGGAGCGCCGCCGTCCGGCGTTGCGGAAGGCGGCGGTCTCGGCGTGCAGCGAGGGGTCGCCATCCTGGACGCGGCGGTTGTGGCCGCGTCCGAGGAAGTGCCGTCGCGGTCGAAGAGGGCGGCACCGATGGGGATGCCGCCTTCGGCGAGGCCCTGCTGCGCTTCTTCGAGGGCGATTGCCAGCATGGCGGCGTGGTCGGGCTGTGCGCTCATTCGAGTCCTCCTGCCGGCAAGTGTTTTGGCGATCAGTCGACGTGCAAGACGGCTTTGCCGGTGTAGCTGCGCTCCAGCAATTGCTGGGCGTAGGTGCCGATCTCTTTCCAGGAGGCTTCGACGGCGATCGAGGTGCGGAGCTGGCCGCTCGCGACGAGATGCGCGAGGCGGGCGAGGCCCGCGCCTGCGGGGCGGCGGCGGGTTTCGTGGAAGAGGATGAAGCCGTAGAGGGTGCAGCCGCCGACCATGTAGAACTTCGAGACGTCGAAGGTGATCTGCGCGCCGCTGGTGGGGCCGAAGGTGACGCAGGTGCCACCGGGCGCGACCATCGCCAGGGCGTTGCCGAGCGTGGCACCGCCGACCGACTCGGCGATCAGGTCGTAGGGGCCGAATTCGGCGGCGGCGGCACCGTCGGCGCTGACGAGGACGCGCTGCGCAGCCGGCTTCGGTGGCGGCGGCGGCGTGGCGTTCCTGGTGGGTGAGGGCGGTGATTCGCGCGCCCGCGATGCGCGCGATTTGCACGGCGAACTGGCCGACGCCGCCCGAGGCACCGGTGATCAGGACGTTGCGGTCGAGGAGTGAGCCGCCCTGTTCGAGGACGTAGAGGGCGGTGAGGTGAGCGACGGGGAGGGTGGCGGCCTGGGCGAAGGAGACGTCGTCGGGGAGGGGGCGAGCGATTCGGTTGGGATGGCGAGGAGCTCGGCCCAGGCGGCGACGGGGAGCAGGCCGACGACGCGGGTGCCAACTTTGGGGCCGGAGCCGTCGGCTGCGGCCTGTTCGACGGTGCCAGCGACATCCCAGCCGGGTCGCCAGCCTGCGGCGGCCATGCCGATCCGGCGCACTTCGCCGCGATTAAGTGAGAGGGCGGCGAGGCGGATGAGGGCTTCGTTGGGGGCGGGGGTTGGGGCGGCGACTGCGCGGAAGGCGAGCCGGTTGGGGGCGGCTGGATCGACGACGATGGCGCGGATTGTGCTCATTGCGGGCTCCTCATGAAGGGACGGATGAACCGCCAAGACGCCAAGGACGCCAAGGACGCCAGGGCGAGAGGCGATTTTACCGCAGCGGGCGTGGGGATGAAGAGAGTGGAGAGTGGAGAGTGGAGAGTGGAGAGAACGGAGTAAGACCTCAGAGGCGCAGAGACGCGGAGAACGATGCGGAGACGGGACGGTGACGAGTGACGAATGACGAATGACGAATACACCACGGAGGGCACAGAGGGGCACAGAGACGACGAGGGTAACGAGTAACGAGTAACGAAGATAGTACGAAATGGGGTGTAGTGGTTTGGCGGGAGGGGCATTGGGTGGGGTGTGGCGTGATAGGATGGGATGGTTGGTGGATTTGGTGTGAGGGGGTGTGATGGGCGGTGTGGGGAGCGGGCGCGGCGGTTGTATGAGGCGGGGAAGGCGGCGCTGGCGGAGCGGTTTGATGCGGAACGCGGGTTGATCCGGGCGGAGACGGATCTGGGGTGTTTCACCTGACGCGGGAGTCGTTGGGGTATGCGCGGTGTCTGCTGCACGATTTGCGTCGGGTGATGCGTATGCGGTGGTGGGGACGCGGATTATAGATCAGGTTTTGGCGACGCAGGAGCGGCAGCGGGGGAATATTCATGAGGGGAACTTTCCGTGGATGGCCGATGATGGCTATGTCGCGGATTTGAATGCGGTTGAGTTCTGTTTGGAGCATTTGTGCGCGATTGTGTGGGAGTCGGATGAGAAGCTGCCTGCGGGGACCAGGGCGGCGATCCGGGCGGCGCTGCACCTGGGGCTGGCGGAGATTGCGCGGCTGGATGTGGGGGTGGCGTACACCAACATCTGCCTGCTCGATTGCCACAACAGCATTCTTGGGGGGCAGATTCTCGGCGCGCGGGGGTGGGTGGAGCGGGGGGCACGGAAGCTGGCGCGGTGGGCGGCGTATACCGCCGCGTCGGGCGCGCCGCGCGAGTACAACAGCCCGACCTATGCCGGGGTGGATCTGCACGCGCTGGCGGAGATCGGGGAGCATGCCGACGATCCGGCGACGCGGTTGCTGGCGCGGTTGATGGAGGAGCGGCTGTGGCTGCACGCGGCGACGCATTACCACGCGCCGACGGCGCAGGTGGCGGGGCCGCACAGCCGGGCGTATCAGAATGATGTGACCGGGGGGCGCGGGTCGCTGAAGACGACGCTGTACAAGTTGCTGGGGGATGAGGCGCTGGTTCGCAAGACGCCGTTTTATCCGCTGCGGCAGGGCGAGGGGCATGTAAGCGCGGCGCTGGCGGAGTATCACTGCCCGGAGCTGGTGTTGGCGCTGCTGCGGGACCAGCGATATCCGTTCACGGTGCGCGAGGCGGCGGATGCGGCGCTCGGCATGGATTTGAGCACGACGGTGGCGGCGGACTGGGCGCTTGGGGTGGCGTCGCGCGAGTATAGTGCGCAGTCGGACAATCTGATGCTGCACTATCGCAAGGAGGCTGAGCCCGGGTTCGGGGTGCTCTATACGCGCTTCATTTTGAATGACCGCAGGCTCGGCGGGACGCTGCACGCGACGGATCGGACGCGGAGCAACAATATTGCCGATGTGGGGGCGTTTCGGGGGCTGCACTTTCGGGACAAGGCGATCGGCGTCTATGGCTTGCTGCCGCAGCACGAGAATGTGTCGAGTATCAAGCTCGATGTCTTCGTGCCGGGGCGCGAGGGGCTGGGGAGGGTGCTGATCGGCGGCGAGCCGGTGGGGGCGCTGCCGTGCGAGGTGCCGCCGGGGGTGCCGCTGATCATCGATGATGGCGCGGTCTAGGTGGGGGTGCTGCCGCTGCGGCACCGTAGTCTGGGGCGGAGCGCGCCGGTGCGGCTGGAGGCGGAGGAGGGGGATCTGGTCCTCTCGACGGTGATCTACGAGGGACCGGAGAAGCGGTTCTGGGAGTATTCGGCGCTGGGTGGGCCGTTCTATCGCGGCAATATTGAGTGCGGTGTCGTGGTGGAAGTGGCGGAGCGCGGGCGCTTTCCCGATGCGGCGGCGTTTGCCGCGCACCTTGCGGCGGCGACGGTGGAGGAGGTGGCCGCTGAGGGTGTGCGGCAGGTTCGCTATTGCTCGGGCGGCGATGAGTTGCTGCTGCGCTATCGGTTGGACGATATGGAGATCGTCGAGCGGCGGGTGAATGGCGAGCTGGTTGAGCCTGTGCCGCTCGATGCGCCATTTGCGGTGCAGCGTCACGAGAGTCCGCTGGTGCTGGGCGGGATTCGGCTCGATGCGCCGGTGGATCCGTCGGCGAATTGGCTGTACACGAATCCGGACGGGAGTGCGGTAGTTGCGACGCGCGCGACGGCGACGCCGGGTCCGTTCGCGCTGCGGTTGCCGGATGGGCGGGCGGTGGAAGCAACTGCACTCGGACTGGCGCGGATTACCTGCCGTCTAGGGCAAGGCGAGGTCGAGGTCGAATACTTCGGGCCGCATACGGCTCAACTGGTGTGTTGGGGCGATAATCCGGCACTGATCTTGAATGGGGAGGAGGTGAGTGGCCGCCTGCGCAAGGGCGCGGAGGGCGAGTTGCTGCTTGCGATACCGTAGCGGGTGCAACATGGCAACAGAGAGTGCAACGGGTCGTCGGGTCGAGGTTGGGAAAGCGTGGGCTTCGTTCAGTTGGCGGCGCGTCTTCATCCGGGCGGTGGCGATTTGCGGATGTCTGGCGGCGATTGTGGGGCTGTACGCTTCGGTGAAGACGTATCGCCAGATCGACCGGGCGCAGACGCTGGCGCAGGCGCAATTGCGCGAGTCGAGCGCGACATTCAAGCAGGTGGCGGTGTCGCTGCGCACGGTGGCGGATTCGGCCGATCACGCGGCGACGACGGCGGATGGGGCCAAGGGGACGCTCGGGACGGCGTCGGCGACGACGCGCAACGCGGCCGGCACGCTGGACGATACGGCCTCGGCGATCAATTTCACGATCCCATTCACGAACACGAAGCCGCTGGAGGGGGTCGATACGAACTTTCGCGATACGGCGAAAGAGTTGCGTACCCTCGCGGACACGATTGATCTGACCGGCGGATCGCTGCAAACGAACGCGACCGATTTGCGGGCGATCAGTCGCGATGTCGATGCGATGGCGGTGGAGATGGAGCGGGTAGCGGACCAGCTGAGCCAGTTCGCGGGGGATGGGCCGGGCGCGAGCGGACTAGTGCAGATTACCGATGGGGCGCGGATGATCCTGTCGTGGAGCGTGGTGATTCACCTGTTGCTCCTGGGCATGGCGATGTCGATGTTTTTGCTGACGACCGAGGGG
The DNA here is from genome assembly GCA_046328475.1 of Chloroflexia bacterium. GTDB lineage: Bacteria > Chloroflexota > Chloroflexia > Thermomicrobiales > CADCWN01 > CADCWN01. Next base: position 115,128 of record JAXLWN010000006.1, on the reverse strand, counting down.
ATGATCGGGCGGGCGAGGGAGGCTGGCGAATAAATTCGCGCCTCGCAGGCCTGCGGGCCACAAAGTCCGCCTGCGCGGACTGGGAAGACCTGTGCTATCGGGTGGGTTTCAGCGAGCGATGTGGCGAATGGGTCCGATAGGAGGGGCGTGATGCCGCGCGAGTTGGTGGCGGTGGCGGTGCGGACGCCGGTGCTGCGCGAGTATGCGGACGAGCCGTTGCGCGCGGGCGAGATTCGGGCGCGGACGCTGTTCGGTGCGCCGAAGCACGGGACGGAGTTGCACATCTATCGCGGCGATCAGCTTCCCGATGGGCACTACTGGGATGGGGAGCAGCGGCTGGTGTTGCCGCGCCAGGGGGCGGGATCGGACTTCCCGCAGCCGCTCGGCAATATCGCGGTGGGGGTGGTGACGGAGGTTAGTCCGGAAGTCGATAGCGTGGCGGTGGGCGACCGGGTGGCCGGGTATGGGTCGCTGCGGGAGACGCAGCGCTGGGTCTGGAACCGGCGGGGGCCGACGGTGGCGCGGCGTATGCCGGATGGGATGGCGTGGCAGGCGGCGGTCTGCCTCGATCCGGTGGCGGTGGCGCTGGGTGGCGTGCGCGACGGTGGCGTGCGGTTGGGCGACCGGGTGGCGGTCTTTGGGCTGGGCGCGATCGGGTTGATGGCGGTGCAGCTGGCGAAATTGGCGGGGGCCGCCTGGGTGGCGGCGAGCGATCCGATTGCGGCGCGGCGACAGGTGGCGCTGGAGACGGGGGCTGACCTGGTGATCGATCCGACGGCTGAGGATGCGGGCCTGGTGATTCGGCGTGCGACAGGGAATGCGGGCGTCGATGTGGCGATTGAGACGAGCGGCGCGGCGCGGGGGATGCACCACGCCTTGCGCGGGCTGGCGTTCGGTGGGACGGTGGCGGTATTGGCGGTGTATAACGAGTTCCGGGGCGGGCTGAACCTGGGGCACGAGGCGCACCGCAATCGGCCGAGGCTGGTGTTTCCGCGCGCGGAGAGCGAGCCGCACTACGACCACCCGCGCTGGGATCACCAGCGGTTGGCGGATACGGCGTGGGAGTTGCTGGCGTCGGGTCGGATGCGTTGTGAGTCGGTGGTGCGGCCGGTGGTGTCGTTCGAGGAGGTGGTCGGGGCGTATCGGGAGATCGATGAGCATCCGGAGCGGAGTATTAAGCTGGGGGTGCGGTTCGGGGCGGGGTGAGGCGGAGAGGCCGTTGGACTGAAGTCCCGGCTGAAGGCTCCCGTTGGTCGCCGCGAAGTCCGCCTGCGCGGACTGGGTTTTGTGCGGTGCTGAGAGGTAATGGCTGACGTTGCAGGGTTCATTGAGGGAGGGCGTGCGTGAAGCGTAGTACGGAGCGGATTCTGACGACGCATACGGGGAGTTTGCCGAGGCCGGGCGATTTGCTGGCGATGATTCAGGCGCGCGAGGCGGGGCAGGCGGTGGATGCGGACGCCTTTGCGGCGCGGGTGGCGTCGGCGGTGGCGGAGGTGGTGGGGAAGCAGGCACAGGCGGGGATCGATGTGGTGAGCGACGGCGAGATGGGGAAGCCGAGCTTTGCCACGTATGTGGTCCAGAGGGTGGCGGGTCTGGGCGGGGAGAACAATGAGCCGCGCACCTTTGCCGACCGGGAGAGTTTCCCGGCGTGGGCGAGCCAGTTGCCTGCGGGCGGGATGCAGCGGCGGTATTGTCTGGCTCCGCTCGAGTGGCGCGGGGATACGGATGTGCGGACCGATATCCGCAATCTGGCGAGTGCGGCGGCGGCGGCGGGTGCGGGTGAGGCGTTCATGCCGGCCGCGTCGCCGGGGATCGTGGCGGATGTGATGACGAATCGCCACTATCCGAGCGAGGAGGCGTATCTCTACGCGCTGGCGGATGTGTTGCGGGAAGAGTACCGGGCGATTGCGGATGCGGGGCTGGTGTTGCAGGTAGATGCGCCGGATGCGGCGCTCGGTCGGCATGTGGAGTTCAAGCACCGGAGTCTGGAGGAGTTTCGGCGGTCGCTGGCGCTGCGGATCGAGGTGCTGAACCACGCGCTGGCGGGGATTCCCGAGGAGCAGGTGCGGTTCCACGTGTGCTGGGGGAACTATGAGGGGCCGCATACGCACGATGTGGCGTTGCGGGATATTGTCGATCTGGTGCTGATGGTGCGCGCGGGGGCGTATTCGATTGAGGCGGCGAATCCGAGGCACGCGCACGAGTGGCGGGTATGGGAGGATGTGCAGCTGCCGGATGGCAAACTGCTGATTCCGGGGGTGATCGATTCGACGACGAACTTTGTGGAGCACCCTGAGGTGGTGGCGCAGCGGATCGAGCAGTTCGCCGGGGTGGTGGGTCGGGAGAATGTCATCGCGGGGACCGATTGTGGGTTTGGGACGTCGGCGGGGAGTGCGCGGGTTCACCCGGAGATTGTGTGGGCGAAGCTGGCGGCGCTGGCGGAGGGGGCGCGGGTGGCGTCGGGGAGGCTGTGGGGAGACGATTGAACCGCCAAGACGCCAAGGACGCCAAGAGCGCCAAGAGGAGAGACGATTTAACCGCAGAGGACGCAGAGACGAGGATGAGGGGTGAGGAGGGAGGAGAGAGGAGAGAAGGGAGAACGAAGACCGCAGAGACGCGGAGACGCAGAGAACGACGCAGAGACGAGGGGGAGGGACGAAGAGAAACGAATAGGGCCACAGATGGCACAGAGGGCACAGAGACGAAGAGAGGGGAGCGAGGAAAGGGTGCGATTCAAAGTTTTGCGCGGTCCATACGTGTAGGCACGGAGTTTTTAGTACGGCCGCGAGGTGCGCAGCACGGTCGCTCCCACCGCGCAAAGAAATGAATCGCACCCGCGAGGAAAGTAGAAGCTGTTGGCTGTGGCTGGGCGTGGTAGACTGCGCGCTTGGTGGCGGTGGCTGCTGGAATTGCTGAGGTGTGTGCCTGGTTGGGCGCATTGGGAAAGGATAGGATGATGCCGAAGAAGAAGGATGCGAAGGTGGAGAAGGCGCGGCCTGAGGATAATGTGCGGGTGGCGTCGCGGCCGAGCGAGTTGAAGATTACGGACTTGCGCACGGCGACGGTGGGGTGGGACAACTGGTTTTTCACGATTGTGCGGATCGATACGAACCAGGGGATCAGCGGGTATGGCGAGGTGCGCGACTTCGCCAGCAAGAATTATGCGCTGATGCTGAAGAGTCGGTTGCTGGGCGAGAATCCCTGCAATCTGGACAAGATTTTCCGCAAGATCAAGCAGTTCGGGCACCACGGACGGCAGGGGGGCGGGGTCTGCGGCGTCGAGATGGCGCTGATGGACCTGGCGGGCAAGGCGTATGGGGTGCCCGCGTATGCGCTGGCGGGCGGGAAGTTCCGCGACCGCATCCGGATGTATTGCGACACGCCGAATGAGCCGACGGGCGCGGCGATGGGGCAGGAACTGAAGCGTCGGTTGGCCCAGGGCTACACGATGCTGAAGATGGATGTGGGCGTGCAGCCGTTGATCGGCGTCGAGGGGGCGCTGAGTTGGCCGCAAGGGATGCTGCCGGGCGACTCGGAACAGAAAGTCGAGGATCTGTTCAACATCAGCACGCTGATGCATCCCTTTACGCATGTGCGGCTGACGCCGAAGGGGATCGCGCTGATCTGCGAGTATGTCGCCGAGGTGCGCTCGGTGGTGGGCGACGCGGTGCCGATCGCGGCGGATCACTTCGGGCACATCGGGATCGACGATTGTCTGCGGCTGGGGCAGGCGCTGGAGCCGTACAATCTGGCCTGGCTGGAGGATCTGGTGCCCTGGCAGTTCACCGACAAGTGGGTGCAGCTGGAGCGGGCGCTGAATACGCCGGTTTGCACGGGCGAGGATATCTATCTGAAGGAGGGGTTCCGGCCGCTGCTGGAGGCTCGCGCGGTCAACATCATCCACCCGGACCTCGCGACGAGCGGCGGGATCATGGAGACGAAGAAGATCGGCGATCTGGCGCAGGAGTACGGCATCAGCATGGCGCTGCACATGGCCGGGACGCCGATCAGCACGATGGCGAGTGTGCATTGCGCGGCGGCGACGCAGAATTTCATCGCGCTGGAGCATCACTTCAATGAGGTCCCGTTCTGGGGCGATTTCATCGATGGGGTGCCGAAGCCGATCATCCAGAATGGCTACATCGCGGTGCCGGAAGCGCCTGGGCTGGGGTTCGAGATCAATCCGGATGCGATTAAGGAGCATCTGGTGGAGTGGGATAGGGGCTTCTTCGAGCCGACGCCGGAGTGGGATCAGACGCCGAGTCATGATCGGCTGTGGTCGTAGGGACTGATGCTGCCATATAGGTATAACTGCCCGGAATCAAGGGAGGAGCCGCAGTCTAACTGCGGCTCCTCCCTTGGGGATCATCTGTAGTGCTCCCAGTATTTTTCTCCGAATCGGCGAAGATTTGTTTCGATAAAACGGGTCAAGAACCCGCTGAGTGAGTTAGCTACCACAGGCCAGTCTTCGCGCGGGTCGATCGGTTGGGCGATAAGTACGGAGCCGAAGTCCAGTTGCTGGGGATCGCAGCGGATAACTATCTGTTCGAGATCACCCAAGAATTCGCCAATGAGCAGATCGCCTGGCCGTAGACAACGATCATCGTCTGCCCAGTCGTTGCTATAGCGAGTATGACGTGACAAAGCTTGATCTGGCGACCAGATCACGAGCCCCCAAAGTCCAAATAAGAGATCCTCGAAGAGAATGAGCCCGGAGGTTCTTTTCCAGAGCGCGCGAAGATCCTTTGGCAGTGCTAGCTCCAGTGGCTGCTCAAGCATGTCCGGTTCCCAAAGCAGGGACGGAAGGACGATGCAGCGCATTGGCAACGGCAGCGGAAGATCGGGCAGTGCGTGGTAGTACGTTGCAATCTGATTGATCTGCGAGACAAGGGCAACGATCTCGTCATCAGCCACCGCATCAACCCTTGCATTCCAACGTTGCCGACTGGCTCTCACGCCTATCCTAGACTTTCCGACCAAGTCAGGATCAGCGGGCGAGGCCGTAGGTGGCGGGGTCGCGGTTGAGGCAGACGGCGATGCGGGCGCAGGCGACGGCGAGGCTGCGCTCGACGGCCCAGGTGCTGACGACGCCGCTGAGTTGGGCTTCGATGGCGGGGATGCTCTCGCCGCGCGCGTACCAGAAGGCGATGCGTGGGACGTGGCGCTGGTAGCGCCAGGGGAGGGTGAAGGCGTCCGGGGGCGGGTTGAGCCAGTCGCCGGGGCGGGCGAGGCATTGGCGGACGGCGCGGGAACGCGCGCTGTCGCTGCGGGCGGCGAGGAGTTCGCGCACCTCGGCGGCGGTGAAGCCTGGTCCGCCGAGCAAGCGCCCGAGCCACACTCCTGGCGATGTTGTGCGCCAGTTGCCGCCTGTCATCCCGCTCATTCGCCCCTCTGCACCGTGAATCGCACGACCGCTACCCGTTCTCAGCATAGGAGATGGGGGCTGTGCTGTGCATTCCCAAGAGGGGCCGATCGGGGCGGTACATCCGGTGCAGTACGGGTGGTCTAGTGGGTGTCTAGTGCGATGCCTGCCGGTCCCGGAGTAAGCGCGAGAGGCGGTGCCAGATGGTGCGCGGCGATTGGGGGAGGTCGCGCGCTTTGTCGGCGCGGATGGTGGGGAGGGCGTCGGGGTGGATGAGGCCCTGCGCGGCGGCGTGCTCGGCGGCGGCGACGGTGTCGCTGGCGAGGAGGAGGGGGGTGGGTCCGGCGCGCAACTCTGCGGCGATGGCGCGGACGGCGGTGGCGCGGTGGGCGAGCTGGGTGTCGCGGATGTAGATCGCGCGGATGCGGCCGGGATGTGCGTGGGTGGACTCGCGGTAGATTTCGGCGTCGAGTTCGCCGCTGTCGCCGACCAGGATGAAGGGGAGCTGGGGATAGGTGGCGAGCAGCGTGTCGATGACCGCGCGCTTGTGCTCGCGGTGGCCAGTCTTGATCAGGGTGCGTCGCCCGAGGCCCCAATCCTGGAGGAAGAGCGGCCCGGCGGGGATTCTGTTGACCGCCAGGAAGAGGACGAGCACGTCGTAGAGGTTCCAGGGGCTGCTGGAGACGTAGAAGAGTGGGTTGCGATCCTGGCCGGTGGGGCCGCGCTCCAGGGCGGTGTAGAAGGCGGCGATGCCTGGGAAGGGGAAGCGGGTGTGGGCGTTGCCGAGGAGGACGATGCGCGCCATCGTCAGCAGGCTGGTCGCGCCGGTGCGGACGATGGTGTCGTCGATGTCGCTGATCACGCCGAATGCGGCGTCGGGTGGGGGGATGAGGATGTCGCCGGTCGCGGGGGCGGTTGGTTGGTCGTGGGGCAGCGGCGCGACGAGTTCGATTTTTGCCTCGTGCCAGCCCGATCCGGCGGTGGGAAGGGGGTGCGTGACGGCGAAGAATCCTTCCTCGTCGGTGGTTGCCTCGATCGGTGGGCCGGGGTCGCCAGCGAAGTGGACGCGCACGGTCGCGCCGGGGATTTCTTCGCCGGTGAAGCGCCGGACCATGCCTCGCAGGTTGCGCCAGGAGGAATCGTCGCGCGTGGGGCGATTGACGGACTTGCGCGAGACGACCCGCCCGCGCAGGTGGAGCGCGTCGCGCGTGCCGTAGCCGCGATAGGTGACGATGCGGAGGGGATCGATCCAGCCGTGTCGCAGGCGGAAACGGACGCGGGCGGCATCGGCGCGGGCCTCGATCCGGCTGGCGAACGAGGCGAGGTGTTGTCGGGGGCTGGGCATTGTGGGCTCCGAGGAAGCGGGGCTATGGTTCAAGGTTCAAGGTTCGGGGGGTACAGTTCGAAGGTTTGCAGGATTGAAGGTTATGAGGATTGTGGCGTTTGAACCTGCGAACTTGCGAACTTTCTAACCGTCCAACCTTCAAACCGTCAATCCTGTCTCGGCGTTGCATGGAGTGTGCCGGGCTGCGCCGGGTGTATGGTATCCTCCTGGCAGCCTGTTTGGGCGTGGTGTTGATTGGGATGAAGGCGGAGTGGCATGGCTGAGCAGTGGTCGGTGATCGACGCCGACATTCACCCGGTACTTGACGATCGGCGCGTGCTCGATTTTCTGCCGGAGCCCTGGCGGACGCGCTATGCGGGCGGGAATCGCGGGCCGGGCGTATTGGGCTACTGGAATCCGAACGGGGTGATGCGCGCCGATGCGGTCACGGAGGAGGGCGTGCGGATCGAGAGCGATCCGAAGCTGATCGGCAGCCACTTCCTCGATCCGTATGGTGTTGAGTACGCCATCTTGAACCCGGAGGGGAGTTTGCGTTATGGGCTGTCGCCGGAGCCCGATTTCGGGGCGGCGGTGTGCAGCGCGATGAACGATATCCTGATCGAGGATTGGCTGCCGGTTGACTCGCGCCTGAAGGCGTCGCTGATTGTCTCGCCGAGCGATCCGGCGCTGGCGGCGCGCGAGATTCATCGCGTCGGCGATCATCCGGGCATGGTGCAGGTGATCATGCCGAGCGGGGCGCAGCTGCCGTATGGCCATCGCTTCTACTACCCGATTTACGAGGCGGCGGTGGCGCACGGTCTGCCGGTGTCGATCCATCCGGGGACGGAGGGGGTCGGGATTTCGGGTGCGCCGACCTCGGCGGGGTATCCGTCGAGCTATCTGGAGTGGCACACGACGCTGGTCGGGAGCTACATGGCGCACCTCGTCAGCCTCGTCAGCGAAGGGGTGTTCCAGCGGTTCCCGACGCTGCGGTTCGTGATGATGGAGGCGGGGGCGCTCTGGTTGCCGCCGCTGATGTGGCGCTTCGACAAGAACTGGATGGCGCTGCGGATGACGACGCCCTGGCTGGATCGCCCGCCGAGCGCGGTGATCAGCGACCACATCTTGCTGACGACGCAGCCGATCGAGGAGCCGGACGCGGCGAAGCATTTCACGGCGATGCTCGACATGTTCGATGTGGGCAAGATGGTGATGTTCTCCAGTGATTTCCCGCATTGGGATGGGGATACGCCCGACTTCGCCGCGCGACCCTTTCCTGCCGCGCTGCGGGCGCGTGTGATGGGCGAGACGGCGCGGGAACTGTACCGGCTGCCGGTGGCGAATGGTGCGGCCAGTGGCGCGGCGCTGGCCGAGGCGCGACATGACTGAGCGCGACGCCGCGCGCGGCCCCCGGCGCTGGCCGGTGGGGCGCGCGAGCGACCTCCCGCCTGGGGAGCGGCGGTTGGTTGAGGTGAAGGGGCATTCGATTGGCCTCTTTAATGTGAATGGCGAGATCGTGGCGGCGCTGAATCTTTGCCCGCACGAGCTGGCACCGGTCTGCCGGGGCAAGGTGCGGGGGACGACGCTGCCCTCGCCTCCGGGCGAGTATCGCTGGGGGCGCGAGGGGGAGATCCTGGCCTGTCCGTGGCACGGCTGGGAATTCGATCTGCTGACCGGAAAGGCACTGGCCGACGAGCGGGTGCGGCTGCGGCGCTATCCGGTGACGGTGGAGGACGACACGATTTTCGTGACGCTCTGAGCACGAATGACGAATGACGAATGACGAATGTCGGATGACGAAGAGAGACGGGGCTTGCGGGGTCGATGCGCCGGTTTGATACGCCTGTCGCGCCGCCGGGTTGGGTCGGGATGGGGGCGGAACTGCTCCGGATCGTCGATCCGACCGGGCGGGCGATCGCGTGGCTGGCTCCGGGGTTCGGGGCGAATTGTGTTGGCTACGCGGTGCGGCAGGATGGGGCGGCGGCTGGCGGCTGGCGGCATGTTGTGCGCACGGGTGGTCCGCGCGAGCTTCGCGCGCATCCGCTGGACTCCGGGTGTGCTGTGCTCGGACCCGAGTCGGGTGGTGAGGGGAGTGCGCACGGCGCGACGTGGCGCTTCGTGGAGCGCGATCCGACGGCGGCGACGTGCGCGGTGCGCATTGGCAACATTCAGCTTGCGTTGACGGCGTGGCTGGAGGATGCGGCGCTGCATCTCGATTTGCTGTCGACGAATGAGGGGTCGGAGACGGTGGCGATTGCGCCAGGGCTGCGGCTTTGCTTCGCCGACGAGTATCGCGATGACATATTCCCTGGGCTTGATGGGCAAGTGGTCACGCTCGCGGGCGTTGGGCGGGGGATGGGGTTGCGCGTTGATCTGGAGGCGCTGGGGCATCACCGGTTGCGCGGTTTGCGGCTGCCTGGAGGCAGGACCGCAATCGAGGCACGAGAGATGGGTGCGGCTGGCGTGGGGTGCGAGCCGGGTGGATGGGTGCGCGTCGGGGTGGTTGTTGCGCCGTTTTGGGCGAGCTGACGAGCTTTGGTTTTGGTGGCCGAGTGGCTGTTGTTCATCCATTTAGCCGGCAACGAGGCAGTCCTGGGATGAATGGCTCTAGTCGCCTCGCATTTCGATACGCATACTGGGAAGACGTGTGGATATATCGGTGTCGCGAGCAGGCGATGGCTGGGTCGAGTGTGGGAACTGCTGGCGTGATGTTGCGATCAGAGGCACTGGAACCTGTTGCGCTGTGGGACGCGCTGCGCGGGCTGTCGCTCGCCCTGGACCTGGTGATGGGGCGGCGGCTCGGGCACGCGCAGGCGACGGCGTTCCTGGGTCTGCAAACGGGACGACGCCTCGGGCTGGGGGCGGCGGAACTGGCGGATGTTGCGCTGGCGGCGTTGCTGAAGGATGCGGGCTGCGCCGCGAGTCGACCATCGTTCACGGCGGCGCTGGGGGCCGACGATATCGCGTTCCATCGCCAGGTTCTTGGGATGGAGCGGTACACCCCGGCGACGTTCGCCGCGTTGCTGTGGGATTTGCAGCATCGGCAGGCCGACCGCGCGACGGGTCGCGTGAGGCGGTGGACGCAGGCGCTGCTCGGGTTGAGTCGCTACCGGCAGCAGTTTGCCAATCGCAACGCCGAGGCCGCGCGGCTGGCGGAGCAATTGCGCTGTCCGGTCGGCGCGATCGCGGGTGTTGGGGCGATCGGGGAGCACTGGGACGGTTCGGGGAATCCCGGCAAGCGCAGCGTGACGGCGATTCCGATCGCGGCGCGGCTCGTCGCGGCGGCGCAACTGGCCGCTGTCTGGGGCGAGGAGGCCGGGCCGGTGGAAGTGGCCGAGCGGCTCGCCGGGCAGGCGGGCGGGCGGCTCGATCCGGCGGTGGTGCGCGAACTGGGCGCGATCCTGCGCGGGCAGGGGGCGACCGAGCCTGGCGAGTGGCTGGATGTGCAGCGGGTCGAACTGGCCTTCGCCGAGTCGCCGCTGCAAGGCGACCACAGCTTGACGCCGCCGATTCTGGCCAGGGTCTTTGCCGAGATCGTCGATGCGAAATCGGCGTTTACGGCGCGGCATTCGCACCGGGTGGCGGCGCTGGCGGGGGCGGTGGCGAGCCTGGCGGGGGCGACGCCGGAGGAGGTCGAGGCGGTGCTGCTGGCCGGGCTGCTGCACGATCTGGGGAAGCTGGCGGTCTCGAATCTGGTGCTCGACAAGGCGGGGCCGCTGAGCGATCCCGAGTGGGCCGTGCTGCGACGGCACCCGGCGGATAGCGTGCGCGTGCTGAAGGCGGTGCCCGGCTGGGAGACGATCGCGCTCTGGGCGGGGGCGCACCACGAGCGGTTGGATGGGCGGGGCTACTATCTCGGCCGGGATGGGGAGACGATTCCGCGCGTCGGGCGCTGGCTGGCGGTGGCCGATGCGTTCGACGCGATGACCGCCGACCGGCCCTACCGGCAGGGGATGGATCCGGCCGAGGCGCTGCGCCGGTTGCGGGCCGGGAGCGGGGCGCAGTTCGATGCGGCGGCTGTGGACCTGCTGACGGTGGTGGTTTCTCGCGGTGCGGTTCCTGGCGGGGGGATTGGGATCGGCGACGTGCCCGGTTCTGATGCTGCGCTGGCAACCCTTGATGGAACGCACGCGGACGTGGTCTCGCCCTTTGCTTCGACGCCACTGGGGCCGCACTCAGTTCGTCACTAGCGCGACATTGCCTGTGCCGAGATTTCTTACCGGCCCCTGCTCCCTTGCACACACGCGATGCTTCACTTGACACCCCGCTCCTCTCTGGAGCGGGGTGTTCGCGCGGACAACTCACGACTCACGTCTATGCTAGGATGCCGCTCGCGCGAACAAGGTGGCGGGTGAGCGGAGGGCTGGATGCGCGCGTTTGAGCGTGCGTTGTAGCGGGGGAGTCGGCGGATGGTGCTGTCGCTGTTCGATTTGAGCGGGCGGGTCGCGGTGGTCTCCGGGGCGGGGCAGAACATGGGGAAGGCGACCGCGCTGGCGTTCGCGGAGGCGGGCGCGGATCTGCTGATCTGCGACTGGCGCGCGGAGACGCTGGAGCGGACGGCGCAGGAGATCGCGGGGCTGGGGCGGCGGGTGGTGCCGCTGGTGTGCGATGTTGCCGATCCGGAGCAGATTCGGGCGATGTTCGAGCGGGTCGATCGCGAGTTCGGGCGGATCGACGTTTTGGCGAACATCCCCGGCAACAACACCCTGGGGCATCCCGAGGATTTGCCGCTGGAGCAGCTGCAGTCGGTGATCCAGGGGGCGCTGATCGGGAAGTTTGTCGCTTGCCAGGAGGGCGGGCGGCGGATGTTGCGGGCCGGGAAGGGGAGCATCATCAACATGGCCTCGATCGGCGGGGTGAGCGCGCTCGGGCGCGGCAACTTCGCCTATAGCATCGCGATGGCCGGGGTGATTCAGCTGACGCGCGAGTTGAGCACCGAATGGGCGAGTCGCGGGGTGCGGGTGAATGCGATTGCCCCGGCGCAGGTGACGAATCCGGCGTTCGAGGAGCGGATGGCGGCGACTCCTGGGCTGCGCGAGAACTTTCTGACGGGGATCCCGATCGGGCGGCTCGGGGTGCCGGATGATATCAAGGGACCCGCGCTGTTCCTGGCGTCCGATGCGTCGGGGTTCATCACCGGGCATGTGCTGCCGCTTGATGGCGGCAACCTGGCGATGAATCCGGGCGGCACGCACTCGGGCGCGGCTGCGCGCCCGAAAAATGCCTGAGGGGGAGCGATGGGGGCGACTGATATGCCGCTCGCGTTCGTGGGGGCGGGGGCGCTGGGGCAGGCCTTTGCGGCGCTGCTGGCGGCGAATGGGCAGGCGGTGACGCTCTTTGCGACGCCGCGCACGGCGGTGCAGCTTGCCGAGGCCGGGCGGATTCGGCTGCAAGGCGCGGTCGAGTTGGCGGTGCCGGTCGCGCCCGCGCCCGCGCCGCCGGGTGTGGTCGGGGTGACGACCGACCCGGCGCGGCTGCCGACGGGGGCGGGGCTGATCTTCGCGACGAAGGGGCACCAGTTGCCGGGGGCGATCGAGGCGGTGCGGGCTGGCTGGCCTGCGGCTGACGACCAGATGGCCTGGGTCGCCGGGATTCAGAATGGGATCGTCAAGGACGATCTGCTGGCGGCGGCGTTCGGGGTCCAGCGCGTCGTCGGGGGGGCGACGATCCTGGCGGGGCAGCGGCACGCGGATGGCACGGTCACGGTGGCGACCAGGGGGATGACCTATCTGGGGGAGTTTGCCGAACGGTCGCCGTCGCGGGCGGGCGCGGCGGCGGCGATCATGGAGGCGGCCGGGATCCCGACGACGGTGCCGGATGATATCCGCAGCGTGCTCTGGTCGAAGGCGTGCAACGCGGCGGGGGTCTTTGGGGTGTCGGCGCTGACGCGCGTCCCGGCGTCGGCGATTTTCCAGGTGCGCGAGTTCCTGGTGGCCTATTTGGGGCTGATCCGCGAGACGGCGGCGATCGGGGCCGCCGAGGGCGGGATGGTGGGGGATTATCCGGGGTTCCCGCCGATCAAGACCTACGTCGAGAGTCCGGACGAGGAGACGATCGCCAAGTTGGTGCCGCCGCCGGGCACGCCGCGCACGTCCGGGGGGAGTTGGCCCTCGATGACGCAGGATTTGCTGGCGGGGCGGCCGTTTGAGGCGGAGGCGATCTTCGGCGACTTCGTGGCGCGCGGGGAGCGGGCGGGGTTGCCCGTGACGCGCCTGGCGCTCGTGCGCGACTTGCTGTGCGGCCTGTATGCGTACGAGGTAACGGACTGAGTCGCGCGGTCAGAACGCAGACTCGCTGCCCGCCGCGCCGATGATGGTGGGGAGGGTGCGGTGTGCCGAGCGCGCGGTCCGTCGCTGGCGGAGCTGGCCGGTGGTGGGGGCGTGGGGCAGGCGCGTGGCCGCCGGGAGGTCGGCGATCAGCCCGGTGTCGAGGAGCGCGCCGAAGGCGCAGGGTTCCAGCGGGCGGGCGAAGAAGTAGCCCTGGGCGAGATCGCAACCGAGGGCGCGGAGGTGGGCCACCTGGGCGGCGGTCTCCACCCCTTCGGCGGTGACGGCCAGACCGAGGGTGCGCCCGAGTCCGGTGGTCGCCCCGACGATCGCGGCGTCCTCGGCGCTGTTGCCCAGGCCGGCGATGAAGGAGCGGTCGATCTTGAGGGCGTCCACGGGGAAGCGCTTGAGGTAGGCGAGCGACGAGTAGCCGGTGCCGAAGTCGTCGATGGCGACCTGCACGCCGAGTTCGCGCAGCGCGGCGAGGGTGGCGCTGGTCACGGCGGCGTCGCGCATTGCCAGGCGCTCGGTGATCTCGATGCGCAATTGATCGGGGGCGAGGTCGGCCTCGTGCAGGGCGGCGGCGACCACGCGCGCGAGGTCGGCCTGACCGAACTCGCGCGCGGAGAGGTTGACGGCGACGACGAGATGGTTGCCTCGATCGCGCCAGGCGCGGGCCTGACGGCAAGCTTCGCCGAGCACCCAGCGCCCGAGCGGCGCGATCAGCCCCGATTCTTCCGCCACCGGCACGAAGATGTCGGGCGGGACCAGGCCGCGCTGGGGGTGCCGCCAGCGGACCAGGGCCTCGGCCTCGACGATGCGGCCGGTGACGAGGTCGACGATCGGCTGATAGTGCAGGGAGAGTTCGCCGCGCTCCAGCGCGCCGCGCAGGTCGCGTTCCAGCGCCACGCGCTCCACGATGCGCTCCTGCATGGCGGGGTCGAAGAGGGCGAGGCGGACGTCGCTCGCGCTCTTGGCGCGGTACATGGCGATGTCGGCGTCGCGCAGCAAGTCGTCCGGGCGGGAGTGTTCGGGCGTGCTGAGGACGATGCCGATGCTGGCCCCGATGCGGTAGACCTGGCCGTCGAGCGGGAAGGGTGGTTCGAGCGCCTGCGCGAGCCGCTGGCCGACCTTGATGGCTTCGTCGGCGTCGGCCACCTCGCCGAGGAGCGCGGCGAACTCGTCGCCGCCGAGACGGGCGAGGGTGTCGCCCTCGCGCAGGCAGCGGCGCAGGCGGTCGGCGGTGGCGACGAGCAGGCGGTCGCCGGCGTCGTGGCCGAGGGTGTCGTTGACGACCTTGAAGTTGTCCAGGTCGAGGAAGAGGACCGCGCAGGGGGAGCCGCCGCGCCGCGCGCGGGAGAGGGCCTGGCCGAGGCGGTCGAGGAGCAGCATCCGGTTGGGTAGGCCGGTGAGGGGGTCGTGGGTCGCCTGGTGCGCGAGCCGCGCTTCCAGCGCCCGCCGCTCGGTGACGTCGAGGATGACGCTGCGACGGATGACCGGTCGCCCCTGATGGTCGCGGATGACTTCGGACTGCTGGTGGACGATGCGCACGTCGCCGTCTGGCCGCACGAGGCGGAAGTCGATCGGCCGGGGCTCGGCACCTTCGTGCGCGGTGCGGCGGGCGCGCAGCACTACCTCGCGGTCGTCGGGGTGGATCGCTTCCGCCAGGAGCTCCACCGTGGGGGTGAACGACTGCGGCTCGCGGCCGTGGATGCGGAAGGCTTCGTCGGACCAGATGATGGTGCCGGTGAGGAGGTTTTCCTCCCAGCTCCCGAGGTGGGCGATGCGTTGCGCGGCGGCGAGGTTATCGGCGCTAGAACGCGCCGCCGCGTAGTGTCGTGCGCGCCCGATGGCGATGCCGATTTGTTCGCTGAGGGCGATCATCAGGCGCAGGTCGGGTTCGCCGAGGCGCATGCCGTCGGTGCTTTCCAGGTTGAGCACGCCGACGACCCGGCCCTCGTCGAAGAGGGGCACGCAGACCTCGGAGATGATGTCCGGGGCGACGCGGATGAATTCTGGATCGGTGTCCACGTCCTCGAGCAGGATTGGCTGGCCGGTGCGCGCCACGCGCCCCATGATGCCCCGCGCGATAGGCAAGCGGGTGAAGCGATCGATGGCCGGCCCGGTGAGCGATTGGCGCACCAGGTAGCCGCCTTCGAGCAGGTAGAGGCTGACGCGCGTGTGGCCGAAGATGCTACCGATCGCCTCGACGATCGTGCGGAAGACCGCCGTGGGGGCGAGTTCGCGCGCCAGGGCGGTGCGGACGCGGTCGAGCAGCGCGAGCTCCTGGGCCTGGCGTTGCGCCTCGGCGTAGAGGCGGGCGCGGCCGATCGCGAGGCTGGCGTGCTCGCCAAGCGCGGTGATCAGGCGCAGATCCGTCTCGCCGAGGTAGTTTGTCCCCGTGCCCTCGACGTTGAGCGCGCCGATGATGCGCCCGGCATCGCGGAGCGGGACGCAGATCTCGGACGTGGTGCCGTCGCCCACGTCGCGGTAGTCGGGGTCGGCGGCGACGTTGGTCACGAGGGCGGGTGCGCCGGTGCGCGCGACCCGGCCGATGACGCCCTGTGAGAGTGGCATGCGGAAGATCATGCGGTCGCGCAGGTGGTCGTAGCCGGAGGCGTGTTCCAGCACGATTTCGTCGCCCTGGATGAGGCAGAGGATGACGCGCGGATAGACGAGGGCGGCGGCGATCGCCTCGACGATGGTGCGATAGACGGCCCTGGGATCGAGTTCGCTGGCGAGGGCGGTGCGGACCTGGTCGAGCAGGGCGAGTTCGCGCGCCTGGCGCTGCGCCTCGGCGTAGAGTTCGCGCGAGCGGCGTTCTTCCTCGCGGAGCGCCGCCGCCGCGCGGGAGCGCTCGATCGCGGTGGCGGCGAGTCCAACTGAGCGGTCGATGGCCCGCCAATCGGTCGCGCCCGGTTGGCGCGGCGCGGTGTAGTACATCGCGAAGGTGCCGAGCAGGCGGGATTCCCCCGCGTCGTTGGCTTCGACGCGGGAGAGGATGGGGATCGACCAGCAGGCCCGCAAGCCCTGGGCGAGGGTGATCCGGAAATCCATCCGACGGGTCGTTCGCGATATCGGCGGTGATCACCGGTGTACTGCGGAATGCGGCCGTGCCGCAGGCCGACGCCTTCGCCCACCGGGATTCGCTCAGTTGCTGCGGAGAAGGCGGTCGGTAGGCTCGGGGCAGCGACGCAGTGGAGGGTCGCGCCGTCGGCTTCCAGCAAGCGGACGGAGATCAGGGCACCATCGCTCGCGGCCTCGATATCCTGGGCGAGCAAGGCCAGCGTCTCGGAGAGTGGGGCGTCGTGCGCGATGCGCTCGAGGATCGCGGCCTGGCTGGCCAGGAGGGCTTCGGCCTGGTGTCGTTCGGTGGTGTCGCGGTAGTTGAGCACGATGCCGCCGACGCTCGGTTCGCTGAGCAGGTTGGTGCCGCGCACTTCCAGCATCCGCCAGGAGTTGTTGGCGTGTCGGACGCGGAGGTTGCCGATCTGGGTGTCGCCCGGCTCGGCGAGGAGGGCGGCGAAGAGGCGCTGTGCCTCGGGCAGATCGGCGGGATGGAGGCGCGCGAAGATGTCGCGGCCGATCAGTTCGCCGGGGTGGTAGCCGATGATCGCGGTGGCTGC
Organism: Chloroflexia bacterium; assembly: GCA_046328475.1. Taxonomy (GTDB): domain Bacteria; phylum Chloroflexota; class Chloroflexia; order Thermomicrobiales; family CADCWN01; genus CADCWN01. Next base: position 98,550 of record JAXLWN010000006.1, on the reverse strand, counting down.
GGGGCTCTGGTAGAGGGCGACGCCATCCGCGCCGACGACGGCGATGCCATCGGCGGCGCTCTGGACGAGGGCGCGGAAATGGGCCTCGCGGTGGTGGGAGGACGATGCGAGCAGGCGCACGCGACCGAGTGCGAGCAGGAAGAGGGCGGCGGAGGCGACCACGATCACCGGCACGTCGATGTTCGCGCCGCGCCAGGCCTGGAGCGCCAGCAGGCCGGGGCCGGTCAGGGCGGCGAGAGCCAGTAGGGGCAGGCGGCCGGGCGGGAGTTCGGCACCTGATCCGGCCGACGCGGGGCGGATGCGCATGGAAGGGTGGAGCGCGACCGCGCCGTGCAGGAGGTAGACCACCAGCCAGCCGGCGTCAACCGGGTGGCCGGTGTGGTACTGCCCTCGCGCCACGAGGAGGGCATAGATGACGTCGGTTGCGAAGGTGCCGGCCAGGGTGGCGATGAGGAGGCGGATGGCGGTGGTGGGGCGGCCCGTGCCGAGGGAGAGGCGGATCGCTGCGGTGAGGATTAGCACATCCACCAGGGGGTAGGCGCTGGCGATGAGGCGGGCGAGCAGCGGTCGGGTGGTGTCGTGCAACTGCGGGTCGATCAGGAAGACCCAGGCGATGACGCCGATGCCGGTGGCGAGGATGGCGGCGTCGATCAAGGCGGCGCGATCCTGGCCGCGAGCGTAGCTGCGGAGCAGCAGCAGCACGCCGAGGCAGAAGATTCCCTGCCCGCCCAGGTAGAGGGCGTCGCCGATCGAGGGGAAGGGGATCGCGATGCCGCGAATGTTCTCGTTGTAGGTCCAGATCAGGTCGCCCACGACGGCGAGCCCGTCGCCGAGGGCGAGGAGATACCAGGGGGCGCGGTGGGCAGGGCGGTGTAGCTGGATGCCGACGAGGATGGCGATGACCGCCGAGAGTCCGACGGCGTCGTAGGTGAGGTTCTGGGCGAGCGCGGAGGATAGCGCGAAGTAGATCCCCGTCACGAGGAGACCAGGGATTAGATAGAACAGCCAGGGCGCTGCCCGGAAACGGGCGAGCGTCGTTATCACGGCGATCTCACGGTGGCAATCTACAGGCACGACCAGGTGCGGTGTTTTCTTGAGTGTACGGTGTGTAACCTGCTCCGGGTATGCCCCGCACGTACCACCGACCGTACCGGAGGGGGTGACGTTGGGGCCAGGGGGAGGGGGTAAACGGGGTTGTGTGTCGGCGCGTCAGTGCGTCAGTGCGTCAGTGCGTTGGGATGTAAGTGTGCAAGTGAGTTACGTGTAAGCGAGTTACGCCGGGAAAAGTAGGTTTGTTTTTGCATTTTCACTTTTTTCTGCCTTCCCCTGGTGGGGCGATGCGGGTGGCGTGGGCGCGGGGAGGCCCCCCTAAGTCCCCCCAATGCTGGGGGGACTTTTGTTGAGTGGCGCTGGTAAAGGTGTGTGGCTGGGCCGGGGTTGGCCCCCTAAATCCCCCACAGGTGGGGGACTTTAAGGCGGTGCTCGGGGTGAGGTTCGTGGTCATGGTGCCTCCGTGGTTTGGGTACGGCGCGGCCTGGGCGGTTTGGTGCCGCTCCTTTAACGTACCCGTCGAGGAGGGCAAAACATGCCACGTTGGGAGAAAGCTGGGGTAGGTGCGGTCGGGTGGTGGATGGCCGTGCGGTCGCCGGGGAAGGTGGTTGTTCAGGATCGAAGGTGGTTGTTCAGGATCAAAGGGGACGCTCTGCCCTCGATAGGGACGCGACGTTAGGGTTCGTCGGGGGGGCGCGGTGGGTTTGGGGGCGGAGGGCGAGGCGTTGGGCGCGCTGGTCGGCGAGGTCGCGGGCGGCGAGGCGGTAGATCTGGTCGCGGCCGGGGTGGTAGGGGTTGGGCCAATATTGGCGGCGATGGTCGTGCTGGGTGGCGGCGCGGAGGGTGAAGTAGGGGTCGGTGAGGTGGGGGCGGGCGAGGGCGACGAGGTCGGCGCGGCCTTGCAGGAGGATGGTGTTGACCTGGTCGGCGGTGGTGATGTTGCCGACGGCCATCGTGGCGATGTCGGCTTCGTTGCGGACGGCGTCGGCGAGGTGGGTCTGGAACATGCGGCCGTAGACGGGGCGCTGGTCGGGGATCGTCTGCCCGGCGGAGACGTCGATCAGGTCGGCACCGGCGTCTTTGAGGGCTGTGGCGAGGTGGATGAGGTCGGCGTCGGTGAGGCCGTCGGGGTGCCAGTCGGTGCCGGAGATGCGGGCGGACATCGGCTTGTGCGCGGGCCAGACGGCGCGGACGGCGCGGAAGAGTTCGAGTGGGAAGCGGGCGCGGTTCGCGATGCCGCCGCCGTATGCGTCGGTGCGGCGGTTGGTGAGCGGGGAGATGAAGCTGGCGAGCAGGTAGCCGTGCGCCATGTGGATTTCGAGCATGTCGAAGCCGGCCTGCTCGGCGTAGCGGGCCGATTGGACAAATTCGGCGGTGATGCGGGCCATGTCGGCGCGGGTTAGCTCCTGGGGGACCTGGCTGTCGGGGAAGTAGGGGAGCGGGGAGGCGGAGACGAGGGGCCAGTTGTCGTCGGGGAGGGGATGGTCGGCGTCCTCCCAGCCGAGTTGGGTAGAGCCCTTGCGCCCGGCGTGGCCGAGTTGCAGGCAGATTTTGGCGCGGCTGTGGCGGTGGACGAAGTCCACGATGCGCGCCCAGGCGTCGCGCTGCTCCTCGGTGTAGAGGCCGGTGCAGCCGGGGGTGATGCGGGCGTCGGGGGCGGGGCAGGTCATCTCGGCGAAGATGAGGCCCGCACCGCCGATGGCGCGGCTGGCGAGGTGGACATAATGCCACTCGTTCGGGACGCCATCGACCGCCATGTATTGCGCCATCGGGGAGACGACGACGCGGTTTTCGAGGGTCATCTCGCGCAGGCGGAAGGGGGTGAACATGGCGGGGGTGCTCGGGCCGACGCGGTAGCCTGCGGCTTTCGCCCGGTCGCGGAAGTCGGCTTCGACACGCTGGACGAAGGCTTCGTCGCGCAGGAGGAGGTTTTCGTAGGTGATTTGCTTGGAGCGGGACATCAGGCCGAAGGCGAATTGCTCGGGGGGCATGCCCCAGTAGCGGGCGACGTGCTCGAACCAGGCGAGCGAGACTTCGGCGGCGTGCTGGGTCTTCTCGACCTCGTCGCGGCGGTCGCGCTCGAAGTCGGCGAGGGCGGCGGGGATGGCGTCGCGGGCGCGGAGGGATTCGAAGAGGGCGATGGCGTCTTCCATTGCGAGTTTTGTGCCGGAACCGATCGAGTAGTGGGCGGTGGCTTTGGCGTCACCGAGCAGGACGAGGTTGTCCTTGACCCAGCGGGCGTTGCGGATGGTGGGGAAGTTGCGCCAGACGGAGCGGTTGCCGATCAGGGGGTGCCCGGCGAGTTCGTTGGCGAAGAGGGTTTCCAGGGCGGCGATGTATTCGGGTTCGGACATGGTGTCGAAGCCGAGGGCGGTCCAGGTTTCCCCTGTGAGTTCGATCACCCAGGTGCTGCTGTTGGGTGCGTACTGGTAGGTGTGGGCGATCACGATGCCGTGCGGGGTCTCCTTGAAGTAGAAGGTGAAGGCGTCGAGCGGCCTGGTGGAGCCGAGCCAGCAGAATTTGTTGGGGCGAAGATCGACGGTGGTGCCGAAGTGGGCCTGGTCGCGGGTGCGGATGGCGCTGTTGATGCCGTCGGCGGCGACGATCAGGTCGCTGTCGGCGAACTGGGCGAGGTCGTCGACGGGGTGCTGGAAGCACATTGTCACGCCGAGTTCGCGGCAGCGGGTCTGGAGGAGGTGCAGAGTTGCTGGCGGAGCAGCCGCAGAAGTTGTTGCCGCCGTAGCGGATGATTTCGTTGCCGTAGTGGACTTCGACGTCGTCCCAGTAGGCGAAGCTGCGGCGGATCATCTCATAGGAGGGGCGGTCGTGGTCGCGGAAGGTGCCGAGGGTTTCGTCGGAGAAGACGACGCCGAAACCGAAGGTATCGTCGGCGCGATTGCGCTCATAGACGGTGATGTCGTAGTCGGGCCAGGCTTCTTTGGCGAGGAGGGCGAAGTAGGAGTCCGCCGGGGCCGCCGCCGATGATGGTGATTCTCTATGGTGTGCTCGGGGCATTGGCGGTTGAACCGACGCATCGGCGGTTGAAACCGCGCCTGAGGGCCTGCGGGCCACGAAACCCCACCCACTGCGGGTACCCGGCGCCGGTTAGGTTTCGGGCCGGGTGGTTGCGCTGTCGGCAGTATAATGGACTGGGCGGATTTTTGAGCGGATGGACCTCACCCCGCCGTTGTGGTGGCGCTTCTCTCCCGCAAGGAGAGGGGATGCAATTCTGACTGACGCATGGTGGGGATTGCGAGGTATGAGTTAACCCCACCCCTGCCGCCTGCGGGCGGCACCTCCCCTGATGAGGAGAGGGGGAAGGTACTATCCAACGATTGGTGGCTAACGGGCGGAAGTGTGCGTGCTGCTCGACGTTGCACGGAGAGACGGCTGTCGCTCGATTACAGCCTTGGCTGAGGAGAACAGCGTGATGGTGGATGGGAAGCGGCGGTGATTACGGGGGCGAGTCGGGGGATTGGGCGGGCGCTGGTGTTGGCGTTTGCGGGGGCGGGGCGATGGTGGTGGCGGTGGCGCGAGTCGGCGGATTTGCGCGGGGTGGTGGGGGAGGTTGAGGCAGTTGGCGGGCGGGCGATTGCGATTCCGTGCGATGTGACGGATGCGGGCAGGTGGAGGGGTTGCGGGAGCGGGGTGGTGGCCGAGGTTGGTGGGGTGGATGTGCTGGTGAATAATGCGGGGGGCGGCGGGGAGCTTGCAGTTTGTGGGGCACCCGGATGCGTTGTGGCATTCGATGCTGGCGGTGAATTGACGAGTGCGTATCTGGTGACGAAGGCGTTTGTGCCGGGGATGGTGGAGCAGCGGTCTGGTGATCATCATGATCGCGTCGATCGCGGCGAGAAGAGTGGTGGCCGGTATATTGCGGCGTATACGGCGGCGAAGCACGGGTGCTGGGGTTGACGCGGGCGCTGGCGGCGGAGCTGGTGCTATTGGGGATTACGGTGAATGCGGTCTGTCCGGGTATGTGGATACGCCGATGACGGAGGGGACGATCGCGAATATTGTGGCGCGGACGGGGATGGATGAGGCGAAGGCGCGGCAGCGTCGCTGGAGCAACTGAGTCCGCAGCGGCGGTTGGTGACGCCGGAGGAGGTGGCGGCGGTGGCGTTGTTCCTGGCGCAGGAGGGGAGTGGGGGAATTACGGGGGCAGGCGATCAATGTGGATGGGGGGCGGTGATGTTTTAGTGGTGCGGAGTGTGCGGAGTGCTGGAGTGCCGAGTGTCGAGTGAGAAGTGCTCAGTGCTCAGTGCTCAGTGCTCAGTGAGCAGGGGAAGCGAGTAGGGCTTGTGACGGCACTGGCGAAGCTCGCGCAGGCGGATAGTTAGTGTGGGGTGTGGCTGTGGAATATGGGTTTCGGTATGAGGTTGGGGATGGGGTGGCGACGGTCACGTTTGACCGGCCAGAGGTGCTGAATGCGCTGACGTTTGAGGTGTATGCGCAGTTTCGGGATTTGTTGGAGGCGTTACGGTATGACGATGATGTGAAGGTGCTGGTGCTGACCGGGGCGGGGGAGGCGTTCTGCTCGGGTGGCGATGTGCATACGATTATCGGGGAGCTGTTGCAGCGGGATGTGAAGGGGCACTCGATTTTGCGCGGATGACGGGCGCGGTCGTGGGGAATATGCGGCTGCTGGATAAGCCGATCATCGCGGCGATCAATGGGATGGCGGCGGGCGCGGGGTCGGTGATCGCGCTGGCGTCGGATTTGCGGATTTTGTCGGAAAAGGCGCGGATTGCGTTTCTGTTCACGAAGGTGGGGCTGACGGGGGCCGATATGGGCGCGGCGTTTCTGTTGCCGAAGATTGTGGGGCAGGGGCGGGCGCTGGAGTTGCTGCTGTTCGGGGATACGGTCGATGCGGCGACGGCGGATCGCTACGGGTTGGCGAATCGGGTGGTGCCGCACGAGGAGTTGCTGCCGACGGCGCAGGCGTGGGCGAAGCGGCTGGCGCAGGGGCCGACGATGGCGCTGGGGATGACGAAGCGGATGGTGAACAACGAGTGGCAGATGGATCTGGCGTCGGCGCTGGAGGCCGAGGCGCAGGCGCAGGCGTTGCTGCTGATGGCGGAGGATCACCGGATTTTCTATGAGGCGTTTTTGGAGAAGGCGAGGCCGAGGTTTGTGGGGAGGTAGGGGGCGAGAGATCAGAGATCAGAGATCAGAGATCAGCCGCACCCCGCCATTACGGCGGCACCCCTTTCCCGCGAGGAGAGGGGGAAGAACTATCGCGAGTGTAAGGCGATGGCGCAGTGCGGTGGCAGGCGCGAGGTAGATCTTCCCCGCCGCTGCGGCGGCGCGATTCTCCCCTGAAGGGAGAGGGTGGGGAACGGGGGCGCGGGTGGCGGTGGTGCGGAGGAGGTGGTGGGGATGGTGAAGGAGATTGTGAATCCGCCGATGCTGGCGCGGCCGAGTGGTTTAATCATGGGATTGTGACCGAGGGGGCGGTTGCTGTTTCTGGCGGGCAGATGCGAGTGGGGCGGATGGGCGGATCGTGGCACCGGGGGATCTGGTGGGCAGTGCGGGCAGGTGTTGAGCAATTTGCGGTGGTGGTGGGCGCGGCTGGTGGGACGATGCGGGATATTGTGAAGTTGAATGGGCGACGGATCGATGAGTACCGGGCGCAGTTGAAGCCGTTGGGGGCGTTGTTTCGGGAGTATTTCCGGGGGTATTACCCGACGATGGCGCTGTTTGAGATTGTGGCGTTGTTTCAGGATGAGGCGGTGATTGAGATGGAGGGGATGGCGGTGATTTCGGAGACGTGAGTCGTGAGACGTGAGTCGTGAGTGGACGGGGAGTAACGAGGAACGAGTAACGAGGAGGGGTTCAAAGTTCAAAGTTCAATGTTGGGTGGGAGGAATTTGGAACCTGGAACCGGAGTTCGCGGAGGGGTGGGTGATGATGCAGGTGTCGATGTGCCGCTTTTCTATAACGCGGTTGATATTTTGAGTGAATTTGCCGGGGCGGGCGGAGAAGGTGGCGCTGCATAGCGAGGAGCGCGAGCTGACGTTTCGGGAGGTTGCCGAGAGGCGGAACTGCTGGGAATGCGCTGCTGGGGGATGGGTCCGGTTTGGCGACTATGTGGCGATTCTGGCGCTCGATGGCGCGGAGTGGGTGACGTCGTTCTTCGGGATTGTGAAGATCGGCGCGATTGCGGTCGGGCTGAATACGCTGCTGAGGCCGCGCGACTATGCCTATATGTTGCGCGATTGCCGGGCGCGGGTGCTGATCGTGCACGAGTCACTGGTGGCGGCGATTGCCGAGATTCGTGAGGGGTTGCCGGGCCTGGAGCTGGTGGTGGTCATTGGGGAGCGGGCATCGGAGGGGGATCGGACGTTTAAAGAGTGGATCGGTGGGCAGTCGGCGGAGTTGGCGGCGGCGGAGACGCACCGGGAAGATTTCTGCTCGCTGAATTATTCGAGCGGCACGACGGGGGAGCCGAAGGGGATCCTGCACGCGCACAAGGATTATCCGCTCACGGCGCAGCTGTGGGGGGTGAATGTGCTGGGGCTGCGCGAGGAGGATCGGACCTTTGCGCTGGCAAAGCTCTTTTTCACGTTCGGGACGGGCGGCAATTTGATTTTCCCCTGGTATGTGGGGGCGAGTTGCGTGCTCTACGCGGGACCGCCGAGGCTGGCGGCGCGGATCCTGGAGCTGGTGCAGCGCTTTAAGCCGACGATTCTCTATAACGCGCCGACCGGGTATGCGGCGTCGATGGCGCTGGCCGATTTCGATAGCTACGACCTGTCGTCGCTGCGGCTGTGCGTGTCGGCGGGGGAGGCGCTGCCCGCGCCGATCTGGCACGCCTGGAAGGGGCGGACGGGGCTTGACATCATCGATGGGATCGGCTCGACCGAGGTCTACCACATCTTTGTGTCGAATCGGCCGGGTGATATTCGGCCGGGGAGTAGCGGCAAGCCGGTGCCGGGATTTGCGGTGCGGCTGGTGGATGACGCGGGGCAGCCAGTGGCGCAGGGGGAGGTCGGCAACCTGCTGGTGAATGGGCCGACGCTGGCGCTGTCGTATCTGCACCAGTATGAGAAGAGCAAGCAGACGTTTCGGGGAGAGTGGTGTTTCACCGGGGATAAGTACGTGGTGGACGCCGATGGGTATTACTGGCACGCGGGGCGGTCGGACGACATGCTGAAGGTTGGCGGCATCTGGGTGTCGCCGAACGAGGTGGAGAGCACGCTGCTGGGGCACCCGGCGGTGCTGGAGTGCGCGGTGATCGGGCGGGCGGATGGCTCGGAGCTGATCAAGCCGCATGCGTTTGTGGCGCTGCGCGCCGGGTTTGTGTCGTCGGAGGCGCTGGCGGCGGAGTTGATCGCGTATTGCCGGGAGCAGATGGCGGAGTATAAGCGCCCGCGCTGGGTGGAATTTGTGGATGAGTTGCCGAAGACGGCGACGGGGAAGATTCAGCGATTCAGGCTGCGGGAATGACGAATGACGAATGACGAATGACGAATTGGGGAGGGGTGGTGCGGGGCCGCGTGGGTGCGTGGCCCCGCACGGGTGTTTAGAGGAGTGTTGGGACTTCGGTCAGCGGCGGCGCGGCGGGCGGGGTGTCGGGGAGCGGGGCGAGGTGCGCCGCGAGCCAGCGGAGGGCGGTTGCGAGGGCGCGGCGGAGCGGGCGTTTCGGCTCGTCGCCGGCGCGGTCGTAGAGCGCCTGGAGTGTTTTGCCGCCACTGACCTGATCGACGACGACGAATGCGGTCCACAATTCATCCATGTGCCACCTCCGAACTTCCTACGTGACGAGTGGCTTCGGCTCGGCTGCCGGCTCGGCCGTGGTGGGGGCGAGTCGGGTCGCCGCTGCGCGGAGCGCGGTTGCCAGGGACTGCCGCCACGGGCGGGGCGTGGGGTTGCCGCGCGTCGCTTTTGTCGCTTCACTGGCGAGGCGGCTGGCGGCGACCTGCCGCGCGACCTCCTCGCGCTGCAGCCTGGCGAGGGTTTCGACCTCGTATGGGCTGAACATTGTCTACCTCCTACTCTCTGCTGAAATACTGCGGGTGGCCACCCTCTGGGACACATCCGCGACGGGGGCTCGACGTCTCAGTCCCTGCGCGATGTGTGTATTGGCTCAACGGGGTTCCGGGGGCGATTCGTGCGCATCCTGTCCGCTGGGACAGTGGGATCCCACCCTCGGGACAGCGGGATGGTGCCCGCGCGATCTGGCGCGTGGCGTGGGCGCGGCGGTGCTAGAATGCGCCGGGTCGGCGACCACGGTCGTGTCTCTTGGTGGGGTTGAGCGAGCGCGCTGCACCGCGCTCGTGTTTGGCAGCAGATCGAGGAGGGCAGCAGGTGCGTCAGGACATTGTGACCAACGACGAGATTATTCAAGAAGCGCGCATCCGCGTGCAGCAGGGGGTCTGGGACTACCTGGTTGGGGGCGCGGCGTCGGAGACGACGTTGCGGCGCAATCGCCACGCGTTCGACCGGATCGCGTTCCGGCCGCGCGTGCTGGTGGATGTGTCGGAGATCGATCCCTCCACGACGTTCCTGGGGCAGCAGCTGCGCATCCCGGCGATCCTGGCACCGATCGGCTCGTTGCAGGTCTTCGATCCGTCGGCCGGGGCCGGCTCGACGCAGGCGGCGAGCGAGTTCGGGATCATGCATTGCGTGAGTTCGGTCACGGAACCGGCGCTGGAGGTGACGGCGGCGGCGACCCCGACGCCGAAGATTTTCCAGCTCTATGTTCACGGCGACATGAAGTGGACCGAGGAGATCCTGGGGCGGGTGAAGGCGGCCGGGTATATCGCGCTGGCGCTGACGGTGGACGTGGCGCACTATAGCCGCCGCGAGCGCCCGATGGTGTCGCGCTACCAGCGGCCGACGCAGCGGACGATTCCGACCCGGAACTATCTCGCCTCCCTGACCTGGGAGACGATGGACATGATCAAGGAAGTCTGGGGCGGGCCGTTCTTGCTGAAGGGGGTCCAGACGGCGGAGGACGCGGAACTGGCGGTGCAGCACGGGGTTGATGTCATCTGGGCGACGAACCACGGTGGTCGCCAGATCGACCACGCGCAGGGGACGCTCGACACGCTGCCGGAGATCGTGGCGGCGGCGAACGGCAAGGCGCGCGTGATCATGGATGGCGGCGTGCAGCGCGGCAGCGATATCCTGAAGGCGATTGCGCTGGGCGCGGATGCGGTGGCGCTCGGGCGGTTGCAGGCGTGGGGCCTGGCTGCGGGCGGCAAGGATGGGGTGGTGCGGATGCTGGAGATTCTGGAGGATGAGATCATCTGCGAGATGGGGTTGCTCGGTGTCACCAGCATCGGCCAGTTGAACAAGAATTACATCTGCCCGGCGGAGTCGGTGACGCCGCCGCACGAGATGAGCAGCTGGGTGAATCTGCCGGGGGGGCGGATTTTGTAGGGGTGGAGCCGCTCGGCGGCGGGAGGGCCGGTGGACTGAAGTCCCGGCTGAAGGACCCTCACGGGTCCGCAAAGTCCGCCTGCGCGGACTGGGGTGCGTGGCATTTCAAATGTTTGCGCCCATAGGTGGGGCGAACTGAAAGTAAGCGGGAGAGTTAAGACGGATTCTTCGCTGGCGCTCAGAATGACAGGGGGAGGGTACGCCTCCGGGGTGTCGTGGGCGCAGCGAAGGGATCCGTTCTCCTGTGTGCGCGGGGACGTGACAGGAGGGAGCGAATGGCGTTGCAGGGAGGGCCGACGCGGGCGACGGATGCGTTGGTGGTGATTGCGCCGGATGGGATTGCGGTGCATCCGGTGGCGTTGCCGGGGCTGCTGGGGATGACGCTGGCGGAGGGGCGGCTGCCGCCGGGGCAGTTTGGTGTCCATGCGCACCGGTCGCTGGAGCAGATTACCTATGTGCTGTCGGGGAGCGTGGTGGTGACGATGGGGATGGGAGACGGGGGAGACGACGGAGTTTGTGTGCGGGCGGGCGACACGGTTGCGCCGCCGCTGGTGTCGCTGTCATTCGGGAATCCGGGGCCGGAGGAGGCGCGGGTGCTGTTCATTTGCGCGCCGCCGTATCCTGCGGATGATGCGGACACGATGACGTTGGAGGGCCACCGGGCGCTGACGGAGGGGAGCGACGGGCGGCGCGGGAGCGAATTCGGGCGGTGCGGGCGCTGCTGGATGCGCAGTTCGCGGCGTTGGAGGCGCGGTTGGGGCGGGGGCCGGTGGACTGAATCACCCACTGCGGTGGGTACCCGGGCTGAGGCGACTGGGGTCGCCGCGAAGTCCGCCTGCGCGGACTGGGACCATGCGTTGTGCCGTGGGCTGATTTGTGGCGTGAGGGGCGTTGGCGAAGGTCTAAGAATCTCGCTGCAGGATTGCGCAAGCATCATGGGGACTGGAGGAGGGCGAGGCGGTTGCCTTCAGGGTCGCGGAAGAAGGCGAGGGCGCCGAAGGGGCCACGGCGGATGTCGCCTTCGATGGGGATGTTTTGCTGGCGAGATCGGCGACGCTGGCTGCGATGTCGGCGACGGCGAACTGGACGAGGGTGGGGTTGCGGTCTTTGGCGCGGGGGCCGTCGGGGGTGGGGCCGCCGGTTTCGAGGGCCAGAGGTGCGCCGGGGCCGCCGAAGGCGACGGAAGCGGTCGTTTTGCTCGGCGACCGGGAGGCCGAGGAGGTCGTGGTAGAAGCGGGTCATCGCCGCGAGATCGGCGACGTAGAGGACGCTGTAGGCGATCCGCATTTCCCTTCCCCTGATCCTCGGTTCGACGCGATCGTCAAAGGCGCGGGGAATCACATTGAACCAGCGGCTGCAAGCGAGGAAAGCATGGGCGGATACGAGCCGTCGCCGTCACGTCCCCACGCCCACGCCCTCCGTCATTTTGGTTGCCCGGTGACGACCAGTTTGCCATCGAGGACTTGCACATCGGTGACGTAGATCGGGAGGTCGTCCAGCAGGCGTTCTTGCTGGGCGACGAGGTCGTCGATCTGCGAACGGAGGGCACCGGGGACGGAGAGGCGACCGGCTTCGACGTTCTCGACGACGACCTTCGGTTTGCCGTCGGCGACTTCGACGCGCGCGGTGATGAGGAAGCTGATGGCGATCGGGGTGTCGCTGGTGACGCCGCTGAGATAGACCTTGCCGTCGCGGAAGGTGACCTGGGGGTTGTCTACGGCGGGGGCTTCCGGCTCGTCGGCGAGGAGATCGGCGACTTTTGAGGTGGCCTCTTCTTCGTCGATCTCGATCGTGGTCGGCGCGGTGGCGTTCCGCACCGTGGCGATCTTGGTGTCGAAACGCCCGACCGCTTCGGTGCTGACCGGGACCGGCGTGAAAGCTGGCGGTCGCTCGGCGGGGGTGGCGAGCATGGCGAACGCAACCGCCCCGAGGAAGACAGCGATCGAGCCCACCAGGAAGAGGCCGAGCCAGCAGCCGCGCACGCATCCTCCGTGATTGGTCTGTTCGTGCGTCTGTACGTTCGAGTGTCCGTACTTTGAGTGGGTCAGTGGGTCAATGGGTCAGGGCGTCGGCGCGCTGGGCGCTGCCGATGGGCAGATTGGCTGGCGTGTTAACCGGCTGGCTGGTTGTTTCGGCGGTGCGGGCGGCCAGCGGGCGGGGCAGGACGTTGAGGCAGATGTAGACGGCGCGCCGAAGTAGACGGTGATGATCGCGCTGTGGGCAGGGGCGCTGTAGAGGCTGAGGCGAGTGAAGACGATCGCCGCGGCCAGGGCGAAGCTGGAGCAGGAGGGTGACGACGGCGACGACCGAGGCCCAGGCGAGGTCGGGGCGGGTGGCGCGCTGTCGCCAGCACCAGGCGGCGAGCGCGATGACGCCGAGGGTCAGGATGAGGGCCGAGATGCGATGCGAGAAGACGATGCCGACCGGGCCGGTGAAGCCGGGGAAGACCGAGCCCTGGCAGAGCGGCCAGTCGAGGCAGGCGAGGCTGGCGTCGGTGTGGGCGACATAGGCACCGAGGTAGACGACGCCATAGGTATAGGCCGCCAGCGCCCACGCACCGAGCGCGACGCCGCGCGGGACGGTCCGATCGCGCAGTTGGTCGCTGCCGCGCTCGATCTGGTGGATCAGGGTGGCGGTGAGCAGGGTGGTGGCGAAGGCGATCAGCGAAATGCCGAAGTGGAGCGCGAGGATGCCGTTGCTCCCCCACCAGCTGGGGTAGAGCACGGCCAGCGCGCCAAGCGCGGCCTGGAGGACGAGGAACAGGAGCATCAGGGGGACCAGGATGCGGATTTCGGTGCGCTGTCGCCAGAAGAGGAGTGCGCCGACAGAGGCCGCCACGATCAGCAGGGTGGCGACGCTGGTGATCGCGCGGTGGCTATATTCGATGGCGGTGGTCCAGGCGAACTCGGGGATGAACTCGCCGTGGCAGAGGGGCCAGGAGGTGCCGCAGCCCGCGCCCGAGCCGGTGTCGGTCACCGTCACGCCGGAGAGCAGCACGACGAACATGCTGATTGTCGCGCCCACCGCGAGCCATTTCGCCACCGTGCGCTGCCGTGCCCTCATCGTCGCTCCCGCTCATGCTCCGGGCGGCATCGCCGCCGGGGTTCAGATTCCTACCCCCATTATCCTTCTTCTCTGCCGATGTGCCCAGGTCTGCGTCTAGCGGGGAGAGTAAATTTGTCGCGTCGGGGGCGGTGGCCGTGTCTAAGCCATCTTGACGCGGCGTGCTGGGATCTCTATACTGCCGTCAACCAGCAACAGTGCACAATGTCGTGCTTTCTGACCAACTTGGGCATCTCGCTCGATCCTGCGGGGGGCAGGGTTTGAGTCGGTGTGGGGCCGATTTCGTTCGGTGTTATGCAACACGCACAGCGTGTCGCTGCTGCCGCACAACCGGTTTCCGATACGATATGTCCGTGTGGTTCGTCGCAACAGGAGGAGGGCAACGCTCATGGCCGACCGCGATCCGATCCAATCGTTGACCCGCGAACTCATCGCCGGGCAGGTGAACCGGCGCGAGTTCATTAAACGGGCGGTGGCGCTGGGCCTGTCGGCCTCGGCGATCACCGCGATCCTCGCGGCCTGCGGCGCGAGCGCGACCGCCACCGTGCCCCCGGCGACCGCGCGGCCATCCGCCGCTGCGTCGGCCGCGCCAGCATCCGCCAGCACCGGTGCGGCGGCGAGCGCCGCGCCATCGGCAGCCGCGTCGGCGGCGGCGAGCGCGTCGGCCCGGCCCTCCACGGCAGCCTCCGCCGCGCCCTCGGCTGCGGCGACGAGCGCGGCCCCGTCGGCAGCGGCGTCGGCCAGCGCGGCGGCCTCGGCCTCGGCTGCGGGCTCGGCGGCACCGCGCCCGACGAAGCGTGGCGGCGGCGGCCAGGTGAAGATTCTCTACTGGCAGGCACCGGTCATCCTCAATCCGCACCTCTCGCAGGGCACGAAGGATTTTGATGCCTCGCGCATCATCTACGAGCCGCTGGCGGTGATTCTGGGCGACGGCAGCTACCTGCCGGTGCTGGCGGCGGAGATCCCGTCGCGCGCGAACAACGGCCTCTCGGCCGACGGCACCACGGTGACCTGGAAGCTGAAGGCGGGCGTGAAGTGGAGCGATGGGCAGCCGCTCACCGCCAAGGACGTGGTCTTCACTTACAACTACATCATCGATAAGGAGACCGGCGCAACCACGACCGGGTCGTACCAGACGATCAAGACGGTCGAGGCGGTGGACGATACGACGGTCAAGATCACCTTCACCTCGCCGCAGGCGGCCTGGTTCATCCCCTTCGTGAACGGGCAGGGGCACATCCTGCCGGAGCACATCTTCAAGGATGGCAAGGGCGCGGCGGCGTCGAACTTCCCGGCGAATCTGAAGCCGATCGGCACCGGGCCGTACAAGCTGGTGAGCTTCAAGCCGGGCGACGAGGCGGTCTACGATATCAACCCGAACTTCCGGGATGCGAATGCCCCCTTCTTCGATACGGTGCTGCTGAAGGGCGGCGGCGACGCGCCGTCGGCGGCCCGCGCGGTGCTGCAGACCGGCGATTTCGATTATGGCTGGAACCTGCAGGTGGACGCGGCCGTACTCGCCCAGCTGGAACAGGGCGGCAAGGGGGTGGTCGTCGCGCAGAACGGCGCGAGCACCGAGCGCCTGCTGGTCAACTTCACCGACCCGAACAAGGAGACGGATGGCGAGCGGTCGAGCCTGAAGAACCCGCACCCGTTCCTGGTCGACAAGAACGTGCGCAACGCGCTCGCGCTGGCCTGCGACAAGAAGACGATCGTCGAGACGATCTACGGCAAGGCCGGGGCGATCGGCAACAATCTGCTCTACAACCCGCCGCAGTACAACTCCCCGAACACCAAGTCGGAATATGACCTGACCAAGGCGAACGCGCTGCTCGACACCGCCGGTTGGGCGAAGAGCGGCACCTACCGCGCCAAGGGTGGCGTGCAGATGAAGGTCGTCTACCAGACGACGGTCAACGCGGTGCGGCAGAAGACGCAGCAGGTGATCAAGGACGGCTGGGAGAAGATCGGCATTCAGACCGAACTGAAGTCGACCGATGCCAGCGTCTACTTCGCCCCCGGTTCGGGCGGCAACCCCGATTCGGCGTCGCTCTTCTACACCGACATCGAGATGTTCACCACCGGTAATTCTTCGCCCGACCCGTTCAGCCTGATGGAGGGGTTGATCACGAAGAATATCGCGCAGAAGGCGAACCAGTGGTCGGGGAACAACTACATGCGTTGGTCGAACAAGGACTATGACGCGGTGATCGACCAACTGCGCACCGAGCTGGACGACAAGAAGCGCGCCGAGCTCTTCATCAAGGCCAACGACATCGAGGTCAACGACTTCGCGGAGATCCCGCTGGTCGCCCGCAAGAATGTCTCGGCTACGGCCAAGACGCTGGAGATCGGGGCCTACACCCCGTGGGACTCCGAGACCTACAACATCGGGTTCTGGATTCGGAAGTAAGGCATCTTCGCGCTTGGCACGAGTTGAAGGAAGGGGCGGGGCCGCGTGGCCCCGCCCCTTTGCGGTGCCTGCGCTGCCCGATGCTGAACCAAAACGTCCTGTGTCATTGACATCCGGTGCTTTGTGGTACAATCCTGCCCTGGTGTGTATTCCAGGCTAACATGGGCCTCTCTTTGAACCCTTGGGGCAGGGCGTAGGGGGGCGCGGGAACTTCCGTGCCGGGGAGTACGTCGTTAACGTCACGACGGATTTCCGGACAATCGATCTCGCGCAGGTGTTCTCGTTGTTGACGCAGCAGAAGGAGGCGAACACGCATGGCAGATCGTGATCCCGTCCAGTCATTAACCAGCGAGTTGATAGCAGGGCAAGTGAGTCGGCGCGAGTTCATCTAAACGGGCGGTGGCGCTGGGCCTGTCGGCCTCGGCGATCACCGCGATCCTCGCGGCCTGCGGCGCGAGCGCGACCGCCACCGTGCCCCCGGCGACCGCGCGGCCATCCGCCGCTGCGTCGGCCGCGCCAGCATCCGCCAGCACCGGCGCGGCGGCGAGCGCCGCGCCATCGGCAGCCGCGTCGGCGGCGGCGAGCGCGTCGGCCCGGCCCTCCACGGCGGCCTCCGCCGCGCCCTCGGCTGCGGCGACGAGCGCCGCCCCAGTCGGCAGCGGCGTCGGCCAGCGCGGCGGCGTCGGCGTCGGCCGCAGGCTCGGCGGGACCGCGCCCGACCAAGCGCGGCGGCGGTGGGCAGGTGAAGGTGCTCTGGTGGCAGGCACCGGTCATCTTGAATCCGCACCTGGCGCAGGGCCAGAAAGATACCGATGCCTCGCGCCCGGTCCTTGAGCCGCTGGCCGTGATCACCGGCGAGGGGAACTATGTGCCGGTGTTGGCGGCGGAGATTCCCTCGCGCGCGAACAATGGGTTGTCGGCCGATGGGACCACGGTGACCTGGAAGCTGAAGTCGGGCCTGAAGTGGAGCGACGGGCAGCCCTTCACCGCCAAGGATGTGGTCTTCACCTACAACTACGTGATCGACAAGGAGACCGCCGCGCCGACGATCGGCAACTACCAGACGATCAAGACGGTCGAGGCGACGGACGACACCACGGTGAAGATCACCTTCGCCACGCCCCAGGCGGCCTGGTTCATCCCCTTTGTCAATCAGTCCGGCTGCATCTTGCCGGAGCACTTCTTCAAGGATGGCAAGGGCGCGGCGTCGGCGAACTTCGCGGGGAACCTCAAGCCGATCGGCACCGGGCCGTACAAAGTGGTCAGCTTCAAGCCCGGCGACGAAGTGACCTACGACATCAATCCGAATTATCGCGATGCGAACGCCCCGTTCTTCGACACCCTGTTGGTCAAGGGTGGCGGCGACGCGCCGTCGGCGGCCCGCGCGGTGCTGCAGACCGGCGACTTCGACTACGCCTGGAATTTGCAGGTGGATGCAGCGGTCCTGACGCAGCTGGAGAGCGGCGGTAAGGGCACCGTGGTGGCGGGCAATGGCTCGAACACCGAGCGCCTGCTGGTCAACTTCACCGACCCGAACAAGGAGGTGGACGGCGAGCGGTCGAGCCTGAAGGCCCCGCACCCGTTCCAGACTATCAAGGAAGTGCGCAACGCTTACGCGCTGGCCTGCGACAAGAAGACGATCGTCGACTCCATCTACGGCAAGGCGGGCGCGGTTGCCAACAATCTGCTCTACAACCCGCCGCAGTACGCCTCGCCCAACACCAAGTCGGAGTACGACCTGGCGAAGGCGAACGCATTGCTGGATGCGGCGGGCTGGGCGAAGTCGGGCACCTACCGGGCCAAGGGCGGCGTGCAGATGAAGGTCGTCTACAACACCACCGTCAATGCGGTGCGGCAGAAGACGCAGCAGGTGATCAAGGACGGCTTCGAGAAGATCGGCGTGCAGGTCGAGCTGAAGTCGACCGACGCCTCGGTCTACTTCGCGCCCGGCTCGGGTGCCAACCCGGACACCGCCTCGCTCTTCTACACCGACATCGAGATGTTCACCAACGGCAATGTCTCGCCGGATCCCTACAGCTACATGGAAGGGTCCACGACGGCGGAGATTGCGCAGAAGGCGAATCAGTGGTCGGGCGGCAACTCGATGCGCTGGTCGAACAAGGACTACGATGCGGTGATCGAGCAGCTCAAGACCGAGCTGGATGAGAAGAAGCGCGCGGAACTCTACATCAAGGCGAATGACATCGAGATCAACGACTTCGCCGAGATCCCGCTCGTCGCCCGCAAGGACGTGTTCGCCACGACCAAGGGTCTCCAGGTCGGGGCGTTCACGCCGTGGGACTCGCAGCTGTGGAATATCGGCCTGTGGGTCAAGTCCTAGTCGCGCGGCCGATGGCGGGACGATCTCGCCCCGCCGTTGCAACAGCGCCCCCGGCGAATCGCCGGGGGCGCTGTTCGTTGCGGTGTGATGTGGTCGTGTCGAGCGGGCGCTACTTCGCCGCGCCGTCGTCGGGCTGTCCGAGCGCGAGGCGCAGGACCTGGCGCAACTCGTTGATCTCCTCGGGGGTGAGCCGGAGGAGATAGTGCAGGAGCGCCTCTTCCTCTTCGAGCACGAGCCCGATGCCCCGGAAGAACTCGTCCACGAAGCGATGGAGGACGGCGAGGCGGTCGCTGAGGATGGCCACCTCGGCGTTGCCCGGCGCTGCCTGGCGCGCGGCGGCGAGCGCTTCACCGAGGCGCGCGACGATCGGGTCGAATTCGCGGCGCTTGCGCACGATTGCCGCGCGCCGGAACCAGGACCAGTGGTCGGGATCGGCCTGATAGTATTGGCGGCGGTCGCCGGGGACGAAGATGCGCCGAGCCAGCCCCCAATCGAGGATGGCGTTGAGCTGGACTGAGGCCGAGGCGCGGCTGATCTGGAGGCGATCGCAGATTTCTTCGGCGGTCATCGGCTGGCCGCCGAGGAGGAGCAGGCCGTGGATGCGACCGAGCACCGGGCTGACGCCCCAGGCGGTCGCGAGTTCGGCCCATTCCTGGAGCACGCGGTCTTCGATCTCGCGCTTGAGGCTTGATGTATTGAGATCTGCTGCCACCGCCGCGCCCATGACGCCTCCCCGTTTCACGATTTTCTGAAAGAAAGGATACGATTTTGCCGCGCCGATTGTCAAGGCGACGGGCCGTGGCGCGGCGTTCGTACGTGCGGCCAACCGGGGCGTTGACGCGGCGTGGTGTGGGTGCGTATGCTGCATTGGTGCGATGGGAGGACTGTCGCGCGGCGATGCCTGACGCGGCGGTGAAGGAGGGCGAATGAGGACACCGACAGGGGCCGCAGTGCTGGTGCAATTGTTGCGGCGGGCCGGGGTGGAGCGGGTCTTCACGCTCTCCGGGAACCAGATTCTGCCGATTTTCGACGCCGGGCTCGACGCCGGGATCGCCTTCACCGACACGCGCCACGAGGCGGCGGCGGCGCACATGGCCGATGCCTGGGCGCGCGTGCGCGGCGAGCCGGGCGTCTGCCTGTTCAGTGCCGGGCCGGGGCATACCAACGCCCTTTCGGCGATCTTGAACGCCGCCCGCGCCGAGTCGCCGGTGCTGTGGCTCAGCGGCGGGACGACGCGCGCAGGCGCGGGGCGGGGCGGCTTCCAGGATCTCGATCAGGTCGGGCTGGCGGAGCGGGTCTGCAAGGGGGCGTGGCGCGTGGACGATGTGTCCGTACTGCCGCAAACGTTCGCCCTGGCGTGGCGCACGATGCTGTCGGGGCGACCGGGGCCGGTCCACCTGACGCTGCCGGCCGACCTCCTGGCGCAGCCCGCCGCCGTGGAGATCCCGGCCGACCTCGACCTTGCCCCGGCGGTCGCTCCGGCCGATCCGGCGACCGTTGACGAGGCGCTGGAACTGCTGGCGACCGCGTTGAAGCCGCTGGTGCTGGCCGGTCCGGGGCTGGCGCGCGGACGCGGCGACGCGGCGATGGCGCTGGAAGCCTTCGTGGATGCGACCGGGCTGCCCTGCCTGCCGGTGGAGAGTCCGCGAGGCCTGACCGATCCGATCTATCAGGGGATGGGGCGGCTGACGAAGGAGGCCGACATTGTGCTCCTGCTGGCGTCGCGCGACTTCGCGGTCGGCTTCGCGCAGACACCGGCCTTCGCGGCGTGCCGGCGCGTGATCGTGGTGGACCCGGCCGCCGTTGCCGGGCCGACCGATCTGGCGCTGGCGGGCGATCCGGTCGCGGTGCTGCGCCAACTGGTGGAAGGGGCGGGGCGGTTCAACTGGAACGTGGACCCCTGGATCGCCGAATTGTCGGCGGCGCGTTCGGCGGCGAACGCCGAGCTGGTGGACGTGGCGGAGTCGACGGAGGTGCCGATCCACCCGCTGCGGCTGGCGACCGAGATCCACGATCTGCTGCCGGAGGAGGCGACGACGGTCTTCGACGGCGGCGAGTTCGCGCAGTGGGCGCGCTGGGCGTTCGGCGACTGGATCGGGCAAACGCTAGTCAATGGCAAGCTCGGGATGATCGGCCCGAGCATCCCGTTCGCCATCGGCACGGCTATCGCGCAGGGGGGCGGTGCGCCCCCGGTTGTCGCGTTCCTGGGGGATGGGACGGCGGGGTATCACATCATGGAGTTCGACACGGCGGTGCGCCACAACGTGCCGTTCGTCGCGGTGATCGGCAACGACGCGGGCTGGGGGGCGGAGTTGCACCGGCAGTTGAGCAACTACGGCGAGGATCGCGTCGTCGCGAGCTATCTGCTGCCGAGTCGCTACGACGAGGTCGCGCGGGCGCTCGGGGCGCACGGGGAGTTCGTGCAATCGCCTGAGGAGATCGCGCCCGCGATTCGCCGCGCGCTGGCGAGCGGCAAGCCCGCGTGCGTGAATGTGCTCATCCGCAGCCTGCCGAGTCCGACGGAAGCGCCTTGACGGGGGTGTGGAGAGAGGAGAGAGGAGAGACGGGGGAGGGGGCGCGAGGATGTGGTTGGGGCGTGTGATGTTTGCGGATGATGGGGGATGATTGGTCCGCTGCTCGAAACGAAGGTGTACCTGCCCAGGCCGCGTCGGGCGCTGGTGTTGCGGTCTCGACTGCACGAGCGGCTGGATCGCGGGGTCGAGGGGGGGCTGACGCTCGTTTCCGCGCCGCCGGGGTTTGGCAAGACGACGCTGCTGGCCGAGTGGTTGGGGGCAGCGTCGGCCAGCGAACGATCTGCGGCCTGGCTCTCGCTTGACCAGGGGGATAATCAGCCGGGGGTCTTCTGGACCTACCTGATCGCCGCGCTGCGGACGGTGGTGCCGGGGATCGGGACGGGTGCGCTCGCGTTGCTGGAGTCGCCGCAACCGGTGCCGATCGACGCGATCCTGACCACACTCGTCAACGAGTTGGCGGCGCTGCCGCACGATGTTGTGCTGGTGCTGGATGATTATCACGTTATCGATGCGCGCGAGGTGCGCGAGGGGATGGTCTTCCTGCTCGACCACCTGCCCGCGCGCCTGCACCTGGTGATCGCCAGTCGCGCGGACCCGGCGTTGCCGCTGACCCGTCTGCGCGTGCGCGGCGAACTTACCGAGATTCGGGTGGCCGACTTGCGGTTTGCGGCCGACGAGGCGGCGGCATTCCTCAATGCGACCATGGGGCTGGCCCTCTCGACGTCGGAAGTAGCGGCGCTGGAGACGCGGACCGAGGGGTGGATAGCGGGGCTCCAGCTGGCGGCGCTCTCGCTGCAGGGGCGGGCGGATGTCCCCAGCTTTGTCCGGGCGTTCGCCGGCGATGACCGCTACGTGCTGGACTATCTGGTGGAGGAGGTGCTGCAGCGTCAGCCCGCAGCCGTGCGCGCTTTCCTGCTGGACACCGCGATTCTCGACCGCCTGAGCGGATCGCTCTGCGACGCCGTTACCGGTCGCGAGGGCGGTGCCGGGGTGTTGGAGGCGCTGGAGCGCGGCAACCTGTTCGTCGTGCCGCTGGACGACAAGCGCCACTGGTATCGCTACCACCACCTCTTCGCGGATGTGCTGCGCGCCTATCTGCTGGACGAGCAACCCGAGCGGGTCCCGGAACTCCACCGGCGGGCGAGCGCGTGGTTCGAGCAGCACGGCGAGTCGTCCGAGGCGATCCGCCACGCGCTGGCTGCGGGGGATTTCGCGCGCGTGGCGGCCTTGATCGAGCGGGCGCTGCCCGTATTGCGCCGGAGTCGGATGGGTGTTACGTTGATCGGCTGGCTCGCGGCACTCCCCGACGACGTGATTCGCCAACGGCCCGTACTCAGCGTGGTGTACGCCTGGGCGCTGCTGGAGCATAACCAGTTCGATGGCGTCGAAGCGCGGTTGCGGGATGCCGAACGATGGTTCGCTGCCGCAGCGGACGAACCTGGGCGACCGGGCGTCCTCTCGTCCGAGATGATCGTTGAAGACGAGGAGGAATTCCGACGGCTGCCGGCGACGATCGCCATTTACCGCGCCGCACAGACCCAGGCCGTGGGCGACGTGGCTGCCACGGTGGTGCATGCGCGGCGGGTGCTCGACCTCGTGCCCGAGGACGACCATCTCCGACGCGGGGCGGCGGCGGGGTTCCTGGGACTGGCCTCGTGGGCGAGCGGCGATCTCGAAGCGGCATACGGGACGTATGCTGCGGGCATGGAGAGCCTTCGACGGGCGGGGCATATCGCCGATTTCATCGGCGGTGCCCTCGTCATGGCCGATATCAGGGTGGCGCAAGGCCGCCTGCGCGACGCGGAGCGCATCCTGGAGCAAGGGGTGCAGCGCGCCACCGAGCAGGGCGATCCGCGCCTGCACGGGCCGGCCGATCTGTTGCTGGCACTGGGCGAGATCGGGCGAGAGCGGAACGATCTGGAGGCCGCCACCCGCCACCTGCTCAGGAGTCGGGAACTGGCGGTGGGCATGGGCGTGCCGCACGACCGGTCGCGCTGGTGCGTGGCGATGGCGCGCGTCAGGGAGGCGGAAGGCGATCTGGACGGCGCGCTCGATTTGCTCGACGAGGCGGAGCGCCTGGAGGTGCGGGGGTATTTGCCGCAGGTGCGCACCGTCGCCGCGCGGAAGGTCCGGGTGTGGGTGGCGCACGGCAGGTTGGGCGACGCCCTCGGCTGGGTGCGCGAGCGGGGCCTATCGCCCGATGACGACCTCAGCTACCTGCGCGAGTTCGAGCACCTCACCCTGGTGAGGGTGCTCCTGGCGCGCGATGTGGCGGACCGCACACGCCGCGCTACGCAGGAGGTGCCGCGTTTCCTTGCGCGCCTGCTGCACGCGGCGGAAGCTGGCGGGAGGCTGGGGAGCGTCATCGAAAACCTGGTGCTGCAAGCGCTGGCATACCGGGCGCGGGGCGATGTCGTGGCGGCGCTGGGGCCGCTGGGGCGTGCCCTGGCGTTGGCCGAGCCAGAGGGCTATGTCCGCGTTTTCCTCGATGAGGGGCCACCGCTGGTGGCCTTGCTGGAGGCGGCTGCGAAGCAGGGAATTGCGCCGAACGTTGTGACCCGGCTCCTGGCCGGCGAAGGCAAGGCCGAGGAGCGGACATCTGCGAAGCAGGATGTGGTTGAGCCGCTGAGCGAACGCGAGCTCGACGTGCTGCGGCTGCTCGGCACCGACCTCGATGGCCCGGAGATCGCCCGCGAGTTGATGGTGTCGCTGAATACCATGCGGACCCACACGAAGAATATTTACGGCAAGCTCGGGGTGAATAACCGCCGAGCGGCGATACGTCGCGCCGAGGAACTGGCGTTGCTATCGCGAGCGCGCGGGCACTGACTCCCGTTTTTGCTCCACGTCTTCATCGGACTCTGCCCCACGCCCTACGGTGTGCCGCCCCAGTAGCTGTCGATGGCCTGTTGGAGGGCCAGGGTGAACCAGGCGCGGGTGGCCGGGCCGGTCCAGTCGGGGAAGTCGCCGCTGGCGCTGGCGGTGCCGGGGATGGGTCCGGCGTAGTAGACGAAGGTGGCGAGGTCGCCCCGGCCACCGGCGGAGGTGGGGATGTTGGGGTAGGAGGCGGGGTTGTCGGGTTGCGGGGACCACCAGCCGCGCGCGACGAAGGCGCGGGTGATGAAGGAGATCGCCTGGAGGCGCAGGACTTCGTCGTTCGGGCCGTAGGTGCCGTCGCCATAGCCCATCGCGACGCGGTAGTGTGCCAGGGTGCCGACGTTGCGCCAGAGGTTGGCGTCGATGCCGTTGCCGTCGGTGAAGGCGTTGCCCCAGTCCTCGGCACCCCAGCCCATCGCGCGGGCGATCAGCGCGGCCATCTGGGCGCGCAGGGTGTGGTCGTCCGGGCCGAAGTTGCCGTTGGCGTAGCCCCGGATCACGCCCGCGCCGCCGAGTTGGGTGATTGCAGTATAGGCGGGATTACCTGGGCTGACATCGCGATAACTCGGGAGCGGCGCGAAGTGCGCGACGATGTTGCGTGGTGCGTCGAGGGTAACGGAGAGGGTCGCGGCATACGCCGCGACCCGTCCATCTATCGCCCACCCGGCAAAAGTCCAGCCGGGATCGGGTGTGGCGTCGAGTAAGACGGTCAGCCCGACGTCGTAGTCGCCGCTGGCCGGGGTGACGCTTCCCGCGCCATCGAGTCCGACATCGAGATGGGTGCTGGCCCCGGCTGCGGGTGCGTTGCCGGGTGAGGCAGTGCTCCGTTGGAAGACCGCGACGACCGTGCGATTGCGGTTCATGGTGATCAGCAGGGGGCCGGTGCCGCTCACGTCGCGCCCGTCCACGCGCCACTTCTTGAAGACCCAGCCGCTGGCGGGGGTGGCGGTGAGGCGAACCTGGGTGCCGGAGGCGTAGCTGCCGCTGCCGGGCGAGATGGTGCCGCTCCCTTGCTTGCTGACCGAGAGTGCGTACATTTTCGGGCTGGGGCTGGGGCTAGGTGATGGCGATGGTGTTGCAGAGGGGCTGGGCGATGGTCGTGGCGTTGCGCTTGGCGAAGGCGATGGGTTGCCGAGGACTGGCTGATGGCTTCGGGTGGCGCTGGGCAGGCGCTGGCGATGGCTGGCCGATGGGCTGGCCGACGGGCTCGCCGATGGTCGGGGCGTTGCGGAGGGCGATGGCGACGGGGCGGCGCTCGGGGAGGGAGTGCCTGATGCCGGGCGGGCTTCGGTGGAGGTGGCGGCGACGCGGATGCCCGATTCGTCCACGACTTCGAGGTTGGATGCCTTGATGTTGCGGAGGAGTTGGAGGTTGTCGTTGTTCCAGCGCTCGTCGGGCGCGCCGCTGATGTAGATCGCGCTGCCGTTGTCGGCCAGGATCATGCCGTAGTCCTTGAGGCACTGGAGGATGATGCGCGCCTGGGTGGGATAGCCGCTGATATCCACGCTCGACTTGAGCCGGATGCGCAGGCCCATCGGCGGGCGATTCTGGTCGGTGGAGGAGCTGGCGTAGTGGCTGGCGGGCCAGATGTAGGCTTTCTGCGTGTTCGGGATGGTGAACCGCAGCGCGTGGGGGATGACCCCGGCGGCGATTTCGTCGTAGCGCGCCAGGCCGGGGAAGACGGGCAGCCCGGCGGCGTCGGCGGAGGTCCAGCCATCGGGGCGCATGTTGTTGGCGTTGAGGGACCAGATCGCGCCGCTGGAGGCGTTCCAGCTGTCGTCGGCGTTCTTGCTGGCGTTGTAGAGCTCGTAGAGGATGCCGTTGTCGCGATCGACGACGAGGACGTGGTGGTCGCCGCCCCATTCGACCGGTGCGGTGGGTGGGATCGGCATCGGGCCGGGATCGCTCTCGTCGCCGTAATCGGTGTAGTGGATCGGCACCTTCGGCTGGGTGCCGGGGACGGTGGTGTAGGGGATGCCGATCGGGCCGCCGTCCCAGGTGCCGGAGCCGAAATCGGCCTTCAATCCGGCGGTGAGGCCGATGCTGGTGAGGTAGTCGCTGGACTTCGCGTGGACC
The DNA here is from genome assembly GCA_046328475.1 of Chloroflexia bacterium. Classification (GTDB taxonomy): domain Bacteria; phylum Chloroflexota; class Chloroflexia; order Thermomicrobiales; family CADCWN01; genus CADCWN01. Next base: position 72,809 of record JAXLWN010000006.1, on the reverse strand, counting down.
GGCAAGTCGGTGACGGTGCGGTTCCAGACGTTGTTCGCGGGGAAGACTTGCGTACCGCCGACGGTCGGTGGCGCGGCGTCCGTGGTCGCGAGCGGGTTGAGCCCGAATGCGCCCGCTAATCCGAGCACCATTGCCCAGGCGAGGATGCTGGTGATGAGACGGTTGGGTTGGCGCGTCGGTCGTGGCATCGGCTCCTCCCTGTGCGGGGATCCAGCTGGTCGCTGCGGCGACGGAACGGTATCCCGAGCGACCGGCGATCCGCTGGTCGCTGCTGCACCGTGGTGGCGCTGCATGTCCCCATTATCGGGAGGAGGTGGCGACGTGGCTATGGGGCACCTGTCGGGGGCCAGGGTACTACGTCCCAGGTAGGAGGGGTATGGGAAATTTGGGGGGTGCCTGGGGCGGGGGCTATGCTTCGTCGAAAGTGATGTTGCGGTAGATGTCGGCGAGGGCGATGGTGCAATCGAGCGAGGGGATGGTGAGGGTTGCCTCCAAACCCTCGGCCACTGACCATTCCCAGGAACCATCTTCCTGGCGAGAGCAGAGTTCGACGCGAGGATGTCTTGCTCGACGAGTAGGTATTCGGCAAAGCTGGAAGGCTCTGGTAGCGTAGAAATTTGCCGGTGCGGTCATATCGTTGCGTGGAAGGCGATAGGACTTCGGCGATAAGATTCGGGTTGAGCAGCACGTCTTGCTCGTCCTCCCCATAGCGTGGCGAACCGCAAACAACCGTTGCGTCCGGATAGGCAAATTGCGACGTTTTGTGTGCCGAACTTTGAGGTCGCCATTAAAAACGATGCATGGACGACCAGCGAGGGCATTGTTGAGGGACGTGACGACATTCCCACCGAGATGGCTGTGGCGAGGACTGCCACCGACCATGGCGATAAGCTGCCCATCGAAGTACTCATGCTTCGTCTCGGCCTGGCGCTCGAACGCCAGATATTCGTCCGGGGTGAGATATTCGCGCGCACTCGCTGCCATGCCCAACCCTCGCGTTGCTCCGATCGTACTTTGAAAGGATAGCACGGACTCAGGCTGCGGCGGCTGCCTGATCGCGAGCTTGAGTTCCTTCGCCCGGTCGCGGACGGTGCCGAGGTCGGCGAGGAAGATGTCCCAGGTGGCGGCGGCGGCGGCGGGGTCGGCGCTCTGGAGGCGGAGCAGGTAGGAGGGGTGGAAGGTGGCCATGACGGAGGAGTTGTCCGGGCCGTCGATCCACTGGCCGCGAATTTCGTTCATCTTTTCGGCTTTGTCGGTGAGGGCCTGGACGGCCGAGGCACCGAGGCAGACGATCAGGCGCGGTTGGACGATCGCCAACTCGCCCGCGAGCCAGTGGTGGCAGGCGCGCATCTCGCCGACGCGCGGCGCGCGATTGACGCGGTTGCCGCGTGGATTGGTGGTGGTTGCCCAGTGCTTGATGCCGTTGGTCAGCCAGAGTTTGGCGCGGTCGATGCCCGCTTCGGCGAGGGCGCGGTCGAAGAGCCGCCCGGCGGGGCCGACAAAGGGGCGTTCCTGCTTCGACTCCTGCTCGCCCGGTCCCTGGCCGATGAACATCACTTTGGCCGCAGGATCGCCCTCGCCCCAGACGACGGGTGTGCCGGTTTTGTAGAGGTCGCAGCGGGTGCAGGCCAGACCTTCGGCGCGTAGCTTGTCCATCGCGGCCGTTACGTTGACTTCTGCTGCTTTTTCGCTCATCTCGTCTCCATCCTTTTCGCCCTGCTTCCTGCATTGCAGGTCAATCCAGCGGCGCGACCGTTTCGATCAGTGCCTGATGTGGGAGCGCCTTCGCGCTGCCGTCGGCGTTCAGGCTGCGCTCGATACCGACGCGCAGTTGCCGCAGGTGGGTCGCGGTTTCGGTCAACTCCTCGTGCAGGGCGCGGGCCTTGTCGCGCTCGGAGCGGACGAAGCGGGTGTAGGGGGCGACGGCCTCGCGGATGCGCGCCAGGGAGCGGTCGAGTTCGCCCGTGAACTGCTCCTTGAGGGTGGCGACGAGCCGTTCGCGCAGCGCGTCCGAACGGGCGCGGAACTCCTTCTGGGCGCGGCGGCGCTTGGCGGGGAGGATGCCGAAGCCGAGCAGCGCGACGAAGGAGGCGGCGAGGATGCCGGTCACATCCACCGCCACGGTCGAGGCGGCGGCGATGACGAGCGCGCCGAGGCCGACCGCGCCGACCTGCGCCAGCCCGGTGCCGACGATCGCGCCGCGCACCGACTCGGAGAGCTGGCGCGACTCGGCCTTGGGGTCGTACTCCGCGACGACGCGCTGCGCGGTGTGGGCGACCGAGGTCAGCAGCGCGCGGCGGTCGTAGGCGAAGCCTTTGCCGACTTCGCCGATGACGGCGTCGTTGTACTTGGTCAATTGGCGGCGCGTGACGTAGTCGTTGACGGCGGTCCAGGTCTTCAGATCGTGCTCGATCAGCCAGTCGATCATCTCCTGCACGGTCGCCTCGATCCGCGACTCGGTGTCGCCGACGACCTCGCGCTCGAAGGCGGCGCGGATCTTGTCGGCGTTGAGGAGGTCGGGCGTGCGGCCGATGCGCAGGGTCTCGTCGAAGAAACGGCTGCCGCGCTCGTTGAGGCCGAGGATGATGTTGTCGATCTTGGTCAGGTATTGCCCGAAATCGCGGCGCATATCCTCGCCGTAGGCGTTGAGTTGGCCCTCGATCGTCTCGATGGTCTGACTATCGTCCGCCAGCAAGGTCAGGCGCTCCTGCGCGACATCGTAATAGCGCTCGGTGAGGCGTTCGGCGACACCGAGCGGGCTGAGCAGCTTCAGGCGGACGCGGCTCTCTTCGTCCAGCGTCTCGAAGATGTAGCGTTCGAGCGCGCCGAAGCGGCTGCGCGCCCAGAGTGCGTCGCGCTCCGGTCCCGGCTCCAGGGCCTTGGCGCGCTGGGCCAGCTTGGCCGATATGGGGAAGACCTCGGCATTGAAGCCGAGCAGGCGGGCGGTGTGGTCGCGGATGAAGCGATCCACCTCGGCCAGCCCGGCGGCGTCGAGCAAGTCGGCCTTGTTGAGGATGATCACGATCTTCTTGCCCCAGTCGCGGATCGCCTGCATGAAGGCGCGTTCCGACTCGCTGAAGGGGCGGTCGGCGCTGGTGACGAAGAGGACGAGATCGGAGCGGGGGACAAAGTCCTGCACGATCGCCTCGTGCTCGCGGACGATGGCGTTGGTGCCGGGTGTATCGCCGACGCTGATGTCGCGCAGGAAGCGGGCGGGGTCGCGATGCTCGACCATCCCCTCGGGGGTGGTGGTCGCGCTGTGGGTCGGGCCGAAGCGGAGGAGGTTGATCAGCGCGGTCGTCGGCGTGACCCCCTCGGTCATCACGCCGTCGCCGAGCAGCGCGTTGATGAAGGCCGACTTGCCGGAGTTAAATTCGCCGACGATGACGAGCAGGACGAGCTCATCCAGGCCGCGCACGGCGCGGCGCAGGAGGGCCAGTTCGTCCGATGCAGCGCCGAACGCGGTCATCCGGTCGAGCAGGCGGTCGAGGACCGCGCGCTCCTCGCCGACCAGTCGCCGCTGGCGCTCGCTCAGGATTTCCTCGTTCGGCTCGACAGCGGGCTCAACCGAAGGATCGACGGGCATTGTTTGCTCCTTCTCCCGGGGGCATGTCGCAGCGCGACGCGGGCGCACCCCGGCACGAGATCATGTACGGCAAGGGTGGTGCCAACGTTGCATTGTGGGACTCGGGAATAAAGCTTGCCCTGTACGGTTTAGTGATAAACGAATGGCGGGAGTGAGCGCGTGTTGGGGAATAGCACCCGCTTGGTTTGGAATGAGGAGGATGTAGATGACTGTTGGTGAGCAGGCCCTGATCGCGAAGCCGGCGGCGAGCGATCACCCGATCCACGACCTGATCCAGCGGCGCTGGAGTCCGCGCGCCTTCGCCGATCAAGCGATCAGCCCGGAGTTGCAGCGTAGCCTCTTCGAAGCGGCGCGCTGGGCACCGTCGGCGGGCAACGGGCAGCCGTGGAGCTTCATCGTCGCCGACCGCTTCCGCGACCCCGAGGGCTTCGCCACGATGCTGGACTTGCTCAATCCCTCGAATCAGAACTGGGCGCGGCACGCGTCGCTGCTGCTGATCGGTGTGACGCAGCGGATTCGCGACGAGGGGAAGGAAGCGCGCCACGCGCTGTACGACCTGGGGATGGCGGCCGAGAACCTGGTGCTCCAGGGCGTGGAACTGGGCCTGGCCGCGCACCAGATGGCCGGGTTCGACTTCGAGCGGGCGCGCGAGGTCTATGCCATCCCGCCGTCGCACGAGGCGATCGTGGCGATTGCGATCGGCTATCAGGGGATCCACTCGGCGCTCCCGGCGGAATTGCAGCTGCGCGAGATGGCCGAGCGCCAGCGCAAGCCGCTCTCGTCGTTCATCTATGCGGGGCGATTTGGGGAGAGCGCGAATCTGGCGGGGGGCGAGTAGGGGGCGACTGTTCGAAGGTTGGAAGGTTGGAAGGTTCGAAGGTTGGGTACTTGAACTTTCGAACTTTCGAACCTTCGAACCTTCGAACCGGACGATTGACACAAGGCAGAAGGGAATGGAGACCCAACAACCATCCGGGCCGCACGCGGGTGCGCAGGTGTATGTCGCCGGGACGCCGCTGGCGGAGGCGCAGGCGGCGATGATCATGATCCACGGGCGGGGGGCGTCCGCGCGGGAGATTCTGTCGCTGCGGCAACTCTGGCGGTCCGATGGTATTGCATACCTCGCGCCCCAGGCGGCGGGGGCGACGTGGTATCCCCAGCGCTTCATGGAGCCGCTGGAAGCGAACGAACCCTGGCTTTCGTCGGCGCTGGCGTTGTTGGACGGATTGGTGGCGCGCGTTGGGGAGGCGGGGCTTTCGCCCGAGCGCGTGGTGCTGCTCGGCTTCTCGCAGGGCGCGTGCCTGGCGACCGAGTTTGCGGCGCGGAATGCGCGGCGCTGGGGTGGCGTCGTGGGTTTGAGCGGCGGGCTGATCGGCCCGGACGGTACGCCGCGCGACTATCCCGGTTCGCTCGTTGCTACGCCGATTTTTCTCGGGTGCAGCGATGTCGATTTCCACATTCCGAAAGAGCGCGTGATCGAGAGCGCGGAAGTTCTGAAGCGTCTCGGCGGGGAGGTGACGATGCGCCTGTATCCCGGCATGGGGCACGAGGTCAACCAGGACGAGATCGCCTGGGTGCAGGCGCTGGTCTCGGGTCTGACTGCGAAGTAGGCCCCCTCCAGGGCGCAGGCGGTGTGCCCGGAGGGGGTGTTTGTTGCGATATAGGTTTAGTGCTAAACTCGGCCGCAATGTGATGGCTGGGACGATAGGAGGCTTGGCGATGACTGCGTTGCTGGCGATCCGCGAGGATCAGGCGATCCAGGGCATTCATCACATCACGATCGTGGCGAGCGACGCGGCGCGGACGGTCGATTTTTATACGCGCGTCCTCGGGTTGCGGCTGGTGAAGCAGACGGTCAACTTCGACGATCCGGGTAGCTATCACCTCTACTTCGGGGATGAACTGGGGCGACCCGGCACGGCGATCACCTTCTTCGAGTGGCCGGGTGCGCCGAAGGGGGCACCGGGCATTGGCGGCACGCACCATCTCGCGCTCGCGGTCGCCGACCGCGATGGGCTATTGCGCTGGAAGCGGCGGTTGACCGACCTGGGGCTGCGCGTGAATGGCCCGCTCGACCGGCACTATTTCGAGTCGATCTACTTCAACGATCCCGATGGCACGATCCTCGAAATTGCGACGCGCGGGCCGGGTTGGACGATCGACGAGGCCCCCGACGCGCTCGGGCAGGAACGGCGCGACCCACCCGCCGGGATGATCGTCGCCAATCGCGACCACGCGCGCATCGCGGCCGAGACCTGGCCCGAACCGGTCGAGACGATCGATCCCGGCATAGCGCTGTCGCGCGGGATGCACCACATCACGGCGATTGGCGCGGATATTCAGCGCACGGATGCGTTTTTCGGCGGCTTGCTCGGGATGCGTCGGGTGAAGATGACGAGCAATTTTGACGATCCGACCTCGGCGCACTGGTACTGGGGCGTGGGCGATGGCTCGCCGGGGACGATCATCACCTACTTCGAGCGCAAGGGGGACCGCGAGCGCCCCGCGAAGATGGGCGCGGGGCAGACGCACCACTTCGCGCTGAGCGTGCCCGACGACGAGGCGCAACTCGCCTGGCGCGAGCGGCTGGTCGCGGCCGGGCTGCGCGTCTCGCCGGTGATGGATCGGGTCTACTTCAACAGCATCTACACGCAAGATCCCGATGGGCACATCGTTGAGCTCGCCACGGCCGGTCCTGGCTTTACGGCGGATGAAGCCGCCGCTGACCTCGGCACGAGTCTCAAGCTGCCGCCCTGGCTGGAGTCGCGGCGCGGGGAAATTGCATCGCATCTCAATCCGCTTGGGGTGGCGCGCTCATAGGCAGTGTACGGACGTTGCTGGGCGGCGGGTGGCGAGTGCCACCCGCCGCCCTTTGTGTTATAACATGTCCGTACAGTAACTGTCAGCGGGTGTTCGGGTTGTTCGTCGCCCAGTTTCGCCACGATTGACCATGCGCGGGCATCATTGGTCTAGCCGCCATGCTGTGGCGGGGAGGCGCGCGATTGGCGATAATGTGGCGGAGCGACTGCGATCCAACTGACGTGGAGGTGCGAAATGTCGTTCCAGCCCGGCCCGAGCGAGCCGATGGGCTATGGTGGTGGGCAGCGGAGTCGTTTCCCGGGTGGCTGGTCGCCTGGGCGGTTTTCGCCCGCGATCCTGGCGGTGGCGGTCGTGGTGATCGTGATCCTGGTCGGGGCGGCGGTGTTCAGTCGGCGCAACGCGTCGCCATCACCGACGCCGACGGTGACTGCGGTCGGCCAGCCGATCACGGCACCGTCGAGTTCGGCACCACCGGTGGCCAGTGTCGCGCCGAGTGCGGCGGCAAGTGCGGCGCGGCCGTCGGCCGCTGCTGCGGCGTCGGCGGTGGCGTCGGCGGCGGCTTCGACGAAGCCGAAGGTCTACCTGGTGGGCAATACCGATGGCGATGGCGTTTACCTGCGCAAGACGCCGAGCATGGCCGACCGGATTAACCCTGCCTACGCGGATGGGACGGAGTTGGTGGCGATCGGAGCGGATGTGACCGCTGAGGGAGAGCTCTGGCACAATGTCCGCACGCCCGATGGCAAGACGGGCTACGTCCCGGCGAAGTACACGGTAGACGCTCCGTAAGAAGGAATTCAGTCGGTGAGGCGAGGATGCATCGAGAGCAGCGGCGAGCGCGCGTGCGGCTGCCGCTTGGTGCGCCTCGCCACATTCGGGTGCAACTGTCGCGTCGGTTTGCCTGGCGCTTGCGCGCGGCACCGCTGCGACGGCCGCTGTTGCTTGTGGCCGGGTTCGCGCTACTGATTGCGATTGGCACGCTGGCGTTACTCCTGCCGTTCAGTGCGCGCAACACACACTCCGACCCGCTCACGGCATTATTCACCGCAACTTCGGCTGTCTGCGTGACCGGGATGGTGGTCGTCGATACCGGCACGTACTGGAGTCCGTTCGGGCAGGTGGTCATCGCCGCGCTGATGCAGGTCGGCGGGCTGGGCTTCATGATCGGGGTGACTGCGTTGCGCGCCCTGTTCGGTCGACGACCGAACCTGCGGGAGCGGCTGGTTCTGCAGGAGACCGGTGCGATTACCGGCCTTGCCGGGGGGCGGGCGCTGATCCTGCAAACCGTTGCCCTGGCCCTGGCCTGTGAGACTATCGGCGCGCTCATCCTCTGGATCCGGCTCACGCCGCGCTATGGCGTCGGCGAGGGGCTGTGGTTCGCGATATTTCACGCCGTTTCGGCCTTCACTAACGGCAGTTTCGATCTCTTCGGGAGCTTCCGTAGCCTGAGTGACTACCAACATGACCCGGCATTGCTGCTGACGATCGCCGCCCTGATCGCGCTCGGCGGCTTGAGTGTCGTGACCATGCTCGATCTCGCCCGGGTGCGGGGCTGGCGGCGACTCACCCTCGATAGCAAGGTGGTGCTGCTGGGGACGGCGATCCTGCTGGTCGGCGGGACGGCGCTGTTGCTGCTGACGGAGTCTGGCAACGACGCGAGTTTCGGCACCTTGCCGCTCGTCGACAGGGTGGTGAATGCACTCTTCCACGCGACGGCTTCGCGCACAGCGGGATTTGCCACCTGGGATCTGGCCAGGGCCGACGAGCGCTCCCTCTTTTTCCTGCTCGGGTTGATGTTTCTGGGTGGCGCACCCGGTTCGATGGCCGGTGGCATCAAACTGACGACCGTCGCCGTGCTGATCGCCGCCGTGATGAGTACGCTGCGGGGGCAACCGGACGCGACGCTGCTGAAGCGACGAATTGCCGGGCCGCAGGTCGGGCAGGCACTGGCGGTGACGCTGCTCGCCTTCCTGCTGATCGTCAATGTGGCGCTGGCGATCAGTCTGATCGAAGGTCGGCGGCTAGGCATACCCTTCCTGCATGTGCTCTTTGATGTGACGTCGGCGTTCGGCACGGTTGGTTTCTCGACTGGACTGCCGCCCCAGGCGCACGCAGCGACTAAGTTGCTGCTGGTGGCGATGATGTTTGTCGGGCGGCTCGGTCCGGTCACCGTGGCACTGGCGTTGACTGCACGGCGAAGTGATGAGCGATACCGCCTGCCGGTGGAGCCGATGCGGATCGGGTGACGTGTCGGCAGTCGGCGGTGGTCGCGTGGATGGAGACGATGTTTGAGCGGGACAGTGCGCTACGGCAAGTGGCGGTGATCGGGTTGGGGCGTTTCGGTTTGACCGTGGCGCGGATCATGGCGGATCGGGGTCACGAGGTTCTGGGGATCGACTGCGAAGAAGAGGCAGTGCAGCAGGCGAAGGATGTGGTCACGCACGCGATTCAGGCGGAGATTGTGGACGAGGGTTTGGTGCGAGAACTCGGTCTCGGCGAAGTTGATGTGGCGGTGGTCGCGATTGGCGATGATGTCGAGGCGAGTATATTCGTGACGGCATTGCTGGTGGACGCGGGCGTGCCGCTGGTCGCGGCGCGGGCGAGTTCGCACCTGCACGGCAAGATTCTCGAACGGATCGGGGCGGATCGGGTGATCTATCCGGAGCATGAAAGCGGCGTGGCGCTGGCGCAGAGCCTGCGCGCGAACAATCTGACAGCGTATATCGAACTTGGCCCGGACATCGGGATCAGTCGCCTGGATACGCCAAAGGCCTGGGTTGGTCGTCGGCTCGCCGATTTGCAGTTGGAGCGAGGCTTGCCATTTGTGGTGCTTGTCATTCAACGCGGCGACGAAACGATTGCTGAACCGCAGGCGGATGAGGTATTGCGGGCGGGGGATGCATTGATCCTGCTTTGCCAGGAGAGTAAATTGGACGAAATCCCCTGCGATCAGCCGAAAAAACGGAGCAGGGGCAAGGAGTCAAGGTAATAAGGTCGGGGCGCTACTTTTCCGTTGCGATTGTTTCCACTTCCAAGAAGATACCCACTCCGGGCTTGAACGTGAGGAGACCAACCGCCCGCACATTTTGCCCGATGAGTGGCCGCAGTACGCCCGCGTCGGTGCGCAGGCCGACGCGGGCGGGGCCATCATCGAGCGTGAAATAGGCGGCGGGGCTAGCCTCGTCGAAGGCGCGAACGTTGCCGACGAGGCTGATGCGCTTCCCGGCGTAGTGCTCGTGATTCAGCCACGCCTCGCGCACGCTGAGGCGGCGCGGCGGGCGCAAGTTGCGGGCGAGTTGGCGCAGTGGTTGTCCCAGGTTCATTGGAATGATGATTACACTTCCTGAATCTCGTCCGGGTTGTGCGGCAATGATGCTTGCGATTGCCGCACAACCCGGACGTTCAGTTGAACACCGTGTCGACGTTGCCGCTCAGTCGCCGACGGCGAGGCGGGCGTCGGTTTCCGCGACGAGTGCGTCGTGCTGGCGGGCGGTGCGATAGATTTCGAGGATGCGGTCGGTGATCCGCTCCCAATCGTATTGCGCGGCGGTGGCGAGCGCGCCGTGGACCAGGCGTGCGCGCAGGGCGCTGTCGCCGAGGGCGCGGTCGAGCGTGGCCGCGAGGGTATCGGCGTCGCCGTAGGGGACGAGGAAGCCATTCTGCTCGTCTTCGATGGTGTAGGCGAGGCCACCGGCGCGCGAGGCGACGACCGGGGTGCCGCAGGCCATCGACTCGACGGCCACCAGTCCGAACGATTCGTAGCGCGAGGGGACGACGGTGAGGTCGGTCGCGGCGTAGTAGGTCGGGAGGGCGTCGTGCGGCTGCGGGCCGCAGAAGGTGATGTGCTCGGCGATGCCGCGTGCGGCGGCGGCGGCACGCAAGGCGGCGAGGTCGGGGCCGAGTTCGCCGTCGATCAGCGTGCCGCCGACGAGGAGGAGGCGCGGAGCCACGTCGCCCTGCCAGCGCTCGTGGAGGCGCGTGAAGCCGTCGAGCAGGAAGTCGATCCCCTTCACCGGGTCGATCCGGCCGACGTAGAGCATGGTCGGCTCAGGGCCGAGGCCGAGCGTGGCGCGGGCGGCGGCGCGGTCCTGCGGGCGGAAGAGTTCGAGGTCGATGCCGCAGGGCACGGTGGCGATGTTGTTGCTGGTGCGGCCGTACCACCAGATCATCTCGGCGCGTTCGCGCGCGTTGGCGGCGATGATCGTGTCGATTTGCTCGATGATGCGCCGCTCGGTATCGACGCGCAACTGCGGTTCCTGGCCGTCGGCGGCACCGCGCGCCGCGTCGAGCTTGAGCGCGGCGAGGGTGTGGAACATCTGGATGGTGGGCGCGTCCCAATAGCGGCGCAGCAGCAGCGCGACCCAGCCGGAGAGCCAATAGTGGCCGTGGATCGCGTCGTAGCTGACGCCGTCGCGCAGCGCGAAGAGCGCCATTTCGGAGGCGAATTCGCCCGTGTGGCCGAAGATCGCCGCTTTGTCGATCGGCGCGGTTGGTCCGGCGGTGATGTGGATGAGGCGAACGTTCTGGTCGATGGGGATAATGGTGGGAGTGTGCGGATCGGTGCGGCGGGTGAAGACATCCACCGCAATGCCGCGTCGCCCGAGTTGGCGGCTGAGGTCCCGGACGTAGACGTTCATGCCGCCCGCGTCCTTGCCCCCGAGCGTCGCGATTGGGGAGGTGTGAACACTGAGCATCGCGACGCGCTGTATGTTGCCGTAGTCTCCGGTCCCTCGCCCGTTGTCGAGCACCATCTTGCCCCTGCCTCCTGGCGCTGCCTCTTCGGCAGAGCGCCGCTGCCTTACCCCTGCCTGCTTTGCAAGGCATGTGCCGCCTCCTCATAGGCGGTGCCATGAGCATAAACGCAGGTTGAGATTCGGTATTCCCAGGGATGTGGGGAGAGAAGAGAGTGGAGAGAAGAGAGAAGAGAGAAGAGGGTGGGGAGCAGGGGTACTCAACCTCAGGGTGTCATGCTGAGCGCCAGTGAAGCATCCGAACCCCCACGCTCTTCGTCCCTCTTGGCACTCTTGGTGTATGGCGATTCAGTCGTCTCTTTCACGCTTCTCTCACTGCGCTAGTTGTGATAGGCTTTCGGGGCAATCGGGGCCGGGAATCTATAGGACGGAGGTTGTCGCGATGGTGACGTACGAGGCGAGGCCGCAGGCGCAGATCGTGGAGGATGGGGCCGGGGCGCTTTCGAGCGAGTTCCTGGCGGAGATGCGGGGCGAGTTCGCGGCGAATCCGGCGAACCGGGTGGCGCAGAACGCGGTGGTGCGCACGCCGATCGAGGATGTGGCGTTGAACCACGGCCTGGTCACGACGATGGACCACACCTTCTCGCACCACCTCGACAGCTGGTCGGTGACGTCGCAGAAGCAGTCGGGGCGCTGCTGGATGTTCGCGGGGCTGAATCTGTTCCGGCCCGGCGCGATGCAGAAGATGAACGTCAAGGAGTTCGAGTTCAGCCAGAACTTCACGATGTTCTGGGACAAGCTGGAGCGCGCGAACTACTTCTTCGAGGCGATCATCGAGACGGCCGAGCGCCCGGTGTCGGATCGCACGGTTGGTTTCCTGCTCGATAGCCCGGTGGAGGATGGCGGGCAGTGGAATATGTTCGTCAACCTCGTCAAGAAGCACGGCGTGGTGCCGAAGGCGCTGATGCCGGAGACCCACAGCTCGTCCAACACGCGGACGATGAACGGCCTGCTGCGGACGAAGCTGCGCGAGGGCGCGAAGACGCTGCGCGACGCGCAGGCCGCCGGGGCGACGCTCTCGGCGCTGCGCGCGACGAAGGATGACCTGATGCGCGTTATCCATCGGATGCTCTGCGTCCACCTCGGGACGCCGCCGGTGCGCTTCACCTGGCAGTGGCAGGACAAGGACAAGGAGTTCCACCGCGACGAGGAGATGACGCCGCAGGAGTTCGCCGCGAAGTACATCACCGTGCCGATCGACGACTATGTCTGCCTGGTCCACGATCCGCGCGCGACGAGCCCGTTCGGCAAGACCTTCACGGTCGAGTATCTCGGCAACATCGTCGGCGGCGCGATCGTGAAGTATCTCAATGTCGAAATCGATGTGATGAAGTCGATCGCGCAGCGGACGATCATGGCCGGCGAGCCGGTCTGGTTCGGTTGCGACGTGGGCAAGCAGATGCGCCGCGATCTCGGCCTGTGGGACAAGGATCTCTTCGACTACGGCGCGCTCTACGGCACCGAGTTCACGCTCGACAAGGCCGGGCGGCTCGATTACCACCAGACGCTGATGACCCATGCGATGCTCTTCACCGGCGTCGATGTGCTCGATGGCGCGGCGCGGCGCTGGCGCGTGGAGAATAGCTGGGGCGAGGAGAATGGCCAGAAGGGCTACTTCGTCATGAACGATAACTGGTTCGACGAGTACACCTTCGAGATCGCCGCGCGCAAGGAGTACCTGCCCGCCGATCTCCAGGCCGCGCTCGACCTCGACCCGATCGTGCTGCCCGCGTGGGACCCGATGGGGGCGCTCGCGCGTTGATTGCGGATTGCGGATTGCGGATTGCGGATTTGGGCTACGAGGACAGGCCGAGGTGTTGGTGCGGGCCTTCCTCATTCCGAAATCTGAAATCCGCACTCCGCAATTGGAGGGGCGATGACCAAAGTCGAGATCCGGGGCGAGGATTTTTACATCGATGGGCGGGTGACCTATCCGGGGCGGGAGTTTCGGGGGCACCGGATCGAGGGGTTGCTGCTCAACTCGCGGATGGTGCAGGCGATTTTCGACGACCTGAATCCCGAGACCCGTGAGCGGTGGGCTTATCCCGACACGGGGGTGTGGGACCCGGAGCGGAATCTCGCGGAGTTCCTGGCGATGCTGCCGGAATATCGGCGGCATGGGTTGCTGGGGGTGACGATCTGCCTGCAAGGGGGGTCGCCGGAGGGATAGAGCCGGGCGAATCCGTGGGAAAACACGGCGCTCGACCCGGACGGGGAGTTGCGCCCTGCTTATATGGATCGTTTGCGGCGAGCGCTCGACAAGCTCGACGAATTGGGGATGGTGACCATTGTCAGCATCTTCTATCAGGGGCAGGACGAGCGTCTGCGCGACGAGGCGGCGGTGCGGCGCGGCGTGGAGAACGCGACCCGCTGGTTGCTGGAGGGTGGCTGGGAGAATGTTATCCTCGAGATCAACAACGAGTGCGACGTGCCGCGCTACGAGCACGAGATTCTACAGCCGCAGCGCGTCCACGAGTTGATCGAGCTGGCGAAGGGGATCACGCACAATGGCCGTCGGTTGCTGACGGGCACCAGCTACCGGGGGCGCAGCATCGCGACGGACAATGTCGTGGCGGTGTCCGACCTGATTCTGCTGCACGGCAACGGGGTGAAGGATCCGAACTTCATCGCGGAGATGGTGAGCGGCACGCGGGCGCAGCCGAGCTACCGGCCGATGCCGATCGTCTTCAACGAGGACGATCACTTCGACTTCGAGCAACCGCTGAACAACATGATGGTCGCCATCGCTAGCGGTGCCTCGTGGGGCTACTTCGATCCCGGCGAGGGCGCGGGTGGCGCGGGCGCACGCTCGGACTATAGCGAAGGCTATCAACTCGTACCGGTGAACTGGGGCATCAACACTGAGCGGAAGCAGGCGTTCTTCAAGCTGGTGGCTGAGGTGACGGGGACGACGGAGTAACGAGTGATGAGTGATGAGTGATGAGTGGGGTTCGTTCCTCCTCGTTACTCGTTACTCATCACTCATCACTCATCACTTGAGTGGAGCATCCATGCCGCGATTCGATGGCAAGGTGGCCCTGATCACCGGCGGGGGAGCGGGATTGGCGCGGCGACGGCGCGGCTGATGGCGCGCGAGGGCGCGGCGGTGGCGGTGATGGGGCGCACGGCGCGCACGGTCGAGGCGACGGCGGAGGCGGTGCGCGCGGCGGGTGGTCGCGCGCTGGCGGTCGCCGGGGACATATCCCTTGAGATGGATGCCGAGGCGGCGGTAGCGCGCACGGTGGCCGAGTTCGGGCGGCTGGATATTCTGGTGGCGAATGCGGCGGTGCAGTTGCACAAGCGAGATCGGCCGATACACGAGCAGGAGCCGGAAGACTGGGACGCGACGCAGTCGGTGAATCTGCGCGGGGCATTCCTCTGCTGCCGGGCGGCGGTGCGACAGATGCTGGTGCAGGGGGAGGGCGGCGCACTGGTCATCGTCAGTTCGGTGACAGCGGTGGTTGGGGTGGCCCCGCAGAATCCGTCCTACACTGCCTCGAAGGGCGGATTGGTGGCGTTCGGGCGGGCGCTGGCGGTGCAGTATGCGGCCGACAATATCCGCTGCAACGTGGTTTGCCCAGGGGCGCTGGAAGCGCCGCCCGACGTGGAAGAGATCGATAACGTCGCGCGCGAGCGGCGCATGGTGGCGCAGATTCCGCTCGGGCGACTGGGGCGCTTCGAGGAGATCGCGCCATTTGTCGCGTTCCTGGCGTCGGACGATGCGAGCTACATGACGGGCGGGGTGCATTTGATTGATGGCGGGTTGAGCGCGCGGTGAGAAGTCGTGAGTCGTGAGTCGTGAGTCGTGAGAGGATTGGTTCGGCGCGGATAACGGCTTGCCGGGGTGAATGTAGGCGACTTTGAGATGATTATTGATGCGCATTGCCACATCGGGACTTCGCTGGTCAGCGGGGTGGAGATTTCCGAGGAACAGTTGTTGCGGACGATGGCCGAGCATGGCATCGGGGCCGCGATGGTGATGCCGCAGCCGCACCAGGGGATGGAGGTGGCGGCGATCCACGACCGGATTGCGCGCTTTGCCGAGGGTAACCCGGATGTTATCTATGGCATGATCAATCTGAGTCCGCGCGTGACCGAGGGTGAGTACCGGGCGGAGGTCGAGCGGTGCATCCGGGGACACGGCTTTCGGGCGATCAAGCTCGATCCGTCGGTTGCGGCGCTGCCGATTAACCATGCGCGCTGCGAGATCGTGTTCGCTTCGGCGCGCGAGTTTGGGGTGCCGGTGATCATCCACACCGGGATGGGGGTGCCAAATGCGCTGCCATCGCTGGCGATCCCGCCCGCGCTGCGCTATCCGGACGTGACGGTGGTGCTGGCGCACGCGGGGTTCGCGATCTTCGCGGCGGAGGCGATCGTGGCCGCGCAGGTCTGCCCGAACATCGTGCTGGAGCCCTCGTGGTGCGCGAGCTACCAGGTGGCGGAGATGGTGCGGGCGGTTGGGGCCGAGCGGGTGATGTTCGGTTCGGACCACCCGAGCAACGTGGCGTCGGAGCTGGCGAAGTTGCGGAGTATCGGGCTGTCGCACGAGCAATTAGGGCTCGTGTTGGGTGGTACGGCGAGGCGGGTGTTTGGGATTTGACCCTCCCCGCCGCTGCGGCGGCGACCCTCCCCTGAAGGGAGAGGGTGGGGGATACATGGGAACGGGTGGTTGATGGATCGGCAGCAAGATTCAGGGGGAGAGCGCTCGCCGCTGGCGGAGTTGCTGGCATTGCCGGAGTTCCCGAGGTCGGCGGGGTATCGGCCGGAGTGGATGCTCGAGAATTTGATGGGGCCGAACGCGGTCTGGCTGGCGGAGGCGCTGTCGCAGGTGCTGCCGTTGGAGCCGGGGATGCGCGTGCTCGATATGGGGTGCGGGCGGGCGATCAGCTCGATTTTCCTGGCGAAGGAGTTCGGGTGTCAGGTCTGGGCGACCGATCTGTGGATCAAGCCGAATGAGAACTGGGGGCGGATTCGCGAGGCGGGGCTGGAGGAGCGCATCTTTCCGATCTACGCGGAGGCGCACGCGTTGCCGTACGCGGAGGAGTTCTTCGACGCGGCGATCAGCCTCGACGCGTACCATTATTTCGGGACGGATGACCTCTACCTCGGCTATTACTCGCGGTTTGTCAAGCCGGGAGGGTTGCTGGGGCTGGTCGTGCCGGGGATCGCGCGGGAATATACCGAGGGCGTGCCCGAGCACCTGTCGCCGTATTAGGAGCCGGAATTCTGGTCGTTCCACAGCCCCGACTGGTGGCGGAAGCAGTGGGAGCGCACCGGTCCGGTGGAGGTGACGCACGCGGACATGGTGCCGAACGGTTGGCGACACTGGCTGACCTGGCTGGAGGTGGCGGGCGCGCACGGCTACCGGTCGTCGGCGGAGGAGGCCGAGATGGTGCGGCTCGATGCCGGGCGGAACCTGGGTTTCACGCGGCTGGTGGCGCGTAAACGCTGATCGCTTGGTGACATATCCCCTTGCATCGGGCGAAATGACCTTGTACGTGGGCAGGAGTATGCTGGAACCGCCGGATATTGCAGCGGCTGTGCTCGGTGCCTGCTTGCGGGATGACTTCGACCTGCATGCGACGCGGGTGGAGTTCCTGCCGATCGGCAACGATGTGAATACGGCGGTCTACCGGGTGGTCGCCGATGATGCGAGGCCATACTTCCTGAAACTGCGCAGCGGCCCATTTCCCGCCGCGACCGTGGCGATCCCGCGTTTTCTGCACGACGCGGGAGTCGCGCAGGTGATCGCCCCGCGCATGACGCGCGCAGGGCAACTCTGGGCGCGCGTGGAGCGTTTCGCGGCGATGCTCTTCCCTTTCGTCGCCGGCCGCAATGGCTTCGCCGTGCCGCTGACTGAGCGACAGTGGATGGAGTTGGGCGGCACCCTCCGCAAGCTGCACGACGCGGCTATACCGGCCGCGCTGCGTGCCGATATACCGATGGAGCAATACTCGTCGCACTGGCGCGACCGTGCCAGGGAGCTGCAACGGCGCGTCGAGGAGTCGGTGTTTGCCGACCCGGTCGCGAAGAAGATGGCGCGGTTTCTGCGCGATAAGCGCGGCGACATCGACCGTCTGGTGTCGCGGGCCGGGGTATTTGCCGACGACCTTCGCGCCCGAACACCCCAACAGGTGCTGTGCCACGCCGATATTCATGCCGCCAACGTCCTGATCGACGCGAATGGCAGGCTCTTTGTGGTGGACTGGGATACACTGATCTTCGCGCCGAAGGAGCGCGACCTGATGTTCATCGGCGCGGGCATCGGGGGTGCCTGGAACCGCGCGGAGGAGCAGGAGTGGTTCTACCGGGGGTACGGGGAGACGACGGTTGATCCGGTGGCGCTCGCCTACTATCGCCACGAGCGGTTTGTCGAGGACGTGGTGGAGTACGGCGAACGGCTGCTCCTCACCGAGGAAGGCGGGGCTGATCGCGCGGCGGGCTTCGACAAGTTTATCGCCGCGTTCTTGCCCGGTGATGTCGTGGAGATCGCCTTCCGGTCGGACCCGTATCCTGGCTTGAATCGGGGCAATTCCTGAATCGGATTGGGGTTAGGAGGGAGTAGATGCCGAAGATTGCGGCAAATCTGACGACGCTGTTCACCGATGTGCCGCTGCTGGAACGCTTTGCGCGGGCGAAAGCGGCGGGCTTCCGCTACGTGGAGGTGCTCTTCCCCTACGACGCGGACGTGGCGGCGGTCGCCGAGCAGGCGCGGGCGAACGGGCTGCAGATCGTCCTCTTCAACATCGCGGCCGGCGACCGCGCGGCGGGGGACCGGGGGATCACCTCGCACCCGGCGCGCACGGAGGAGTTCCGGGCGGAGGTTGAGCGGGCGATTGGTTGGGCGAAGACGCTCGACTGCCCGCGCATGCATTCGATGGCCGGGATGCGGCTGAAGGATGTGACGATCGAGGAACAGTGGGAGACGTTCGTGGAGAACGCCCGCTACGCGGGGAACGTTCTTGCGGGGCATGGGCTGACGCTGCTGGTCGAGCCGCTGAATGACCGGGACAATCCGGGCTATTTCTTCGTCGGGTCGGCGATGGCGCTGCGGCTGGTGTCCGAGGTCGGGCTGCCGAACGTGAAGTTCCAGTACGACATCTACCACATGCAGCGCGGCGAGGGGGAACTGGCGTTGACCATCGAGCGCAACCTGGGCAGGATCGGGCACATCCAGATCGCCGACAATCCGGGCCGCCACCAACCCGGCACCGGCGAGATTAACTATCCCTTCCTGCTGGCGCACCTCGACAAGATCGGCTACGACGGCTTCGTCTCGCTCGAATATCAGCCGCTCGGCACGACCGAGGAGTCGTTGGGGTGGATCGGGGAGTATGGGCTGACGCTGTAAGTACGAAGTACGAAGTACGTGAGTACGTGAGTCGTGAGAGGGCGGTGCCTGAGGAGTTCGTGCTTCCGTCCTGTAGCTACGTACTTCGGTCGTTCTCACAACTCACGTACTTCATCTCAGTGGGCGTAGCTCGCCTCGTAGGGCGATGTGTTCCGGAGTACTTGACCTCGATTTGCTTCTTCTCGTCCATGTGCTCTTTGATGTGGGTCAGATCGACGCTGCTCCCGGTGGGCACCTTGAAGTTGTAGGTCTTGCCATCGGTGGCCTGCACGCTGAAGGTGCGGGCGGTGGCATCGACGGCGGTGACGGTGCCCTTGATCGACAGTTCGCCGCTCTTCGTGCAGGCGGTGAGGGCGAACGGCAGGGCGAGAACGAGCACGAATGCGACGATGGCGAGGAGCCGAGTACCGCGCAACACAGGAGACTCCTTGAATCGGTGTCGGGGCGGGGCCGCTGCATAACCAGCAGCCCCGCCCCTTCGCTCTACATCGACACGCCGAGCAGGCCGCGCGTGAACTGGAAGTCGATGTTGCCGCGCGCGTTCAACTTGGGGGCGAACTCGCGGCCCGCCACGCCCAGGATGGCGCGGAGCATGGCGGCGGTCCAATCGGCGGGGTCGCCGCTGAGCGCCACATCGAGGTCGTCGCCGAATTGCGCGATGATGGCGGGATCGGGAGGCGGCCTGGAGAACCGGGATCATCCGGTGGGCCTGCACCGGGCGCTCGCCGACATGGACCAGCACCAGCTTGACGCCGGTTGCGCCGAGGCCGGTGAGGGTTTCGACCCAGTGGTCGGTCGGCGTCGCCATGACGTTCAGGCCGGATGCGGCCGGGCGCTCGCCGTAGTCGATAGAAGGGGCTACGTTGGGCTGATCGACCGTCGCGCCGAGGAAATCGGCCGAGCTGATGAGCGAGGCGTTCTCCGGGATGACGACGGTGCCGCCCGCGCCGACGATCAGGCGCGCGAGGCGCGACATGCTTGCGGCCAGGTCTGGCGATACCGCGCCAAGGGAGGCGAGGCCGACGCGGAGCGCGCCGAGACCGACCGTCTCCTCGCGTGTGGGCGCGGAGGCGGCGATGGTGGCGGCGAACCAGTCGCTCGTCTTCTCGACGACGGCCTCGATCCCGCCGTCGAGCTGGATGCTGGCCCAGCCGAAGCGGCTCAGGTCGACGCCCTCGCGCTCCAACTCGTGGCGGATATAGTCATTGTGGGTCTTTTCGCAGCCATGTTCCAGCAGCAGCGCGGGGCCGACCAGCGGGTGCAGCAGGTGGCCGATCAGCGTGCGGGCGTACAGCTCCTCCGAGTTGCCGGAGGAGACGCCGCACCCCTCGGTGTGGGGCAGGGCGACGAAGCGGGCGATCTTGTCGCGCCCGACCTTGCGGGCGTTGAGATGGTTGGCGATCCGCTGCGCGATCTGACCGGCGCAGAGGCTCGTCGGCAGCACGAGGCCGATCTGGTCGGTCGCGGTACCGCTGCGGTGACGAGGGCGGCGTAGGCGGCGTCGGCCAGCGGATCGCTGTCGGCAAGCGACTTGACCAGGAGTGGCTTGCCGGTGGGGGCGGGGCGCTCTGGATCCGCTCGACCTGGCCGGGGCCGGTCTGCCGCCAGTTGCGCCAGATCGAGACCTGCGCGTGCCCGGCGCGCTCGCCGACCGAGCGCTCGCCCGAGGCGACGCGCAGGGTCAGGTCGAGCGTATCCGCGCCGACTTCGTCCATCGGCACGCCATCGAGATAGCGACCGGCGTTCACGTCCATGTCGCGCGACAGGAGTTCGTAGCGTCCGGTGGTGGTGACGATCTTCACCGTGGGGACGAACGGGAAGTTGGTGATCGAGCCGTTGCCGGTGACGAAGTACATCAGGTTGGAGCCGGAGGCGACCTGCCCGGCGATGCTCTCCAGGTCGTTGCCGGGGCTGTCCATGAAGTAGTAGCCGCCGTCGCGCATCAGCTCGCTGTACTCGATCACGTAGTCGAGGCGCACGTCGGGGTGCTTCTTGGTGGCCGCGCCGAGCGATTTCAGCGCGATGTTGTAGAGGCCGCGATAGTTATTGCCGCCGGAGGGGTTGCCCTCGGCGGTGTGGCCGTGCCAGCCGACCCGCTCCTTGAAGCGCTCGATCTGCGCCAGGAATTTCTGGGCGGTCGCCAGGTCGCGCACGTTTTGCAGCACGTACTCTTCGGCACCGATCAGCTCGTCGGTCTCGGCGAGGTTGGCCGCGCCGCCGTAGCGAATGATCTCCTTCGCGACCCAGGCGGCCAGCGGATTGCCGGAGATGCCGGAGAAGGCGTCCGAGCCGCCGCACTGGAGGCCGAGCTTCAGTTCCGAGACCGGCTCGGGCGTACGCCGGGCGGCGCTGACCTGCGGTAGCCACTCGCGGATGAGTGCGGCACCGAGATCGAGGTCGGACGAGAAGGAGCCGCGCAGGGTGACGAAGCGATGGAGGACGTGGTCGAGCGGGTAGCCCTGCTCTTGCAAATAGCGCCGCAGGGTGCGGCCGGTGACCGCGCCGATGCCGTCGTCCACCACGAGGACCGCGCCCATGTTGGGATGGATGACGAAGCCGGCGAGGGTGCGGTGGAGCAGCTTGATGTTGTTCGGCTTGTCGGCCCCGCCCTCGGTGTGCGCGACCGCGACGACGCCATCGAAGTTCGGCACGTCGTCGGTCGCGTTCTTGAAGCGTTCTTCCAATGCCTTTGCCCAGCTGCTGGTGCGCGAGGTGACGGCGAGGACGACGATGTGATTGCGCGTGCCGACGCCCCGCCCGCCCGCGCGTCGGTAGCCCTCGAAGGTGCGCATCTCCTCGGCCGGGTAGCGCGGGACTTGCTCTCCGGCGACGAACGTGGCCGGGTCGAGCGGGAAAGCAAGCAGCGGGTTGTCGCGGAAGTTCGCCTCGGTGGGCAGGGCGAAGTCGATCTGTCGCCCGGCGAGGATGTAGATGATCTTGGCGTTGCAGCAGTAGTTGCCGGGGGCGATGGGCTTCAGCGCGTAGCCGAAGTGGAGGCCCCAGGAGAGCAGCGGCTCGTCGGGCGCGATCGGCGCGATGGCGAAGCGGTGCCCTTCGAGCACGGTGTAGTCGAGGGCGAACTGCTGGCCCTCGTAGGTGATGACGGTCCCGGCGTCGAGCCGCCGGGTGGCGATGGCGACATTATCGTCGGGCGCGGGGAGGCGCCCAACCTCGTGGAAATCGTATGCAGCCTGCGACTGCGCCATGATCCGCTCCTTCAATCGATCAACGCGATAGTGGGTAGAATCGTACCACAGCTCTCAGAGAGTTTGGCTGAATGCAACTATGCTGTATACTTCGCACTAAATCGTGCGCATAGTGAGGTGGGCGATGGCACTCACACGGAAGAATCTCACACTCGACGGCGATCGCCTTCGTGAACTAGCGGAACGTCGTGGTATCAGTGAGTCGGCGGCGGCACGCGAGGCAATCGAGGAGGCCCTGTTTACGGATGAATTCGTGGACCTTGTGCAGCAATTGCATGACGCTGGATTTGGCATGTTGCCGGACGAGGACGAGCCGAATCCCACCAAGGGCGACTCGTGGTGACGCGCCCATTGCTCTTCGATACCACTGCACTCATCGGGGCCATCCGCAATCCGTCGCGCTTAGCATGGTTGAGGCGGTCGGCGGGGTCGCCACGTTACTATCTCACGTCGGTCACGATTGCCGAGTTGCACTCCGGGGCGCGCACAACGCAACAAGCCTTCCTTATAGAGCAACTCGCGAGGCTCTTTGCTCGCGATGGCCGCTTGCTCACTCCGACAGCGGACGAGTGGTCGGCGGCGGGACGAATGATCGCTCGGGCAATAATCCGCAGCGGGGCGATGGAACCGCGCGATCACTATCCCGATGCACTCATCGTCCAGATTGCTGGCCGCATGGAAGCGGCTATCATCACCGACAATGTAGGTGACTTACGCGGGTGGATCGCCCTTGGTCGGCTGAATGCCACGATCGCAGATAGTTGAGGAAGCGAATGATTGAGCAGCACGACGCCAATTTCAATGACCTGGCTTGCCGCTGGCTCAGTAATGGGCGGGTGAGGCTGGCGGTGACGACCGGGCGCGGGCCGCGTATCGTTTTCTGCGGGGTGGGCGAGGGGCGGAATCTGCTGGTGGAGACGCCGGAGTTTCTGCTGCCTTCGCCGAATGGTCCGCTGGGGCTGCTTGGTGGGCACCGGCTCTGGTACGCGCCGGAGTTGCCCGAGCGGACGTATTGGCCGGATGACCGGCCGGTGACGGTCGAGGAGGTTGCGGGCGGCGCGCGGTTTATCGCGGCGATTGACGGCATGGGGATCGAGAAGTCGTTTGCGGTGACGCTGGCCGAGGATGGGGCGGCGATGACGGTCGCGCACCGGCTGCGGAACACCGGAGACGCGGCGATCGAATTGGCCCCGTGGGCGCTGACGATGGTGCCGCTCGGCGGCGTGGCGCTGCTGCCGCAGCCATACGGCAATGTGGACGAGGCGGGGCTGTTGCCGAATCGGTTCCTGAGTCTCTGGCCCTACAGCGATCCGACCGATCCGCGCCTGCGCTGGGGCAATCGGATCATGCTCGTGCGGGCGACACCAGCCCCGGCGAACAAGCTCGGCTACCGGAATGCGCACGGCTGGCTGGCGCACTGGCTCGATGGCACGCTACTGGTGAAGTCGTTCCCGGCGAATCCTGGTGCGCGCCACCCGGACAACGGCTGCAACGCCGAGTGCTACCTGAACGACGAGTTCATGGAGGTGGAGAGCCTGGGTGGGCTGACCGAACTTGTGCCGGGGTCGACCGTGGAGCACGAGGAGGTCTGGCGGTTCTACGAGGGGATCGAGTCGCCCGACGACGAGGCGACCGCGCTGGGGATCGCCGATCGGCTCGGGTTGTGGTCGGCGTGATGGCAGGATAGCCGACGATTCGGGGTGAACACAGGGCGGCTGCCGAATTTCGGCAGCCGCCCTTCGCGTAGCGCCGCTTACGCCTGCTGCTTGGTCGCCTGAATCTCCAGGCTGATCTTGATCGCATCGCCGACGAGGACGCCACCGGCCTCCAGCGCCATGTTCCAGGTGAGCCCGAAGTCGCTTCGGCTGACCGTCGTCTCGGCGGTGAAGGCGGCAACGGTGGTGTTCCAGGGGGTCTGCCCGATGCCGTTAAAGGTGGTGTCGAGCACGACCTCGCGCGTGGTGTCGCGAATCGTCAGGTTGCCAGCCACGCGGTACCGATCGTCGCCGACGCGCTCGACGCGGGTGCTCTCGAAGGTGATCGTCGGGTAGGTCTCGACATCGAAGAAGTCGGCCGACTTCAGGTGGGCGTCGCGCTTCTCGTCGCGGGAGTCGACGCTGGCAACGTCGATGCTCACGCTCACCGACGAGAGCGCGGGGTTCGCCTCGTCGGCGGTGATGATCCCGGAGAACCGGGCGAAACGGCCCTTCACGTTGGTGACCATGAACTTCTTGACGGAAAATTCGACCGTCGTGTTGTTCGTATCGAGCTTCCAGGTCGTTTGCTGCTTGACGGGGCTGGCTGTCATCGAACGCTCCTCTTTCCACTGCTCCCACGACTCATTATCTGGACTTCTGTCCATATCGCGATTTTAGTGGACTGTGGTCCGCTTGTCAAGCGGTTTGCTTGCGCACGGCGATCTGCGTATGCTGTCGCCGCCCGGCAGGGGAGTGCCGGGTTGGCCTGGAGATATGGTGCAACGCTCAGGGTTCGACGCTCGCCTGCCTTGCCAGCGCACCCGAACCGCGAATGCACAGCACATGACGAGGGGGTGGCGCAGTGCAACAGCAGGCGGAGGGCGCGCCACAAGCCGAGGGCGCGGTCGCGGCACCGGCGGGGGCCGTGGCGGTGAGCGACGGCATCCCGACTTGGCAGCGCGGCGTGGCGGCGGCGGCGGTCGGGCAACTCTTCTCGATCATCGGCTTCAGTTGTTTCTATTCCTTCCTACCGCTCTTCTTTCAGACCATTGGCGTCGATTCACCGGGGCAGGCGGGTGTCTGGGCCGGGTCGGCGACCTTTGCGCAGGCGATCATGGTCGCCATCTTCAGCCCGATCTGGGGCGGGATGGCCGACAAGTACGGCGGCAAGTTGATGGTGCTCCGCGCGCTCTACGGGGCCAGCATCATCTTCATCATCCTGAGCGCCGTGCGGCACGCCTGGCAGGTGGTGGCGCTCTTCCTCGTGCTCGGCTGCCTCACCGGCGTGAACACGGCGATCGTCACGATGGTCTCGGCGATCACGCCGAAGGAGCGGATGGGGATGGCGATCGGCATCTGCCAGACATGCGTCTTTGTCGGCGCGTCGGTCGGCCCGGCGATCGGCGGGGTGCTGGCCGACGCCCTCTCCTATCGCGCGAGCATCCGCGCCGGTGCCATCTTCATGGTGATCGCCGGATCGGTCGTCCTCTTCGGGGCGCGCGAGCCGCGCCGTGCGCCGACGCAGAGTGCCCGCCGCGCCGGGCCGTTCGCCGCGTTCCGTCCCGGTGCCCTGTCGCGACCGCTGGTCCTCTTGATCGCGATGATCTTCCTGGTGCAGTTCTCGTTGCAGATGATTTCGCCGGTGCTGCCGCTCTTCATCCAGGAACTCACGCACGCGTCGGGGCGCGTGGCGACGCTGGTGGGGATCGTGCTCGGGGCGGGCGGCGTTGCCTCGGCGATTGGCGCGATCACCTGCGGGCGCGCGGCCGACCGCTACGGGCGGTTGCGCGTGCTCCGCTGGCTCACCGCCGGTGGGGCGATCAGCCAACTCTTGCAGGTGGCCGCGCCGAGCATCGCGCCGCTCGCGGCGTTGCGCGGGCTCTCGGGCCTCTTTACGGGCGGGCTGGCCGCGAGCACGAACGCCTCGATCGGCGAACTGGCCCCGCCGCAGAGCCGTGGGGCGGCGTTCGGCGTGTCGGGGAGCGCGTTCTCGCTGGGCAACGCGTTCGGGCCACTCCTGGGCGGATTGCTCGCGGCGGCGGTGGGGCCACGGCTGGTGATCGGCCTCTCGGCGATTGTGCTGGGGCTGGGCTGGTTCTTGGTCTATCAGATTGCCCAAGTGCAAGGCAATTAGCGCCCCGATTTCGTTGCGACATATCCCTGTTGCCAGCAACGCCGCCTCGCGGTTCGTCACCGGATACTTGCCGATCTCGAAAGCTGCTTGCCTGTGCTGCCTGTGCTGTTCGTCTCAGCGCGACTGTACCTTCGCACAGTGATTCGGCAATGGCCCACTGGCTATGCTACGCTCCGAAACGATGCGGCGGTGGGGGAACGAGCGGGGAGTGTGCCGGTGCGCGCATATCTGGCGGCGGCGCGACTCTCGTTCCGGCGCTATCAAGCCTACCGCGCGGCCAATATCTCCGGGCTGGTCACCAACGGATTCTTCGGCGTCATCCGCTCCTACGTCTTCATCGCCCTCTATCACAACCGACCGGTCGCCGAAGGGTATGACCTCGTCGATGCGCTCACCTACGTCTGGGTGACGCAAGCGCTGATCATGCCGCTCTACATCTGGAGCTGGCAGGAGATCGCGCTGACGATCCGCTCGGGGGCGATTGCGACCGATCTGGCGCGGCCGATCAGCTACTTCGGCTACTGGCTCAGCCAGGACCTCGGCCGCGCGCTCTATCACATCCTCTATCGCCTGTTCCCGACGATTGCCATCGGCCTGGTGCTCTTCCGGGTTAGCCTGCCGAATGGCCCCACGGCCTGGCTAGCGTTCCCGCTCGCGCTGCTGATCGCGATAGTCATCAGCTTCTCCTTTCGCTTCATGGTCAACGTCGGGGCGTTCTGGATGACCGACCTGCGCGGACTCTACGCTTTCACTACGGTCTTCGTGAACCTCCTCAGCGGCTTCCTCGTGCCGCTCGCCTTCTTCCCCAGCGCGATCCGCGACATCGTCCAATACTTGCCCTTCGCAGGCATGGTATCGATCCCGATGAGTGTCTACCTCGGACGCTTCGCGCCCGGCGAATTGCTCGGCGCGCTCACCCTGCAAGCGGCCTGGGCGGCGGCCTTTATCCTGGCAGCGCACGCGCTCCTGCACCGGGCCACGCGCAAGCTCGTGGTCCAGGGGGGGTGAGATGCCACACGCGTTACGGGTCTATCTCTGGCTGGTGGGGGCGCAGATGCGGGCGCAGTTGCAGTATCGCGCCTCGTTTGCGCTGCAAATCTGCGCGACGTTCGTGAGCCTGTTTGCTGAGTTTGTGGCAATCCTGATTCTTTTCCACACCTTCCAGGACCTGGGCGGGTGGCGGGTGGGGGAGATCGCCCTGCTTTACGGGTTGGTCTCGATTGCCTTGGGCCTCGTCGACATGTTCGCGTCGGGATTCGAGCGTGTCTCGACGCTGGTGAAGGCGGGAGAGTTCGATCGCCTGCTCACCCGTCCCGTTTCGCCGTTCTTGCAGGTGCTGGCGTCGGACGTGCAAATGCGACGACTTGGGCGCATCGCGCAGGGCATCGTGACGATTGTGCTGGCGACGCGCTGGGTCGGGATCGACTGGACGCCTGTCTCGCTCGGCGTGGCCGTCGCCGGCGTCCTCAGTTCGAGCGTCGTCTTCCTGACGGTCTGGGTGATCAGCGCGGCGAGCTGTTTCTGGACGGTCGAGCAGAGCGAGATCCAGAACGTCTTCACCTATGGAGGTGCCGAACTCGCCAGCTACCCGATCCACATCTACGGGCGCGCGGTCCAGTCGGTCTTCCTCTATGTCGTCCCCCTGGCGCTAACAAGCTACTACCCGGCCCTGGTCATCCTGGGCAAGCCCGACCCGCTCGGCTTGCCGCGCGTCCTCGGCCTGCTCGCGCCCGTCACCGCCACCACATTCTTCATCGTTGGTCTCGGCTGCTGGCGACTCGGATTGAGGCATTATCAGGGAACGGGAAGTTGAGGAAAGTACGAAGTACGAACGACGAAGTACGAAATAGGGCTGTGTCAAGCGACGGCCTGCACCGGATCCGCGTGATTCCGCATTCCGCACTCCGCACTCCGCACTTCGAAGAGGGGTGCGATGTCGCTGATCGAGGTGGAGCATCTGCAGAAGCGGTTCCGGGTGCGGCAGGCGCACGCGGGGCGCTTCGGCGCGCTGCGCGGGTTGGTGTCGGGTGGCGGGCGCGAGGTGTCGGCGGTGGACGACGTCTCCTTCCGGGTGGAGGTGGGGGAGATGATCGGCTACGTCGGGCCGAACGGCGCGGGGAAGAGCACGACGATCAAGATGCTGACCGGCATCCTGGTGCCGAGCGGCGGGCGGGCGTCGGTGGCGGGGTTAGTGCCCTGGGAGGCGCGGCAGCGGCTGGCGGGGAAGATCGGGGTCGTCTTCGGGCAGCGCACGCAGCTCTGGTGGGACTTGCCGCTAATCGACAGCCTCGATCTGCTCGGGCGGATCTACCGCGTGCCGCCCGAGCGCTTCCGGGAGAATATGCGGCGCTTCGGCGAGTTGCTCGACCTCGGCCCGTTCCTCGATCAGCCGGTCCGCCAGCTCTCGCTCGGGCAGCGGATGCGCGGCGACCTGGCGGCGGCGCTGCTGCACGATCCGCCGATTCTCTACCTGGACGAGCCGACGATCGGGCTCGATGTGGTCGCCAAGGAGCGCGTGCGCGTTTTCCTGCGCGACCTCAATCGCGAGACCGGTGTGACGGTGCTGCTGACGACGCACGACATGACCGACATCGCGCGCCTCTGCGAGCGGATGCTCATCATCGACCACGGCCGACTCCTGTACGACGGCGGCGTGGCGACGATCGCGGAGCGGTACGGGGGCCAGCGGCGACTGGTGGTGGACCTCGACGAAGACGTGGCCGAACCGAGCGTGCCCGGCGCAACCATGGAGCGCCGGGAGGGCGGTCGCCTCTGGTTCTCCTTCCGGCGCGAGGAGATCAGCGCGCCCGACCTGATCGCGCGGGTGACGACGCGCTATCGAATCCGCGACCTCACACTCGAAGAGCCCGACATCGAGGAGGTCGTGCGACACATCTACGAGGAAGGGATCGCCGATTAACGGCAGGGCGACGGGCTACGCAGGCACTGCGACATATCCCTTTAGCCAACACACTACCGCCTGAACCGAGCCAGAAAACACTCAAACATCCGAATGCAACCTCGGACGACGAGCATTCAGGATGCGCTCGGCTTCGGCCGTCACGCCGAGGTCGCGGCAGTCGCGATAGGTCGAGAGGATCGCCCGGCTCACCATCGCCTGCCCAGCTGGTGTCTGCGCCAGTTCCTCCTGGCTCACCAATCGGACGAGGCGTCCGAGAAAGAGTGCGGTCAACGTCCGTTTATCGAGTACTTGCATGCCATCTTCTCCTGTCGTGCCACCAGCGTAGCGGTGCGTGGTGAAGGGGGCGTGGCGGCGCGGTTGCGGCGTGGTGGAGTCGTGATCGGCACCCACACACACACCGAACCGGCCCGCAGCCACTTTCGCCCGGTGGTACACTGCCCACGCGGCAAACGAGGACGAGCGGGGAGGTGCCACGATGGCGCTGCAAACAGTCGGCATTCTCAGCCCTGGCGACATGGGGCACGCGGTCGGGGCGATGCTGCACTCGCAGGGGTTGAGGGTGCTCACCTGCCTGGAGGGGCGCAGCGACCGCACGCGCGGACTCGCCGCCGAAGCGGGATTCGAGGCGGTACCGACCCTGGAAGACCTCGTGCGCGAGGCGCAGATCATCCTCTGCATCCTCGTGCCCTCCGAGGCACCGGGCGTGGCGCAGGCCGTCGCCGAGGCGATCCGCCGCGAGGGGAGCGAGCGCAGCCGCGATCTGCTCTACGCCGACTGCAATGCCATCGCGCCGCGCACGGTGCGGGCCATCGAGGAGACGATCGTGGCGGCTGGGGCGCGCTTCGCCGATGTCGGGATCGTCGGTGGCCCGCCGCAGCAACCCCACACCACCAAGTTCTACACCTCCGGGACCGGCGCGACCGAGTTTGCGCAGTTGAACGACTTTGGCCTGGCGGTGCGTGTCCTCGACGGACCGGCCGGGCAGGCCTCCGGCTTCAAGATGTGCTACGGCGCGCTGACCAAGGGGATCCAGGCACTCGGGACCGAGCTGCTGATTGCCGCCGAGCGCTTCGGCTTCGCGGAAGCCTTCGCGGCCGAGCAGGCGGAGAGCGTCCCGGTGCTGCGCACCCACCTGGAGCGATCCCTCCCGACGATGCCGCCGAAAGCCTACCGCTGGGTCGGCGAGATGGAGGAGATCGCCACCTGCTTCGCCGACCTCGGCATGACCCCGAACATCCTGCTTGGCGCGGCCGACATCTTCCGCTTCGTCGCCGACACCCCCATCGGCAAGGAGACGCCCGAGACGCGCG
The DNA here is from genome assembly GCA_046328475.1 of Chloroflexia bacterium. Classification (GTDB taxonomy): domain Bacteria; phylum Chloroflexota; class Chloroflexia; order Thermomicrobiales; family CADCWN01; genus CADCWN01. Next base: position 43,031 of record JAXLWN010000006.1, on the reverse strand, counting down.
ACCGCAACCGCAAGGCGGACGGCGTGATCGCGGCGCTGGCGAAGGAAGTTGCGGGTTGACAGGTTGCACGTTCCAAGTTGAGAAACCTGCCAACCTGCCAACCTGTAACCTGCAACTCACTGGAGCGACGCATGGACTTCGGCCTCCTCATCCACCCGACGGCGCGTTTCGGGACGCTGGAGCAGATGCGTGCGACCCACGACCTCTACCTCCGGGCGGCGACCGAGCAGAAGCTGACGATCTGGGTTAACGACCACTTTCACATGGGCGCGATGCCCTGGCTGGAATGCCTCACCTTCGTGGCGCACATCACCGCGCGCTATCCCACGCTGACCTGCGGCACGGTGGTCCTGGGGCAGGGCTATCGCAACCCGGCATTGACCGCCAAGATCGCCTCCACGCTCGATCTGCTGACCGATGGGCGCTTCATCCTCGGCATCGGCGCGGGCTGGAAGGAGGACGAGTACCGGGCGTATGGCTTCCCCTATCCCTCCGCCCGCGAGCGTGTGGAGCAACTGGACGAGGCGCTGCGGATCATCAAGGCGATGTGGGAGCCGGGGACGACGACCTTCGAGGGACAGCACTACCACGTCGCGGGGGCGATCAACGAGCCGAAACCGGCGAAGCGCCCGTTGATCATGATCGGCGGTGGCGGGGAGCGGCGCACGCTGCGGCTCGTCGCTGAGCACGCCGACTGGTGGAACGCCGACTACTACACGCCCGAGGACTACGCGCGCAAGCTCGCCATATTGCACGGCTATTGCGACGAGATCGGCCGCGATCCGGCGTCGATCGTGCCGACCTACTTCGGCGGTGGCAACATCACGCGCGACTCCGAGCGCGCCATCCACAAACTGCCCGTATCGCTCGGTCGCCCCGAATACCTGCTCAGCGGCAACCCGGACGAGGTCCGCGCGAAGATCGAGCGGCTGGCGGAGGTCGGCGTGCGGCACACCATCCTCAACTTCCTCGATTTCCCCGGCACCGAGAGCCTCGAACTTTTCCTGAGCGACGTGCTGCCGCGCTTCCGCTGACGACAGGCGGAACGGGCGAACAGGGAATGGGCGAGCGGGCGATGGACCGACCTACGGACGCACCGACGCACGGACGCACCGACACACGGCATCTCACCCGCCGCACGCTCCTGACCGGGATCGCGAGCGTCGGTGGGGCGGGTGCGGCCTACCGGGCGCTGCACGCGCTCGGGCTGATCCCGACCCCTGGCGAGCTGCCGACCTATTCCGCCGCGCCGCTGCGCGCGGCCGGGAACCGGGTACTCATCCTCGGCGCGGGACTGGCCGGGATGGTCGCCGCCTACGAGTTGAGGCAGCGCGGCTACGACTGCCTGATCCTGGAGGCCCGCTCGCGGGCGGGCGGGCGCTGCTGGACAGTGCGACGCGGCACGGTCGAGACGGAGGAAGGGGGCGAGCGGCAGGGGTGCGCGTTCGACGAGGGCCTTTACCTCAACCCCGGCCCGGCTCGTATCCCGCACCATCACACCGCACTGCTGGGCTATTGCCGCGAGTTTGGCGTGGCACTCGAAGTGCTCGTCAACGAAAATGCCGCGACCTCCTTCTACTACGAGGACCGCAACAACGGCGTGGGGCCGCTCGCGGGGCAACGCGTGCCGCGCCGCGCTGTGCAGGCCGATCTGCGCGGCTACGTCTCCGAGTTGCTGGCCAAAGCGGTCGGCAGTGGCGCACTCGACGCGGCGGTGAGCGGCCAGGATCGGGCGCGGTTGCTCGATTTCCTCCGGCTCTACGGCGACCTCGACGCTGGACAGAGCTATCGCGGCTCGGAGCGGCGGGGGTATCGCGAGACGCCGGGCAGCGGCGACCAGCCGGGCACGCTCGACGCGCCCTACGGTCTCGGCGCGCTCCTCCAGTCCGGCTTCTGGGAGAATTTTGCGGGCGAGTGGGCCTTCGACCAGCAGATGACGATGCTCCAGCCGGTCGGCGGGATGGACCGGATCGCGGCGGCGTTCGCGGAGCGAATCGGCGACACCATCCGCTACGGCTGCGAGGTGCGCGAGCTGCGCCGCACCGCCACCGGCGTGCGCGTCGCCTATTTCGACAGCGGGACGCAGCAGGTGGCCGAGGAGATCGCCGACCACTGCATCTGCACCCTCCCCCTCAGCATCCTCAAGGGCGTGCCCAACGACCTTCCGGCGAATACGCAGCGCGCGGTCGGCCAGGTGTCGTACTACGACTCGCTGAAGGTTGGCTTCCAGTTCGCGCGGCGCTTCTGGGAGGAAGACGAGGAGATTTACGGCGGGATCACCTGGACGAACCTGCCGATCCGGCAGATCTGGTATCCCTCGACCGGCTACCTCGGACGCAAGGGCGTGCTGCTCGGCATGTATGCCTTCGGTCCCGACGCGGTCTCGCTCGGTGCCCTGCCGCTGGCGGAGCGGCACCGGCGCGTGCTGGAGTACGGTGCGCGCATCCACCCGCAGTTCACGCGCGAGTACGAGGCGGCCTATTCGGTGGCCTGGCAGCGCCTCCGCTACAACCGGGGCTGCTACGCCGCTTACACCGCCGCGACGCGGAGCAGCGCCTATCCCGCGCTCTTCGAGTCGGACGGCGTCGTCTACCTCGCCGGCGAGCACATGAGCTACCTCACCGGCTGGCAGGAGGGCGCGGTCCTCTCCGCGCAGGCCGTTGTCGCGCAATTCCCCCAACTCGCCACCGCGCCCGGTGGCAATCACGGCGGGCGGCGCTGAGTCGTGGCCCGCAGCCAGGACCGTCCGGGTGCGCTACAATGCGCGCCGTCGCGGCAAAGCACTGCGCTGGGATCGATGAGGAGGATGGGCTGATGGCGTTGAATTGGGGCCAGGCAGAAGCCGATCGCCTGGCGGCGATCCGGGAATCGCTGGCGAAGGTGAGCACGGCGACTGCGTTCCAGCTCTGCAACCAGCACGGCTGGCGCAATACCTACATGCAAGGACTGCTGCCGATCCAGTTGATGGGACTCGGGGAGCGGATCGTCGGGCGGGCGCGCACCGTGCGCTACCTGATCCGGCGCGGCCCCGAGGCGTTCCCGGCCGACCCCGAGGTGCGCGAACGGGCGCGGCAGAACCGCCGCCACTCGGCGGAGATCGCGCTGATCGAATCGATCGAGCCGGGCGACATCTTCTGCGTCGATGCGCTGGGTGTGCAGACGGCCGGGATCATCGGCGACATCCTGGCGACGCGGCTGAAGGCGCGCGGCACGCTGGCGGCCGTGATCAACGGCGTGGTGCGCGACGTGCCGTTCCTCAAGACGGTCGGCCTGCCGGTCTTCTCGGCCGGGGCGCACCCGTCAGCGAGCGGTCGCGATACCGTCGCCGTGGACTGGGATCTGCCGGTGAATATGGCCGGTTGCCAGGTTATCCCCGGCGACATCATCCTCGCCGACGACGAGGGGGTGCTGGCGATGCCGCTCGAACTTGCCGAGTATGTCGCCGCACACGGCCCGGTGAAGGAGGACGTGGAGGCCTGGATTCGGGGCAAGATCGAGCAGGGTGGATCGGTGCTCGACTACTACCCGCCATCCCCCGAGAAGGAAGCGGAGTACGAGCGCGAGACCGATCGCCCGGCGCACTGATCTTAGGACGGTTCGATGGACGGTTCGAAGGTTTGAAGGTTCGAAAGTTCAAGTATCTAACCTTCGAACCTTCGAACTCTCGAACCGTATCTCACTGACCTCTGACCTCTGATCTCTAACCTCTGGAGGCTAACGATGTTTGTGCTGGTTGTCTCGCTGAAGGTAAAGCCGGAGCGGCGCGAGGATTTCTTGAAGGCGGCGCAGGAGGATTCGCGCGGGTCGAGCAACGACGAGCCGAATTGCCTGCGCTTCGACGTGGTCGAGGACAACGCCAACCCGAACCATTTCTACTTCTACGAGGTTTATCGCAACGAAGAGGCGCTCAAGGAGCACACCGCGGCACCGCACTATCAGGTCTGGCGCGCGGCGGTGGAGTCGGGTGTTCTGGAAGAACCGGCCGTGGTAGCCCGCTGCACCAGCCACTTCCCGGCAGATGCGGACTGGCGCTAGGGGACGGTCGAACCACCAAGACGCCAAGGACGCCAGAATGAGGTGGGTTTGGTTGTCATAAAAATTGTCATGCTGGCGATGGAGTGCGGTAGGGGAGGGGGATGGCCGGGGAACTACCGACGCTCCAGATGGTGCTGCGACCGGGGATCATCGACCTGGGCTGGGGGCACCCTGACCCGGCGCTGATGCCGGTGGATCTGTTGCGCGAGGCGACGAGCGCGACGCTGGCGAAGTCCGGGGCTGACGCGCTGGCCTATGGCACGGCGCGCGGTCCCGGGTCGCTGGTGGCGTGGCTCATGGAGCGAATCGGGCGCACCGAGGGGCGCACACCCACGCCCGAGGAGCTGCTGATCACGGCGGGCAACTCGCACGGGCTCGATCAGTTCTGCGAGTATCACACGCGGCCCGGCGATGTGGCCCTGGTCGAGTCGCCGACCTACCACCTGGCGGTCAAGATCCTGCGCGACCACCCGCTCCGGCTGGTCCCGGTGCCGCTGGATCGCGACGGGCTGCGGATCGACGCGCTGGAAGCGACCCTGGCGACGTTGCGACGCGAGGGTCACCGCCCGCGCTTCCTCTACACCATCCCCACCTACCATAACCCGACCGGTGTCTGCCTGAGCCTGGAACGTCGCCGGGCGCTGATCGACCTGGCGGTTGCCGAGGACTTCCTGATCGTCGAGGACGATGTCTACCGCGAACTCTCCTACGATGGCCCTTCGCCGCCGTCGCTCTGGAGCATGGCCCCGGTCGGGCGCGTGACGCGCCTGGGGTCGTTCGCCAAGTCGCTCGCGCCGGGTCTGCGCCTCGGCTGGGCCACCGGCGACCCGGCGATGGTCGCGCGGCTGGTTGATGGCGGAATGCTCGATAGCGGCGGCGGCCTGAACCACTTCACCGCGATGACCACGGCGTCCCTCTGCGAATCGGGCGGCTTCGACCGGCAAGCGGCGCGGCTGCGCGATGCCTACCGGGCGAAGCGCGACGCGCTGCACGCCGCCATGACGGAACACCTTCGGGGTGCTCCTGGGAGCTGCCCGGAGGCGGCTTCTTCATCTGGTTGCGCCTGCCGGAAGGAATGAACGCGGAGGCGCTGCTGCCGCGCGCGGAGGCGCTGGGTTCGGCCTACGCTCCCGGCAATCGCTTCCTTCTCGATGACGGCGGAGAGGAGGCCGCGCGCCTCGCCTTCAGTTACTACGATATTCCCAACCTCACGGAGTCTGTGCGCCTTCTCGGCGATGCGATCAGGGCGCTGCCCAACTGGCGACTGACGACTGACGACTGACGCCCGTGCCCCAACGACGAGGTACAGCGATGCGACGGAACCGCCTGCGCGAACTGCTCAACGCCGGTCAGCCAACCCTCGGGACCCATTTGCACATCTCCTGGCCCTCGGTGACGGAGTTGGTCGGCTACGCCGGGCACTTCGACTACGTCGAGTTCGTGGCCGAGTACGCGCCCTACGACCTCTACGCACTTGAGAACCTGGGCCGCGCGATCTCGGTCTTCGATCACCTCACCGGGATGATGAAGATCGAGCAGGAGCCGCGCAACTACCTGACGATCCGCGCGCTCGGCTCGGGCATCCAGAACGTGCTCTTCGCCGATGTGCGCACGGCCGCCGACGCCGAAGCCTGCGTGCGCGCGGTGCGCGCCGAGTCCCCCGATGGCGGCGGCATTCATGGCGTCGGGATGCGCCGCGACGTGCGCTTCACCATCGAGCCAGGGTCGCAGGGCTTCGTTGATGCGCTGAACCAGACGGTGATCGCGGTGATGATCGAGAAAAAGAGCGCAATCGAGAACCTGGACGCGATCCTGGCCGTGCCCGGCATCGACATGGTGCAGTTCGGCCCGGCCGACTACGCGATGAGCCTCGGCCTCGCCGGGCAATGGGGCCATCCGCAGGTGCAGGAGGCCGAGCGCTATCTGATCGAGACGGCGCTGAAGCGCGGCATCCACCCGCGCGCCGAGATTCAGCACCCGGGACAGGCGCGGCGCTATCTCGACCTCGGCGTGAGGCACTTCTGCGTCGGCACCGACATGGTGACGCTCTGGCAGTGGTTCAAGGAGACCGGCACCGCGATGCGCGGCCTGGTCGGTGGCGAATCGGGTGCGCGCCCTGCGGACGAGAACGCGCACTCCGGCTACCAGCAGTAGCTCGCTGCGCCTAGCGCGTCCCGCGCGACTGCTGCGGCGGGTAGCGCCGGATCAGGTCGTGCAGCACCGGCTCGTTGATCGCCGTGCCGATGCCCGGGCCATCCGGCACCAGCAAGTGCCCGTCGACCAGCTGCGCCGGGTGGGTGAGCAGTTCGCCCACCCAGGACGGATTGTGCCAATCGGGGACGTGCTCCAGGATCAGGAAGTTCGGGATCGCCGCGCAGAGCTGCACATTCTCCAGCGTCGGCAGCGGCCCGTTGGGGTTGTGCGGTGCGACGCTGAGATAGTGCGCCTCGGCCATCGCGGCGATCTTCTTGTACTGCGTGTAGCCGCCGGTGTTCACCAGGTCGGCCTGGACAATCGCCAGCGCCTCCGCTTCGATGAAATCGCGCGCCCCGTAGATGGTGTGCATGCGCTCGCCCGACGCGATCGGGATCGGGCTGCGCTCGTGGACGAAGCGGAGCGCCGACACGCTCTCCGGCGGCACCGGTTCCTCGAAGAAGAGCAGGCCGTAGTCGGCCAGGGCGTTGGCCACGCGCAGCGCATTGACCGGGCTGAGCCGCCCGTGGGCGTCGATCGCGATATCCACCCCATCGCCGACCGCGCGCCGGATCGCCTCGATCTGGCGCACGCCGCTGCGAATCGCCGCATTGGAGAGCGGATCGGTCTCCTTGTGGTGCGGGCCGAAGTGCGCCGGGTCGGGCAGGGGCGACGTCTTGACCGCCGTGTAGCCCGCCGCGACCGCGCGCAACGCCGCCTCGGCCGCCTCCTCGGGCGATCCGCCATGGATGCCGCAGTAGACGCGGATGCGGTCGCGGCACGCGCCGCCGAGCAGGCTGTGGACCGGCACCCCGACCGCCTGCCCGGCGATATCCCACATCGCGAGGTCAACCGCGCTGAGCGCGGTGGCGAAGAGCGCGCCGCCTACCCAGAAGCCGTCGCGATACTGCTTCTCGAAGTGCTCCTCGCGCAGCAACGGGTCCTTGCCGACGAGGTAATCGGCGAGTTCGAGGATCGCCTCGCGCACGGTGAACTCGTGGCGGCGCATGATCACGCCCGAGAGGCCGGTGATCCCGGCGTCGGTGCGCACCAGCGTGAAGATCCAGTTCAGGCGGGTGGTGTCGATCCAGAGCAGGTGGCACTCGACGGCGGTGATCTTCATTCGGCCTCCGACTCTCGTTTGGCAGCATCGTGGCGGTTCGATAGAATGCCGCGCGGCGCGACTGGGCGGGTCAGCCGATGCCGTGCGGCGGGCGCTCGTCGGGTGTGCGGAGCAGGTAGCGTTCGCGGCGGTTCTCCAGCCAATAGGCGACGCTCGACCAGAGACAGGGGAGCAGATCGCCATAGGGCTCGCGATTGTACCAGCCGTGGCGCTCGTTCCAGCCGGTGTGGACCCGCAGGCGGTCGGGGGTATACTCGATCTTGAAGGGGTCTTCGTGCTCGATCAGGAAGGCGAGGAGCTGACCGACCGTCGGCCGGGCGAAGTCGTCGAAGCCATGATCGAGCATCCAGGCGCGAAAGTAGAACCTGCTGGCGTCGGGCAGGCGGTCGAACTCTGCCGGGTCGAGCGACTGGCGCACCGGGGTACCTCCGCAGTCGCCGCCATGCGCACGTCGCGGGCGGACGGTAGAGTATAACCGCCCGGTGTGATCGAGGGGGAGGGGATGTCCGAGGCCATCTGCGAATATCCGGGGTGCGGCAGGGCGGTGCTGCGTGCCTGCGACCGCTGCCGCCGTTCGTTCTGCGCGCGGCACATCGAGCAGATCTATCCCCATGTCGCGCCCGACCGCAGCCCGTGGCGCTGCACGCTCTGCGCGCGGGAGGCGAAGCAGGAGGCGAAGCAGCACACGCGGCGCTCGCGGAGCGGCCTGGTCGGCGCTGGACTGCTCATCCTGGCCGGGATCCTGATCGCAATCGTCGGCACCGCGCTGGCCCCCGACAGCGACAAGATCACCTTCGCCGGACTCGCCGGGATTGTGCTGGTCGGCATCGGCGCGGTCACCGCGCTCTACCAATTCTTCGGCGGTCGGTGAGGGCGCGTCCTACGATTGCCCCTTGCGCTCACCGAGCAGTCGGCGCAGGCGCTCGATCTCGGCGCGCAAACTTGCGTTCTCTTCACGAATGCGGCGCACGTTCACTCGACCTCACCTTCCCGCAGGATGCGCAGCCCATCGAGCGTATAGATAGCAACCCCGTCATCTTCCAGGCTGATTGCCACGCCGATCTGCTGGCTCTGCCAGCGCCCATTCGTGTCCGGCAGCCAGGGCTGATAGACGCCATCAACTAGCCGCCAGGCGCGGATACCCTCGGGTAGGAAACGCCGGGTGTAGTCAAGGGTCAGGTATTCAAGGATACCCGCCCGAGCGTAACTAAAGCCTTTGCCATGCTCCAGGTCGAGATCGACCTCATATGTCGCCTCGCTCAATACCTCTACGACTAGCACTGGCGGACCGTCTCCCTGGATCGAGAAAGAACCGCGCTCGGGGTCGATTGGGCGTGCGTAAACGAAGATATCCGGGTAGACCCGTATCGGTGAACCGTCGGGGCGCGCACAGCCGATCAGCGCGATCTGGCTGAGTGCATGCCAGGGAACCGGCTGATCTGGAGTCAAGTCAATCTGCGCGGCCTCATTGATACCCCAGCGAATATTGGTGATCGTCGTCTGATGGCGATCGGTGCCCAAGACGCTCTCCTCGGTGTCATGCGGTGGCCACATGATGCCAATTTTCGCCCCAGGCGGCCACGCTCGAACCTGACTGGCCATAGCTGAGTCTCCCCTTCGCTGCGGTGCGCGACAACGTGTCCTGCAATAGAACTGTACCACGACCGGACCCAAGGGTTGTCCCCTCTCCTGTCGGCTCTATCGATGCAGATCGGTACTTTTCGCACAACAAAGCTTATGCGAACTTTTTGGAGTAACCACTGGCCCTAGAGTGAGTAGGGTTAGACTCGCACGTCGAGTCGCAGCGCCACGGCCTCGCCTTCCGTGAGCTGTTCCGCTTGTCGAACGCGCGCTTTAATCGGCACGAGATAGCGGCCATCCTTGGGGAACAGGGAGGTCTGCCACTCGCTGTTGCCCAGACACACGCGCACCGGGATCATGCCCCAACCATAGGTCACCAGGCCCGACACCCCCTTCAAGGCCGCGCAGTGCTCCTCCGGCACGGTCACGAAGTAGTGCGGGGCGGGACCTCGCCAGTACCACAATTCGCCGCTGAACTCGATCCTCATCGCTATCACCTGCTACGACGCAGCTATCGCCACTGATTGCATTCTACCGATTGCGTGTGGTCCAGCTATCTTGCTCTCCCTGGCCCTGCTCGGGGACAACGGCGAGGCTGCTGCGACTCGTCTGGTACTCCGCGCCGTTATCAAACCTCACCAGGTACGCGCCGCGATCCTCTGGATCGCCATTGTCATCGATGACCGTGCCGAGGCCATCCCCGCTCGTGATATGCCGCACGCGCTGACCCACTCGTAGCCTTCTGCCTGTCTCCATACACTAGCCCTCCTCCATGCTTTGCAATTACACCAGCAGACAACCCATCCCTGATGCTATACTATGTGTACGTACATTGTGTAGCACTTGGAGAACCGTGCATGCCTGGGTCCAACGGCCACACAGCGAATGATCGCCAGGTCAGCGTCGCCTTCGCCCTGGAGCACTTCTTCGCGACCTTGCGCCTCGCGCCGCGCTCGCAGAAGGCCTACAAAATCGGCTTGCGTCGCTTCGCCGAATTCGTCTCGCGCGAGGCGGAGTGCGACGTTTCCGCGCTCCCCGTAACCACGCTGACGATCGACCACGTCACCGATTTCCTGACCACGATCATGCCCGAGGACATCCGCGCCCCCGAGGATGTCTCGCGGATGCGCTCGGCGCAGAATCGCCTCGCCGCCGTCCGCAAGTTCTACGCCTTCCTGGCCGCCTACGATCTCCACCCCACGCTGGAGAACGACAAGCTGCGCGTGCGGATCGCCGCGATCGTCCCCCGCTTCTCCCCCCCACCGCCCGACGTGCGCCTCAGCGACCTCGAATGCATCCTCGCTTATGTCAAAAAGCAGCCGCGCGAGGAGAAGCCGCACCGCGAGCTGCGCCGACTGAAGACGGTCGCGCTGGTCCTCACTCTCTTCCGCACCGGCGTCCGCGTCTCCGAACTCTGCGCCCTGCGCCGGCGTGACATCGATCTCGTGGAGCGCACGGCCCACATCTACCGCGCGAAGGGGGGCAAGAGCCGCACCGTCCATTTCGACGACGAGACCGGGGCCGCGCTGACCGCCTACTGGAAGGCGCGGCTCGATGGCGGGCGCGGCGTCGGCACCCTCCCCGCGTTTAGCGGCCGGGACAAGCCAGGGCAGCCGGGTAATGCGATCAACCCGCGCACGGTGGAGCTGATCGTCGCGGAACTCGGGCGCGGGTCGGGCATCGAGAGCGAGGTCACGCCCCACTCCTTCCGGCACGGTCTGGCGACCGAACTCGTCCGCCGCCGCGTGCGCGAATCGACCGTGCAGACGATCCTCGGCCACGCCTCGCCCGCTACCACGCGCATCTACGTCCACAAGACTGCGCTGGAGGTGCAGGAGGAGTATCACGAAGCCTTCGCGCGCACCGCGCCGCGCGTGAAGCTGCACGCGACAAGCGATGTGGATTGGTCGGAGTCAGCGGTAGAGGGTCCGGAGGGAGACGCATAGCCCAAAGTCAGCGCAAGTGGCCCCCGTGCGCGGCAGGTCCCACTTCCGACTTCTGGCTTCCGACTTCCGGCTTCCAGTGGATGCGCCCACCCGCCGTCACCAGCCACTCGCCGGTATCCCAGTCTGTGACGGGACCGGCGTAGTTGAGGTCCAGGCGCATGCCCAGGCCCGGCCAGGGATGATCGACGTAGACCGTGCGGAAGATGTGCCCCAGATCGGGGAAGGCGACGCCGTATGGGTCGGGCAACCGCTCCTCCAACTCCTCGCGGGTGAGGTTCGTGCCCAGGGCAAATTGCAATATCGGCCGCGTCGCCCAGGTGTCGTGGACCAGTTCGAACTTCGGTAGCCGCCCTGCCGGGAAGCTGCGAATGTCGTCGCGATACTCCTCGTCACTCGCCGGGATGATGAAGGGCCAGGGTTCTCCACCCGGATAGCGGTAGAGCGCCGAAGCGTTGGCAAGCGCGCCCAGCAGTTCGCCCCACTGCTCGTCATCAACGAGCGCCGTTGGCAGATTCACGCCGGTGTGATCGATGTGTGTTATCTGCCCGGACAACCGCTCGGCGATCGTCGCGAGCGGCAGGCGCGGGGGTTGGAAATCGTCAGGCACCGGTGCTTCCAGGCCAGCGACCGCCAGCGCCGCGTCGCTGCGGAGTCGCAGCGATCCGAGCGCGAGGTCGATTTTTCGATCCGTCGCGAAGATGATCTCGGGGACGGCGATCGGTGCCAGGGTCAGCTGCGTATCCGGCAGCGCCCCTGCGGGACACTCCGGCGCGAGAAGCAGCGTCGCACCTTCGCTACGTGCGCCCGCCAGCGGGGTGAGAAGCGCCGTGAAGGCGGCAAAGAACGCACCAGCCCCCGGCACATGCTCCGGGAAGCGATAGGTGATGCGTCGCAATTGCCCTCCGGCATCACTCCACCTCGCCGCGTGCCCAGGACTGCGCCGCGACGTGCGCGAGGCGGTTCGGCTCCGGCAGGCGGTGCTTCAGGCAGCAGCGCAAGACGTATTCGACCGCTTCGTCCAGTGTGATCAGGTGCCCCACCGAGATGTAGAGCGGTTTGACCCGATCCTTGGAGCGCAGCGCCATCCCGACGACCTGCCCCCGGTAGACCAGCGGCGCGGACGAACCCTTCTCTTCCCCCACCGGCTCGTGATTCCCGCGCAGGATCGACTTGGCGCAGCCCAGCGTCGGCAGCCCGGTCGCCAGCCCCAGATGGCAGGCGAGGCCGAAACGGCGGGGATGGGCCAGTCCCTGGCCGTCGGCCATCAATAGGTCGGGGCGCACGGAAAGCTTCCGCAACGCGGTCAGCAACGGCGGCAATTCGCGCCAGGAGAGCAGGCCGGGAACATAGGGAAAGTCGATCGCAATCTCGCCGTGGACGGTCTCGACAACCTCCAGCTCGGGAAAGCGCATCACGATGACGGTCGCCCGCGCCAGGTTTTCGCGCAGGTGGACATCGCAGCCCGCGATCAGGTCGGCGGCACTGGCAAGGGCGTTCGACGATCAGCTTCGCCCAGCGGTCCTGGAGGGGAAAGACCTGTTCCGGGGCCATCTGCTGGTCCGGCCAGAACTGCCGCGGATCTTGACCGCCATGCCCTACTCCAGTCGCACCCCGAGCAATCCCGCGTTCGTGCCGAGGAACTGCGGCCCGCTCGTCTCGCGCCCACCCTCGGGCTGCACCAGTTCCAGCCGCAGCGCGCCAGCGCCCGTCGCCACGAGCAGTGCCTTCCCCGGACCAGCGAATACCGTGCCAGGTATTCTCGCCACGGCATCGTCGGTGGCGTGCGCGAGCAAGACCAGCAGGCGCTTTCCGTTCGCGAAGGTGTAGGCACGCGGCCAGGGATTGAGGGCGCGCACCTGGCGCTCAAGCTCCACCGCCGGTCGCGACCAATCGATCGCGCCATCCTCCTTGGTGAAGAGGCGCGAGAGCGTCGCGGACCCCTCGTCCTGCGGCCGTGGCGCGATGTCGCCCGCGATCCACCCAGGCACGGTTCGCAGCAGCAGATTCGCGGCGAAGTCGGCGAGGCGCGGCGTGAGGCTGGCGGTCGTCTCCTCACGCCCGAGCGGCAGCGCCTCCTGCGTCAGGATCGGCCCCGTATCCATCCCCCGGTCGGTCAGCATGATCGTCACGCCGGTGCGCTCGTCCCCGGCGAGGATCGCCGCCGCGATCGGCGAAGAGCCGCGATGGCGCGGCAGCAGCGACGGGTGCACGTTCAGGCAGCCGTGGCGGGGGATGTCGAGCACCGCCTGGCGCAGGATCTGGCCGTAGGCGGCGATCACGAAGAGGTCGGCGTCGGCGGCGCGCAGCCGTTCGAGCGCCTCCGCGCCGCGCAGTCGCTCGGGTTGGAACACCGGCAGATCGTGCTCCAGCGCGAAGGCTTTCACCGCCGACGGCGTTAAGCGCCGCCCCCGCCCGGCCGGGCGATCCGGCTGGGTCACGACGAGCGCCACATCGATCTGCGGCGAGGCGTGCAGTGCCCGTAACGACGGCACCGCAAATTCGGGCGTACCGAGGAAGACCACGCGAACTGGAAGTGGGAAGTGGGAAATGGGAAGTGGGAAATGACCCGATTGAGTGGCTGCGTCTGCCCTGGCTGACCCGTGCTCCGGGCGAACTACTTCCGACTTCCGACTTCCGACTTCCGACTTCGACTCAGCGCCGGGAGAGATCATCGGTTCCTTCGCCGATCCGAGCCTGAGTCAGCGCGAGCTCCGCCAGCCGGACGAAGGTCGGGGTGACGTTCGTATCGGTCTTCGCCGAGAGGCGCACGAAGCCTGCCGCGCCCACGTACTGCGCGAAGGTCACGCCCCAGTCGTCGGGCACCGATTGCGGCAGGTCGATCTTGTTCCCGGCCACCAGGAACGGCGTCTCGGGAGCGTGGCGCTTCAGCCGCTCCACCCAGGCGGTCAGCGCCTCCAGCGAGCGCGGCTCGGTCATGTCGAAGACCAGCAACCCCGCCTGCGCGCCCATGTAGAAGTTCGGGCGGTTACCCGCCTGCCCCTCGATGTCCCACAGCGCCAGCTTCAGCGGCTGATTGCCGATCTGATACTCCTGGGTGGTGATATCGATCCCCAGGGTGATGTTCCGCGCCTCGCTGAACTTCGCCTTGGCGTAGCGGCGAATCAGCGAGGTCTTGCCGACGTTGCCCTCGCCGCCCACCACGATCTTCAGCGTCCGAGGCAATGCGCCCATCGGTGCGTTCGTTGCACTCATCGTTCCATCCCAGTTACTCGATTCACCAACGTGCCGATGCCTTCAATCTCAATCTCAACGCGGTCGCCGGGGACGATCGGACTCACCCCGGCAGGAGTCCCGGTGATGATCACATCGCCGGGCAAGAGGGTCATCACATGCGACACAAACTCGATCAGATAGGGAACATCGAAGAGAAGATATCTCGTATTCGATTGCTGGCGCACCTCGCCGTTCACGCGCGCCGTGATCGCCAACCCTTCGGCGCGCAGGCCGGTCGCGATGCACGGGCCGAGCGGGCAAAACGTATCAAAACCCTTGGCGCGAACCCATTGGCCATCCTTTCGCTGCAAGTTCCTCGCGCTCACGTCGTTGGCGCAGCTGAGGCCCAGCACGTAATCGTACGCGTCGGCCCGCGACACCCGTCGCGCCCGTTTCCCGATCACCACCGCCAGCTCCGCCTCCTCGTGGACCGGATCGGCCCCCGGCGGGATGACGATGGCACCGCCATGCCCGAGGAGGCTGCTCGGCGGCTTGAGAAAGATGATCGGCTCGTCCGGGACACCCTCCGCCCCCGGCACAACCCCTTCGGCGGCGTGATCGGCATAGTTCAACCCGATCGCCACGATCTTGCCCGGCGCGACCGGGGGCAGCAGGTCGAGGTCGGCCAGCGGGCCGATGTGCTCGCGCGGCAACAGATTCCCGAAGAGTTCGCCGCCCGCCGCGCGGACGATCTCGCCCTCCAGAATTCCGAGGCGCGCGACTCCCCCATCCCGGTAGCGCACAACCTGCAACTGGCCCCTCCTGCATTGCCCCAACGCCCGGAGGCTATTGTAGCATGTGTGCGCAGCCATCAAGCCAGGCGCACGCCGCACGTCGTCTTATTTCTCGTCCCGGTTTTGATGTTCCCGGTCGCTCCCGATGGATTGCAATGGCCTCGCCGCCGTGCTATACTCCCCGCTGTTGAGCGCACAGGCGCCTATTCCTCGGTAGCTCAACGGTAGAGCAAGCGGCTGTTAACCGCGAGGTTAGAGGTTCGAATCCTCTCCGAGGAGCCATGAGACGACCCGTCTGGGATTTCCCAGGCGGGCGTTCTGCATTTTGTCGTCGAGATAGGGTGCGGCGATGAGCGAGTATCAGTACTACGAATTCCAGGCGATCGATCGGCCGCTGACGAAGGCCGAACTGGCGGCGGTGCGCGCCCTCTCGACCCGCGCGACGATCACCCCCACCCGGTTCCAGAACGAGTACCACTGGGGCGACTTCAAGGGCGATCCGCTGGTGCTGATGACGCGCTACTACGACATCCACGTCTACTTCGCCAACTGGGGGACGCACCAACTCATGCTGCGCCTCCCCCGGCAGTTGCTCGATTCGGAGACGGCGTTGCGCTATTGCTTCTCCGATTGCGCCGAGGTCCACACCAAAGGCGAATTCACCATCCTCGATCTCCGATCCGACGATGAGGAAGGGGGCGACTGGGAGGAAGAGGGCGAAGACTGGATGTCCGCGCTCCTCCCCCTGCGCGCCGACCTGGCTGGCGGCGATCTCCGCGCGCTCTACATCAGCTGGTTGAGTTCTGCCGAGGCGGGACTGCTGGACGACGATGACAGCGAGCCGCCCGTCCCGGCGGGGCTCGGCAAGCTCTCCGCGTCGCTGCAAACCCTGGCGAAATTCCTGCGCGTGAGCGACGATTTGCTGGCGGTCGCTGCGGAGAAGAGCGGATCGCTGCGCGAACGCGGCGCAGCGGCGGCGGACGAGATCGCGCGCTGGGTCGGAACTTTGCCGCCAGCGGAGAAAGACGCTCTCCTGGTGCGTGCCATGGATGGCGAGGGTGCCAGGATCGGGGCGGAATTGCTGCGCCGCTTCCAGGTGGCGCAGCGGGCCGCCAAGCCGGGCAGCGACGCCACCGCGACCGGGCGCACCGTCGGGGAACTGCTGGCGGCGGCGCGCGACCACGCCGATATCCGACGCCGCGAGCAGGCCAGGCGCGACGCCGAGGCGCAGGCGCGTCGCGAACGCGCGGCGGCAGCGGCGCGATTGACCTACCTCAATGATCTGGCCTTGCGGCAGGAAGCGGTGTGGCAGCAGATCGACAAATTGCTCGAACTGAAGCGCGCCAAAGAATACGACGAGGCGACGCAACTGCTGATCGATTTGCGCGACATCAGCGTGCCAAGGGGCACGACCGAGGCGTTTCGCGCGCGGGTGCAGGACCTCCGCCTCCGCCATTCGACGAAGCGAAGCTTCCTCGACCGCCTGGATAGGGCCGCGCTACCGCGCTAGCGCGGGGCTGGGCGACAGTTATACCGGGATACCGCCGATGAAGAAGAGCACCTTCGCCACGATCTCGCCGGTGAGGATGACGCCGGAGCCGATGTAGAGCAGCCCGGTCGCCGAGCGCATCGCCTTCATGCGCGTGGTGTGCCAGGCCAGCCCGGCCAGCACGATCGGGAAGAGCAGGCCGATCGCCAGCCGCACCCCCAGGATCAGCCCGTAGGTGCCGAGCAGTGCGCTCCCCTTCTCCGCCGCCGCCCGCGAGCCGATCAGCCCGAGGTAGAAGGGCAGCGAGACGATCTGCACCAGCAGCGCCAGGAAGAGGACGATGGTGATGTCCCGCAGCGGGCGGGGCGACATCGGCAGCGTCAGGTAGGAGTGGCCCACGGCCAGCCCGGTTGTCGCCGCGCCGAGCGCGAGGGCGGCGACCAGGAAGTTGGCGATCGTGCCAAGCCCCGACCAGGGGGCCTGCCCGTAGGCGAGCGCGCCGAAGACGAGGGTGGTCACGCCGGCCACCGTGGCGAGCCCGCCAGCGATGCGCCGCGCCGTGCGCAGCCCGAACCAGACCGCCGGGTTGTACAGCCCCAGGAAGACGACAAACCAGACGAACGCGCCCCGCTCGCGCGCCAGCCACTCCAGCCGGAACCCGAGCGAGGTCAGCGTCTCCGCCGAAGGGTATTGCGAGCGTAGCCAGAGCGTGAAGATCGCCCCCGCGAAGTAGGTGAGGCCGTAGCGGCCCAGAAATCCGCCGCTGATCTCCCCTGCAGATCGGACATCAGCATGATCGCGAAGGAGCCGATCACCCACTCGGCCGCGAGCAAGAAGAAAGCGAGCGGGAGGACTTGCGCCATGACCATCGAAGCGGTCCCTCATCGTAACGATCGTGCCGATTGTGCCGATCGGAGCTGATCGCAGTCGCGACATACAGATACATGATACCCGAATACCACTCGTCTTCCAGGTTAAATTGTCGCACGGCGGTTTTGGCAAAAAGGGATATGTCGTAATTTGTCCGTGCGTGGTCCGGCTTGGCGACCGAACCTGGGGCGTCCGAGGACCTAGCCTACATGGGCCACCCTCACCGAGTAGGATGGTCACATTTGTAGGAAGGAAGTCGGATGGTAGTGCATCCCACTGTACCGTATAGTCAGCAGTAGCAAGACGTTTGTCCCGACGGTCCGCCCGCCGCACTCCCGGAGTGCGGGCCAGGTGTGGCATTCGACGACATGCCGCGACACGCTGCGCTGCGAGGATGAGATGGTGCAATCGGCCAGGCCAAACATCGGCAAGTATCAACTCGGCGAACGGATCAACCTTGGCGGGCCGGGCGAGGTCTATCGCGCCCAATTCCGGCGCGAGCAGGTTGCGATTCGCCTCCTCCCGACAACCCTGGTGGCCAACCCCGACTTCGTGGCGATCTTCGAGCGCGAGCTGGATCGCCTGGCCGAGCTCGACCACCCGCAGATCGTGCCCATCCTCGGCTACGGGCAACAGGACGGCGTGCCCTACATCGTCACGCCGTTCGAGCCCGGCGAATCACTCCGCGACCGCTTCGCCCGCAATCGCCCCCGCGCCGAAGAGTTGCTGGGCTACCTGCGCCAGCTCGCGACCGTGCTCGACTACGCCCATGCGCGCGGGATCTACCACGGCGATCTCAATCCGGCGCACATCATCCTCGCCGAGGACGGGGTCGCGCTCGTCGCAAACTTCGGCCTCGCGGCACTCTGCCAGCCCGAGAGCGAGGTCGGCACGATCGATGCCAGCAGCGATGTCGCCGCCCTGGCGCGCATCGCCCAGAGTGGGCTGACCGGCAGCCTGTCGGCGGCGGCGCTGGCCGGCACAACCTTCCCCGGTCTGGCCGTCATCCGCCGCGCTGTCGCCCGCGAGTACGACTCGGCCGGTGAGTTTGTGCGCGACCTCGCCGAAGCACAGACCGCGCCGCGCCCCCCAGCGACCGCACCGGATGAACCAGCCGAGCCAGAGGTCAGGGTCCGCAAGCCGATCACCCCGCGCCCGACGACGCGCTCCCGGCTCCCCCAGGCATTCCTGCCCCAGTCGGCGGCCGGGCGGCGCATCGTCCTGCTGTGGGTCGCCGGATTCGTCCTGGCGGCCGTGGTCATCGGTGGCGGACTGAAGGTGATCGGCGGTCGCGGCAACGGCAAGCAGAACACGGCCGCAGCGCCCGCGCCCGTCGCCAGCCAGGCCGCCGCAAGCAAGCCCGCCGCCAGTCTCGCGCCAACCGGCGACCTCCCCTACGCCTTCCCGATCGACAACGCGCTGATCGCCCGCAAGTATGCGGAGGCGCGCGGGCATCTCCCCAAGGAGGCCAGTGACGGCAAGTTGCAGCGGTTCGCCGCCGAATGCGCCGACCCGCGCGCCAGCGGCGACTGCCTGCTTGTCTACGTCTTCTACAGCAAGCAGAAGAACCTGATGTACAACTACCACTTCAAGGTCAAGGAAGACACGCTGATCGGCGACTTCACCGAACCGGTGCAGAACGACGACTATCGCGTCGTGGTGAGCGAGCTGCCCTGGGAGAAGAATCCCAACTGGCAATACCTCCTCACCGAAAGCTTCGATCAACTGCCCGCCAACTTCGCGCCAAAGGGCTTCTCGGCCGGCCTCGTCTGCAACTCCGCCTCCCTCAATAACGGCACCGCCGACTGGGCAATGGTCTACGTCGACAAAGCCACCAACAAGCAGATCATCTTCGAACTGCTCGGCGATCAAGTGACCAAGCAGCCCGAGTGAGGGCGTGAGGGCGTGAGGGCGTGAGGGCGTAAGGCAACCGGGGGCGGTGCCTGGCAGGATAGGCGCCGCCCCTCGCCCGTCCAAACGCTCCACGCTCCACGCTCCACGCCATACGCCCTCACGCCCTCACGCCCTCACATCCCCGCGCCCCACAACCGTGACAGCCGCTCCCGCGATGGCGTATAGTCTGGCGTGTGGACCAAATGTCGCCGGCGGGGGTGCGTATGTCAGTCGGGCCGGGGGCAGTCCTGGGCTCCTACCAGTTGCTCGAATTGCTCGCGCGCGGCGGCATGGGCGAGGTCTACCGTGCCCGGCATCGCCGCCTGACCGATCGCGTCGTGGCGATCAAGGTGATGCCGACGGCACTCGCCGCCGATCCGACCTTCCTGCAACGCTTCGAGCGCGAGGCGAACAACGTCGCCGCGCTCAACCACCCGAACATCCTGCCGCTCTGGGAGTACGGCGACCAGCATGGCCTCCCCTATATCGTCATGCCGCTGGTCATGGGTGGCAGCCTGCGCGACCGGATGCGCGGTCGGCGCATGGCCCCCGCCGAAGTTCTCGGCTACCTCCGGCCGATCGCCGGGGCCCTCGACTACGCCCACTCGCGCGGCATCATCCACCGCGACATCAAGCCCGCGAACATCCTGCTGGACGATCGCGGCCAGCTCTACGTCGCCGACTTCGGCATCGCCAAGGTGATGGAGCAGGGTGCCGAGGCGCTGACCCGCACCGGCACCGGCATCGGCACGCCCGAATACATGGCCCCCGAACAGACCCAGGGCATCACCGATCCGCGCAGCGACGTCTATGCGCTCGGCATCATCGCCTACGAGATGCTGACCGGGCAGGTCCCCTACAAGGGTCAGACCCCGGTGGACATCGCGATCAAGCACATGACCGCCCCGTTGCCGCCGCTCAGCGCGAGCGGCGAGATCGCCAGTCCACCACTCGACGCGGTGGTCCGCAAGGCGCTCGCGAAGAATCCCGGCGACCGCTACGCCAGCGCGGGTGCCTTCATCAACGACTTCGCCGCGATCGTCGAAGGGGCGACATCCCCAACAGTGAATATCGCGGCGTTCGGCGGTCCACCGAGGACCCCGCCGCCCAGCTTCGATCCATCGCGCACCGCTGTGTTGCCACCAGCGCCAACGGGACCAACCGTGCCAACCGGTCAGAACAACCAGAACGGTCAGGTATGGCAGACCGGGCAAGCGCCGCCGCCCGCTCCTGCCCGCTCCACCGGCCGCATCATCGCGATCACCCTTGTTGTTGTCCTGCTTCTCGGGATTGCGGCAACGGTTGGCGCAATGACGCTACTCAATGGGCGCACCAATTCGCCGGACGATAACAATCCCGGCAATGGGCCAACCAGTGCTGCCGGGGCAACCGCCACGGCGACCCCGCCCCCCCTCCCCTACGCCTTCCCGATCGACAACGCGCTCCTGGCAAGCAAGTATGCGGAGGCACGCGGGCAGCTGCCGCAAGAGGCGCAGGCCGACGCTCGGCTCCATGACCTGTACATCGAATGCTTCGACCCCCAATCCAATGCCGACTGCACGATCGGCTACCGGTTCTACAGCCGAGCGACCGACATGCAATATGCTGTCGGCTACTCGGTCTTCGACACCCGGCCAGCCGAGGTCGAATCGACCACGGTGAGCGAGGACTACGAGCGCATCGTCTTCCTCAAATTGCCCTGGGAGCACAACGCCACCTGGTCGCGGCTCCTCTCCGAGAGCTACACGCAGGTCCCGGCCAGCTACCGCGACAATGGTTTCGGCGTCGTCCTGCTAAGCAATGCCCCTTCCCTGAATCAGGGGGATTACGACTGGTATGCCACCTATACCGACCGCACCACCAGTGATAGCATCAGTTTTCGCCTTCGCGGGACGCGCGTGGCGAAGGATTCCTGAGCCCGGAGGTAGCTCGACGTGACCGAACGCGCGCGAATCATCGCCTGGTGGGTCTACGTCGCCTGCGTGGTGATCATCTTCGAGATCGTCTTCCAGCTCACAAACTTCGCCTACGCGGTACTCGCCGCACTGCTCAGCATCGCCATTCTCGGCCTCATCTTGAGGGTTGTGGTTAACCGGATGGGTCGCAAGCGCGTGTAGCTGCTGGGGATATGTCGTGCGCCTGCGTCTCTACCCCGCTCCTCCCACGACTCGCTGAGCGGAACTGCCCCCCCAACCTGTAGGTTGTGGCGATTGTAGAGTGGGAAATGGGCGTTCAAGACCTAGCAACACCTTTCGCGCAAGATCCTCATCATTCCGCACTCCGCTCGCCGCATTCACGCACTTGTTGACGCCCTCCCCCTATTCGTCCATAATTTCACAAATGCGATCTGACCTTCTGGTCAGTGTGCATGCAGGGATATGTCGTGTAGCGGCGCGGGGGGATGATGCTCAGCAGTTACGGCCCGGTCCTCATCCTCATCCTCCTCTCTTCCGCGCTCGCCGCCCTCATCCTCGGCCTCGCCGCCATCATGGGGCCGCGCGGTCTCGGGCGCGGCGCCCGCGACACCTACGAGAGCGGCGTCGTCCCGGAGACCTCGGCGCGCAAGCGCTTCCCGGTCCGCTTCGCCCTCGTCGCCATGCTTTTCCTCGTCTTCGACATCGAGGCGATCTTCTTCTATCCCTGGGCCGTCACCTTCCGCCGACTCGGCCTCTTCGGTCTGGTGGAGATGCTCCTCTTCATCGGCCTGCTCTTCGTCGGCTATATCTACGCCCTCAAGAAAGGGGCGCTGAACTGGGAGTGATTCGAGTGACGAGTAATGAGTAACGAGTAATGAGGAGAGAGGCGGGAACGGTCCCACTCATCACTCATTACTCATCACCCATCACTCGCCCAGAAAGGGCGCATATATGGGAGTAGAAGCAAACCTGGCCAAGTCGGGCGTCCCCGGCGTCCTGCTCGGCAAGCTGGCCGACTGGGGTCGCGCCAACTCGCTCTGGCCGATGACCTTCGGTCTCGCCTGCTGCGCGATCGAGATGATGGCGACCAGCGCCTCCCGCTACGACATGGCGCGCTTCGGCTCGGAGGTCTATCGCGCCTCGCCGCGCCAGGCCGACCTGATGATCATCTCGGGCCGCGTCTCGCAGAAGATGGCCCCGATCATCCGCCAACTCTACGATCAGATGCCCGCGCCGAAGTGGGTCATCGCGATGGGCGACTGCGCCTCCTGCGGCGGCGTCTTCAACAACTACGCCATCGTCAACGGGGTCGACAAGGTCATCCCGGTCGATGTCTACGTCCCCGGTTGCCCGCCGCGACCGGAAGCCCTGCTCGACGGGATCATCAAGCTCCAGGCGAAGATCGGCAAGGAGAAGCTGGGGGATCATGACCGCGCAGATCGAACCGACGCCGCCGACTGATCGCTTCGCCCCGTCGGAAGCCCACGCCGCCAGCCACGCCGCCGCGATCGCGGCGGTGCAAGAGGCGTTCGGCGACCAATTCGTGGAGGCCGTCGCCTTCCGGGGTGAGACGACCCTCATCGTCGCGCGCGACCGCATCCTCGATATCCTCGCGCTCCTGCGCGATCACGCCGATTTGCGCTTCAATCGCCTCTCCGACCTGACGGCGATCGACTATCTCGATCTGGGCGGCGATCCGCGCTTCGCGGTCGTCTACCACCTGATGAGTCGGAGCAATCTGGCGCGCTTGCGCGTGCGCGCCCAGGTCCCCGAAGACGACCCCAGCATCGCCTCGGTCACCGGCATGTTCCCCTCGGCCAACTGGCCCGAGCGCGAGGTCTACGACCTCTTCGGCATCACCTTCGTCGGTCATCCCGACCTGAAGCGCATCCTGCTCCCGGACGACTGGGACGGTCACCCGCTCCGCAAGGACTATCCCATCGGTGCCGAAGAGATCCAGTTCTCCTTCAACGAGGACGAGATCGCCGCCCAGTACCCGCAGACCCTCGAAGAGCGCGAAGATCGGTACTTCGTGCCGCATCCGCTGAATAATTAGTGCGCAGTGCCAAGTGCCAAGTGCCAAGTCACCATCTACTGAGCACTGAGCACTGAGCACTGAGCACTCGGCACTGGAGCGAAGCGATGGCAACGACTCTCGCCCCCACCCAGGCAGTGCTCTCCGGCGACTCCATGACGATCAACATGGGGCCGCAGCACCCGAGCACGCACGGTGTGCTGCGCCTCGTGCTCGATCTCGAGGGCGAGACGGTGATGCGCTGCGAGCCGGTGATCGGCTACCTGCACACCGGCTTCGAAAAAACCTACGAGGCCAAGACCTACCTGCAAGGGGTGGTGCTCACCGATCGCATGGACTATCTCGCGCCGCTCTCGAACAATCTCGTCTACGCCCTCGCCACCGAGAAACTGCTCGGCATCGAAGTGCCCGAGCGTGCCCGGGTGATCCGCGTGCTCCTGGCCGAGTTGACGCGCATCAACAATCACCTCGTCTGGCTCGGCACCCAGGCGCTCGACCTCGGCGCGATGAGCGCCTTCCTCTATTGCTTCCGCGAGCGCGAGGTGCTGCTCGATCTCTTCGAGATGATGAGCGGCGCTCGCCTGATGACCAGCTTCATCCGGCCCGGCGGCCTGATGGCCGATCTCCCGCCGGGCTGGACCGACCTCGCCGGCAGCTTCATCCGCGCCTTCCCCGCGCGCGTGGACGAGTACGAGTCGCTGCTGACCAAGAACGAGATCTTCCGCGAGCGCACCATCGGCGTCGGCGTGATCAGCAAGGAGCGCGCGTTCGAGCTCGACCTGACCGGCCCGAGCCTGCGCGCCTGCGGCGTCGATTGGGATCTGCGCAAGCTCGCGCCCTACTCCGGCTACGAAACCTACGACTTCGACGTGCCGACGCTCACCGGCGGCGATGTCTACGACCGTTACCTCGTCCGCATCGCCGAGATGCGCGAGAGCACCAAGATCGCGCGCCAGGCGCTCGACCGCCTCCCCGCCGGACCGGTCGTCACCGACAACCGCAAGGTTGCCATCCCGCCGCGCGCCGAGCTCGCGACGAGCATGGAAGCCCTCATCCACCACTTCAAGCTGGTCAGCGAGGGCTTCAAGCCCCCGATCGGCGAGATCTACCAGTGCATCGAGTCGCCCAAGGGCGAGATCGGCGTCTACATGGTCAGCGACGGCACCGGCAAGCCCTACCGCTGCCACGTCCGTGCCCCATCCTTCATCAACCTGCAAGCGCTCGGGCCGATGTCGGTCGGCGGCCTCGTCGCCGACCTCGTCGCTATCATCGGCAGCATCGACCCGGTCCTCGGAGAAGTCGATCGATAACGAGTGCCAAGTGCCAAGTGCCAAGTGCCAAGTACGACAACTGAGCACTGAGCACTGAGCACTGAGCACACGTCACCTGCGGAGCAACCATGGCCCTCATGCCCCAAACCGTCGCCGAGATCGAGCGCATCCGCGCCGCGCTGCCGGAGCCGCGTTCGGCGCTGCTCCCCGCATTGAAGGTGGCGCAGCGCGAGCGCGGCTGGCTGCCGCAGGAGACACTGGCCGAGGTCGCCGGGATGATCGGGCTCGACGCGAACGCGGCCTACATGCTGGCGACCTTCTACACCATGCTCCACACCGAGCCGGTCAATCACTACGCGCTGGAAGTCTGCCGCAGCCTCCCCTGCTACCTGAACGGCTGCGACCAGGTCATCGCCAGGCTCCAGAGCGAGTTGCAACTCGATGAGCACGGCAACAGCGCCGATGGCATGTTCTCGATGCACCTCGGCGAATGCCTCGGCGACTGCCCGCATGCGCCGATGATGCGCGTCAACGACGACTTCGTCGGCCCGCTCGCCGTCGAAACCATCCCCGAACTCCTCGCCATCCTGCGCAAGCGCGCCGAGGGTGGCCGCGTGATCGGCCTGATGGGCGACCCCGCCGCCGGTCCCCCACCCAACGAAGGCCCGCTGACCTTCTCGAACGCGATCCGCGCCCTCCCCACCGCCCGCGCCAGGGAATGATGAGTAACGAGTGCCAAGTGCCAAGTGCCAAGTGCCACGTTACCAACTTCTGCGCACTGCGCACTGCGCACTGCGCACTCTCCACTCCGCACTCCGCACTCCTTCCTGTCGTACAATGTCCCCCGCCAAGCAGGCCGCACCCCCCGGCCGAGTAGTCCCAGCTGCGGGACCGTCCGGGCGGCGCGAACAGGGAGGAGCGTGGGCACCATGGCCTACACCGTGACATTAATGCCCGGCGACGGCATCGGACCCGAAGTCGTCGAGGCGATGCGCCGCGTCATTGAGGCCACCGGCATCGAATTCAACTGGGACTACCAGGACCTCGGCGAAATGGCCCAGGAGAAGCACGGCAGTACCCTCCCCGACGCCACCGTCGAATCGGTTCGCCGCAACAAAGTCGGCATCAAAGGCCCGACCACAACCCCGATCGGCACCGGCTTCCGCTCCGTCAACGTCGGCCTGCGCCAGGCGCTCAACCTCTACGCCAACCTGCGCCCGGCCAAGACCTACGAAGGCGTCCGCGCCAACTTCGACAACGTCGACCTGATCGTCGTCCGCGAAAACCTCGAAGACACCTACGCCGGCGTCGAGTTCGACACCGGCACCGAAGAAGCCCACCGCGTCATCAAAGCCATCAACGCCGAGAGCGCCAAGAAGGTCGCCGACGACGCCGCGATCACCATCAAGATGATCACGCCCGAAGGCTGCCGCCGCATCGTCAAATTCGCCTTCGAATACGCCCGCAAGAACAAGCGCAAGCTCGTCACCGCCGTCCACAAAGCCAACATCATGAAGTACACCGACGGCCTCTTCCTCAGCGTCGCCACCGAGGTCGCCAGGGAATACCCCGACATCGAATTCAACGACCGCATCGTCGACAACATGTGCATGCAGCTCGTCCAGAAGCCCGACCTCTACGACGTGCTCGTCATGCCGAACCTCTACGGCGACATCCTCTCCGACCTCTGCTCCGGCATGATCGGCGGCCTCGGCGTCGCCCCCGGCGCGAACATCGGCGTCGATGGCGCGGTCTTCGAGCCGATCCACGGCTCCGCCCCGCGCTACGCCGGTAAGAACGTCGCCAACCCCACCGCCGAAATCCTCACCGGTGCGCTCATGCTCCGCCACCTCGGCGAGATCGACGCCGCCGAGCGCGTCGAAAACGCCGTCGCCGCCGTCATCAAGGAAGGCCGCGACGTCACCTACGACCTCAAGCCCAACCGCGACGATCCCACCTCTGTCGGCACCGACAAGATGGCCGACGCCATCATCAAGGCCATGGGCTAAGAACGCGAGTTGCAGGTTGCAGGTTTGCAAGTTCCAGGTTCGGAACGAGAAACCTGCAACCTGCCAACTTGCAACCTGCAACACCGTCCGTAAGGAGCCCCCCGTGCCCTCCCCCGGCAACTACCACACCCACAACCGCTGGTGCGACGGCAAAGGCGAGATCGCCGACGTCATCGCCGCCGCCATCGCCGCCCGGCTATCGCAGATCGGCATCACCAGCCACGCCCCGGTCCCCTTCCCCACCGCCTACTCCATGCCCCTCGCCAACCTCCCCGCCTACCGCGCCGAAGTCCTCCGCCAGCGCGACATCCACCGCGACCGCATCGACGTCCTCCTCGGCCTCGAACTCGACGCCATGCCCGACCTGCTCGCCTTCAACCAGGCCAACATCCTCACCCACCACTTCGACTACATCGTCGGCTCCGTCCACTTCATCCGCCGCGCCGACGGCCGCCTCTGGCCGCTCGACGCCAGCGACGACCTCTCCGCCCGTTCTCGCACGAAGAATTCGACGGCGACATCCGCCCCCTCAGCGAAGCCTACTACCGCGCAGTCGCCAACCTCGCCACCTACCCCGGCGCGGTGCAGGTCAGCGGAGCCGCCATCGCCGCCGCGTTGCTCGTCGCCCTCTGCATCTCCACCTACACCACCATCGACGGCGCGGCTGTCCGCATCGCCTCCCCGATCAGCTACACCGTCGCCATCATCGGCCTCAGCGCCATCTTCGCCACCCCCGCCATCCTCGCCCGCTATCCCATGCGAGCGGTCACCGCCGAGTGGCGCGCGAACTGGCCCCGCATCATCGGCGTCGGCGTGCTCAACCTCGGCACCTACATGCTCGTCCTCGCCGCCTACGCCCGCGCCCGCGTCGGCTACGCCGGGGCCGTCCGCGAGATCAGCGTCGTCGTCGCCGCCCTGATCGGCTGGCGCTTCCTCGGCGAGCCCTTCGGAGCCAACCGCACCCTCGGCTCCATCCTCATCTTCATCGGCATCATCGTCATCGCCGCCCTCGGCTAGCGTTTGAAGAGAGAAGAGAGTGGAGAGACGGATTCTTCACTCCGCTGCGCTCCGTTCAGAATGACACAAGAGCAGCACAGCCCCACCCCTGTCATGCTGAGCGCAGCGAAGCATCCGTCCCCCTCTCTCCACTCTCTTCTCTCCACACTCCTCGTCCTCTGCGTCCTCTGCGCCCTCTGCGGTTAATCGTCTCTCTCTTGGCGCTCTTGGCGTCTCCTTGGCGTCTTGGCGGTTCAATCCGTCGCCTTACTTCCGCTTCTTCCGGTTCTGCTTCTGCGACTGCTGCGCCATCTTCCGCTTCGTCTTCGCCTTCTGTTTCGCCGCCGACTGCTGCCGCTGCACCTGCGCCAGATTCGGGCCACTGTAGCGCGGTCCATCATCGGCGTACGGCTCATCGTCGGGATCCGCCCACCCCTCCCCCTCATCATCAAGCTCCGACCCATCCCACCCGGCAATGGCCCCGAGTCGGTCGAGCAGCCTATCGACCTCCGCCAGCGGCGTATCGCCGAACATCGCCTCCCGGATATAGTTGCGCGCCGGGGTCGTGCGCTCGTCGAGAAGCCCGAGATCGACCTGCACATCCTCCCAGTCCCCGACAAACATCGGATCGACCCGCTCGGCCGCAAACGCCCGCTCGATCACCGGGGCCGACTCCACGGCCTTCAACTCGATCAGGTCGTCGATCAGGCTGCCATTGAGAATTTCATCACCCTCGGTCGTCGCACCCGGATGCTCCGTGGTCGTTTCCACCACCTCCGTGAAAACCGCCACCGCCGCATCGCGCAGTTCGGGGTGCCGCGCCACAATCTTGCGAATCCCCTCGGCCGCCGTCGTCCGCGCCCAGTGCTGGTGCCCTGGATCGCGCAGATAGTCCGCCAGCGCCGGGAAGGCCGCCGGTCCGATCGCCGCGACGCCTCCGGCAACTCCTCCCCCACCCAGTCGTCGTAGCTAGTGGCGTCGTCACTCTCCCGCGTGGCTGGCAACGAGAGGACCGCGACCAGGGGATCGATCGCCGCCTCGGCGCGCAAATCCGCCAGCGCCCGCCAGGCATGGATCGGTGCCCAGACCTCGTCCGACTCCGAGTCGCCCCAGTAGAGGTCCGGGTCCACCGCCATGCGCGCCAGCTCCGCAACATCCCCCTCCCCCAACCCCAGCGACCGATACGCAGGCGGCTGCTCGCGCACATCCCCCAGCGTGAGCAGCGTCGCCACCGGCTCCGATAATCATGCTCAATCGCCACCCCATCCTCGTCAGCCATCCCGCCCTCCTTCTCCGTCACCCCGAAGCCGCACCTTCTCCCGCATGACGGTAACTCCCAACCAATTCCCCGTCAACATCCCCGGCTAACGTGTCACTTCCCACCACCAACCGATCAATTTCCCCCAACCTGGCACGATTCGCCCCCCCACCACGGTCCGTACAGATAGCGGCATCAGACACACCGCCGCCCCGATAACAATCGCCACCCCGGTAGGGGCGCGGTCACCGAAGCGCCCGCGCCGGAACGGCAACCGCATCGCCCCGAGGCCACAACCTACACCCAAACCGCGAAGGAGGCATCCACCATGACCACCAACCCACGTACCAGCACCGTCTTAAAGTCCCCCGCATGCGGGGGACAGGGCCAATCCCCTCTATCCCAACCCCACAATCATCCCTTCACCACGCCAAAATCCTCCCAGCCGTCGGCGGATTTCGGTCGCGCCCCACCGCGCCCTCCGAGGAGAGGAAGAGGAAAAGTTAAAATGGAAAAACAAACCTACTTTTCGCCCCGTAATTCGCTTACACGTAATCCACATACACGTAACTCGCTTACACGCGTACACCATTACATCGCCTCAACTCCCCCGCGTCGCCTCGATCACCGCAGCATACCGCTCCGACAGCGGCCGGGGCGTGATCGGCACGTCGATCAGCAGCGGCCCGCGCGCCTCCGCCGCCTCCCGGCACAGCTCGCGCAACCGCCCCGCGCTCGTCGCCCGCTCCCCGCGCAACCCCACCCCCCGCGCGATCTGCGCGAAGTCCAGCTCCCCCAGCATCGTCCCCACATACCGCTCGCCGTGCAGCGACTCCTGCCGCACCCGCAGCGCGTTGTACGCCCCGTCGTTGAACACGACCACCGTCGCCGGGACCCGCTCCGCCGCCAGCGTCGCCAACTCCCCCAGCGTCATCAGCAGGCTCCCATCCCCCACCACCGCCACCGCCGGCCGACCCGGCACCGCCAGCGCCGCCCCCAGCGCCGCCCCGACCGCATACCCCATCGTCTGCTGAATCTCCGGCACCGCGATCGACCCCGGCCGCGTCACCACAAAGCCCGGCTCATACAGCCACGACTCCGTCGCCGACCCATCCGACGCCAGGAACGCCCCCTCCGGCAGCGCCTCCCTCAACGTCCGCGCCACAAAGCGCGGGTGGAAAGGCGGCTCAGCCCCTGCCTGCCCGGCCATGAACGCCGCCAACCCCGCCTCGCGCCGTTCGCGCAACGCTGTCGCCGCCGCCACCAAGGGACGCTCCCCATCTGCCTCCCCCCCCGGCAACCGCTCCAGCAGCCACTCCAGCACCCGCGCCGCATCGCCCCGCACCGCCACCTCGGCCGCATAGTTCTGCCCCAGCACCACCGGATCGCGGTCAACCCGCACCAGCCGCGCCGGCAGCGGCAACTGCCACGTCAGCGTCGTGTACTCGCTGAATCGCGTCCCGATCGCCAGGCAGAGATCGGCCTGCCGCGCCAGCGCCGCCGCCCCGGCCATGCTCGGGATCCCCACCGCCAGCGGGTGGTCCTCCGGGATCACCCCGCGCGCCTTATTCGAGGTCATCACCGGCGCACCGAGCGCCTCGGCCAGCGCCACCAGCGCCGCCCCGGCCCCCGCCCCCACCACGCCCGACCCGGCATAGATCAGCGGTGCTTTCGCCGCGCGCAGCAACTCCAGCGCCCGCGTCAGCGCGCCCTCATCCAGCGCCGCCTCCTCAGCAACCGCCGCCCCCGCGCCCATCTCAACGGTGCCAAATCCAGCCACACCGTCGCCCATGCCCACCTTGCCGAAGAGATCGTAGGGAATGGCCAGCTGCACCGGACCACGCGGCTCGGCCAGCGCCAGCGCAAACGCCCGGTCAACAGCACCGGCGATGCCGCCGGGCGCGACGACGTTGACGCGCGCCTTGACCAGCGGCGCAAAGAAGGCATCGAGGTCCAGTTCGTGGATCGCCGCCCGCCCCTGGAGCGCCTCCGGCACCGCCGCCGTGATCAGCACCAGCGGCACCCGGTCGCTGCGGCCAACCAGCGCCGCCGTCGCCAGATTGGTCGCCCCCGGCCCGGGCACCACCAGGCAGACCCCCGGCCCGCCGCCGCCGCGCGCATACCCATCGGCCGCGAATCCTGCCCCCGCCTCGTGCCGGGTCACCACCGCCCGAATGCGCGGGTGCTGATGGAGCAGGTCATAGGGAAGCAGCGTGTGGACGCCGGGGATGCCGAAGAGATACCCCACCCCCTGTTCGACCAGGGCGGTGATCAGCGCCGCCGCGCCAGTCTGGTTGCTCGTGGACACCCGCGCCTCCTTCCGGTCTCTCCCGTCGCCACCCGCTCGGCCAGCTATCGCCCGGCATCGTAGCACACCATCGGACCGCCCCCGACCGTAAGAAAGGCGTAATGACCGTGATGGGTGCTTAAGGGTTGGCCGCCATACTCCGAGCATGGCGCGACGGTATCCCCTCCCGCCGCCCCGATCCTCCTTCCCCTTCTCCCCGGAAGCCCTGCCATCGCGGCGGGGCTTCCCTCATCCGTCGGGAGGCTGGCGCGGACGTTGTAGAATGAGGCAAGGCACGAACGATGGTAGTTGCAGCGAATCGGCCGACTGGTCGGCCGCAGGAGCAGGGGCAGGTGGCACGCGCGACGATCCTGCTGGTTGACGACGAGGCGATCGTGCTCGAAGTGGTCGAGCGCTACCTGCTGCGCGACGGCTACGGCGTGCGCGTCGCGCGCGACGGCGAGACCGCGATCGACCTCGCCCGCAGCGAGCGCCCCGACCTGATCGTCCTCGACGTGATGCTTCCCGGCCTGAATGGTTTGGAAGTCGCCCAGCGCCTGCGCGCCGAGAGCGCCATCCCGATCATCATGCTCTCCGCGCGCGGCGAGGAGACCGACAAACTGCTCGGCCTCGGCCTCGGCGCGGATGACTACGTCACCAAGCCCTTCAGCCCGAAGGAGTTGGTGGCGCGCATCGCCGCCGTCCTCCGCCGCACCGCCGGGAGCATCGCCGCCACCGGCGGCAGCGACGACCAGATCCTCCGCTGCGGCGCATTGCGCATCGATCCGCGCGGCCGGGCAGTATCGCGCGATGGTGCACCGCTCGACCTGACCGCGCGCGAGTTCGACCTGCTCCTCTTCCTCGCGCGGCACCCCGGCCAGGTCTTCACCCGCCAGCAGCTCCTCGACCAGGTCTGGGACTTCGAGTTCTATGGTGACCCGAGCACTGTCACCGTCCACGTCCGTCGTCTGCGCGAGAAGATCGAGCCCGACCCGGTGCGCCCGCGCTACCTCAAGACTGTCTGGGGCGTCGGCTACAAGTTCGAGTCGTGAGTAGCGAGCAGGTGAGCAGGCAGGCGAAGATGGCCGAGAGCGCCGAGACGCATCATTCTGCACTCCGCATTCCGCACTCCGCACTCCTCATGCGTCTCGGCGCGGTGGTGCTGGCGACAGCCGTGGCCTCGGTGCTGGCCTTTCTCTGGGTGGGCGCTCGCGAGCGCGACTTGCTCGAAGTCGCGCTCTTCATGCTCTGCTCGGGACTCCTCTCGGTGGCGCTCGGCTGGGCGCTGGCGTATGGTGCCTGGCAGCGACGGGTCGGCCTGCGGATCGCCTTGATCTCGATCAGCGCTCTCGGACCCCTCTTTGTCCTGGTAAACGTCGCTTTTACCGCGCGCTTGATGTTCTTCAACACCCACGACCTCGGCCTGCTCGCGGTGCTCCTCCTCTTCGCCCTCACGCCGGGGATCGCCGTCTCCACGCTGCTTGGCGGGCGCATCGCCGGAGCGGTCGATTCCCTCAGCGCGGGTGCCGCCGCGATGGCGCGCGGCGACCTGACGACGCGCGTCCGCGCCGACGGCGTCGCCGAACTCCGCGCCCTGGCTGAGTCCTTCAACAGCATGGCCGCGCAACTGGAAGTTGCTGCCCGCGAGCGCGCCGAGACCGAGCGCGCCCGCCGCGACCTGATCGCCGCCGTCTCCCACGATCTGCGCACGCCGCTCGCCTCCCTCCGCGCACTGGCGGAAGCACTGGATGATGGTGTGGTCGATGACCCCGAAGGTATTCGCCGCTACCTGCGCCTGATGACGGGCGAGACCGAGCGCCTGAACATGCTGATCGACGACCTCTTCGAACTGGCGCGGCTCGAATCGGGCGCGCTGCGGCTGGATCGCACTCCCAGCCCGGTGCAGGACCTGATCTCCGAAGCCCTGGAGCGCATGACCGCCCAGGCGGGGCGCAAAGGCTTGCAGCTGGCGGGCGAGGTCATCGGCGACCCGCCCCCCGTGCTGATCGATGGGCAGCAAGTGACGCGCGTCCTGCTCAACCTCGTGCAGAACGCCATCCGCCACACCCCCGCCGACGGCAGCGTCACGCTGCGCGCCGCCCGCGCCGAGGATGGTGTGCTCGTCGAAGTCCGCGACACCGGCGAGGGTATCGGCGCGGACGATCTGCCGCGCGTCTTCGATCGCTTCTATCGCGGCGACCCGGCGCGCACGCGCGAAGCCGGGGCCGGTTTGGGCCTGGCGATCGCGCGCGGGATCGTGGAGGCGCACGGCGGGCGCATCTGGGTCGAGAGTGCGCCGGGCCAGGGCACGCTCTTCGCGTTCACCCTCCCTGCCGCGTAGTATCAGGCGTCAATTCCTTCGTGTAGATGTGGTAATGCTGGAGCGTGGCCATCCCGGCGCGCTCATACAGGCGCGTCGCAGCGGTCTGACTCCGCTCGTCCACGCTCAGCCGCACCGCGGACGCCGCGCGCGGAACGACGCGAAGGAGTGGCGCAGCAGGGCCATCCCCAGGCCGGTCCGCCGCCAGAGACGCCGCACGCCGAGATGATCCACCCAGCCGATGCCGGTTGCGGGCGCGACATAGTTCAGCGCCACCCCGGCCACCTCGTCGCCATCCCACGCCAGGAACCAGAGCGCCGGATCGACGCCCCCAGCCCCATCCGCGCCGACCACCCCGCAAAGTCGAGTGGCCGGTGATAGCCTTGTCGACCGAAGCCTCCTCGTCGGCTTCGTATGTCGCCTGCTCGTCGCGCCCCGCCACGAAGGGACGCGTCGCTATCCCGCTCGGCCATTCCGGTGACGGCGGGGCACCATCGAGCGTGAGCGTCATGATCCGGAAGGCGAGGTTGGTGGTGTAGCCCGCGCTTTCTATCACCCGTCGGGCATCCTCGTTGCGGTCGCTCACCTGGGTCAGCAAGGTCGCAGTTCCCGGCGGCTCGCTTGCCCGCGCCTCAACCGCGCGCAGCAGGAACTCATCGATGCCACGACCGCGCTGCTCGGGCGGCACCCGAACGGTGAACCACGACTCGTCGCGCTGCGGGGTGATCTCGGCGTAGCCGATTATTCGCGCATCGGGGTCTGTGGCCACCCAGGCGTCCTGTGCCGGGTCGAAGCCGGGGGTGTGCCAGCGGGCGCGCAGTTGCTCTGCGGTGAGCAATATCTCGCCGAAGTCGGCGCGGTCGCAGGTGGCGCGCAGCTGGTAGACCGCAGCGAGATCTGCGCGAGACGCCGCGCGAATATGGCAGGTGGTCGGGGCAACCGATCGAGGCTCACTCGCGCCGCGCTCCTTCCGCGCCCGTTCTACCGGGGCAGTATAATGGAATGCCTGCCCGGCGATTCGTGCGCCGCACGAGCGCTAACTGCGGTCCCCGGCACGATCCCGCGCCGGGATTGGAGTTCTTGCTATACTGGTGAGGCTGACCTGACGGTGGATCTGGCGCGTGACGTGCCAGGAGAAGGGACTGGCGGTGGCGACGCAGACGATATCTTTCCGCGAACTGGTGACGCAGAAGCAGGGCTTTACGGGGCGCGATGCGCCGAGCCTGGAGTTGATCAACGACTGCGTGCGCTGCGGCTTCTGCCTGACCTCCTGCCCGACGTGGGTGGAGACGAAGGTCGAGACTTCCTCGCCGCGCGGGCGGATCACGCTGATGCGCGCGGTGGCCGAGGGCAAGCTCGATGTCAGCAGCCCCGGCTTCGTGCATCAGATGTACGAGTGCCTCGACTGCCGCGCCTGCGAGAATGTCTGCCCTGGGTGTGCAATACGGCAAGCTGGTCGAACCGGCCCGCGCGCAGATCGAGAAGCAGGTACCGCGCCCGCTCTGGCAGCGCGTGGGGCGCAAGGCGATCTTCGAGGGGCTGTTCGGCAACATGACCGTCTTCCGGGCGGGTTCGACCTTTTTTAGGGTCTACCAGCGCAGCGGCGTGCAGTGGCTGGTGCGGAAAAGCGGCATGCTGAAGCCGTTCGGCCTGGACCAGATGGAGCAGATGCTGCCCCGGATGTCGGGGCGCTTCTTCGTGCCGGAAGGCCAGACGTATCGCGCGGTCGGCCCGAAGCGAGCGCGCGTGGCGCTCTTCGGCGGCTGCATCATGGGGACCGCCTTCGCGCAGGTCAATCGTGCCACGGCGCGCGTGCTGGCGCGCAACGGCTGCGAGGTGGTCGTGCCGGAGGGGCAGGGCTGCTGCGGCGCGCTGAACGTGCATGCGGGCGACCTCGACTCGGGTCGCGAGCTGATGAAGCGCAACATCGAGGCGTTCGAGCGGCTGGACGTTGACGCGATCATCATCAACGCGGCCGGGTGCGGCTCGAACCTGAAGGAGTACGGGCACCTGCTGCACGATGAGCCAGAATGGGCTGACCGGGCGGCGAAGTTCTCCGCGAAGGTGAAGGACATCACCGAGTACCTGGCGAAGCTGGGGCTCGTCGGCAAGCTGGGGCGGATCGACGCGCGCGTGACCTACCAGGATGCCTGCCACCTGGCGCACGCCCAGCGGATCACCAAGCAGCCGCGCGACCTGTTGAAGCAGATCCCCGGCGTGAAGCTGGTCGAGATGGCCGAGTCGGCGCTCTGCTGCGGCAGCGCGGGCATCTACAACATCACCCAGCCGGAGATGTCGGGGCGACTGATGGAGCGCAAGACGAAGAATGCGCTGGCGACCGAGCCGGAGATCATCATCTCCGCCAATCCCGGCTGCATGCTCCAGATCCAGACGGGACTGCGCCGTGCGGGCGCGCCGAACGTGAAGGTGCGCCACATCATGGAACTGCTCGACGAGTCGTACCGGCGGGCGGAGGGGGCGCGGTACCGGGTGAATGAAGAATGAAGAATGGAGAATTGGGGATGAATGCGACCAAAGATTTCTTCATTCGACATTCTCAATTCTCCATTCCTGTGGTATAGTGGGCGATAGCGCGCCGTGAGGCGTGCGTTCTCTGTCTGCGTGCAGCGGACAGCGCGATGACGAGCAGGATGGGCGTGCCGTTGGGTGGCACGCCGTTGCGTGGCGATACGGAGACCGCAAGAAGATCGGGAGGGAGTCGAGCGTGGCGAATAGCAAGTCGGCTGAGAAGCGAATTCGCGTCAATGAGCGGCGGCGGCTGCGGAACCAGCGGCACCGCTCGGAGTCGCGCACGCTGCTGAAGAAGGCCCAGGTGGCGATCGAGGGCGGCATCAGCCCGGCCACCGACACGGCGCTGATCGCGGCGATTCGCAAGTTGGACCAGACGGCGGATAAGGGGATCATCCACAAGAATGCGGCGGCGCGGCGCAAGTCGCGGCTGATGGCGCGCTACAACAAGGCTGCCGGGATCGGCAAGGCGGCGCAGGCGGAAGCCTGAGACGCCGACCACAACACGACGTGAAACGGGCGGGCCACACGGCCCGCCCGTTGCTGTGTTCGGATGGCTGGTTGCGGCGTCAGTACCACGCCCGCGCGAGCTGGATGCGCTGGGGCTGGCTGGTCCGGTTGCGCACGACGAGGATGGACCAGGCGGGTTGGCTGCGATCGACATCGCCGATGGCGGTGCGGCCGTCGGTGCAGGATGCATTGACCCGCTGATCGGCGATCAGGGGCATCGACTCGGTCACGACCAGGCAGCGCACCCCGTCCGCCAACTCGAAGCCCCAGGGCTGGGGCGTGGTCGGGTCGCTGGCGGCCGGGCGACCGTCGGGCAGGGGCGCGCTGAGCACCATCAGCGAGACGCTCGGTACCCAGGGCTGGCGGAAGCAGAAGAGCGCGGGTTGGGGCTCGGCGCTGGCCGCGAAGCAGGGGTCGAGCACGGATGGCCCTGACGCATTGGTGTTGGCCACGCAGCGCCAGGCGTCGGCGCGGGCGGTGGTGACGAGTGACGGTCCGAGGCAGCTGCCGACGACGGATTCGGTGCGGCGATAGGTCGAGTTGAGGCCGCTCGCATCGACCGGCTTGATCACCACGACTTCGGTCTGTGTGATGACCGCAGATGTAGGCGTGGTGGCGATGACGGCGGTGGGGGTCCCTGCGGCAGCCCGCGTGGCGGCGCTGGTGGGCGAGCCGGGGGGGAGGCTGGGCGTGGCTGGTGCTGCGGTCGAGGTCGGGGTGGACGCCCCGGAGCGGCAGGCGACCAGCAACGATAGGATGAGGAGCGCGGGGATGATGGTGCGGGCGAGTCGAGAGACGGCGCGTGTCAAATCTGCCCTCCAGTCGCGTGCAGGTGGGTGACGCAGTTGATCTCGACCAGCTGGTGGCCGTCGGGGGCGATCAGCGCCTCGGTGATCGAGCAGTTGTCGATCTGGTCGTCGGGCCAGCGGGTCGTCTCGCCGCGCAGGTGGGCGAGGGCGTAGCGGATCGTGCCGCCGTGGGAAGCGAGGACGACGGTGGCCTCGGGCGAGCCGTCGTCGTGGCGGTGGGTGGCGATGATCTCGTCGAGGGTGCCGCCGACGCGGGCGAGGAACTGGTGGCCGGTCTCGCCTTCCGGCCAGCCGTGGTCGAGGCCCTGGGTCTGGCGCTGGGCGGCGAGGTCGGGCCAGCGCGTCTTGACGGCGGTGAAGGCGAGCCCGGTGGCCGCGCCGACGTTTATCTCGCGCAGGCCGGGGTGCGGGATCGGTGTCAGGCCGAGGGCGTCGGCGATGGCCTCGCCGGTACGCCAGGCGCGCGACAGCGGGCTGGCGTAGACGGCGACCGGGCGCAGATTGGGGCGCGCGGCGATGGCGCGGGCGGTCGTGAGCGCCTGTTGCTCGCCGAGCGGGCTGAGCGGGCTATCGAGCCAGCCCTGGTAGATCTGCCCGGCGTTGGCTATCGACTCGCCGTGGCGCACGAAGAAGAGGCGCATCCGAGATCCTCCGTCGTGGGGGTGGGTGACAACGTCGTCGTGAGGAGGAGGATAGCGGCTTGGTGGCGCGCGGGCAAGCGCGCGGCGCGGCTTGACAGGCTCTACGGAGGGGCTATCATTAGTGAAGTGCTGTGCGCATGATGCGGCGTACCTGGAATTGGGAGGGCACTTCGATGCCGATTACGATTAGCGCCGAGGCTGGCGAGCAGTTGCGGCAGGTGATGGATCAGAACACCGAGCATGGCAGCGGGCTGCGCCTCTGGGTCGCGAGCAGCTGCGGCTGCGGGAATGTCGGCTATGGCATGGGCCTGGACGAGGCGTGCGATGGCGACACGGTCTACCAGGCCGAGGGGGTCACGGTGATCATCGATCCCGGCAGCGCCTCGCTGCTCGGTGGCGCGGTGGTGGACTTCGTGGACAACGGGCGCTACGGTAGCGGCTTCGTCATCCACACCAAGGACCAGTCGGGCGCTGCGGGTGTGGGGCGCACTGACGTAGTTGTGAGTCGTGAGTCGTGAGTCGTGAGTGAAGTACGAATGACGAATGACGCACGACGAGGGTCGTAAGTCGTAAGTCGTAAGAGAGTTAGGCGGGGCGGGGCGGCGGGGGCGCCCGCCCCGCTTGCGTTTGTCAGGGGGCGGGGGGATCGGGGAGGGTGTGGAGGGTGCGGAGGGGGGCGGGGAGGAGCCAGAGGCAGGCGAGGGTGGTGCCGGTGGCGGCGATGATGAGGGTGGGGCGGAGGCCGAGGGTGGTGCCGAGCCAGCCGCCGAGGAGCGCGCCGAGCGGGGTGACGCCCCAGATCAGGAAGCGGACGCTGGCGGTCATGCGGCCGAGGAGGTGGGGCGGGGTGATGGCCTGGCGCAGGCTGACCTGGTGGAGGTCGTAGACGGTGACCCAGAAGCCGCGCAGGAAGGTGGCGGCCATCAGGAGGGGGATGGCGAGGGGGGTGCCCCTGGTGGCGAGGGGGATGAGGAAGTCGCCGGGTCCGGCGAGGGTGGCCGAGATGAGGAGGGTGCGGCCGAGGCCGAAGCGGCGGGCGAGCGGGCCGACGGCGAGCAGCCCCAGGAAGGCGGCGGGGCCACCGGCGGCGAAGACGAGCCCCAGGAGGACGGGCGAGAGGCCGAGGTTTTGGGTGAGGTAGAGGATGTAGACGGCGAAGAGGGCGCTGGACGAGAACATGTAGGTGGCGCGGCAGGCGGCGTTGGCCCAGAGGAGGCGGTCGCCGAGGACGACGCGCAGGCCCGCGCCGATCTGCTGCCAGAAGGGCTGGCGGGCGGTTTCGCGAGGGGGCGTTGGCTCGGAGGTGCGGAGGAGGCCGAGGGTGGCGGCGGAGGCGATGAAGGAGGCGGCGTTGAGGAGCAGGGCGATGGGTGCGGTGAGCGTTTGGACCAGCACGCCCGCCAGGCCGGGACCGGTGATCGAGGCGATCGAGACGGTCAGGCCGGTCTTGCTGTTGGCTTCGACCAGGCGGGTGCGCCCGACGAGGGTGGGGATGAAGGACTGGTAGGCGACGTCGAAGACGACGGCGAGCGAGCCGAGCAGGAAGGAGACGACGTAGAGCGCGGGCATGCCGAGGAGGCCGCCGAGGGCGGCGAGGGGGAGCGAGGTGAAGAGGAGGCCGCGCCCGAGGTCGGCGGCGATGAGGAGGGGGCGGCGGCGCTGGCGATCGACCCAGACGCCGACGAAGAGGGCGATCAGGATGAAGGGGAGCCGGTTGGCCGCGCCGAGGAGGCCCATCTGCCAGGGGGTGGCGTGGAGGGTGCCGATGGCGAGGAGGGGGAGGGCGAGCGCGGCGATCTCGTCGCCGTAGGCGGAGACGATGCGCCCGGACCAGAGGATGAGGAAGTTGCGGTCGCGCCAGAGGGGGGCGGGGGGCATGGGACCTCGGAGTGCTGAGTGCTGAGTGCTGAGTGCTGAGTGGGGTACGAAGTACGAATGACGAATGACGAATGACGAATGACGATTGACGATGGGGGCGGGGTTAGTCGGTGGGGTTGTCGGGGTCGGGGGCGGTGGCGCGCTCGACGATGGCCTGGGCGTCGGCGCGGAGCTGGCGGATCTGGGCGATGGTGGCGTGGAGCTTGTCGAAGAGCTCTTTGTGGGCGTCGATGCCGGCGCTGATCAGCCAGGAGGTGGCGTCGCTGCGGGTGGCGCGGATGCCGGCCTCGACCAGGGCGTCGATGGCGGCGAGGTCGCGGTCGGTGACGCGGATGGTGAGGACGTTGCCCTTGGTGTCGGCGGGAGGGGTGGTGGCGGCGGTGGTGGTGCGACCGCGCCGGAGGGCGACCTCGACCATGCGGCGGATGGGGCGCGGGGTGCGGTCGGTGGCCTGCCAGATGGCTTCCAGCTGCTCGTAGACCTCGGGGAGGCTGACGCCGAGGTGGGAGAGGATGCCGACGGCGACGTTGTCCCCCTGGCGCAGCATGCCGAGGAGCAGGTGCTCGGTGCCGATGTAGTGGTGCTTGAGCTGGCGGGCTTCGTCGAGGGCCAGTTCGAGCGAGCGCTTGGCGCGCGGGACGAGCTGCAGTTCTCCCTTGGCTTCCCCGGTGCCGGGGCCGAGGACGCTCTCGGTGGCTTCGCGGACCTGGCGTTCTTCGACGCCGAGGGCGGCGAGGGCGCGGGCGGCGGCGCTCTCGGAGAGGGTGGTGAGGGCGAGCAGGATGTGCTCGGTGCCGAGGTAGTCGTGGCGGTAGCGGCGGGCCTCGGCCTGGGCAAGCTGCATGGTCTGGCGGGCGCGATCGGTGAACTGGTCGAAGGTTGCCATCGCCGTCCTCCTGTACGAGTGTAATCGTGTAATCGTGTAATCGTGTAACTTGCTTACGTGTAAGTGTAGCGTACGACTTACGCCATGCAAAGTAGGTTTGTTTTGCTGTTTTTAACTTTCTCTTTCTCCTTCTCCTGATCCGGCGAAGGGGTGGTGTCGTAGAAAAAGTAGAAGGGCATGGTGGCCTCCTGGGTGCGATCGCTGGCGACTGTCGGGTGGGCAGCGGGGACAGGTGTTTTCGCCGTCCTTGCTTACCGGACCCGTCGAGGGGGGCGAATCGTGCCACGGTGCGGGGAGGGTCGGGCAGTCGGGCAGTCGGGCAGTCGGATAGAGGAGTCGTGAGTCGTGAGTCGTAAGTCGTAAGAGCGGGGACGGATTCTTCGCTGCGCTCAGAATGACAGGGGGGAGGGTGGGGGACGGCGTGGGGGCGGGGTGGTTGGGGTGGAGTTGGCCCCCTCGATCCCCGCCACCCGCAAAGCGGGTACCCGGTGGGGGACTTTAACCGGTGGCTAGGAGTGTGGGTGGGCGAGTGGCGTGGGGCGTGGTCGGTGCGGTACCGACGCGGGCGAGGCGCGGCGGCGTCCCTATGATTGGTGGTGAGGAATGGTGGTGTGGGAATTGCGTTGTACGGTTGTGGGGGTTGTGCGGTGATATGCTGGTGTGAATATTCGCATTTGCGAGGGGATGTTGGTGCGTGGGGGCGGGGACGTGAGCGGGGATGGGCAGTTGGCGGCGATCCGGGCGCGGGGGGAGCGGCTGACGCCGCAGCGCTTGATGGTGCTGGATGCGGTGCGCGATCTGGCGGGGCATCAGACGGCCGAGGCGATCTATGCGTATGTGCGCTTGCGCTATCCCTACGCGAATCTGGCGACGGTCTACCGGGCGCTGGCCTGGTTGAAGGAGCAGTCGCTGGTGAGCGAGACCGATCTGGGGGGTGGGCAGATCGAGTATGAGTTTTTGGGGGAGCGGCGGCATCACCACCTGGTTTGTCTCGGGTGTGGGGGGCAAATGGAGTTCGATGACGACGCTGTCGCGCCCCTGGCGACGACGTTGCGCGAGCGCTATGGCTTCGAGCCGCGCATCGACCATCTGGCGATTTTTGGGATTTGCCGGGGGTGCCGGGCGATGAGTGATGAGTAACGAGTAACGAGTAACGAGGAGGGGTTCAAAGTTCAAAGTTCAAGGTTCAAGGTTGCGTGGGGGTGGCCTGGCGCATTGAACTGGCGGTAGGCGGCAGGGAGGTAGCGGCCAGGATTCAAGGAGGGATTGCAAGGCTTTGAACCTTGAACCTGGGACTGGTTGATGGGTGGAAGAGAGGAGTTGGTTGTGCATATTCCGGAGGGGTATCTCAGTCCTGCGACCTGTGCGGTGTTCTATGGTGCGGCGGCGCCGTTCTGGTATCTGGCGGTGCAACGCCTGCAGAAATTGCTGACGACGCGACTGGTGCCGCTGATCTCGATTGTCGCGGCGTTCTGCTTTGTGATCATGATGTTCAATCTGCCGTTGCCGGGTGGCACGACGGGCCACGCGACGGGCATGGCGCTGGCGGCGATCGTGCTCGGGCCGTGGGGCGCGGTGCTGGCGGTGTCGATCGCGCTGATCCTCCAGGCGGTCTTTTTCGGCGATGGGGGGATCCTGGCGATCGGGGCGAATTGCTTCAACATGGCGATCGTTGGCGCGTTCACGGCCTATTTCCTCTATCGCTGGATCGCGGGGCGTGCGCCGCTGACGGCGCGACGGCGGATGATCGCGGCGACGGTGGCCGGGTATGTGGCGATCAATGTGGCGGCGTTCCTGACGGCGATCGAGTTCGGGGTGCAGCCGATCCTCTTCAAGGATGCGAGCGGGGTGCCGCTCTATTCGTTCTATCCGCTGTCGGTGGCGATTCCGGGGATGATGATCGGGCACCTGACGTTCGCGGGGTTGGCCGAGGCGATCATCACGGGCGGGGTGGTGGCCTATTTGCAGCGCGCCGATCCGCGTTTGCTGGCGGCGACCGCGCCCGATGCGGCGGAGGATGAGGCGGTTGCACCGAAGCCGGGCGGGGCGCGGTGGCGTCCGCTGCTGGTCGGGTTGCTGCTGCTGGTGGTGCTCTCGCCGCTGGGGTTGCTGGCGACCGGGACGGCCTGGGGCGAGTGGGGAGCCGACGAGGTCACGGCGGAGCAGATCGGGTTTCACTTGCGCGGGCTGAATGAGGCCGATCGGGTGGCACTGGCGGGGGAACTCGGCACGTTGTCGGCGGCCACGACCGATCCGGCAGCGGCGAACGAGTTGAAGTTGGCGGGCGCGTTGCTGCTGGATGGCGACGTTGCGGGGGCGACGGCGAAGCTTGATCCGCGGTTGGGGGCGTTGCGCGCGGCCGATAGGGGGCAGTATCCGCACGTCGCGACGCTGGCTGCGGAGGTGCAGGAGCCGAAGGGGCTGGGGAATCTGGCGCAGATTTGGAAGGCGCCGATTCCCGACTATGCGCCCGGTTTCCTGAAGAATGAGGTCGCGGGGTACATCGCCTCGGCGCTGCTCGGGATCGGGCTGGTGGCGGGGATCGCGTTTGTGATCGGTCGGGTGGTGGTGCGGCGGGAGGCGACGGG
>JAXLWN010000059.1:0-45696 GCA_046328475.1 Chloroflexia bacterium | reverse complement strand
GAGGAGGGGCGGCCGGAACAGACGGGCTTGCCGCAGGGCGGACTCCCGCGCAGCGTTGGCGTGGCCAGACGGCCACCCCGCGCCCTCCACCACCGCGCCACTCGCGTATGTTGAGACCGCCCCTCCCTGTGCGCCGCGCAGCATCCGTCCTCTCTCTTCTCTCCTCACCCCCGTCTCTACGCCCTCTGCGCTTAAATCATCCCCCTCTTGGCGCTCTTGGCGCTCTTGGCGTCCTTGGCGGTTCAACCGTCTCCCTTACGCCGCCAGCGCCTCGCTCCCAGCCAGCGCCCGCCCGAAGAAGTCATCCAACCGCGCGACATACTCATCCGCCCGGTGCGCCCAGATCGACGCGTGCCCCAGGCAGGGCGTGATCCAGCACTCCTTCGGTCCCCGCGCCGCCGCATAGAGCGCGTGCGCGTGCGCGACCGGGATGAACTGGTCCGTCTCGTCGTGGATCAGCAGGATCGGGCGCGGCGCAATCGCCGCGATCGCATCGATCGGCCGGTGCGCGCGGATCCGCTCGGCCGTCAGCAACTCCGCGAAGCGCAGGATCAGCGCGGAGATAAGGAACGTCGGCAGGCGGCTGAACGTGCTCAGACTCGACGCCGCGATCTCCTCCAGCGTCGCGAAGCTGCTATCGGCCGCCACCGCCGCGATGCGCGGATCGCGCGCCGTCGCCAGCAACGCCGCCGCCGCCCCCATCGAGATCCCCGCCACGCCGATCGGCCGCCCGGCCAACTCCGGACGCGCCTGGAGAAAATCGACCGCCGCCGCGATCTCGCGCGTCTCGCGCAGCCCGATCGTCGAGCGCTGCCCCTCGCTGGTGCCATGCCCCCGGAAATCGAAGAGCAGCACCGCGTGCCCCCGCGCCCGCAACCCCTGCGCGATATCGAGCAACTCGTGCCGGTTCATCGCGAAACCGTGGCAGATCACCAGCGCATCGCGCGCCTCGGCGTGCGCCAGGTACCACCCCTCGATCGCCAGCCCATCGTCCGTGCGGAACCGGACCGGCAGCACCGTCTCGTCGATGG
Organism: Chloroflexia bacterium; assembly: GCA_046328475.1. GTDB lineage: Bacteria > Chloroflexota > Chloroflexia > Thermomicrobiales > CADCWN01 > CADCWN01. Next base: position 44,665 of record JAXLWN010000059.1, on the reverse strand, counting down.
TACGACGCGGCACCCGCCGCAGATCGCGCGGGCGCGTCAGCACATGCGCCAGCGTCGCCGATCCACCCAACGTCAGCGCCGTCGCCCCCAGCCCGACCGCCGCGAGCGCCACACCAAGCCGCCCCAAACCGTGGAGCAACCCGCCCGCATTCGCGGGAGCAGTCGCCACACCGGCCGCAGGCAGCACGCCCGCGCCGTTAGCCCGTTGCATTCCCATGTCGGCTCGCGCCCTTTCCCCGCGCCTCGCGTACCCCGGCCCGAGCGATAACAAGACGATGAGCGCGGGTGACGCAACCGTCGCCCGCGCCCCAGATTCACCCAGTATAGCAGCGTCTGGCAAGAAAGAAGCTAGCCGCTTGGTCCTGAATCATGCTGCGGCCAAAGGCACAAACGCTCGGCGAAGTGGGTCGATAAGGCTCCCCCTGTCATGGAAGCACCCTGCCAGCCCGATTCATCCGGCGCACACGCAGCGCCCGGAGATGGAGTCTCCGGGCGCTCCACGCACGCCAATTGTCATCGACAGGCTCATTCTGAAAGGGAGCGAATTTCCCAGCCCGCGCCGGGTACCCACCGCAGTGGGTGTGGCTTCGCGGCGACCCGCAGGTCGCCCCCAGCCCCAGCCTTCAGGCTTTGGGCCAACTCCACCGCCTCGGGGCAACCAAACTGCCGCCCCACCTACCGCAGCAACATCCAGCACCACCACGCCGACCACACTGGTGACGCTGGCACCACCGAGCACATCCCGCCCCGCCGCACCATCCACGACGTTGACTGTGCCACCGCCGGGCGCTCCTCTTCCTCATCAATAGCATCGTCACCATTGTCAGCATCATTGAAGAACGGATAGTCGCCCAACTCCTGGAGCGCACTCCGCCGCCGCACCCGAATCGGCGAATTCAGGAGATCGTCGGCCCGATGCCCTGCTGCTGTATCCAGCCGCCATCGTCGCCTCCCTCCGTCTCGCCGCCTCCTGTCACCCGGTGGTGGCCGCAGGCCCACCCGCCGCCACCCCTAGCATCGCGCGGCGCGGTCGAGATCCGGTTGCGAAAGCGTGGGCAAGCCGTCAACCACCCGGCGCGCTCAACCACACCTCCCCCCGCGCACGACGCACGCTCCACCACCGCGCGATCACTTGCCCATCGGGAACTCAGCCCCGGCGAACGAGGAGGGGAGACGATAGCCGACAGCGCATCCTGCAGCGGCTACGGCCCGACACCGAAAACCTGCCGCCCTGGTTCCTGGCGGAACTCCGGGCGCTCGCCGCCCGCTGCGGACACCTCTCGCCCGCCGAGCAGCGCCGCGCAGCGTCGCGATCCTGACCCCGCGAGCGCAAGCACCTGCATACCCTGACCATGCCGCGCGCGTCGCCTACCGCATCCTCACCGCCAGCGCGCCCGCGCCCTGGCTGCAAGCCTAGCGCCTGCCCGGCGCAGCGCACAACGAAATCTCGCCTTCCTTGCTCCAGAATGAAAGGGCGGGTGAGCTGTTGCTCGCGCCCTGGCGCAAGTTATGGAGGATGCCCCGTTGACCGCGCAGGCGGCTTCGCGGCGACACGGGTCGCCCCCAGCCCCGGGGCTTCAGCCCTCGGGGCTCCTCGCCTAAACCCTCGCCTATCATGCCCGCCTCAGCCAGGGCGCGACCGCATCCGCGTTCAACCCGGCGAATCGCGCCCCTCCCCCGGCAACCCATACCGCAACCCCGCCTCCCACCACGCCGCGCACTCCTCGGCCGGGAGCGGTCGCGCGAAGAAATAGCCCTGCCCCAGCGCGCAGCCCGCCGCCCGCGCCCAGGCCACATCCGCCGCCGTCTCCACCCCCTCGGCGGTCACATCCAGCCCCAACCCGCGCGCCAATTCGGCCACCACCCGCACCAGTACGCGATTATGCTCCCCCTCGCGAAAGAACGACGGGTCGATCTTCAGCGTATCCACCGGCATCAGCGGCAGCGCGGCGAGCGTGGAGTAGCCCGTGCCATAATCGTCGATCGCCAGCAGCACCCCCAGCGCCCGCAACGCCCCGAAGGTCGCGACGCTCGCCTCCGGCCGCGCCAGCGCCACCGTCTCGTGTACCTCCAGCTTCAGCAGGCCGGGTGGCAGCCCCGTCTCGGCGAGGACGTTCGCCACCTCGGTCGCCACGCCAGGGTCGTTGAACTGGCGCTCCGAGAGGTTGACCGACACAAACGGCGCGGCGAGCGCCGGGTAGCGCGCCCGCCACGTCACCAACTGGCGGCACGACTCCGCCAAAATCCACCACCCCATCGGCACGCAGAGCCCGGTCTCCTCCGCCAGCGGCACAAACACGCCCGGCGACACCAGCCCGCGCGTCGGGTGCCGCCAGCGCACCAGCGACTCCATCCCGGCGATCACCCCGGTCGCCAGATCCACCTTCGGCTGGTAATAGACCACCAACTCCCCGCCCGCGATCGCCCGCCGCAGGTCGCATTCCAGCGCCCGCCACGCCAGCGCCTCGGCACCCGCGCCTGGCTCGGCCGCCCCAGCGGCGAGCCGCCGATCCCCCTCGCCCACTTGCTCGCGCTTCTGCCCCGACATCGTCGCCCCTCCACGACCAGCCGAGCCCCCGGATGGCCCATGCCGACCGCGCTGCGCTCACCCCCTATCCCCGCCCACAACTACGCAGGCTAGTGTACACGGAACCGCAGCGCCCTACGATAGGCGCGAGGATGCCCCACAACGCCGCCAACGCCTGGTGGCGCTTGGTGACGTTGCGCGAGGTGCTGTGGGAGCGGTATCGAGTCAGCGCGTCAGCGCCAGGTGCGGGGGCGCGAGGTCGAGCCACACGCCATAGTGCAGCGCAGCTCCCCCGCCGCCGAAGATGGCGGCGCGGCAGACCGCATAGTGACCCCGCCGGTCGATCTCGTGCAGCACCGCGCGATACGCGCGGGCATCGGTGCGCGTCAGGTGCCCCACCTGCCCGCAGCCGTCGATGTGGACGGAGACCGCCTGCGGATCGTACGGATTCCCCGGCTCCGGGAGCAGCGCGACGGCGAGGCGAATCTTCTCGCCCGGCGCACGCGGCTGTTGCGCCGCCCAGCGCGCCACGGCGTCGCGCATCGCCGCCTGGTGGTGCGGACGGCTGACCACCCCCACCCGCCCCGCCCCGTTGAGCAAATACGCGACCAGATCGCCCGGCGGCAAGGGCGGCAGCGGCGCAGTCACCACCTCCCGGGGCGCGACGAAACATGGCACCACCCCTTTCCCGCCCGCATTACCGCTCCGCGCATCAACGCTCTGGCAGCCCCGCGCCTTTATCGTTCACATCATCCCGGAGCCGTGCCCAGGCCGCTATGCGCACTCCCCCGGGGGATACAAGCCGGGAGATTTGGGCTATACGCGGGTGCTCAAGCTCGCCACGAACGGAGCTGTCGCCCCATTGCCCGCTCGTGTAGAGACTCCCGGCCAGCGCAGGGGCAGACCACCCACCCTATCACAGAACTCTGCCTGTCTCCTCCAGCTGTTAAGCGAACACTGCCGACAACCCCGCTAACGAGTTTCATACGGGCACCGCGCTTCATGTTCCACTGGACCGACCGCGACGTTGCCGCAAACCGACGCTTCATCAGAGGGTAACTCCCGCGTTTGATTTATCTGGTGGATCGTCTGGCTACAGGAACCTTTCCGGTGGTGGTCCGTCTCACGATACTCGCGTCGCCCTGTTACGCCCCGCTTGACAGGCCCGATCAATTGTCCGAATATCCGGGCGGCAAACACCCCCCGCCGCGACCCGACTTGACGCACGATCTGCGCTTCAAGGGCGAACCGTACCCGCTCGGTGCCGTCGGTGCTGCATGGGGTCTCCCCACGTTCTCAGCGGACCATACCAGGAGGAGAGGATTGGCTATGATGACCCGCATGCGCGTTGCCCTGGTCGGACTCTTAATCCTCGCCATCCTCGGGAACGGCCTGTTCGTGGCCCTCCTGAGCACTCCCAGTGTAGCAGCGGCGAATACCACCGCACCGGCCCCACTCGCCGCCGAGCGCGATACCCTGCACGTCGACCAGCAGCGGCTGGAATCGATTCCCTTCGACACGACCTCGTTCTCGCCGTCCAGCCCCGATCAACTGTCGGCGCTGACATACTATTCGGTCGGGGCGACGCACCTCTTCCGGACGCTGAACGATGCGCTCGGCATCTACGAATTCCGCACCTTCACGCTGATGGCGCTCGGCGAGCTGGGCGAGGTCTGGCTCGCCAACGATATTCAGTTCCCGCTCGGCGACTGCCGCGGCAGGTCGTGATCACCCAGCAGCAGATCGACTATCTGCTCGGGCGACACGAAGATACGCAAGAGACCGGACACCGATTACTTCGGGCAGCCCAAGGCGCGCGATGGCAGCAAAGCGACCCTGCCGAAGCAGCTCGGCATCCCCACCGACTACTACGCCGGATCGGCGCGCGATATCATCCTGATCGACAACGTCCGCGACGATAATTTCTACAACTTCCCATCCGTAACCACCTATATCGGCGGGCTCTTCAGCCCCGCCTACGCCGGCGCGCTCGACCGCAACGTGATCACGATCGACGCGTTCGATTGGCAGCATCGCACCGGTGCCACCCCGCCGAACGAGCCCAATCCGGCAAGCCCCTGCCGGAACCGCCGGGCGATCCCGTTCCTCTACGAAGGCACCTTCGCCCACGAGTACCAGCACCTGATCCACTTCGACTACGACCGCAACGAAGAAACCTGGGTCAACGAGGGCATGTCCGACTTCGCGGAATTCATCAACTACTACAGCTTCCCGAACCTGACGGTCAACGACATCGGCTACGACAACCACACCCAGTCCTTCTTCGGGTTCGTGGCCCAACTCATCAGCGCGAACGGCAAGCAGATCCCGATCGCCCTCTCTCCGGTGCCGAGAACTCGCTCGTCCTCTGGGGCGATCAGGGCGGCGGTGAGATCCTGGCCGACTACGGCATCGCCTACTCCTTCATGCTCTACGTCAACGAGAAATTCGGCGGTGCCAGGTTCATGCGCTACTGGCAGAACAGCACCAAGGTCGGCATCGCGGGCTTCGAAGACGCGCTCGCGCAGTTCGGCTATCAGACGACCTTGCCCAGGTCTATCACGACTTCGCGGTCGCGATGGCGGTCGATTACCTGATCGACCAGGGGGTGAGCGGCCCGAATCCGGGCGGGCGGTATGGTTTGACCACCCTGCGCGCGCAACTGAGCTTCAACACCACCCAGGCCTACGGCACACCGGGCGCGCCGCCCTACGGCTCGGACTACGTGAAGATCGCCGATCTCGCCGGCCTCAGCGCCCTCAACTTCGCCGGTGCCCCGAACATCGTCCGCAAGACCCCCTGGACCTCGAGCGCGAGCGGCCCGGCGAACTGGGCGGGCGGCGCGGTCCTGCGCTTCCGGCACGCGAACAATAGCGAAGCCTGGCTGGCGCGCGAGGTGACGCTCGGCCCCGGCACCCAGACGCTCTCGTTCGACACCTACTTCGACATCGAGGAATGCTACGACTATGCCGCCGTGCGGGTCTCGACCGACGGCGGGCAGACCTTCACCAGCCTGGCGAACGACCTGACCGACGATTGCGCGGCGGACGATGGCCAGGACCTGCATGCCGAAAGGACCTGGCCAGTTCACTGGCCGATGCCCGCCTGGACCAGGGCGACCTTCGATCTCTCCGACTACGCCGGGCAGACCATCGTCCTGGCCTTCGCGTACGTGACCGATCCGGCAGCGGCAGGGAACGACGGCAGCGCGGCCAACAACGGCCTCTGGCTCGACAATATCGCGATCGACGACACGATCCTGAGCGACGGTTCGGCGGCGAGCCTCGCGGCGTTCAGCGACGTGACCGCATTCCAGCCGATCGCGACCGCGTACACGGTACAGATCGTCGGCTATGGGGCAAACACCTTCACGGTGATGCAGTTGCCGCTCGCCGATGGCAAGAATGGCGCGCTCACGCCCGCGCAAATCGCGGAGCTGGCGGGCTACGAATACCTTGTCGCGATCGTCACCTACGACGCACCGACTGGCCCGGATAATGCCGGACCAGGACCAGACTACGCACCCTACACCCTGACCGTCACCCGCAACGGCGAAACGACTACCATGCCCGGCGGCACCTGCGCATCGGGCGCTAACCATTCGCCTCTTCCCTGAAAACAGCGCGGCTGTCTCAACAGCCGCCCCGCCCGTTACTCATGCCAATTCCTGCGCACAATGGCGACCCGACCCGACACCAGCGCACCTCCAGCTGGTTCGCCCACCGCCCGACCAGCGTGCGCAGCACGACTCCCTCCGGTGCCTTAAACGAACACTGCCGACAACCCCGAAAGGCCGTCGGCAGAGGTTCGATCAGGAGCGCGGAGGCGACACGCCTTGCGGCTGAACCGACCGAGAGAGGAGAGCAGTTCGCCCGAGAGCCCCTGCCTTCCGTCTCCGCCCCACCAGCGGGAACCGCATCCTCTTGCGAGTCTACCGTTCGCCACCCGGCGGGTCCGTCCCTGATGTACGTACAATAGCACCCCTTTGCCGCCTTGTCAATACCCCCGCGCAAAATCACCGCCCACCATCCCCCACCCTGGTAGGGGCGTCACCGACCCGCCCGCGCGGGACGGCCACGACCACGCCATCCCCACCTGCCCCGACCAGTTCCCCGAAAAATGGCATGCTTCGCCCCCCGCAACGGGCGTTGAGAGAGAGGGGCAGATCGCCTCCCACCCGCCCGTGTCGCCCAGGCCGCCCCTTCTCCACACCACGGAGGCCCCACCATGACCACCCAGCACTCCACGCACCGCCGCTTCACGTCCCCCGCCTGCGGGGGATTGCGGGGGCCAACCCTCGCACAACCACACACTCGCCCGCACGCCCCCGCCCTCCGGTGTGCCGTGCTGGGCGCAGCGTAGCCCCCGCCTTCCTCGTCTCTGCATCCTTCGCGCCCTCTGCGGTTCAACCGCCCAGCGGCCCATCCGGCGCGCGAGCCTCGGCGATCGCCTCCGCCAGCGAGAGTTGCGCCCCCCCGGTCGACGCCGCGACCGCAGCGGCCTGGCCCAGCGCCTCCCGCGCCGCCGCGCTGGTGCGCTCCAGCCAGGCCCGCCACGCCGGGAGCAGCGCCAACTCGCCGCGCGCCGCCGCCGCCGCCACGAACCCCGCGAGTCGCAGCGCCCGCTCCGGTGTGCCCTCCACCGCCAGCGCGGCGCAGCCGATCAGCGCGAGCATCGCCATCCGCCGGTAGTCCAGCGCCAGCGCCCCGGCCAGGCACTCCGCCAGCAGCGCCCGCGCGGCCTCCGCATCGCCCCGCTCGAAGGCGAGTTGCCCGAGCAGGAGCAGGCTGGACGTGGCGTTCCCCAGGTCGCCGGTGGCGCGGGACACGGCCAGCGCCTCCTCGACGTAGGGCCGCGCCCGCTCCCCCTCACCCGCGCGAACCAGCCCATGCCCCAGGCTGCCGAGTGCCGTGCCCAACCCTTGCTGCCCCGGCAGGGTCCGCTCGATCTCGACCGCCGCGCGGTAGACCCGCTCCGCCGCCGCGAAGTCGCGCTCCTCGACGTCCACATGCCCCAGCTGCACCAGGAATTTCGCCTCGCGCTCCCGATCCCCCGCCTCGCGCGTCAGCGCCAGCCCCGCCTCCGCTTGCGCCCGCGCCGTGACGTTATCACCCTGCAGATATGCCAGGTGCCCATCGGCCAGCAGCGCATCCAGGCGCAACCCGGCGTCCTCCGGCGCGGCCGGGAAATCGAGAAAGGCCGTCGCCCAGCGCCGCCCCTCCTGGTGATAGCCGCGCACCCGCCAGAAGGGCCAGAGCGCGCCGACCAGCCGCAGGCCCAGCCCGGCGTTGCCACGCTCGACCGCCCAGCGCATCGCCGCGCGCAGATTGTCGTGCTCCCGCTCCAGGCGGTCGAACCGCTCCTGCGTCGGCCCCGCCAGAGGCCGGCCGCCTCGCGGGCGAACGCCAGCAAGTGCGCGGCATGGCGCTTCCTGATCTCCTCGTCCTCGCCGCTCTCGGCCAGCCGCGCGGCGGCATACTGGCGCACCGGCTCCAGCAGCCGGTAGCGCGGCTCCTCGCCGCCCGCTTCGCCCCCGCCTCAACCGTCACCAGCGACTTCTCCACCAGACTCGCCAGCGTATCCAGCGTGTCGAGGGAACGTAGAGCGTGGGACGTAGAGCGTGGAACGTTCGCTTCCGCGCCCCGCTCTACGTCCCGCTCCACTATCCACGTCTTCCGCCGCCTCCATATCCCAGCCGCCCGCGAAGACGGCGAGGCGGCGGAAGAGGCGCTGCTCGTCGGGCGTGAGCAGGTCGTAGCTCCAGGCGATCGCGTCGCGCATGGTGCGCTGGCGCGCGGGCAGATCGCGCGGTCCGCCCGTCAGCAGCGGCAGCGCGTGATCGAGCCGCGCCAGCAGCGCCGTCGGCGGCAGCAGCGCCACGCGCGCGGCGGCGAGCTCGATCGCCAGCGGCAGGCCATCAGCCGCGCGCAGATGCCCGCAACCGTCGCCGCGCTCCCCGCATTGAGGGCGAAATCGGGCTGCACCGCCTGCGCGCGTGCCACGAAGAGTTGCACGGCGGCCGAACGCGCCGACCCCGCGATGCTCGCCCCCTCCCCCGCTGCCGGGAGCGTCAACGGCGGCACGCGGTACTCCTGCTCGCCGCGCACGCAGCGCCGCCCGGCTGGTCGCCAGCACCTTCAGCGCCGGGCAGGCCAGCAGCAGCGCCGCCACATCCGGCGCGGCCTCGGTGAGATGCTCGAAGCTATCGAGGACCAGGAGCGTCGGCTGCTCGCTCAACGCAGCAGCCAGCGCACCGAGCGTCGGGCTATCGCCGCGCTCCGGCACGCCGAGCGCCTGCGCGATCGCGCTGTGTACCAGCGCCGGATCGTCCAGCGGCGCGAGCGTGACAAAGGCCACCCCGCCCGGGAATGTCTCGCCCACCTCACCGGCCAGCGCCAGCGCCAGCCGCATCTTGCCGATGCCGCCCGGCCCGGTCAGGGTCAGCAGGCGCACATCCGGCGGGCGAACAGGTGCCTGCGCCACGTCCAACTCGCGCTCCCGCCCGATCAGCGGCGTCAGGTAGGCCGGGAGGGCGCTGGCGCGGCGGGCGGCGGTGGCGGCGCGGGCAGCGGCGCAGGACTCTCCACAGCAGCTGCCACGCGGCGCGGCGCGGCGGCGGCGAGGATCGCGCGGTCGCGCTCGCTGAGTCTCAGCGTGTCGGCGAGGGTCTTAATCGTGTGCGGATAGGGGCGCTGGCGCCCCCGCTCCAATGCGCCGATCGCATTCGGCGATAGCCCGGCCCGCTCCCCCAACCCCTCCAGCGACAGCCCCGCCCGCACGCGGAAGCGCCGCAACTGCTCCCCGAAGCCAATCGACCCTGTCATCGTGTCACCGGATCGCCATCGTTCCGTTCGCGCACGCCGAAGCCTGCCTGCGACAGCCGTCGCAGTTGGCCCCTGAAGGGTATTTCCTCTGTCATCTGCCACCCATGTCTAGATCGGTCCGCGTGGGTTGTGCGGCAATGGTAGCACAACCCCCACGCCCCCCGGCACCGCCCCGCGTAGGGAATGTGGTTCCCAACTGTGGGGGGAGCGTTGGTGTTCGCCGTTCGGCGCATCGTTCATGATATAGGAGCGGGACGAGCCCCACCCTCCCCTCACAGGGAGTGGCGCAAGAGTCGAGCGAACGGGAGAACTGGAGCGTGGCAGCAGCCACCGAGCGGGGAGGGAATCGCTGCGCATTGTGAGGTTTTTCGCCAGATAGCACGGTAACGGCTCGATCATGGTAGCCCGCGATCCACTTTGGAGACTCTTTTTTCGTGATCCACTCGTTATTTGATGGAGGTCAGAACGTGTTGACGATGTTTCGTGCCCAGCTCGGTCGCCAGTTGAATCGTGCGGAAGTCGATCTCTTCGCGGCCGAATTGCGCGGCCAACTCCTCCGCCCCGGCGACGCCGCTTTCGATGGCGTTCGCCTCCTGCTCGGCAAGGGGAGCGACGAATACCCGGCGCTGATCGCGCGCTGCGCCGACGTTGACGATGTGCGCTACGCGCAAGACTTCGCCTGGCGGCACCGCCTGATGATCGCCGTGCGCGGCGGCCACGACATCGCCGACCTCGCCGGTGCCGATGGCGCGCTGGTGATCGACCGCTCGTCGCTGCTCGACATCGCCATCGACGCGGCAGCGCAAACCGCGCGTGCCGGGGTGGGCGTCCATCCCGCCGACCTCGCCGCCGCGCTCCGCGTCCACGGCCTGGCGTGCGACTCCCTGCGCTCCGTGGAAATCCTCCTCGCCGACGGCCGCTGCCTGCGCGCCAGCGAGACCACCCACCCCGTCCTCTTCCGCGTCGCCCTCAGCGGCGGCGACGTCGGCATCGTCACCTCCTTCGAATACCACCTCCGCCCCCTCGCCTGACACATCCAGGCCCCAGCCTCCAACACCCAAACAGCGGGCATCGGACTCAATCCCGCCCGCTACGCGTCGCCAGATCCTCCTCAACCCTCTCCCGGCGGTTGGGCGAGTGGAGGGTGCGGTGCCGCCCGCAAGCAATGGGGTGCGGGCCGTCCCCCTACCCGACTACCCCACCGCCCGACCACCCGCTGGTCCGACCATAAGCGCCGAATTCGCCCGCCTCCTCGTCCGCTTCACCGACACCCTCGCCGATCACTCTCGCGCACCCAACATCCCGCCTCATGATTGAAAACTCACTGCCCCAGCGACCCAATTCATGTCCCCTTCGACGTTCGCCCCGCATCCATCTCCTTCAGCATCGGACTGATGAACAAACCGAGCGTGAGGACGAGCAGGAGCGAGGCACTGACCGCGAGGGTACTACGGATGCCAACCCAATCGACCATATAACCACTGGCGGCCAGGCTGAGTGGAACGGCGGCGAGCGCGAGTGCTCTCCCGATGCCGAAGACACGCGCGAGCAACTGGGCAGGGACACGCTCTTGGGTGATGGTCACGGCCAGAACGGTTGTCGGTGCGCTCGCCAGTCCACGAACGACCAAGGCGCCGAGGAGCAATGGCAGCGAGGGTGGCGCAAGCAGCGCTAATGTTGCCCCTGCCACGAGCAGAAATGCCCCGGCGTAAAGCCAGTGACGCGCCGCGCGATGCCCCACGATCCCGAACAGCACCGTGCCCAGCATCCCCCCACCCGCAAACGCAGCAAGCAGGATGCCTAGCTCTGCCGCTCCCTCAGGAGCGCCCTGAGCGATCACCGGCAGGATCACCCGGAAGAGCGGCTCGCCCAGCGCATTCAAAAGGGTGAAGCTGAGAATAACCGTCAGGAGGAGGCGGTCACGCCCGATGGCCCTCAGACCCTCCTGCAATTCAGCCAGATAGCGTTCGCCCGGTGGGGATGCGTTTGTCTCTATCGAGAGAGCACGTCCCGGTACCGCCAGCGCGGTCAACGCTGCGGACATAGCGAAGCTAACCGCATCGAGCAGGAGCACGCGGCTTGGCCCCATCGCGACGATCAGCACGCCTGCGAGTGGTGGCCCGATCAAACCACTCAGCCGCCAGAGCATCTGGTTGGCAGCATTGACCCGCCAAAGCTGGATCCCCGCGAGACTCGCAAGGCCAGGTGTCAGGCTATCCCGCGCCAATCCCCCCGGCGTATCGAGCAGCGCGCCCAGAAACGCCAGTGCGAGGATCTGCCAGAACGCCAACCCGATCGTGTGGTGCAGCAGCGGCACCAGCGCAACGGTAATCCCGCTGGCGATGTCCGCGATCACGCTCGTACGCTTATGACCCCACCGATCGACCAGCGGCCCACCAAGGAATGCCGCCAGCAGCGCGGGCAAAGCGATGAACGATCCCGCGATTCCCGTCTTCGCCGCGCTCCCAGTTGTCTGGAGCACAAACCAGGGCAGTGCGACAAATGTCAGCTGATTCCCAACGAGCGAAAGAACATTCGCGCTCAGCAGCGCGAAAAGTGGTGCCCTCCTGCGAACTGCGGGTTCCACGAGTGCATCTCCCGGTGTACCGCCGCACCGCGCAATTCACGGACTGCAGCGTCCAATATCCGACCGGGAGCACGGCGCGGCCGTATCCAGCGATCGAGCGTATTCCAATGGCAGATCATCCTCGCGCCCCATCGCATCATGTCCCTCCTCGTCTCGTCAAGTCATTCTGGAAGTGCTGGCCGAGTGTACCACTCGACATTTCTACGATGCACGCCAACATCCCTTAAAGTCACAGGACAGCCCAAATACGCCCATCCCTCACCCCGGCAAGCCGGATTCATCCGGCGCACCTTCGTAGCCTGGAGACTTCATCTCCGGGCGCACTACGCATGCTCATTGCCCCACCATTCCCCACCCTCTCCCTTCAGGGGAGGGTCGCCGCCGCAGCGGCGGGGAGGGGTCCGTCTCCCCTCGTTACTCGTTACTCGTTACTCGTTACTCCTCTCACGACTCACGCCTCACACCTGGTACCTAATCCTGCCATATCCTGACAGGTACATCCCGCTACACTATAGCAGTAAGGCCAAGATCGTCCCACCCAGACTCCCCCGGCCCCACCCGAACGGCAACATCACACACGCGGAGGCAACCTGAACATGACCATGCGCGCAACCGCAACCCTCGGCATCAAGAGCTGGGAAGAAGCCCCCTTCCACGAGATCGCGGGCGGCCCCAACCTCGTCCGCGCCAGCGTCAGGCAGACCTACGAAGGCGAAATCGCGGGCGAAGGCACCCTCGAATACCTGATGATCTACCAGGCCAACGGCTTCGTCCCCACCCTCGCCCTCGAACGCGTCGTCGCCCGCATCGGCGACCGCAGCGGCAGCTTCGTCATCCGCCACACCGGCAGCTACGCCGACAACGCCGCCCAGAGCACCTTCGAAATCGTCCCCGGCAACGCCACCGGCGACCTGCAAGGCATCACCGGCTCCGGCACCATGCACTGGCCCCACGAACAACCCGGCACCTTCACCCTCGACTACGACCTCGCCTGACCCTCCTGGCCCTCATGCTCTCAATCCCCTTGTCATTCAGAACCCCAACTCGTCACTTTCCAGCCAACCTGGCATGATCCACCCCCTCCACGGGTAGATAGCTGTAGGGGCGCTTCGCGAAGCGCCCGCGTGGGGCCAGCACCCACCTCGCCATTTGCCACCGCTCCCGGTAGGGGCGGGTCACCGACCCGCCCTCGCCGGGCCAGCACCCGCGCCGTCTTGGACCACGCCGCACCGAACGCCAACAGGAGGCCCACCATGACCACCCAACCTCCACCCGCCACAAAAGTCCCCCATATATGGGAGATTGAGGGGGCCAACCTCGCCCCAACCACACACTCATCCCATTCGCCACCCGCTTAAAGTCCCCCCAGGATTGGGGGATTTAGGGGGCCTCCCCGCACCCACACCGCCCTTTTCTCCACCCCGGAGAAAGCCTACCTCGGGAAGAAAGAAAGAAAGCTTAAAACCGCCAAACAAACCTAATTATCGTCAACTCACTATATTCGCTAAATACCCTATCCCAATAGTAGAAACGCCATCTTAGTAAACACAACAGCCGGGCGGCGACCGCCCTCGCAGTCGCCACCCGGCCGATCACGCATCCCACCGCTAGCTCGTCGCCTGCGTCCCGAGCGTCACCGCAATCGTCCGCTCCGCCCCGCCGCGCACGACCTTCAAGTCCACCGTGTCGCCCGCGTGGTACGTGCCGAGGAGCGCCTGCTGCAAGTCGCCCTGGCTCACCACCGCCACATCGCCGATCCCCACGATCAGGTCATTCGCCTGCAGCCCGGCCCGCGCCGCCGGCGACCCGGCCACCACCTGCGCCACCAGCACCCCCTCGGTGTTCGTCAGACCCTGCTCGACCGCCAGCGACGCCGTCACGCTCTCGCCCTGGATGCCCAGGTACGCCCGCGTCACCTTCCCGTTCGCCAGCAGCTGCTCGATGATCGGCCTGGCATCGTCGATGGCAATCGCGAAGCCGATCCCCTGCGCATCGCTCGACCCCAGGGTGTTGATCCCGATCACCTCACCCTGCATATTCACCAGCGGCCCGCCCGAGTTCCCCTCGTTGATCGCCGCGTCGGTCTGGATCAGGTCATAGAGCGCGATCGCACTCGTCGTCGCCTGCCCGGGGCGCGTGCCGCTCGTCGCCGCCTGCTCCACGTCGCGCCCCAGCGCGCTGACCACCCCGGCGGTCACCGTCGGCCCGCCATCCAGCGCCAGCGCATTGCCGATCGCCACCACCCAGTCCCCCACACCCAGCTCGGCCGAACTCCCGAGCGTCAGCGTCGGCAACCCGGTCGCCTCGATCCGCAGCACCGCCAGGTCCGTCTGCGCGTCGGTCCCCACCACCGTCGCGTCATAGGTCTCGCCATCGGTCCCCGGCAGCTGCACCTTCACCGAAGTCGCCCCGCTGACCACATGGTTATTCGTCACGATCACGCCGCTGCTGTCGATGATGAAGCCCGTCCCGACCGCCTGCGCCGTCCCGGTCCGCCCCATGTTCAGCACCATCACCGTCGCCGGGCTGGCGCTCGCCGCCACGCTCGCCACGCTCGGCAGCGTCGTCGCCGCCGCCGTAGAGGCCAGCGGCACCGCCGCCACCGTCTGGCCGCTCTCCACCAGCGTCGCGCTCGCCGTCGCAACCTCGCGGTCATTCAGCAGGTTGACCCCGAAGACGCTACCGCCCACCAGGGCCAGCGTCAGCGCACCTTGCGCCGCGACGCGCGTGAGATTCTGTCGTATTGTGTTCATCTTCCGTCCTCCTGGTGGGCATCATCGTCCACCCCCAACAGCGCCGTACCCTGGGGTCATCGCAGAGCCGCGCCCGGTGCCCCCACTGCCACTCAGTCTATGCTTCGTTGCTGAAGCGACGCCCCGTCGTGGGTGAAGGGTCGGTGAAGATGCGGTCCTGCCACGGCCTCACGGTCACGTTGCCATCAAGTGGGGCAATCAGCCCAGGCGAATGTATGTAGCACCCGCCGGGAACCGTCGGGGGCAGAGTTACGTCATCAGAAGTGCAGGAGTTTGTCCCCCGCGACGGGACGAATGGCCCTGGTTGACCGATCTTGACTGTGGTACTATTGATCCACTGGGTTCTCAACGGAGGAGGAAGGAATGTTCACCGGGGCTCTCCAGCCTATGCACCTGATCATCATCCTGATCATCGCGCTCGCCGTCTTCGGCCCGTCCAAGCTGCCCGAGCTGGGCTCGTCGCTCGGCAAGGGCATCCGCGAGTTCCGCAAGACGAGCGAGGACTTCGCCGGCATTAAGGAGGAGGTGACCTCCGCCGTCTCGCTGCAGCCGACCGCCAAGCGCCCCGCCGCCATCGTCAGCACCCCGCTGCCGACGCAGCCGGAGCCGCGCAACGAGGTCGTCACCCTGCAGCGCCAGGAGATCGACTAGCCCTCAAGCGCGAGTGACAGCCCGCCAGTTGTCACGCGCCGAATAACAAGGAACATGAAGGGGCGGTGCCGGATAGATCCGGCATCGCCCCTTTGCGTCTGCTGCACTGCGCGAACAACTCGCCGCCTCTCAACTCCTCGGCCCACTCTTCACGCTGTGCTATAGTGCCGCCCGCAGCACCGTCCACGATCTACTGTCCACCGTCTACCGACCACCGTCCACCGGAGGCAACATGGCAGGGCGCACTATTCGCGTCGGCGTGCTCGGCGCGGGAGCCTGGGCGCGCGGGGCGCACATCCCCGGCTGGCTGCGCGACGGCCGCGCCGAGGTCGTGGTCGTCGCCGACCAGCAGCGCGAACTGGCCGAGGCGGCGGCGCGCGAGTTCGGCATCGGCGAAGTCGCCACCGAGGGGCTCGAGGTCATCGCGCGCGACGACCTCGACGTGATCGACATCTGCACCCCCAGCCACACCCACTTCGACCTCGCCTGGGCCGCGCTGGAGGCTGGCAAGCACGTCCTCTGCGAGAAGCCGGTCGCCTACGACTTTCGCGACACGCGGCGCGCGGCCGAACTGGCGCGCTCGCAGCGGCTGAAGACCAAGCTCGGCTTCACCTTCCGCTACAGTCCGGCGATGCGCTACATGAAGGCGCTGATCGACCAGGGCTACATCGGCACCCCCTACATCTTCAACGGCTACGAGCAGAACTCCCAGTGGCTCGATCCCAACGTGCCGCTGCGCCAGGTGGACCCCCACGCCGACCAAACGATCATCCAGGTCTCGTCCTTAGAAGGCTACGGCGCCCCGATCATCGACCTGGGCCACTGGTTCATCGGCGCGACCTACGCGCAAGTGGTCGGCACGATGCGCAACTTCGTCCCCGAGCGCGTGGTGCGCCAGACCGGGCGGATGCAGCGCGCCAACATCGACGATGGCGACATCTTCCTCGGCGAGTTCACCAACGGCGCGCTCGGCTCGGTGCAGACCAGCTTCGTCACGGTTGGCAACTACCCGGGGCTGGAAGCCCGCGTCTACGGCAGCGAGGGCGCGCTGATCTGCCGCCTGGTGGAGGAGTTCGGCATCTGCGAGTCGCTGAAGGGGGCCAAGCCCGACAGCGTCGAGTTCCGCGACATCGCGGTGCCGCAGGAGTTCTACCCGGCCGGGGGCAGCCCGCGCGAGTCGTGGCGCACCCTCTTTTACGCCAACCTGATCAAGGGCTACCTGGACGAACTCCTGTCCGACGACGACAGCAACGAAGGCAACTTCGAGGATGGCGCGCGGGTCCAGGAGGTGATCAACGCGGTCGAACTATCGTTCCGTGAGCGGCGCTGGGTGTCGCTGCCACTCTAGAAGTGCTGAGTGCTGAGTGCTGAGTGCTGAGTCGAGTAACGAGTAACGAGTAACGAGTAACGAGTGTCGAGGCATCTCTACCCGACTACCCGACTACCCGACTACCCGACTATCCGACCGACGACCGACGACCGACGACTGACGACTTGGGGGACAGGATGAGCGGCGGACCGACGCGTCATATCGTGGCGATGGGGGGCGGGGGCTTCATGATGGAGCCAGAGAATCTGCTGCTCGATCGCTATGTGCTCGGATTGTCGGGGAAGGAGCGGCCGAAGATCCTCTACGTGCCGACCGCGACGGGGGACTCGCAGCAGCGGATCGACGCGTTCTACAGCATCTACGGGGCGATCGACTGCGAGCCGGAACACCTGTCGCTCTTCCGGCACCGCACGATCCACATCCGCGACCTCGTGCTGGGGCAGGATGTGATCTACGTCAGCGGCGGGAACACGCGCAATATGCTGGTCCTCTGGGAGACCTGGGGCCTCGACACGCTGATGCGCGAGGCCTGGGAGCGGGGCATCGTGCTGGCCGGGCCGAGCGCCGGGTCGATCTGCTGGTTCGAGGAGGGGGTCACCGACTCGATCCCCTGCCTGATCCCCGACATGCCGGGCGACCTGGCGGCGATGAAGTGCCTCGGCTTCCTGCCGGGGAGCAATTGCCCGCACTATGACGGCGAAGTTGCCCGTCGTCCCGCCTACCACCGGATGATCGCCGAGGGCATCATCGGCTCAGGATATGCGGCCGATGACGGGGTGGGACTGCACTACATCGGGACGGAGCTTTCCCGGCCGGTGAGTTCGCGGCCGAACGCGAAGGCGTACCGGGTGGAGAAGGTGGGCGACGAGGTGGTCGAGTCGGTGGTGGAGACCTTCTACCTCGGCGGTGCATGATAGGATGCCGGGGCGTAACGACGCGCGGGCCGAGGCAGCGATGGAGGCGGGCGATGGATCTCGGGTTGGCGGGCAAGGTGGCGATCGTCACCGGCGGGAGCGAGGGGATCGGGCGGGCGGCTGCGGCGTCGCTCGGGCGTGAGGGGGCGCGGGTGGTCGTCTGCGCGCGGCGGGCCGACGTGCTGGAGCGCGCGGCGCAGGAGATCGCCGGGGAGAACGACGCGACGATCGTCCCGATTGCGGCCGATGTGCGGCAGGCGAGCGAGGTCGAGCGCGTGATCGCCACGACGATCGAGCGGTTCGGGCGGCTCGACATCCTGGTCAACAACGCGGGCACATCGGCGGCCGGGCCGTTCGGGAAGGTGACCGACGAAGATTGGCAGAATGACCTCGATCTGAAGCTCTTCGCGGCGATCCGGGCCTGCCGGTTGGCGCTGCCGCACCTGCGCGCGGCCGGGGGCGGGAGCATCATCAACCTCCTCAACATCGGGGCGAAGCAGCCGGGCGCGTCCTCGGTGCCGACGTCGGTGAGCCGTGCCGCCGGGCTGGCGCTGACTAAGGCGCTCTCGAAGGAATACGCGGCCGACAATATCCGGGTCAACGCGGTGCTGATCGGCATGATCAAGAGCGGGCAGCATGTGCGCACCTGGGAGCGCGGCGGGGCCAGCCAGCCGATCGAGGAGTTCTATACCGGGATGGCGCAGCAGCGCGCGATCCCGCTCGGGCGGGTCGGCGAGGCCGACGAGGCGGGCGACCTGATCGCGTTCCTCGCCTCGGCGCGGGCGGCGTACATCTCGGGCGTGGCGATCAACCTCGATGGCGGGCTGTCGTCGGTCGTCTGACGAAAGACGAAGAGGGCTTGGGGCGAGGGCCACCGCGATGCGGTGGCCCTCGCTGCTGCGTGCGGCATGGAGGCGTGGGCGGGATCAGGTCGTGACGAGGTTGGCGGGGTGGCGGTCGGCGATGAGGTTCAGATGAATGTTGTGTTCGAGGTAGGCTTTGAGGCCGCAGAGGACGAAGGTGAAGCCGCCGGTCGATTCGATGGCTTGCTGGGCCAGGGAGTCGCCGTCGCCCTGGAAGCCCGATTCGGTGATGCCGACGAAGGTGGCGCTTTCGCCGTGGGGGGTGAATTGCCACTCGACGGTGGTAAGGCCGCTGTAGCCTTGCCATTCGATGACAATGCGGCGGTTTTCCTCGATCTCCTTGACGGCGAGGTCGGTGCCGACGTTGTACATCTCCCAGTCCCAGCGGATCTGCGCGCCGGGGGTGAGTCGGCCGCTGCTCCTGGTGAACCAGAAGTGGGTGGTGATGGCGGGGTCGATGAAGGCCGCGAAGACCTCGGCGACGGGTTTGCGGATGAGCATCGCCGTGTTGGCAACCGGGGCTTTGGTCAGGTGCGGGGTGTTTTCGGTTGTTGTCATAGGGGTTTGCTCCAGAACTCCGGGAGTGTGATCCCGTCGAAAGGCCTGCGGGCCACCAGGTTCGCTTGCGCAGACTGACGAGGGGCGTGGGCCTCGCCGGTCCGATGTGGGGCCAGTATAGCGGGGGGAGGAGGGCGAGGTGGAGGTGGGAAGAAGGGGGGCGAGTCGGAACCTCCCGGCTCGCCCTGTGGGGGAGGGAGGTTGGTTAGGGTTGGACGGTGAGGGCCTGGTAGAGGAGTTGGGCGACCCAGGCGCGCGAGGCGGGGGCATTCCAGCCGGCGGCGGTGCTCGGTGCGCCGGGGATGGGACCGGCGTAGTGGACGAAGGTGCGCACGTCGGTGTCGTGGACTGCCGGGACGCCGGTGTAGGGCTGGGGATCGCCCGGCTGGGGCACCCAGGCCTGCACCGGGTCGAGGCGGAAGGCGCGGGTGATGAAGGTGATCACCTGGGCGTGGCTGACGGGGTCGGTGGGGCCGAACCGGCCGTCGCCATAGCCATAGGCGACGCACAGGCCATTGCTGTCGCAGGTGTTGGCGACGATCAGCGAGGAATTGCGGAGTTCGGTCGCCAGCCCGGCGAGGTCGGTAAAGGTGCGCGGTCCGGTGGGGTGGGCCTGCCAGGCGAGGGCGCGCACCAGGAACGCCGCCACTTGCGCCCGCTGGACGTTGTCGGTGGGGCCGAAGCGCGGCGGCACGCCAGCGTAGCCCCGGATGGTGCCCTGCTGGGTGAGCACGGCGACCGCCGGGCAGGCGGGATCGTTGGCAGGCAGGTCCACGAAACCCGCGCAGTATGGATCGCTGGCGTCACCGCTCGCCAGGCTATGGACGGTGCCACCGACGATGGCGGTGAGCGCCACCCCGCCCGGCCCGGTGCCCGATACCGCTGCGGGGGTCGTCTGGACGACGCCGCTGCCGCTGGTGCCGTTGCCCACCTGCCCGGTGTCGTTGCGGCCCCAGCCGTAGGCGGTGCCGTTGGCGGCCAGCCCGAGGCTATGAAAGCCCCCAGCGTCAATGGCGACGAAGACCAGCCCGCCAGTGCCGGTGCCGGTCACCCGCACCGGTGCGTCGCGAACCATCGCCGAGTCCTCCGCCGACGTTGTAGCCCCAGGCGGAGAGCGCTCCTCCGGTGGCAACAGCGGCGCCTACACCCCGCACGGCGCTTCCCTGCGGCACGATCAGCGCCAGTGCGAGCAACGCCAGCGCCAGCAGCCTGCATGCTCTGCGTCCTGCTTGTCCCGGCCTCCGTCCCATCTATGCCCTCCTTGTTGTGCAGCGCCAATCGCTTCGTGGTGATCTGTCTGCCGTATCTCCACTATATCGGGGATTTTCGGCGGGCCCACCGACAGTCACCTATACAGTGACCCATACAGTTGCTGATGCCGATGCCGATTTCGACCACACACACTGAGCCATCCGGGCGCAGCCGGGTGGCTGGCGCAATCGGTGTGTGCTGCCTATTGCTCTCCTCCTCTTGCTTCGCTGCCAGTTGCCTATCCTCTATCGAGTGTAGCGGGGTTCTGCGCCGGGGCCAGACACAAATACCCACAGAAGTACCCACACAAATGCCGCATTGCGCGCTTGTGCCGGTTACGCTGTCGGCTCTTGGGGAGATGGGCATCATGGCAGAGGTGTTAGGTCTCTGGCAAAGTCGCTCTCCTGCGGTGAGTCCGAGCGACCCGATCACCACCAGTCCTCGGAAGAGGATCAAAGCCGGATTGATCCGGCGCATTTCGTAGCCCGGACACTTCATGTCCGGGCGGGCGTCGGATCAGTCCCCGACTTCGGCAGAGACCTGGCAGAGGCAGGGTTGTCCTTGACGAGGCGCGGATTGCCGCGCTATGCTCTCCCCTTAGACAACTCAACCCGCGTGCTGCACTCTACTCCGGGCGACCGGGGTACTCGGAGCCTGCGGTCCCCGCTGGGGAGCGACAGGCGAGACCGATCGGCGCGGGTGGACCGCAGTGCTATCGCGCACGGCGGGGGAAGCCTTTCCTTTGGCGGTAAGGAATGCGGCTTCCTTCGCCGTGTCTGTTTGTCCGGCGCGGGGGCCGCGCACGGAGGAACCGATGGCGAGCACGGCGCAGCGTTCCGGTCTCTGGCGACACCCCGAATTCCTCAAACTCTGGTCGGCGCAGACGATCTCGCTCTTCGGCTCGATGATCGGGCGCTTCGCGCTACCCCTCGTGGCGATTTACACGCTGGACGCCAGCCCGTTTCAGGTGGCCACCCTCGGCGCGGCCAATGTGGCACCAGGGCTGGTGCTCGGACTCTTCGCGGGGGTCTGGGTGGACCGCTTGCGACGGCGTCCGTTGCTGATCGCGGCCGATCTGGGGCGTGCGCTCGCGCTCGCGACGGTGCCACTGGCGTACTGGGTCGGCGCGCTCGGCATGGCGCAGCTTTACGTCGTCGCGATCGTCACCAGCGCGCTATCGATCCTGTTCGAGGTAGCCTATCGCTCCTATCTGCCCTCGCTGGTCGGTCGCGAGGAACTGGTGGAGGGGAATAGCAAGCTGGCCGCGACCGACTCGGTGGCCGAGATGGGCGGGGTGGGGCTGGCCGGGGTGATCGTCCAGGCGCTCGGTGCGCCGATCGGGGTGCTGGTCGATGCGTTCTCATTCGTGGGCTCGGCAATCGCGCTGGGGCTGATTCGTAAGCCCGAGCGGGTGGTTGCCAGGGAGGACGAGGGGGAAGCGCAGGGCACACTGCGCGAGATCGGCGAAGGGTTGCGCGCGATCTGGCGGAATCCGGTCCTGCGCCCGGTCGTCGGCGCGGGGGTGGTCGATATCTTCTTCATCCACTTCTTCGTCGCGGTGCTGACGATTTTCTTCGTGCGCGAGTTGGGGCTGAGTCCGCTGGTGATCGGCCTCGTCATCGCGATCGGCGGCGTCAGTTCCTTCCTGGGGGCGTTGATCGCCGATCGGGTGGTGCGCCGCTGGGGGCTGGGGCGCGCGTTCATCGGCAGTTTCCTCACCTACCGCGTCGCGACCTACGCGATCCCGCTCGCGATGGGGCCGTATGCGCTGGTGGTGGCGATTCTCTGCGCGAGCCAGGTGCTCGACGCGGCGGCGACGGTGCAGCAGATCGCGCAGAACAGCCTGATTCAGACGACCGCGCCGGAGCGGGTGATCGGTCGGATCAATGCCTCATTCCAGACGTTGCAGCAGGGTGCCATCCTGCTCGGGCTGCTGATCGGCGGCGTGCTGGGCGAGCGGATCGGCCTGCGACCGACGATGCTGCTCGGGATGACGGCGTCGCTGCTCTCGCTGCTCTGGTTCGTAGGGTCGCCGGTGACGGCGCTGCCGACGGGGGAGAGGAAGGAGGAGTGAGGAGAGAAGAGCGAGGAGCGAGGAGGGCCGGGGAACCGCCAAGACGCCAAGGAGTCGCCAGGTGCGTCAGGAGGGGAACGATATTTACCGCAGAGGACGCCGAGGACGCCGAGACGACAGGTTGAGGATGAGGGATCAGGCAGGCCATGAGCGGTCGAAACTGCTCATGGCCTGCCTATAGCATGAGAGATGGGAGGGGTTAGCCGAAGCGGGTGCGGATGTGTTGGTCTCGTTCCCTGGCTTCGCGCCTGGCTGCGTCGCTGATGGCTTCGGTGTCGGTGTTGGTGGCGACGTCGATCGCGCCTTCCAGGGTCTCCTGGCCGGTGTTCTCTTCGTGGGCGTGGAGCCAGTCGCGTTGCATGCCGATGGGGTCGCGCTCGGCGCGTTCCTGTGAGGTCTCTTCGTGGCGTTCGGGTTCGGCTGACATTGGGGTAGCCTCCTTTCGGGTGCTTGTATGCACTCGTAGTGAGGTTGTGCAGGAGTGGTGCCAGATCGGGCGGTGGCGTTGGTCAGGGGCGATCGACGCGGCGGAGGAGGGCGTGGAGGGCGCGGGCTTCGTCGGGGGTGAGGTGGGCGAAGTGGCTGGCGACCAGGGCTTCCTGCGCGGGGAGGGCTTCGGCGCGCAGGTGGCGTCCGGCGGCGGTGAGGTGCAGGCGCATCGCGCGCCCTTCTTGGCAGCGGCGGATGAGGCCGCGCCGCTCCATCCTGACGATCAGTTGCGAGATGTTGCCTTTGGTCACCAGGAGACGGTCGGCGAGTTCCTGCTGCGTGATGCCCTCGTGCCGGCCGAGCACGATCAGCACGTCGAACTGGGCGACGCTGAGGTCCCAGCGGCGCAGCAGGTCGGTGGTGGCGTGGTCGATCCGCTGGTAAATCCGCGCCAGCCGCAGCCAGCCGAGCACCGGGAGGCGATCGCTCCCTACAGCGGCGGTTTCGTCGCTGCCCCTGCTTGCTGGTCGCGCGGGTTGCTCCTCGTCGAGCATGGTGTGCCCACCCTTTCGGGGGAAAGTTTCGTGCTAAACTTCTCCGTTCGTCAAGGGTGACAGGAGGAGTGGGGCGACGGGGACTGCGTCGGTGCCTTGGACTGCCCGTGCTGGGCGGATGGGGGAGGCTATGGAAGAGCGTGCGGGCGGGGCGGCACCAGTGCTGCGGGATCAGTATGAGATCGAGAAATTGCCGCCCGAGCAGCAGCGGCTGCTCGACCCGGCGCAACCGATCCCGGCCGGGACGCAGTTTTTCCCGCAGGAGCACCGCTGGGGCGCGGTATTCCTCGCGCTGGCGGGCGGTGTCGCCCTGATTCTCTGCGGGCTTGGTGCGGTCGCGCTGGCGATCGTCACGTTTGACAGCGCCGAGGTGGGCAGCAGGAATGGCAGCACCTGCCTGGGGCCGCTCGCCGTCGCGGCGGTCATCGGGGTCGGCGCGGGCCTTGTGGTACTGTTGAATGCGCGGAATCGCTATCGGGCGATCCAGGCCCAGGGACGCGGCGAGACAGCGCGGATCGGGCTGTTCCTCTCGCCGGGCGGGCTGCTGGAGCGCGGGCCGTTTACCTACCGCTACTTCCCGCGCGAGCGCTTGCTGGGGGTGCGGTTGGAGGGGACGGCACCGATGATCGTTTTTCGGAACGATTCCGGGGCTGAGCAGGCGCTCACCTTACCGACGAATCTGGTGGGGCTGACGACGGAGCAGACGGTGCGGGTGGTGGAGGCGTGGTTGCTAACAACGCAATGAGGCACGGTCAGAGCCGCCTTCGCCAATGCCCGGGGCGACGACGAGCCAGGATTTGACTGAAGGCGTCGCTACGAGGGGGCACGCAGATAGCTGATCACCTCTTCAAGTGACTCACCTTGTACCGCGCCTGAACGCAGTTCTGCGTAGCGGCGTTGAGCCTCTGCGATGGTGGACTCCTCGGTTCCACCGACTCGCACCCTGCGCTCCGCGCGCAATTCGGCGAAAACCTGCTCTGCGGGAATCAGCTGTACCGCGCCTGAATCAATTTCCTCGGTACGGCGAGCTATCTCCACTCGCCATTCCTCATCGATTTCTGTCAGGTCATTCAAACTGGCATAGATTGCTTCCGCAAGTAATTCGCGTTCTTCCAGGGAAAGCTTCATCACTTCGGCTTCGATCTCGGCGAGGGTCATGCTCATGGTCCTGCTCCTGCCTCATTGCCAGCCCATATTGCGTTGCTGCAAAGTAGCAGATGGCGAATACGCGAGCACCCGGCCCATTGCGGGCCGGGTGCTCGTCAGACTCGCGCAAGCGAAGCGGTTAGCTTTGCAGGGCGGCGATGACGCGGGTGGGGGTCATCGGCGCTTCGTGGACACGCTTGCCGGTGGCGGCCTTGATCGCGTTGTTGAGCGTCGCCGCGCCGGGGATGATCGGCGGCTCGCCAACGATACGGGCACCGAACGGGCCATCCTTGGTCGGGACTTCCACCAGGATCGAGTCGATCTCGGGCAGCATATCGGCCTTCGGCATCGCGTAGTCCATCAGCGTGCCGGTGAGGAGCGAGCCGTTCTCGTCGTGGACCAACTGCTCGTAAAGACCGAAGCCGATGCCCTGCACGACGCCGCCGAGGATCTGGCCCTGGACCAGCGGCGGGTTCAGCGCGTGGCCGACATCCTGCGCCGAGACGTACTCCTTGACCGTCACCTCGCCGGTGTCGGGGTCGACGTGGACGCGCGCGAGGTGGGCGGCGAAGCCGGCGGCGATCACCTGCTGGGCGCTGGTGCCGCGTGTGTAAACCGGGCCGTACTTGCTGGTGCTCAGGCTGTAGACCTGGGCGAGCGTGACGGCGTTCTCCGGCGAACCCTTCACCTGCACCTTGCCGTTGACGATCTCCAGGTCGTCGGGGGAGGCTTCGAGCTGCGACGCGGCGATGCCGAGGACCTGCTTCTTGGCCTCCAGCGCCGCCTCGATCACCGCCTTGCCGACGGTATAGGTGATCTGGCTGCCGCCGCTGCCCGGCGAGTGCGGGGCGGTCTCGGTGTCGCCGTGGACGATGTGAACTTCGGACGGATCGATGCCGAAGGCTTCGGCGGCGATCATCGCGAAGGTGGTGGACTGGCCGGTGATGTCGGCGACGCCGGTGGTGATCGTCAGCTTGCCGCCCGGGTCCATGCGGCAGGCGGCGGCGGCGGGGCCGCGCCCGCCCGGCCAGCCGCCCGCACCGACGCCGACGCCCTCGTTCGGGCCGACGTTGTTGCGGTTCTGCCAGACCGGGTGCTCGCGCAGCTTCTCCAGGCACTGCTTGAGGCCGATCGTCGGCAGCGGGCTGCCGTCGGGCCACTTGTCGCCCTCTTCGACCGCGTTCTGGATGCGGACATCGAGCGGATCGAGGCCGAGCTTGGCGCAGAGTTCGTCTACCGCCGACTCGATCGCGAAGGAGGCCTGCGGCGCGCCCGGCGCGCGGTAGGCTCCGACGCCGGGCTTGTTGGTCATCACCTCGTAGCCCTTGATGTCGAGGTTCGGGAACTTGTAGTAGCCGCCGAGCAGGATGCAGCCGATACCGAGCGCCGAGCCGGAGTAGGCCCCGGTGTCGAAGATGACGCGGGCCTGGAGGGCGGTCATGGTGCCGTCCTTTTTGCCGGCGAGCTTCACCTCGAAGACGGTCAGCGGCGAGGGGTTGGCGGCCTTCAGGTCCTCGGAGCGGGTGTAGGAGAACTTCACCGCGTGGCCGGTCGCCTTGACTAGCGAAGCGACGAAGGGGTCGATCAGCACGTACTTCGCGCCGAAGCCGCCGCCCGCCTCGATCGGCACGACCTTCACCTGCGAGCCGAGCAGGCCGAGGGCGTTGGCGACCTCGTCGCGGGTGTAGAAGAGGGCCTGGGTGCTGGTGTAGACCGTCACACCCTGCGTCACCGGGTCGGGGATGATGGTGCAGGTCTGGGGCTCCATGTAGCCCTGGTGGACGTAGTTGACCTTGTAGGTCCCCTCGACGATCGCGTCGGCCTCGGCAAAGGCGGCCTCGACATCGCCGCGCTTGAAGTTGATGCTGTTGCTGACGTTGGCGGGGAGCTTCTCCTTCTGATCGCCCGCGCTGGCCACCGCCGCGTGCATCCCGGCCTCGTCGGCCCCGGTCGCCTTCGCCTCGCGCACATGCGGTGCGTCGTCGCGCATCCCGGCGATCGGATCGACCACCGCCGGCAGTGCCTCGTACTCGACAACCACCGCCGCCGCGCCATCGGTCGCCACGCCCTCGTCCTCGGCGAGGACGACCGCGACCGGCTGGCCGTCGAACATCACCCGGTCGCCCGCGAGGAAGTTCAGGCGTCGCGCGCCCGACTCCATCCCCTTCAGGCTGAGATCCTTGGCGGTGTAGACGGCGAAAACGCCGGGGATAGCCTTCGCCGCAGACGTGTCAATGTTGACGATCCGCGCGGCGGCGTGGGGGCTGGTCACCAACCGGGCGACGAGCATCCCCGGAGACGAGATATCGCCCGCGTACTTGACCGCGCCGGTGACTTTCTGCGGTCCGTCGCGCCGGGCAATCGTGGTTGCAATCGCCATGCTACCGTTCCTCCTCAACTCTCTGCCTATCGGACATCGGGAACGCTCACCCTGTGCGTGGTGCCATTCACGCCGGGTCGTGTGCATTGTACCCGAACTGCGCGCAACCTGATCGCGATCATTCGCCGCGCTGTCGCCGCAATTCCGCCTCGAGTTCGGCGATGCGCGCGGCCTGTTCGGCGAGTTGTGCCTCCCGCTCTGCTAGTGCCTCCGCTCGTGCCGCAAGCAATGCTTCCTGCGCTTCGGCGATGGTATCCATGTCCTCGTTGTTCGGGACGACGCGGCCTTCGGGGTCATAAACACGGAGTAGCACCCCCTCGACGCCGAAGGAGATACCGAGGCGGCTGTGCCAGCGGCCATCCGGCTCTGGTTGCCAGGGGATGTAGGCCCCCTGCGGACCCATCTGCCAGGCGCGGATGCCCGGCGGATCGCGGATGATGGTGTCGGTTGGGTCGTAGACGAGGTATTCCTGTATGCCGATGCGCGCGTAGGCCTGGGGCTTGGCCTCGGGATCGACGGTGTCGAGATCGTGCTGATAGGCCGTTGAAGGACTGCAGATCTCGATGGCGAGGGCGGGTGGACCATAGTGCGCGACCCGCAGCGTGGGCTGGTCGATCGGGAAGTTGGTCGCGGTGTGGATCAGGATATCGGGCGCCGCCTGGTACGGCCGATCGCGGTCCTGGCGCGGCACGAGCAGCATCAACTGATTACCGATGACCCAGCCCATGTTGCGCTGTTGGTTGAAGCGCGACACGCTGTTGACCGTGGAGACGATGACGCGCTGGTGCAGTATTGTGCCCACAAGCGACTCCTCGGTGTCATCGGGAAGCCAGTCGAGATCCACCCCGAGTGCGATGGTGCGCGCGACCATTGTGGCACCTCCTGTGTGCGTGTCTGCTGCTCGGATGGTAGCACAATCATTCCCCGAATTGAGGCATGGAGCAGTTGCGAAGAGTGCTTCCCGTCGTGGGGCCGGGGCGCTATACTGCGGGTAGGTGATCAGATCAGTTGCGGAGCGGGGACCGCCGTTGGCGGGGCAAGTTTGCTCGAACGGTGTCGGGCCGGGTAGGATCGTCTAACCTCCGGGGGCGAGATGAGTGTACAGGGGAATCGGGTCGTGTCGGCGCGGTGGGACGAGCCGGATGTGCTGATCGTCGGGGCGGGCGCGTCGGGCGCGGCAGTGGCCTGGTATCTGGCGAACGAGGGATTAAAGGTCGTCTGCCTGGAGCAGGGAGGCTGGGTGGACCTGGACGCCCTGCCCGCACATCGCGACGATTGGGAGGCGAGCCGCCACACCGACTTCAACGCCGACCCGAATGTCCGGGGGCTGCGCGCCGATTATCCGGTCAATAACGTCGACTCGACCTATGCCCCGCTGATGTACAACGCGGTCGGGGGCAGCACCATCCACTGGAGCGCACACTTCCCGCGTTTCCAACCATCCGATTTCCGCGTGCGCACGCTCGACGGCGTCGCGGATGACTGGCCCCTGACGTATGACGACCTGGAGCCGTACTACGATCTGAATGACCGCATGGTCGGCGTGGCGGGGCTGGCCGGGGACCCGGCGCACCCGCCGCGTTCGCCGCGCCAGACGCCGCCGCTCTCGCTCGGGAAGTTGGGCGAGACGATGGTGGGCGGCTTCGAAAAACTCGGCTGGCACTGGTGGCCGTCCGATGCGGCGATCAATTCGACCGAATATAACGGCAGGCCGGGGTGCAACAACTGCGGGCCGTGCGACCTCGGCTGCGCGACCGGGGCGCGGTCGAGCGCGGATGTGACCTATTGGCCGCTGGCGTTGCAACTCGGCGTGGACCTGCGCACGCATTGCCGGGTGCGCGAGATCGCGGTGGATGCCGCCGGGCGGGCGCGCGGCGCGATCTACTACGACGCGGCTGGCCAGTTGCGGGAGCAGCGCGCGGCGGTGGTGATCCTGGCCTGCAACGGCGTCGGCACGCCGCGCCTGCTGCTCAACTCGAAGTCGCGCCTCTTCCCGGAGGGGCTGGCGAACCGGAGCGGGCTGGTCGGCAAGAATCTGATGTTCCACGTCTTCTCCGTGGCGTGCGGCGTCTTCCCTGAGCCGCTGGAAAGCCACAAAGGTCCAGCCGGTTCGTGCATCGTCAGCCACGAGTTCTACGAGACGGATCGGTCGCGCGGCTTCGTGCGCGGCTACCAGTTGCAGATCGGGCGCGGCTCCGGGCCACTGAGTTCGGCGATGGGCGGCCTGACGGGACGGCGCATCCCCTGGGGTCGCGGCCACCACGACGCGTTCGCCGCGCGCCACGGCCACCTCGCGTTCGTCGGGGTGATGGGCGAGGATCTGCCCGAGGTGACCAACGAAGTGGTGCTCGATCCGACGCTGACCGATGCCGACGGGATCCCCGCGCCGCTGGTGCGCTACCGACTGAGTGAGAACAGCGTGGCGATGCTGGACCACGGCATCGCCAACGCCCGCGCCGTGCTGGAGGCGGCCGGGGCGGTCGAGACCTTCGCCACGAGCCCGCTGCACCTCGGGCTGGCACCTGATGGGCACCTGCCGCATGGGCGATGACCCGGCGGCGTCGGTGGTGGACGGCTGGGGCCGCGCGCACGATCTGCCGAACCTCTTCATCGTGGATGGCAGCATCTTCGTCACCAGCGCGGTCGGCAATCCGACGACGACGATCCAGGCCTGGCGCTGCGCACGGCGGACTACGTGCAGCGGGAGTTCAGGCGCGGCGGCAGCCGATAGGCGAGAGAAGGACGGTTGAACCGCCAAGACGCCAAGAACGCCAAGAACGGGACGAGGAAGGTGGCTATGGCAACGGTGCTGAGCGCGAGCGAGTCGGCGCTGCTAACTACGGTGCTGAATGCGTTAATTCCGGCGCGGGATGGGCTGGCGGGCGCGGGGGATCTGGGGTTGGCGGAGCAGGTTGATGTGGCGCTGGCGGCGAGTCCGGGTGTGCGCTCATCCTATCTCGCCGGGTTGCTGGCGATCGAGGCGGCGGGGGCACGGCCGTTTGGAGAGCTTGATGACGAGGAGCGCGAGGCGGCGCTGCGGGCGGTCGAGGCGGCGCATCCGGTCTTCTTCGCGGCGTTGGTCGAACATGCCTATCGCTTCTACTACACCGACCCGCGCGTGCAGCGGGCGGTTGGTATGACCGATGGGCCGCCGCAGCCGCGCGGCTTCGAACTGCCGGTGTTCGACGAGCGGCTGCTGACGGTCCAGCGGAAGCGGGAGCCATTCTGGCGACGGGCCAACTGATGGGCAGGTTCTGGCCAGTGTGCGTAGCGGTGTGGCGTGCGGTGCGCGGAGCCGCGCGAGGAAGGGTGGGCGAGGCGATGGCCGACATCGTGCGACGCTTTGGCACGACCGACCTGATCCTGAGACAGGGGGACATCACGCGCGAGGTGGTGGACGCGATCGTGAATGCCGCCAACAGCGGATTGCTGGGGGGCGGAGGCGTGGATGGGGCGATCCACCGCGCGGGCGGGCCGAGCATTCTCGAAGAGTGCCGGGGGATCCGCGCGCGGCAGGGGGGCTGCCCGACGGGGCAGGCGGTGATCACCGGGGCGGGCCAGTTGCACGCCCGGCGCGTTGTCCACGCGGTGGGGCCGGTGTGGAATGGCGGCGGGCAGGGGGAAGCGAAGCTGCTGGCCAGCGCTTACCGCAGCAGTCTGGCGCTGGCGGCGGAATATGGGGCGCGGACGATCGCCTTCCCGTCGATCAGCACCGGCATCTATGGCTACCCGGTGAATCTGGCCGCGCCGCTCGCTCTGGGCGTGGCGCGCGAGTATGCGCTGCTACACGACACGTTTCGTGAGCTTCGTTTCATCCTCTTCTCGGCCGATACGCTCGCTGCGTTTGCTGCGGCGCTGGCCGCGCTCCCGGATGGTGCTGCCGGGTAGTGCGCAGCGATGAGGTGATCCTGTGGCACATAGCCGTCCCGACGCGGGCGGGTCGGTGACCTGCCTCTGCCGTTGGTGGCGGCGGTGCAATCACCGATTGTCCTTTGACGCCGGTGACCAAAATCCCATTGTGGTTGCCTGATGGGCGTGGTGTGATCCTCTTGTTCTAGCGAAGGCTACGGGGGAGGGTTGCGCGATGTCGGGCGTCTTCAGTGCGGTGTCGGAGTGCTTCAGAGCGGCGGAGGCGTGCCCGGCGGCGCAGCCGGAGGGGGCGCTACCCCACTATGAGCGGGCGCTGGCGCTGGTGCGCGAGGCGGGCGACGCCGGGCTGTTGCGCCACGTTGCGCTGACGCTGGCCGAGGTGTATCTGCGGGCGGGGCAGCCGGCACAGGCGCTTGCGCCCGGCGAGGAGGCCGCGCGACTGGCCCGCGATGTCGGCGATCGCGCGGACGAGGCGGCGGCGCTGGCGGTGGTCGGGGCGGCGTTCGCCAACCTGGGGCACGAGTCGCGAGGGATCGACTACCTCGACCGCGCCCTGCTGCTGGCGGAGGCGACCGGCGCGCGGGAGCGGCAGGCGCACATTTTGCAGTCGCTCGCCGGGGCCGACCATGCGCGTGCGCTTGAGCACAATCTGCGAGCATTGCAACTCGTCTGCGCGGCGGGCGACCGGGCCGGTGAGGAGCGGATTCAGGCGCAACGGGCGCAGCTTTACCTTGGCCGACAGCAACCCGAGCAGGGGATCGCCTGCCTCCAGCGCGCGGCAGTCGCCGCCCAGGCGGGCGGCAATTGGGCCGGATCGCTGCTGCACCTGCGCGAGATAGGTGATCGCTGCTTCGCGCTGGGCGACCTGCGCTCGGCGGTGTTGGCCTACGAGGACGCGCTGTCCGCCGCGCGCCAGATCGGTGATCGCGCGGCAGAGGGTGGTTTGCTGGGGCAACTCGGGCTCTGCCACGATGCCCAGGGTGATGGGCAGCGGGCGGGTGCCTGTTTTCAGCAGGCGGCGACGATCGCGCAGCTGCTGGTGGACTACCCGAGCGAGGCGCGCTGGGCCGGCAACCTCGGCAACACCTTCCACCGCCTCCGGCAATACCCCCAGGCGATCGGCTGTTACGGTCGGACGCTCGATATCGCGCGCTACCTCGGCGATCCGGTCTCTGATTCGCACCGCGCTGGCAAACCTCGCCAGCAGCTGGCAGGGCAATCTGGTACTGGGCGAGCGCGGAGGCATGCCGCGCGGAGGAGCAGGCGCTGGCGGTGGGGTGAGGGGAAGAGTCGTGAGGTCGTGAGTCGTGAGTCGTAAGTCGTCAGAGGGGACGGATTCTTCGCTGCGCTCAGAATGACGGGGAAAGGCACCGCCCCGCGCATGTCATTCTGAGCGCAGCGAAGAGCGTCCGTCCCCTCTTGCTGTGTACTCGATATGTAGACCGTTGTCTACGCTCACCCTGCATGCTGCGGAGGACGACCAGGGAGGTGATTTCGCGGTCGGCGATCTGGCGAATGGCGCGGCGGAGGATGGCTTCGATTTCGGTGGCGAGGGACGCTGAAGCGGGTGGCGACGGTGCGGGCGTCTCGCGGGCGAGCAGGCGGAGGAGTTTGAGGGCGTTGACGGAGATCGGCTCGGCGGTGGGGTCGAGATGGCGGCATTCGGGGCAGAGCACGCCGCCCTGGTCGGCACTGTACCAGTTCTCGCCGGGACGTAACGGCTCGTCGCAGCCCATGCACTCGTCCAGGTTCGGCTGGTAGCCGAGGTAGCCGAGCAGGCGCAGTTCGTAGTGCCGCGCGACGACCTTGGGCTCAACCCCATCTGAGAGGGCGCGCAGGGATGCACTGATCAGGTCCCAGAGGGCGCGGTTCTCCTGCTCCTCCTCGGTGAACTGGTCGAGCAGTTCGACAAGGTAGTAGGCGATGCCGATCCGCTCCAGCGCGGCGGGGTCCTCGTCGCGCAGGCCGTGGAAGGCCTCGGCGGTCTCCGCGCCGGTGATCACATCGAGCGTGCGACCGCGCGCCAGCAGCAGCTTGGCGCAGGTGAAGAGTTCGAGGTGGCCGCGCAGCTTGCTCGCGGGGCGGCGGATGCCCTTGGCGATGGCGCGGCGCTTGCCCCACTGCGGCGTGAAAAGCGTGAGGATACGGTCGGCTTCGCCCAGTTCGCTGCGGCGCAGGATGATCGCTTCTGTTCGGTAGATGCGTTCCGAGAGTCGCGTCAAGACCTCACCTCTGCCGCTGAGAAAATTGGACACCAGCGCACGCTATTTCGCCCCTTTGCCGTTACGTCAATTATACCATTTTCCTTGACAGAATGCCGCAAACTGCGCACCTGCCGCGCGCAGATGTTGCCTCCGCCCTCTTGTATTTCGCGCCGGACGTGCTACTATACGACCGTAATGTACGTACACAGCCCAGGGCGGGGAAGGCCCTGTGTGTCGTGCGCGGTAGGGTGGTCTGGGTAACGGCACTCGCGGTGCGGCATCGACTGGTCGGTTTGTGTCTCCAGTGGGGATACGAGGCGGGTGGCGATGTGCGGCGTCCGGGGTGTCGGCAGCGCAAGGGTTGGGCTATGCACAAGCTAGGATCGTTCGTTGGTCGGTTGCTGTCCGGTGGGGCGACCGGCCTTTCTTCGCGTCGGCCGTTCTTCCGTTGCCTGCTCGCACTATCACTCTGCTGCGTCCTGTTCGCGGCGTTCGATGGCCCCGCGCCCACCGCCGCCGCTCCGCCGGGGCGCGACATGCCCTACTGGGTGGATGCGCCGTCGAGCGTCTACTTCGCGGAGACCGGGCATCATCTTGCCGAGCCGTTCCTGTTCCACTGGCGCATGAATGGTGATCGGACAATCTTCGGCCTGCCGATCTCGGAGCCGCTGACCCTGGCCGATGGCACGGTGATCCAGTATTTCGAGCGGATGGCGCTGCAATATCGCCCCAACACCGGCGGCGCGACCGCGCTGGTGATTGGCTACGGCGCGCTCACCAATACCTCGGTCAATCTGCGGGTTGGGCCGGGCACGAACTGGGGCAAGGTCGGCGTCCTGCGTTCCCAGCAGGGGGTGCGCATCGTCGGCGGGCCGCTGCCGGATGCCGCTGGCGCGCCTTGGTACCAGATCGCGGGCACATTCGGCACCGGCTGGACGATGGGCGAGTTTCTGGAGCGGCACGACGACCCGATCAGCGTCGCCACATCGGCGGTCGATCTCGACCGGCCGCGCACGAGCGAGCGCGCCTTCGCAACACTCCCGCCGGTGGTGGTCGCCGCACTCAGCCCGGATAGCGACGACCACACCTACTTCCCGACGAGCGGGCACTCGCTCTCCGGGGCGTTCCTGAAGTTCTGGCAGGCGAACGGCGGCACGAGCACCTTCGGCTTGCCGATTTCCGAGCCGTTCAACGAGGCAGGGTCCGATGGGCAGACGCGCCTGACGCAGTATTTCGAGCACGCCAGGATGGAGTTCCACGCCGACCAGGCGGGGACGGACGCGCAGGTGCAGCTCGGTCTGCTCGGGACGCAGGCGGCGCAGATTGCGCGCGTGAACACCCGCCCAGTCGGGCAGCGCGCCGATTCGCCGGTCTACTCGCCCGGCCTTTTCGAGGGGATCAAGTGGATCGAGGTCAACATCAGCGAGCAGCGCCTCACCGCCTGGGAGGGGGACCTGCCGCTGCTCTCGACCCTCATCCGCAGCGGCAAGCCGGGCTGGGATACGCCGCGCGGCACCTTCCACACCTTCCGCAAGGTGCTGTCCGACGACATGACGCTCTTCTCGCCGGGCGATCCGGACTACTACTACACGCCGAACGTGCCCTGGGTGATGTACTTCCTCGATGGCGGGTTCGCGGTCCACGGTGCGGTCTGGGACGACATGTGGGGCACGCCGACGAGCCACGGCTGCGTCAATGTGCCGGTGGATATCGCGGAATACCTCTACAACTGGGCACCGGTGGGGACGATCGTGTGGATTCACGATTAGTAGTCAGTAGCCAGTAGTCAGTAGCCAGCGGATGGTGACCCGGAGAGCGCATCGCTCTCCGGGCTGTTTCGTTACTGTCGCCTATTGCCTGACGACTGCCCGACTGCCCGACTGCCCGACTCATTCCTTCGCGTAGGTAATCGCCTCCTCGGGGCGGTCGTGGCCCATGTGAATGTAGCCGCCATCGACGAGGATGTCGGCACCGGTGATGAAGGATGCGCCGGGACCGCAGAGGAAGAGGGCGACGCTGGCGACTTCGCTCGGTTCGCCGGTGCGGTTGAGCATGTGCTGCGCGCCCATGGTGGGTTCCCAGGCGGCGCGGTTGCCGCCGGTCATGCGGTCGAGTTCGGGGGTCCAGATGGTGCCGGGGGAGATGCTGTTGACCCGGATATTGTCGCGGGCGAGGTCGAGCGCCTGGCAGCGGGTGAGGGACAGGATCGCGCCCTTGGTGGCGTTGTAGGTCCAGCGGTTGGGCTGGGCGATGTGGCCGGAGATCGAGGCGAGGTTGACGATCGCGCCGCCGCCCGCCGCGCGCATCGCGGGGATGATCGCCGAGGCCATCAGCGCCGAGCCCTTGACGTTGACGCCGAGGCTGAGGTCCCAGTCGTCGGCGGTGGCCTCCTCCCCTTTCGCCAGGAACGAGGCGGCGCAGTTGACCAGGGCGCGCACGGGCAGGCCGATCGCCTCGGCTGCCCGTGCCGCCGCGTGGCAATCCTCCCAGCGCGAGACATCGCCCGCGACGCCCATGGCGGCGTCACCGAACGAGGCGGCGGTGCGCGCAAGTCGGTCGGCGTCGCGGTCGAAGAGGACGACGCGGGCACCAGTGGCAATGAAGGCCTCGGCGGTCGCCTGGCCGATGCCCGACGCACCGCCCGTGATAACGGCGATCGATCCGGCGAAGGCCCCTGCGGGTGTCGATGGAATGACCATGCGTACTCCTCCTTGTCGAATAAGACGGTTGGGAAGCGGAATCGTGCGTTAATTGATCATCCCGATTAGCCAACTCGCCATCATCAGCGATCCACAGGTCCACATTATCGCCATAAGGAGCCAAAAGCCAACTGCACCCCACCGTCCGCCGCGTCCGAAGACTGTGAGCATGAGGCCGAAGAGCACAACGATGAGAACACCGACGACAAGGCAACTCAGGTAGCGAACCCCCTCCATATTTTCCATTGCGAAAGCCCATCAACTCTGTGCGACGAAGCGGTAGCGGAGGAAGAACTCGTCTTCGTGGAGGTAGGCGGAGAGCAGGCTGAGGCGGGCGGGGGCGGGGAGCGGCGGCCCAGCGACGAGGGGCAGGCTTTCGCCGCTGCCGATGATCTTTGGAGCCAGGGTCCAGCAGAGTTCGTCCACCAGCCCGGCGGCGATCAGTTCGCCGTTGACGGTGGGACCACCCTCGACCAGCAGGTGGCGTATGCCGTGGGTCGTGCGCAACTGCCGGAGCGCCCAGGTCACATCTGGCCGGGCAGTCGGCGCGACGAGTAAAGCGGCGTGCGCGGCGAGGGCTTCGCGGCGTTCGGTGGGGGTCTCCGCGCCGCAGATGACGAGGCGCGGCACGTTGGGATAGGTGAAGTAGCGGCGGTCGAGCGGGATGTCGCCGCTGCTGGTCAGCAGGATCGCCATTGGCTCGGGCGGGACGCCGCGCGTCGCGCGCCGCGCCGACCAGGCCTGTCCCACGCGCGGATCGATTCGCTCCGTGCGCAGCGTGCCGCCCCCGTTCAGCACGGCGTCCACCGCCGCGCGGATGGAGCGCATCAGCCGGTGGTCCACATCGCTGCCGATGGGGGCGGCGCTGCCCGCCACCGCCGCCTTGCCATCCACACTCGTGACCATGTTCAGCAAAACATACGGCCGATCCTCCGGCGGCTCCGGCAACGCACGCCAGAGGTCGTCGTAGATCGCGGTTGGCTCCAGGTCGGCGGCGGGGGCGGGGTAGAGGCGTTGCATGGCAACCTTGTTGAAGTGGGAAGTGGGAAGTGGGAAGTGAGAAAAGGCATGGTCGTGAGGCTGTACCTTCAGAGAAAAGCCTCCGGACCGGGTGAGCTATTTCCCACTTCCACTTCCCGCTCCTACTTCACGCTCGTCCCGCCTGCGCGGCGGCCCACATGGCCGGGCGGGGGGCCTCACGCCCGGTCCAGAATTGGAAGGCGAGCGCGCCTTGCTCGACGAGCATCGGCAGGCCGTCGATGGTAGCGAGGCCGCGCGCCTCGGCGACGCGGAGCAGGGGTGTGCGGCGGTAGGTGAGGTCGTAGACGATGGCGTGTCCGGGCAGGCGCGCAATCAGATCGGCGTCCAGGATTGGCGGATCTTCCGGCCGCCAACCTGCGGCAGTGGCGTTCACGACGAGATCGGATTGGGCCAGCGCACCGCCGACCCAGGCATCGCCGAGTTGCAGCACCTCGACGCGCTCATCGGCGAGCGCGTTCGCCAGGGCGCGGGCGCGCGTGGCGGTGCGGTTGACGATCGTCAGGCGTGGCACGCCCGCGTCGAGCAGCGCGACCGCGACGCCGCGCGCCGCGCCGCCTGCGCCGAGCAGGGTGACGCGCCAGCGGTCGAGCGCCGCGCCCCCCGCGCGCAGCGGCCAGAGGAAGCCGCCGATGTCGGTGTTCTCACCGTGGAGGATGGTGCCGCGCTTGACGATGGTGTTGACCGCCCCGGCGCGCAGCGCCAGCGGCGACACCTCGTCCAGCAGGGCCAGCACCTGCTCCTTGTGGGGGATGGTCACGTTCGCGCCCAGAAACTCCGCGCCGCGCAGCGCCCTGATGCGGTCGGCGAGTTGCGCCGGGAGCGTTTCCCAGACGGCATAGTCGGCGTCGATCCCGAGCGCCGCGAAGGCCGCGCCGTGCATCAGCGGCGAGAGGCTGTGCCCGACCGGATAGCCGAGCAGCCGGACCTGAAGGCGATGGCTAGCAGCGCTGGACAAGGAGCGTCCTCCGGTGAGTTCAAGGTTCAAAGTTCAAGGTTCAAGGTTGAAGAAGAGGAACTTGGAACTTGAAACCTTGAACTTTGAACCGTCGTCATGGCTTCGCATACTTCTGGACGTTCGCCTGGTGCTCTTCGTAGGTGCGGGCGAAGGCGTGGGTGCCGTCGCCGCGCGCCACGAAGTAGAGATTGTCGGTCTGCAAAGGATTGAGCGCGGCCTGGATCGACTTCAGGCTCGGGTTGCAGATCGGTCCGGGCGGCAGCCCCGTCCGCAGGTAGGTGTTGTAGGGCGACTCGCGTTGCAGATCGAGCGGCTGGAGTTCGAGCCACCAGTTGCCCTCCTGCCCGAGGGCGTACTGCACCGTCGGGTCGGCCTGGAGGGGGAGAGGCGGGATGCCGCGCAGCCGGTTGTAGTAGACGCCCGCGATCATCGGTCGCTCGGAGTCGATTGCCGCCTCGCGCTCGATGATCGAGGCGATGATCAGCACCTGATGGAAGTTGAACCCTTCCGGCGTATTGTCGCGCATCCCCTTCGGCACGCGGCGGTCGAAGTTGACCAGCATCAGGTCGATGATATCGACTGCCGAGGTCTTCACCGGCACTTTGTAGGTGTCGGGGAAGAGATAACCCTCCAGCGTCGCGCCTGGGGGGCGATTCTTGACGAAATCGAAGCGGTTGAAGCTCGGGTCGTTGAGGGCGTCGAAGAACTCCTTCGAGGTCTTAATCAGCTTCTTCTCGATGAGGAGTTGGGCGATTTGCTCCGCTCTCCACCCTTCCTGAGTGCGGAACTCGACGTAGGCGGTCGTCCCGGGCGTGCCGGGCTCGTCCACCACCACGACGGTGATCGTGTTCAGGATTTCGTCAACGCTCATCCCGGCGCGCAGGCTGTGCGCGCCGGGGCGGAACTGCGTGGATGAGCCGCGCAGCTTCAGCTTTGCCTTGAAGAAGACGGTCGAGTTGATCAGCCCGAGATCGGCGAGGCGCTGCCCGACCGAATCCGCGCTCTCATCCTGGTCGATCGTGAAGAGGACCGGGCCGGTGTCGTTCGCCTTGGCGCGGTCGAGGTAATAGGTGAAGAAGCGCTGCCCGAAGGCGAGCACGAGGAGCGCCATCGTCGCAATCGCCGCGACTTTGAGGGTCTGGAGGGTCAGTCTCAGCACGCGTAGCCTCGTTTGGCGAGTTGTCAGAGGTCAGGGATCAGAGATCAGTTGTCAGAATAGAAGGATCCACTGATCTCTGATCTCTGACCTCTGATCTCTCATAAAGCATAGCGGCGCGGCGCGGCGACTGCCACCCCGCGCTTACACAAACGCAGTATCAGGGGGCGGGGTTGCGATCGCGTGGACGGATCATCGCGCTGGTGGTCTTGGTGAAGCCGAAGCGCGCGTAGAAGCTCACTTGCGATTCGTGGTCGTAGTTCAGGATGAATTGCGTGTGCGCGAAGCGGGCTACGCAGCGGCGCACCAGTTCGCTGCCGAGCCCCTGCCGCTGGTAGTCGGGGTGGACCCCCACCTGCTGCAAGGTCGAGATGTAGACGCGGTCGGAGACGACGCGCGCCATCCCCACCAGCCGCGCGCCGTCCCAGGCGGAGACGACATAGGTGGAGTTGAGCAGCAGATCGGGCAGCAGGCCGACGAACTCGGTCCAGCCCAACGCCGCGAAGAGCTCGTTGATCTGCTTCTCGGGGATCGCCCCGCCATCGCGGAGATCGATCTGCGCCACGCCCGCCTCCCTGTGCTGCCCCAACTGCGCGACGCGCCATCGCCCCGCGCGAACCGCGTTATAATCCGCCACTGGCGAGCGCCGTGCAAGTATGGTGCCACAGATGATGGAGTTGCAGGTTACAGGTTGGCAAGTTCCAGGTTCAGACAACCTGCAACCTGCAACCTGCGAACTTGTAACAGCGGAGGAACAGATGAGCGCGAGCGAGGGGAAGCCGACGGTCGGGATGGTCGGCCTGGGGATCATGGGGCGGCCGATGGTCCGCAACCTGATGAAGGCGGGCTACAAGGTTACGGGGCACAACCGCAGCCGTGGGCCGGTGGATGAACTGGCGGCGGAGGGGATGACGCCCGCCAACTCGGCGCGCGAGGTCGCGGAGCAGGTTGACATCGTGATCACGATGCTGCCCGATTCGCCCGATGTCGAGGCGGTGATGCGCGGCGAGAACGGCGTCTTTGCCGGGGCGCGCGAGGGGCAGATCGTCATCGACATGAGCTCGATCTCGCCGATTGTGGCGAAGTCGCTGCACGAGGAGGCGGCCGGGCAGGGCCTGCGCATGCTCGACGCGCCGGTCAGCGGCGGCGACCGGGGCGCGATCGCCGGGACGCTCTCGATCATGGTCGGTGGCGACGCGGCGCTGGTGGAGGAGGTGCGCCCGGTCTTCGAGGCGATGGGGAAAACGATTGTGCATGTCGGCCCGGCGAGCGCGGGGCAGACGGTGAAGGCGTGCAACCAGATCGTCGTCGCGCTGGCCTACCAGGCGATCAGCGAGGCGCTGGTGCTGGGCGCGAAGGCGGGGGTTGACCCGAAGAAGATCATCGAGGTGCTGAACGGTGGCCTGGCGGCGACGCGCGTGATGGAACTGCGCGGCCCAACGATGATCGACCACAACTTCACGCCCGGTTTCCGCGTGCGGCTGCACCAGAAGGATCTCGGCATCGCGCTCGCCACGGCGAAGGCGTATGGCGTGCCCCTCCCGGCGACCGCCGTGGTCGATCAGGCCTTCGCCTCGCTGCGCGCGGCCGGTCGCGAGGAGTTGGACCACTCCGCGCTGCTTACCTACGTCGAGGACCTGGCGCACTGGAAGATTGGGACGAGGCGTAGGGTTGAAGGGAGAGGGATGAGGGAGAAGGGCGTTGGTCGTCGCGCCCTTCACCCTCTCCCTTCTCTCCCCTTCTCCCTTCTATCAACGCCCGGATCTCCTCGATCCGCGACCAGACGGCCTCTTCGCCGGCGGCGGCCAGCAGCGCATGCGAGTTGAAGTCGAGCAGGCCGACGTGGTCGAGGGTGGGGTGGGATGAGGTTGGGGAGGTCATCTTCCTGGCGGTGGCGTCGGGCCGGGCAGTGCAGCAGGTGCTCGCGGAAGAACTCGACGTAATGGCGACCCCAGCCCCGGATCGCGCCGCCGACGCTGCGCGCGACGCAGGCACCGTTGAACCTGGCGCGCTGGTTGCTGACGAGTGAGCCGATCACGAGGTCGACCCCCTCGCCCCGCGCCTGCGCGGTCGGGAGGACGAACTGAGAGCACGTCGGCGAGCAACCGCTCGCCCAGGCGACCGGGCGGTGGAAGAAGGGGACCGCCGACGAAGCGAAGGCGGCCAAGGCCACGGACCTTCATTTAGCGTCGCCGGGGCGCGGCGCTGGAGGTCGGTCGCGACGATCGCCAGCGGCACCGCATCGGCGAAGTGCGCGCCGCCGAGGATGTCGTCCAGAAATGCGGTGATCCGCGCCGGGTCCATCACCGGGAGGACGCGGCGCATGTGGTCGCGGGCGCGGAAGTCGACCCGGCGCTCCAACTCGCCGATGTCGGCGCGGATGGCGTAGCCCGCAGCCATGATGCTGCCCCATGCTGCTGCCGCGACCTCGGCGATGGTGAAACCCGCCTCGCGCAATGCCTTGATCACGCCGACGTGCGCGAAGCCGCGCGCCCCGCCCGAACTGAGCGCCAAACCAATGCGGAGTGCGGAGTGCGGAGTGCGGAGTGCTGAATTGTTGTCAGCGTCGGTTTCCACGCTCTACGCCTTACGCTCAACGCTCAACGCTCAACGTCCCACGCCCCACGGTCACATCAACCGAGCGCTGTGACCGACAACTCCTCGATCACTTCGCGTATTCCCGGCACGCGCCCGGCGACCTCTTCGGCCGACTCGGCGTCGTCGAGCGAGGGCACTTCGCCGCGTAGGTGGACCCTGCCGTTGCGCACTGTCACCGCAATGACGAGATCGGTCGTCGCCGCGTCGGCGCGCAGGGCGGCGATCACCTCTTCGCGCAGGTCCTCGTCACCGGGTGGGGCGTTCCCGATGGCGGTCGTCGCTTGCCCATCGGGGAACTCCTCGTCCGACGCGGTACCCAAGCCACCAAGCACGGCGATCGTCTGCTCGTCGCGCGAAGGGCGGACCACCGGATCGGTCGGCGGCATGTAGGGAATGCCCTCTTCGACGGCGATCATGACGTTGCTGGTCATGTCCTCGCCGACCTGCGGCACCGCCTCGTTGTAGTCGGGATCGAGCGGGTCCCCGAATCGCTCGGGGCTATCCTGGCGGTCCTCTTCGAGCATCTGGTAGGTGATGTCACCCCGGGTCTGCTCGTCGGGCTGAGAGGCGTCGCCTGCCTGCCCGAACTCCTCGACTTCCAGGTCGTTCTGCACGCGCCGGATACCGGCCACCCGCAGCGCCAGGTCGGTCGCCGCGTCGCGCTGTTCCGCCGACTCGACCATGCCATCGAGATAGGCAGTCCCACCGCCGACGCGCACGGCAGCGAAGATCTCCGCCTCGTCGCGCAGCAACTGGTCTACCTGGACCGCCAGGGTGCGGTCGTGCTCGCTCATTTCCTGCGGGTCTGGCCCTCGATCGTCGCTCATCTCACGCTCCTGCCGTCACACACGTCGCTCGCGTCAATACCGCGATGACAGCAGGGAGCGTGCCAAATGAGTGACGAGTGCTGAGTGCTGAGTGCTGAGTGGGGTACGGAGTAACGAGGAACGAGGTGAACCCTCTACCCGACTACCCGACTACCCGACCACCCGACTCACTCAGCACTCAGCACTCGTTTAGTCGCGCGGCAGCTGCGCGTCGGTAATTACTCCGGCCCGCTGCAGTTGTTGGGTGATCACGAGGTTGTTATCGAGGATAGCCTGAAGCATGGCCTCCTCAAAGGCGGCAAGCTCTTCGGCAAACCGCGCGGGATCGGCGGCAACGCTGGTAAGCTGGCGTCGCTCACGGCGCTTCTCGAGTTCTTCGCGGAAGACATTCCTGATTCCACGCGCCGTGTGGCCGAAGGGTCGAGGACCGCCGCTCATCGTCTTTTCACTCCGTGTTGATCTATTTCCGGCACGACCAGTCGCCGTGTTCTCGTGCGGCAACGTATAGCACATTCGCCGCGCCGTGAGTAGGGGAAAGGTGGAAAGTACGAAGTGAGAAGTACGAAGTACGAAGTAAGAGGCTTCGCCCAGGAGCGTTCTGTTCGTACTTCGTCGTTCGTACTTCGTACTTCAGCGCACTATAATCGGCCAAGAATGCTGTCTCTATGGAGCGAGGATGATGGCGCGCACGGTGGTCCTCTACACCCGACCGGGGTGAAACCCCTGCGAGGGGGTGAAAGCGTTGCTTTCCGATTGGGGCATCCCCTTCACCGAGAGGGACATCACGCACGACCCCGCAGCGGTCGAGGAACTCGTGCGCCTGCGCGGTGCCGCGCCGCTGACGGTGGTGGACGGCGTGCCGGTCAGCGGCCTCAACGCGGCGGCGCTGGAGGCGTTGCTGAGCGAGGATAGCGACTGAAAGGCCGAGATGGCTTCCTGGCGCAGAATAGCCATGGTGCGGTTTCCACATTTGCGCCAGGAACTCCACGATCGCCACTACACGATCTATGGGCTGTACTTCGACTTGCTGCCAATGGCGCGAGCGGCGCATGACGCTGACGATAGCGAGACGTTGCGCCAGATCTATACCTTCGCGGGATGGT
Source organism: Chloroflexia bacterium (assembly GCA_046328475.1). GTDB lineage: Bacteria > Chloroflexota > Chloroflexia > Thermomicrobiales > CADCWN01 > CADCWN01. Next base: position 1,371 of record JAXLWN010000059.1, on the reverse strand, counting down.
GCTTCGCGCAGCGCAACAAGGATCTCTGGAACGCAGCAGCGGTAGCATTTTATGAGCACCTGTTCGATCGCCGTGATCAATGGCTAGATGTCTTGCCCTGGCTATCCGACAAAGTGATCAAGGATTGCTGGGGGCTATGGGAACTTCGGCTGACCCAAGAAGAGCTACAGCGCTTGCGTCGCCTGATCGGCCAACGTTCGAGTAGCTGAATCCGTGTCGATGGAGGTAGGCGATGGATGTGACAACCCTCCGCGAACTGATCGAAGCGGCGCAGGGGCAGCGCCCGGCCGACCTGGTCCTGCGCGGCGGCAGGGTGGTCAATGTATTCAGCGGCGAGATCGAGGAGGTCGCGGTCGCCATCTACGGCGGGCGTGTGGCGGGGTTGAGCGCCGAGCCGGGGGCATATGCCGACGCGCGCGAGACAATCGACCTGGCAGGGCGCTATCTCGCGCCATCGTTCATCGACGCGCACATTCACCTGGAGAGCACGCAACTCTGGGTCAGCGAGTTCGCGCGCGTGGCGGTGGCGCACGGCACCGGCGCGGTGGTGACCGACCCGCACGAGATCGCCAACGTGCTCGGGCTGGCGGGGGTCCGCGCGCTGATCGACGCCACGCGCGATCTGCCATTCACGGCGCGCTTCATGGTGCCATCGTGCGTCCCGGCGTCGCCGCGCGAGACGAGCGGCGCGGTGCTCGATGCGGCGACGATTACCCCCGCGCTCGACTGGGAGGGGATCGGCGGGCTGGGCGAGATGATGAACTTTCCGGGCGTGCTCGCCGCCGACCCCGATGTGCTGGCGAAGATCGCGGCGGCGCAGTCGCGCGGGTTGTCGATTGACGGGCACGCGCCGGGCGTGCGCGGCCTGGGGCTGAACGCCTACGCGGCGGCCGGGATGGGGGCCGACCACGAATCGACCCAACTGGCCGAGGCGCAGGAGAAGCTGCGGCGCGGCCTGACGGTGATGATCCGCGAAGGCTCGACCGCGCGCAATCTCGACGCATTGCTGCCACTCGTCACCGCCGAGAACGAGCGCTTCTGCACCTTCGCCACCGACGACCGCGACCCCGAGTCGCTGCTGCACGACGGCCATCTTGACGCGATCCTGCGGCTGGCGGTCGCGTGGGGGCTCGACCCGCTGTGGGCGATTCGGATGGTGACGATCAACCCGGCGCGGCACTGGCGGCTGGAGGGCCTGGGGGCGGTCGCGCCCGGCTATTTCGCCGATCTGGTGGCGCTGGACGATCTGCGAGACTTCCGGGTCGCACTGACGCTGCATCGCGGCAAGGTCGTGGCGCGCGACGGGCGGGCGCTCTTCGACGCGCCGCTGGTCGTTCCCGACTCATTGCGCGGCACGGTGCGCCCCGCGCC
>JAXLWN010000058.1:0-46175 GCA_046328475.1 Chloroflexia bacterium | reverse complement strand
CTGCAACTCGTCGGCGATGGCAGCGAGCGCCTCGATCTTCCCGGCTAACCAGTGACCGTAGGCCCGGAAGGCGAGCAACGCAAATGCCCACTGCTGCGCCTCGGGCACCCGCAACTGCGGCAAGCGCCGGGCCAGCAACGCCTCACCGCCCGCCCAGTCGCCCGTTGCCCAGAATGCCCAGAACTGCACCAGATCGAGGTAGAGCTTGCTGAACGTCGCTTCGCCCGCCTCGCTGGCGAGCCGCTCGCCGCGCAAAGCCAGCTCGCGCGCGGCGGGGAGCTCGCCCTGCAAAAAGGTCAAGCCCGCCTCCAGCGACATGATCGCCACCTGGAGTTGCCCGTACCCCTCGCCATAGCGCGCCACCATCGTCCGCACGAACGTCGTCAGCAATGCGGCCTCGTCCGTGAAGAGCAGCGAGGTGATGTGTATGCTCGTCAGTGCGTTGCGCGCCACCAGGGGGTCGTCGCTGGCGATGGTGAGCGCGACGGCATCGTGTAGATCCCGCCGGGCTGCCACCCGCTCATTCCGCATCAGCCCTAGCCAGAACCGCGACAACAGACCGCGCACCCGCGCCGTGGCGGGTAACGGCAACGCGAAAAGGCGCTCCAGCGCCCTCGTGGCGCGTTCGGCACCCTCGCGCGGCGGTGCGCCGTGGTTGAGTGCGAGGGGTAGGTGGCTGAGTGCTTCGCCGAGCATGGCCACATCCCCCGCCGCCTCGTACAGCGTCGCTGCCCGCTCCAGGTTCACGATCGCGGCGACGAAGTCGGCGCGAAAGAGCGCGCTCATGCCATACAAGAAACTGATCCCGGCGCTCCGGTCGCGTAGCTCGGGCGGGGGTGCCTCTAACCATCCCTGCGGGATATCGGCACCGCGCCGGTAGAGGCGTAGCCCCGCCGCTTCGATGCGCTCCGCGGCTTCCGGGATAGCCCCAGCCGCCAGCCAATGTTGGATAGCGCGAGCGTCATCTGATTCGCTCGCGGCGGCGTGACGATGGAGTTCGATGTAGCGGCCGGGATCGGCCTGGCGCAGCCGGTTGATCAGGAATTCGCGGAAGAGGTCGTGGTAGTGGAAGGAAGCGTCGGTCTCTGCGACGAACAGATTGCGCCGCTGGATCGATCGCAGCAGTGCATCGCAATCGGGCAGGCCGGTCACGGCCGCGCAGCGTTGCGGCGTCAGTTCGGGCAGGACGCTCGTGTCGAGCAGGAAGCGCCGCGTCGTCGCCTCCTGCTGCTCCAGCACTTCGACGGCGAGCAACTCGAAAATGAGCGCCCGTTCCCGAGTAAGGCTCTGGACTGCGCCGATGCGCTCCTCACGCGACTTCTCGGCAAGCGACAGTCCGATCAGCCGCAAGCCGGCCGCCCAGCCTTCGGTGCTGGCGTGGATGCGCTCGATCAACTCGGGTTGCAGGTGCAACTGAAGCTGCTCGTTGAGCAGGGTGCGCGTCTCGTCGGGCGTGAACCGCAGCGTCGCAAGATGGAACTCGCCCAGCCAGCCGCGCGCACGCCACCGCCAGCGCCAGGGGCGGGTCGTGGCGCGAGGCCAGAATGAGGCGCCTGTGGCGGCAGGCGCTCGATCAGGTAGTCGAGCGCCTGGTGCAACGGCGCGTCGGCAATTTCGTGAGATCATCGAGGATGAGCGCGAACGGGTCCCGCAGGGACCTCGATCATGTCGTTGATCAGCGCACCGATGAAGAGACGCAACGCCTCGCGCACACCGTCGGCCAGCGCCGCGAGCGCACGCTCACCGCAGGCACTGTTCAGGCGCTGGAGTGCGCCAACAAGGCCCCAGGCGAAGCGGGCGTATTATCCTCCGTGTCGAGCGATACAAGCCAGGCCACTTCCCCGTGGCCGTAGTTCGCGGACCAACGAGGAGAGCAGCATGGATTGCTCGCGCCGGCCGGCGCGGAGATCATGTGAGGCGGCGGACTCAACCTGAGCGGCGACCCGTGCTACGAGCAGCGGGCGCTCGATGGCGCTGGAGGGTTGGGGGAGACGGTGCGGCAAGTCGGAAGGTCGCACGACGACCACCCCCAGCCGGTATTTGCACCGCGACGGGGCCGCTACCCACCATCAGCCAGTGTCATGATCAGCATCGACCCATGCATTGTAGTGCAACCCGCTGCTCGCGACCACGGTGCGCCCCGCAGGGCGAGCTACTCGCCCGGATACTTCAGCCCCCACTGCCCCCGAATCGCATCCAGCGTCTCCATCACTCGATCGTCTCATCCAGCGGCATGATCGGGCTCTCGGTCTGCCCGCGCTGATACTCACCCACCGCCGCCGCCTCATAGTTATACGCGTTGCCCCCGGTTCGGCAGGAGATCATCTCCGGCTCACGTCCAGGGTGAATCAGGTATCCGGTCCCGCTTGTGCCAATCCAGCCCAGCCGAATCAACCCTCCGTCCCCATCAACGTCGCCTCGTGCAGCGTCGTCGTGCGGATCGCCGTGTGCAGCAGCGCGATCTGCCCCTGCGGGTAGCTCAACATGATCCCCGCCTGCTCGTCCACGCCCGTCTCGCCCAGGTGCGCCTTGCTCAGTACACCGCTCGGCTTCAGGATGTGCGACGCCAGCGACACCGGATAAACCCCACATCCAGCAGCGCCCCGCCGCCGAGCGCCAGTCAAACAAGCGCCCTGCGGATTGAAGTTCGACCGAAACCCCAGATCGGCCGTCAGCATCCGCACCTCGCCGATCGCGCCCGCCGCCAGCAGCTCGCGCAGCGTGAAGAACGCCGGATAGAAGCGCGACCACATCGCCTCCATCAGGAACAGCCCGCGCGCCCGCGCCTCCCCGACCATCGCCCGCGCCTCCGTCGCATTGATCGCGAACGGCTTCTCGCACAGCACCGCCTTCCCGGCACGCAAGCAGAGCAGCGTGTTCTCACAATGCAGTGGGTGCGGCGTCGCGATATAGATCACATCCACACCCGGATCATCCGCCTCTCATAACTCCCATGCCGCCTCAGCGCCCCCACCCGCTCCCCGAACGCCTCTGCCGCCTCCTGCGTCCTTGATCCCACCGCCACCAGCGCCGCATCCGGCACCGACGCCAACCCTTGCGCAAACAATCCCGCAATCCGCCCCGTCCCCAGAATCCCCCACCGAATCGGCCCACCACCCGTCATCTCGCCACTCCCTCACCCAATCACAACTGCCCACCCACGAATCAGCGCACAACCCCACCGCACGCCCCCTCTCCCTCGCGGGAGAGGGGGGGGGCCGCGCCGCAGTGCGGCGGGGTGAGGTCCGTCTCCTCATTACTCGTTACTCGTCACTCGTTACTCGTCACCCCACTCACGACTCACGACTCACGACTCACGACTCAAACATCGGCAACCACCGCGCCTGCGCCGCCAGCAACTCATCCGCCATCAACCGTGCGCGCGTTTTTTTTTTTTTTTTTTTTTTTTTTTTTTTTTTTTTTTTTTTTTTTTTTTTTTTCCTTACATGGTGGGGGGGGGGGGGGGGGGGGGGGGGGGGGGGGGGGGGGGGGTGGGTGGCAGGTGGGTGCAGACTGCCGCCTCCCGGGTCGGCGGATTCTGCAAGCGCGCCCACGCCTCATCGAGTGCGATTGGTGTGGTATACCGCCTCCCGACTCCCGGTCAGCTGCTCGACGATCAGCTCCTGCAATACGATGTTCGTCCGGTTCAGTCTGCCGGTTGCGGCGGCAGCTTCCCTCACCTTGATCGGCTGAATCCCGTTGCCATCCACCAGGCAAGGCACCTCCACGCAGCACCCCTCCGGCAGATTGTCGATCAGCCCCCGATTCGGCACATTACCATTGATCCGCGCCAGCCGATTCGTCTCGATCGCCTCCATGATGAACGAACCATACTCGTGCGTCCGCGCCGCTGGCGGCGGCAACTCCTCCTGCACCTGCGCCAGTACGCCGGTGGCAATGCCGCAAATACCCCCAGTGCGACCAAAATCGAGCCAGTGATCGGCCGGATTGGTGAAGCGCGGTGCCAGATCTCGTCGATCATCCGCGCATCCTTGCGGAAATAGGGCACATACTGCTCGCGTGCCCGCTCGACTCCGGTGACGAAATAGCCGAAGTGCCGCATCAAATCAATCCGCACAGGCTCCTGCCCCTCGATCTCCGGCCGCTGGATCACCGCGCAACCGGGGATACAAATCCTCGTCGCCGCGCCGGAACTCTGGTAAAGAACGCCTGCGATTGATCCCCGCGCAGCGATAGATCACCTGCTCATACGGCACACCCAGCCACCCGGCCAGCATCTCGCTCGTTCCCGCATCAGCGTCAGGCACAGCCCCACGTGCGGCCGACCCGTCGCCCGGTCCACCGCCCAGCAATTCGCCGCCATCGGGTTGACGTAATTCAGCAGCAGCGCATCCGGCGCGACCGCATCCAGATCCCGACACAGATCGATCAGCACCGGGATCGTCCGCAGCGCCCGGAACACCCCACCCGGCCCCAGCGTGTCCCCCACGCACTGCCCCACCCCGTACCGCAGCGGAATCTCGATATCGAGCGCATACGCCTCCAGCCCACCCTGCTGGAACGTCGTGATCACATAGTCCGCGCCTCGCGCACCGCCTCGCGCCGGTTGGTCGTCGCCTCCACCCGCGCCGGCACATCCCGCGACCTGGATCAGCCCCTGCACCATCCCCCGCGCCCGCTCCAGCCGACCCGCATCGATATCCATCAGCGCGATCGTGCTCTCCCGCAGCGCCGGCGCGAACAAAATATCGCTGCACAAATTGCGCGTGAAGACCACACTCCCGCGCCAATCAACGCAATCTTCGGCATCTCCCCCCTCGTGAAGTACGAAGTACGAACGACGAAGTACGAAGTAAGGCTCTGCCCGGGGCAATCGCCATTAAGTCGTACTTCGTACTTAACTTCGTACTTCCCCCAACACTTCATCAAACCACCGCACCGTCGCCACCGTCGCCCGAATCTTCGGTTCGCCGTCTTGCGGAACCCGTGCCCCTCATCGGGGAAGAGAATGTATTCGGTGCGGATGCCGCGCTCCCGCAGCCCCTCCACCACCTGCTCCGCTTCCACCACCGGCACATTCGTATCGTTCGCGCCGTGCAGCACCAGTGTCGGCGCAGTCACATCGCCGATCCGGTGGATCGGCGAGAGCTCGCGCAGCATCTCCGCCTCCGTATCGGGATCGCCATATTCCACCTTCGAGATCGCCGCCATCCACGGCTCGGTATTCGCGAAGAAGGTCGCGAAATTGACCACCCCGAAGAGATTGACCCCGGCCGCGAACCGCTCCGGGTAATCGGCCAACCCCGCCATCGTCATGTACCCGCCATACGACCCACCCATGATCCCGACCCGACCGGGATCGGCCACGCCCGCCCCCACCACATACTCGACACACGACAAAATATCCCGCACCGCATCGTGCCGCAGGATCCCGTTGTCGAGGTTCATGTAGCGCTTGCCGAACCCCGACGATCCCCGCACATTCGGCGCAAAGACCCCGATCCCACGCGCGATCAGCGCCTGATAGTTCGCATTGAACATCGGCCGCTCCTGCCCCTCCGGCCCACCGTGGAAGGAGAGCACCATCGGCCCCGGCCCGCTCGCCCCGCGCGGCTGGTAGAGCCACCCGCTCAACTCCAGCCCATCGTGCGCCGCGAAGCGCACCAACTCCGGCCGCACCAGCGACTCCAGCGCGATCCCCGCGTGCGGACTCCGCGTCAACTGCCGGAAAATCCCGCTCTCGCGCTCCAGCGTCCAGACATCGCTCGGCTGCGTCGCCCCCGAGATCGCCATCGCCAGCATCCGCCCATCTTTGGACATCACCAGCCCCAGCGCGATCTCGCCCGGCAGGGCAGGGCCATCGGTCGCTACGCCGCTCGCCGTATCGAAAAACGCCAACTCATTCCGTCCCGCCACATTCCACAGGATCGCCGCCGTCCCGCCATCGTCGCTGAGCACAAACGACTGCAACTCCGCATCATCGCGCGTCGCCAGATACTCAATCGCCCCGGGTTTCCCCATGTCATCGATCGCGATCCGCCCAAACGCGCTCAAATCGCGCCCATCATTCGATCCCAGATAGATGGTCTTGCCATCTGGCGCGAAGCAAGCGTTGAAAAAGAAGCTCGGCTCCCTGTGCGGCGTCAGCGCCACCTCACCATCACCATCCAGGCCGACCAGCGTAAGATTGGCATCGCCACGTTGCGGGATGCGCGTATCGATCGCCCAGCGCCCATCGCGACTCACCACGGCACTCTGGCCCATCCCCGCCGCCTCGCGCACCGGCCGCCACTCGCCCGACTCCACCTCGACCAGAAACGGATTGATCGCTGCCCCGTCGCGCCGGTTCGACCCGATCGCCAGCGCCCGCCCATCGAGCGCCCACGGCCCCAGGTTGTTCGTCTCCGTCCCGCCATCGGTCAACCGTCGCAACCCGCTCCCATCCGGCCGCACCAGGAAGACCTGCGTATTCATCCCCCCGCCCGGTGCCGCCTGGAACGCCAGCCACGCCCCATCCGGCGACCACGCCACCGCCCCAACCTGCTCATCAATCGCCGTCACCAGCTCCGGGAACCCACCCCCCACCGGCACAACCCAAACCTGCGGACTTCCCGTCAAATCACTCACAAACGCCACCCGCGACCCATCCGGCGAAAGACTCGGACTATGGCACACCCCCACCCGCGCCATCGCCGCCACACTCGCCTCAATAGCGGTATTCACATCAACAGCCACTACTCACTCCTTCGCCCTTGCGCTCACTCACGCTCTCCGGGCCGGATTGTGCCGTGTTGAGGTGGAGGCGTCAATGTGCTAAAACCTGTGTGCAATCTTTGATATAGTCTTGATATGCCATTCGATGGCAGCGTGCGAGGTAATAGATGAATAACGCACTTCGCCCACATAACGAAGCATTTATCGCCAGCGTAGCTGTTGGATACGAGCAGGCTGAGCGTGGTGAACTGATTTCCTGGACTCCAGAGGCACGCGCGGAAAGCTTGGGCAACGTCAAGCGAAAGGCTCGTGAAGGGCATCAGCCGAACGCTGATATTACTCCTCCCGACCCGCAAATCTTTATGGCCTGACGTTGTCAGAATAACTCCGGTGTACGGGGTTCCGGGGAGTATCGACGCCTCCCTGCATAGGCACCGCATTTGTGCAGGACCTAACCGCCGCAGGGCGGTTTCGTGGCCCGCAGGCCCTCAGCAGCGGTTTCAACCGCCGATGCACTGGCCCCTCTCCTCATTCTCAGGCATACTCCCGCCACGCGGCACACCCAATGCCGCCCCGTATTCGCACCCTACCAGCGGAGGCACCCAATGGCCCGCGAACGCGTAGCCGTCCTGCACTGCCCGGCCACCGCCAGCAACGACGCCGTGCGCGACGCCGTCTTCCGCGCCGCCGACCTCGTCGGCGAGAGCGTCCGGCGCGGCCTCACCGGCCGCAAGCGCATCCTGATCAAGGCCAACATGGGCACCGGCGATCTCCGCACCCACGCCGGCCGCCAGATCGCCCTCTCCGACGTCGGCGTCGTCCGCGCCACGGTCGCGCTCATCCGCGAATTCCACCACGGCGAGCTCCTCATCGGCGACGCCACCACCGACGGCAGCGCCCACGACCTCTGGCACGCCCTCGGCTACGACACCGCCCTCGCCCCCTACGACGTCAAACCGGTCGATCTCAAGGATGGCCCCTTCGTCGAACTCCCCGTCCCCGGCGGCGGCCTGCTCCACACCCACTACTGGCTGGCGCAGTCCTACGCCGACTCCGACGCCATCGTCTCCTGCGCCAAGCTCAAGTCCCACCTCTCCACCGGCAGCACCGGCACGCTCAAGAACCTCTTCGGCATGCTGCCCACCCTGCACTACGGCGCACCCCGCCGCTACCTCCACGCCCCGATCCGCCTGCCCCGCTCAATCGTCGATTGCGGCCTGCTCAACCCGCCCGTCCTCTGCGTCATCGACGGCCTGGTCGGCCAGCTCGACCGCGAATGGGGCGGCCCGCCCATCCAGACCGACACCATCATCCTCGGCACCAACACCGTCGCCACCGACGCCACCGCCATGCGCATCCAGGGCATGGACCCCACGGCCGACTACGGCACCTGGCCCTTCTACTTCGACTCCAACCCCCTCCGCCTCGCCCAGACGATGGGCCTCGGCCCCGTCGAAGCCGAAGGCATCGACATCGTCGGCGACGGCATCGCCCCCGTCCTCCAACCCTTCACCGTCGCCCGCGAGCGCTCGGCCGAGTCCGACGCCCTCCGCCGCGAAGTCGCCGAGCAAGCCCTCGTCTTCCGCGACCAGCGCGACACCTTCCTCACCCCCTACCGCGACCAGATCATCGCCCTCGCCGCCGGACAGGTCGTCGCCACCCACGCCACCATGGCCGAAGTCGGCGCGCGTGGCAACACCGGCACCGTCAACGGTCAGCGCCGCGGCCTCTTCCTCAAAACCGTCGTCCCCCTCCCCGCCGAACGCGAACATCTCGCCCTCTACGAACCCATCGCCCACGGCCCCGCCTTCACCAGCGCATAGCCCATCACATGGCGGAGCGTTCAACCAAACGCCCGGTGACCCTGGCACTCATCAGCCAGGGACACCGGGCGCTTCACAAGGCCACCTCGACGTTAGAGCGAATCGTCTGGATTGGATCCCCACCCTCTCCTCATCAGGGGAGGGTCGCGCCGCAGCGCGGGGAGGGGTCTGCCTCCGCTAACCATCAACCTCCGCCATCATCTCACCCTTCGGATGGCTCTTCCCCCTCTCCTCGCGGGAGAGGGGGTGCCGCCGCAGCGGCGGGGGTGAGGTCCACCCCACTGCCTACTGCCTACTGCCTACCGACTACTCGCCCCCCAACACAAACGCATCCAGAAACGCATTCCCGAACTTCCCGCTCGGATCAAACTCCCGCACCAGCGCCCGAAAATCCCCCATCCTCGGATACAGCGCCGCCAACTTCGCCGGGGAGATAGTGAACGTCTTCCCCCAGTGCGGCCGAGCATCGAACGGCGCCAGCTTCTCCTCGATCAACGGCAGCAACGCCCGCACCCGCTCCCAATCCTGCACCCACGTAAAGTGGAACGCCACCGCATCCCGCTCGTAGAACATGCTCATCCAGAGATCGTCGGCCGCGATCGACCGCACCTCCGACGCCCCCATCAGCGCATTGATCCGGTCGCTGATACTTCCGAGCGCGCGGAACGCCGCCGGAGCATGCTCGCGCGCCACGAAATACTCGCTCTGAATCTCGTTCCCGTCATCAGGCAACCCCGTCGGCACGAAGTGCGGCAGCCGCTCGTGCCACGGCCCCGGAATATCCTCCTGCTCCGTGTACGGCTCGGTCGGCATCTCCCTGATGATCCGCACCTTCTTCGACGCCAGCTTCGCCCCGTAGAGCTCCGCCGCCGCATCGGGGATCCCGTCACCCGTCACCCGTCGCTTCACCCACACCTGATTGACCTGATCGCCGCCCCAATTGGTGAACAGGCTCACGCTGTATCCGCTCGCCATCACCTCGGCGAAGCTCTCATTCAGCCGCGCGTGCGGCAGCCCCTCGTAGACCGCCTGCCGCACCATGAACGTCGGCGCAATGTCGAGCGTCAGCCGCACCACGATCCCGAGCGCCCCCAACCCCACGACCGCGCCCTTGAATCGCTCGCCATCCCGCTCGCGCGTCAGCGACACCAGCGACCCATCCGCCGTGACGAACTCGATCCCCGACACCGCCGTCGAAAGGCAGCCATTGCCATCCCCGGACCCGTGCGTCGCCGTCGCCACCGCGCCCGCCACCGTGATCCGCGTCAGCGACGCCGTGTTGTGGATCGAATATCCCTCGGCATGCAGCGCCGTGATCAGGTCCGCATACCGCATCCCCCCCTCGATGGTCACCGTCCCGCGCTCGCGGTCGATCCCCACCAACCGATTCAGCTTCTCAAGCGAAATCTGCACCCCCGACGTATCCGCGACCGTGCTGAACGAATGCCGCGACCCCACCGCCTTCACCTTCGCGCTCGCCGCGACCAACTCCCGCACCTGCTCAACCGTCTCCGGCCGCTGCACCACCGTCGCCAGATAGATCAAATTCCCCGGCCAATTCCGCAACCCCGCGCTCATCACACACTCCTCATCCAGCCACAGCAATATCGCTCTCTTGCCTCTCGCCCTCGTTCCTCGTTCCTCGTTACTCGTTATTCTCCGTCCACTCACGACTCACGACTCACGACTCACGACTCGTAGATCGTCTCCCCCCCCACCACCGTCATCGACACCGGAACATCCGCAATCGTGCTCGGCTCCACCTCGCGCGGATCGCGCGCCAGCACCGTCAGATCCGCCAACAACCCCGGCGTGATCTGCCCCTTCTTCCCCTCCTCGAACGACGCGAACGCCCCGGCCACCGTGTACGCGTTCAGGGCCTCCTCGACCGTGATCGCTTCCTCCAGCGCATACGCCGCGCCGCTCCCCGTCCGCTCGTAGACCGAATCGCGGATCCCCTTCAGCGGCTGATACGCCGACACCGGGCAGTCCGACGAGAAGACCAGCGTCACCCCCGCATCCAGCAGACTGCGGAACGGATAGGTCAGCTGAATTCGCGCCTCCCCCAGGTGCCGCCTGAACCCGTCGCCATACTCAGACACGAAGATCGGCTGGCTCACCGCCAGGAACCGCCCCTGCCGCAGCCGCTCGATCAGATCCGGTCGCAGAATGCCGCAGTGCTCGATCCGGTGCCGGTGGTCCGTTCGTGGCAGCCGCGCCAGCGCCCGCTCATACGCCTCCATCGTCAGCTCGATCGCCCGGTCCCCGATCGCGTGCGTCGCCACCTGGAACCCCGCGCTGTGCGCCAGCCAGACCCGCTCGATGAACTCCTCCTCCGGCATCATCCAGAGGCCCTGGTTGTCGTCGCGCGGGTCGGCCAGGAACGGCTGCGACACCGCCGCCGTCCGCCCGATCAAACTGCCATCGATGAAGAACTTGATCGGCCCGATCCGTAACCGGTCGTCGCCAAACCCGCCCCGGATCCCGATCTCCGCCAGGTGCGGCAGCAGATTGTCCCGAATCATCAGATTCGTCCGCAGCGACAGCTCCCCCGCGTTCCGCGCGTCCATGTAGGTGCTCACCTCCAGCGCCGTGGCACTGGACGCATCCTGGCTGCTCGTGATCCCCGCCGCCGCATACGCCGCGCAGCACCGCTGCAGCGCCTCGCGCAAATCCGCCGGGGTCGCGGCCGGAATGTGCTGCGTCACCAACTGCTGCGCCGTCTCTTGCAACAGACCCGTCGGCTCGCCATGCTCATCCTTCACGATATGCCCGCCCATCGGGTCGGGCGTATCCCGGCCAACCCCGCCGATCGCCAGCGCCCGGCTATTCGCCACGCACATGTGCCCCGACGAATTCACCACCACCGCCGGGCGATCCGGCACCGCCGCGTCGAGATCCTGCCGCGACGGGTGCCGCTTCTCCTGCAACTTGTTGTCGTCGTAGCCGCGCCCGCGCACCCAGCCGCCGCCGGGCGTCTCGCTCGCCCGCTTGGCGAACGCGCGCACGATCTCCGCGATCGACTTCACCGTCGGGTAGCCCGCGTCCACCTGGATCAGCGTCTGCCCGAACATCAGCATGTGGTTGTGCGCCTCGTTGAACCCCGGCACCAGCGTCTGCCCCGCCAGATCCAATTCCTGCGCCCCCGCCCGCGCGAACGCCCGCGCCTCGCCATTCCCGCCCACAAAGGCGATCCGCTCCCCCTCCACCACCACCGCCTCGGCACTCGGCCGCGCCGGATCCATCGTGATCACATTCGCATTCAAGAAGATGCGGTCGGCCATGGTGTCGCTCCGCTCCTATCCTAGTCGTAAGTCGTAAGTCGCCAGAAAGACAACGGCAACATTCTCGCATACCCGGGACGCACCACCCGAAGCCAGTATGCTATCCTCCCCCCAGATACCCTGGATCTTACGACTTACGACGTACGACTTACGACTATGCTCACAACGCCCGCCTGCCACATCCTCACCATCCGTCACCCCGTCATCCAGGCGGGCATGGCGGGCTACACCTCGCCCGAACTCGTCGCGGCGGTGTCGCGCGCGGGCGGCCTCGGCGTGCACGGCTCCCTCAGTCGCAGCCCCGATGTGCTGCGCCGCATCATTCGCGACACCCATGCCCTCTTGCACGGCCAACCCTTCGGCGTTAACCTCGTCATTCGCCGCACCGCCGATGCTGTCCTCGATCTCTGCCTGGAAGAGCGCGTCCCCGTCCTGGTCCTCTCCTGGGGCGACCCGCGCCCCTGGACCGCGCGGGCGCACGCCGCAGGCGTGCTCGTCATGTACCAGCTCACCACCCTGGCCGAAGTCCCCGCCGCCCTGGAAGCCGGGGTCGATCTCATCATCGCCCAGGGCACCGAGGGCGGCGGCCACAGCGGCTTTATCCCGCTCGCCACCCTGCTCCCCGCCGTCGTAGACGCCGCCGGGACCACACCAGTCCTCGCCGCAGGCGGCATCGCCGACGGACGCGGCCTCGCCGCCGCCCTCGCGCTCGGCGCGGCCGGTGCCTACGTCGGCACCCGCTTCCTCGCCACGCCCGAAGCCCCCGTCAGCGCCGCCTGGAAAGCCGCCATCGTCGCCGCCGGGGCGGGCGATACCATCCACACGCTTGCATTTGATACAGTATGGGGAACACCCTGGCCCGGTGGCCGGGTGCGCGCGGTCGCCAACCGCTTCACCGCCGACTGGGATGGCCGCGAAGCAGCCCTGCTCGCGCAGCACAGCACCGTCCAGCAAGCCATCTGGCAAGCCGAGCGCGACGACGACCCCAGCCTGATCTCCCTGATGGCCGGCACCGGCGTCGCCGCCATCACCTCCATCACACCCGCCGCCACCATCGTCGAAACCATTGTCTCCGACGCCGCCGCCACCATCGCCGCCCTGAACGCGTTGCTACGACACGACTGAACGAGTACTGGGCGCTGGGTTCTGGGTTACTCCACTCAGCACTCAGCACTCAGCACTCGGCACTCGGAGGGAATATGGGCCTGCTGCGCGGACTGAGCGTCGTCGTCGTGGCCGTGATCGGGGTGATCCTCGGCGTCGTCGGCTTCCTCGTGATCGGCCTCTTCGCCATCACCCCACCCAAAATCAGCCCCGCCGCGCCCGGCCAGCCCTGGGACATCACGCTCGACATCACCGACACCTTCCTGACCACCCAACTGAACACCCCCCGCCCGAGCGCGAGCGCCAGCTCCTCCACCGCCGCCGTCCCCGTAAAGCTCAGCAACGCCAAAGCCGCCATGCATGCCGACGGCACCGTCACCGTCACCGGCAACGTCGGCCTGAGCACCGGCGGCGGTGCCGCGCCCTCCGCCGGTCGCCTCCCGATCAACACCGGCGGTGCCGTCACCGCCCAGATCGTCCTGCGCCCCAAAGCCGCCGATGGCAAACTCACCGTCGAAGTCGTCAGCGCCCAGTTCGGCCCACTCCCCGTCCCCGCCAACGTTGGCAGCGTCATCGAAGGACCCATCAACGACCAGATCGCCAGCGCCCTCAACCGGCTAAGCTCTTCAAGATCACCGAAATCATGGTCCGCGAAGGTGCTACGCTCGTCCAGGCGAAGCAATCCACACCGTAGCTCGATCCTCTTCGGTAATACTCCACCTGAACCCGAATCGAATGAGTGAAGGGCGACGGCTATGCGTCTCGCGGCACTCCTGTCCCTTGTAGTTGCTTCTGGTCAGGCTGCGCTTTGCCGGGTAACGCGACAACGCCGAATGCCGCCCTACCAGCGCACAATTGCTCACAGTCACGGTGCCAGCATTGTCCACACCTCTAGTGTCCACAGGTACAGCCACGGTGCTACAAGCGCCGACAAGCACGCGCACGCCCACCGGGCCTCCAACCGCGCTGCCTACTCCCACTGCCATCGCCAATGACTTGCGCGGCTATATGGCGTCTTTCTCGGACGGGTATATGTTCGTGGAGTGGACGGACAACAACGGCACCCTGGCGGGCACCCTCCAGACGGCGAAGCAGAGTCTGCGGACTACCCCCGGCGTTACCATCAGTAGCGACGGGTTCACCGGCATTCGCGCTGATAACCGCGTGACCCTCACCATCCCAGCGGGTTTGGGCTTTGGGACTACCCTCTCCGGTACAGTGGATGGCTCGACCCTGACCCTGTTCATGCCAAATCAGCAGGGCGTGACCACCCCCTATACCTTTCGCGCCGCCACGCTAACCGACTTCAACCGCGCCATCGCGGCACTGCGGCAGCAGGACGAGGAATTGCGGTCAACACAGGCAACTGCCGCAGCAGAGGTACGCGCAATCCAGGCAACCGCAGCAGCAGAGGCGCGTGCCTTCCAGGCGACCGCCACGACCGAGGCCAAGAAGCAGGCCGCCGTGCGGGACGCCAATGCGACTCTCGCCAGTGCTATCCGCTTGCTCTCCGACGCAGGGGATAGGTTGAAGCGCGACACCAATTACGATGCCGCTCTCAAACAATATGCGGCGGATTGGGCGCTCATGCAGACGGAATATACCAAGCTGCAAAGCGAAGCCGCCAAGCGTCCCTTCGACTGCTATCAACTCGGCACCGTGAAGTACCAACTCGGCACGGTGCAGTATGTTCATGGCTCCATAAAGTACGACCGTTCCTCATTCGATTATGTGGTAAAGACGGTTAGTAACGACATCAGCGATGTGCAGAAGAATATGCAAGCGGTGCGGGATGCCTGGGTCGTGTTGCAACGGGCGGTGGCGGCGAACGCGACGGGCACGCCCTCGGCGCAGTTCAACCAAGAAGCCATCGACCGTGCGCTCGGCTTGGCACAGCAACAGCTTGACAATGCCGCGACCATCTCCAAATCGGCGCAGGACCAAGCAACAAGCTATGACGCCAAGGCCGCCGATTTGGACAAGACGGCGGTGGCATTTGTCGCAGGGCTCAAATGCTCAAACTGATCCGTCGCTTCTTCTTGGAGGTTGTCCCCAGAGAGTCGCCGTTGCTCAGTGGGCGCGCCTTGAAAACCGGAGAAGCAATATCACGGACTCACCAACTGGTATTTATAGACTGGACCAGTCGTAACGGAGGTATGATCTCAGTGTTTATGCAAGTTCCTACGACATCTTCACCCCCCACGCCCACCACCCCGCCCCCCACCAGTTCGTCAGCGGATTCCCCCGCCTCATCGAACCGCCGCCACAAATCCTGCCCGCGTCGCAGCGCCGCCACATACGGCCGCTCCACCACATCCGGCAGCGTCAACACCGGCACCGGCCGATTCCCCCGATCACAATCCCGCGCAGCCCCGCCGCGTGCGCATGAATCCCTTCGGTACGTTTCCAGCGAATAATCACTACAGAAATCGGGTCGGAACAGCCGCCCCGCCTCGTGCGCCCCGGCGCGGATTCCCCCTTCATGCTGTAATACGCCAGCCGCACCCCGGCATTAAAGCACCGTGCCCACCGTCTGCACCGAGAACTGCTCCGGCACGATATCCGCAAAGAACATCCCGCCCGGCCGGATCACGCGCACCATCTCCGCGATCACCTTGTCCACGTCGGCGAAATGCTCCAACAACCCAAAACTCGTCAACACATCGAACGTATCCTCCGGGAACGGCAGCTGGCACATTCCCCAGCGTATATTCCGCCGCCAACCCCCGCCGCGCGAAACGCCGCCGCGCCACCTGCAACGCCGCCGGGGCCGCATCGAGCAGCGTCGCCCGGTACCCCTGCGCCGCCAGCGCCGCCGACACCTCCGCGCTGCCGCAGCCGCACTCCAGCATCGTCGCGGGCGGTGGCGGCAGGATCTCCAGCAGCGCCTCGATCTTCCGCTCGGCGAACAGCCGCTCCTGCGGCCCGAACTCCGGCTCCGCCTCCGCCGCCAGCATCTCGCGCCACTGCCGCTCGAAAACCGGCAGCGACCCCTTCCGGTCCCCATGGACCTCGTACCCGATCCCCTGCGGCCTCGGCCCCTCGCCCATCCCCGAAGACATATCCCCCCGCACCAATACTGCCCAGCAAAACCACCCACCGGACGCCAGAGTATAGCCCCCCCTCACCCCCCAACAACCCAACCCACCACCCAACACTGTGGCACGATTCGCCCCCTCTGACGGGTCCGTATCTGTAGGGGCGTTCAAGAGAAGACCTTGCGCCGATCAGCACCCGGCACCAGGATCGCCACCTGCTCCGGTAGGGGCGGATCTCAGACCCGCTCCTCGTCGGAACGGCACCCGCATCACCCTTGGCACCTCGGCCCCCGCCACAAAGGAGACCCCACCATGACCACCCTTCGCCCCCGCCACCTTGGTTAAAGTCCCCCATCTATGGGGGATTCAGGGGGCCAACCCATCGCCAACCACAGCGTTTTCCATTCGCTGCCTGCACGAAGTCCCCCCAGCATTGGGGGATGGAGGGGCCTCACCCCGCCCCAGAGGAAAGGAAGAAAAAAGCAAAAATGCAAAAACAAACCTACTTTTTCCACGCCCACCATGCCCTCCCGCACGTTCTATCACCGGGACACCACACCTGTCCCCTGCAACGCCCACTTTTGCGTATCTACACCGCTTCGGGTAGAATCATCACCTGAGGGGATGGAGCGAGACATTTGACAACTCGTGTGGAGGAAAACGTGCGAACGCGCGGGCAATTGCGCGTCCTGATGATCGCACCAACGTCCTTCTTCTCCGACTATGGGTGTCACGTTCGGATCCTCGAAGAGGCCCGCGGCCTGCAATCGCGCGGCCATCGGGTCGTCATCTGCACCTACCACAACGGCAACCCTGTCGACGGCCTGACCATCCGGCGCAGCCTCGGCCTCCCCGGCGTCCAGCGCGCCGTCGTCGGCTCCTCGCGCCACAAGCTCTACCTCGATGTCGCGCTCACCGCGCGCACCGTCGGCACCGCGCTCGCCTTCCGCCCCCACCTCATCCACGCCCATTTGCACGAAGGCGCGCTGATCGGCGGTGCGCTCGCCCGACTCCTGCGCCGCCCGCTCGTCTTCGACTATCAGGGCAGCCTCACCGCCGAGATGGTGGATCACCGCTTCCTGCGGCGCGACAGCCTGCTCTATCGCCCGACCGCGCTGCTGGAGGATCGCCAACCGCGCCGCCGATACCATCATCACCAGCACCGCCAACGCCGCGCGCCTGCTGATCGACGAGTTCGGCATGGCTCCCGACCGCGTCAGCACCGTCGCCGACGGCGTCGATACCGCCCGCTTCCGCCCCGGCCTGCTCGACCGCGCCGAGCGCGACGCCCTTCGCAGCGGCTACGGCATCGGCCCCGACCGCAAGGTGATCGTCTACCTCGGCCTACTCGCGCCGCACCAGGGCACCGAACTCCTGCTGCAAGCCGCGCGCATCGTCGTCGCGCGCGACCCCAGCGCCTTCTTCCTGATCGGCGGCTTCCCCGGCAACGAGACCTACCGGCAGCAGGCCCTCGCGATGGGCCTCGGGCAGCACACCAGCTTCCCCGGCCGCATCTACTACCGCGAGGCCGAGACCTTCCTGGCGCTCGGCGACATCGCCGTCAGCCCCAAGCTCTCCGAGACCGAAGGGAACGGCAAGCTCCACAACTACGCCGCGATGGGCCTGCCCACCGTCACCTTCGACAAGCCGACCAACCGCGAGATCCTCGGCGACGCCGCCGTTTATCCCACCGCGCGCACCCCCGAGGCCCTGGCCGAGAGCCTGCTCGGCCTGCTCGCCCGACCGGACGCCGCCGCGCGCAGCGCCTGGGCCGTGCGTGAGCGCGCCGTCGCCCACCTCTCCTGGCAGGCCCGGCTCGAAGAACTGCTCGGCGTCTACCGGCGGCTCAATCGTACCCTCCCCGCCGCACTCGCCCCCACGGCGAGCCCCTATCGCGAGTCCACCCCCTACGTCGGAGTCCCCTCCGACGGGCATGACTGACCGAGCACGGAAAGACTGCATGGCACAGGCCACGGAGGCGCAGGCCCTCCCGGAGCGCCACCCCGACCCCCCAGCCCCCACCGCTACGCCCCCCGCCGACGCGGGCACGCGGCGCGACTTCTGGCTGATCCTGCTGCTCGCCGTCGCCTTCCGCCTGCCGATCCTCTTCGTCACCGACGGCTTCGACTACTGGTTCTACCGCTCGCTCGGTGAGCTGAGCAACCTCGGCTTCTACCCCTACCTCGACTACTGGGTCGAATACCCGCCCGTCTTCCCCTGGATCGCGGTCGGGGCCTACCGCCTCACCCTCCTCTTCCCGCCGACCCTCTTCCGCGAGTTCGACGCCAGCTTCCACCTCGTCCTCGGCTCCGTGCTCGTCCTCGCCGACCTCGTCGTCGTCGCGCTCGTCGGCGCGCTCAGCTTGCGCCTCGCCCCGCCCGGCGAGGGCCTGCGCCGCATGATCCTCTACGCCGCCCTTTTCTGGCCCGTCGTCGTCGCCATCGGCTGGTACGACACCCTCCCCTGCGCCATCCTGCTCCTCGGCCTCTGGTTCCTCCTGCGCAACCAGGGCCTGGAGGCCGGTGCGATGACCGGCCTCGGCTTCATGACCAAGGTCTTCCCCGCGATCCTCGGCCCCGTCGGCCTCAAATTCCTACCCCAGCGCCGCGAGAAAGTCGCCCTCTTCATCGGTGCCGCCGCCGTCACCCTCCTGATCGCCACCCCCTTCCTCGCTCTCAGCCCGACCTACTTCATCGCCTCCTACCGCGCCGTCTTCGCCCGCTCCTCCTGGGAGACCGTCTGGGCGCTGATCGACGGCTACTTCAGCTGGGGCAAGGTCGCGCCGCTCGGCGTCCGCTTCGACCCCACCACCGCCCAGTACATCGCCTACCGCTCCCGCGTCCCCACCATCCCGATCGCCGTCGGCTTCGCTATCCTCTACGCCATCCTCTGGTTCCGCCCGGTGGCGCGCACCCAGCGCAACATGGCCCTCTTCACCGCCATCTCCACCCTCGGCTTCCTCCTCTACTCGAAGGGCTACAGCCCGCAGTTCATCATCTACGTCCTCCCCTTCGTCGTCGTCCTCCTCCCCTGGCGTCGCGCCCTCGGCTACAGCCTCGCGCTCAGCGCGGTCAACCTGCTCGAATGGCCCCTCTACCACGAATGGTTCGGCAACGTCGCCTGGCTCCTGATCTTCGCCGTCGTCGCCCGCACCCTCCTCTGGATCGCCCTGATCGGGGAGTGGCTGGCCGAACTCTGGGGCTGGGAGAATCGGATCGCCGCGATCCGCATCAACCCGCGCGTCGCCCTCTCCGCCGCCGTCGCCGCGCTGCTGATCGCCGTCCCGGCCACCGTCGTCGCCTGGAACACCTGGACCAACGCCTACTACAACCAGAGCCCGCTCCGCCCCGCCTTCGACTTTGTCCGCCGCTACGAGCCCTCCACGACCGACCAGGCCGCGCTCGTCTTCGCCGATCAGGACCTCTACCTCCAGTTCCACCCCTATTTCTGGAACAACAGCGACTTCTACCTCTTCCGCCCCGCCACGGTCGGCGGCGAGACGATCAAGCACCCCAGCCTCACCCCCGACGGCCGCAAAGCCGAACTCGCCGACATCACCAGCGACCACCAGCGCGTCATCTTCGTCCGCAACGCCGACGACTGGACCAGCCGCGACCTCAACGACTGGCTCAACAGCAACATGCGCCTGGTCGCCTCCACCCGCGTCGGCAACGCCGACCTCTCCGTCTGGCAAATCCGCGACCCCGCCCGCCTCCCCCGCCCCTAACGGGATTTCTCCGGCGCATTTCCCGGTGCGCGTGCAAACCACCGCCTCGGGTCTGGTTGTAGGGGCGGTTCGTGAACCGCCCTGCTCCGCTGGGCGAGCTTTGCGCCCACCACCACATTCCTGGCACGCCCCTTGCTCCGCCACAGCGACAGCCGCATGTGCCATCAAGCATTGCTCCTTCGGCCACTATGAGGACCACCGATGACCACTCACCCCGCGTCACCCCCATCGCCCCCACCGAGACCGAAGAAGTCTGCCCCCGCGAGCAAGTCCGTCGCGGTCGACGCTTCCTCCGCCTCTACCTCGCCCTCCTCGCCCTCGCCACCATCACCCTCATCACCCTCGCCCTGCTCGTTCGCGGCCAGGATGCCCTCCTGCGCTTCGACCTCCCGGTCGAGCGCGCCATCAGGGCGTCACCCTGCCCGGCTACGGCTGGCTCCTCACCCGCGTCAGCGACTTCGGCTATCCCCCCTACACCTACCTCTCCTACCTCGTCGTCTTCGCCGCCCTGCTCCTCGCCCGCCAGTGGCGCGCGGCGCTGCTCGGCGTCGGCTCCTCCCTCCTGGGCTGGCTCCTCAGCGGCGAGCTCCGCAACCTGATCGAGCGCCCACGCCCCAGCGACACCCTTGTCCATGTCGTGCGCCACATCGTCGGCTACGGTTTCCCCTCCGGACACGTCACCCAGTACGTCACCCTCTTCGGCTTCTGCTTCTACCTCCTCCTCACCAACTGGCGCGGAGGCCTCCCCGCGCCCTCCTCCTCACCCTCTGCGGACTCCTCGTCCTCCTGGTCGGCCCCTCCCGCGTCTACCTCGGTGCCCACTGGCCCAGCGACACCCTCGGTGCCTACCTCTTCGGCGGCCTCTGGCTCGCCGCCACCATCGAACTCCACCTCGCCATCGAACGCCACCGCCGCCGCTCCGTAGCTCCCTCTGCCTGAAAATGGCCACCAAATCAAAGGCGGGGTTCGTGGCTACCAACCACGCCCCCGCCTCTGCTACATCCCTGCCGAACTGCTACGTCCCGCGCCCGCGCAGACGGGCTTTGCGGCCGGGTACCCGCTTGCGGGTGATTCAGCCCAGGGTTTCAACCCTTGGGGCCTCTCGCACTCGCCACCGGGCATCCACCTTGGTCCCTGGCTCACCCTCCGCGCAGCGCCTTCACCAGCGTATCCGCCACCTCCGCGTGCCGCACCTCGCGCTCCTCGCCGCTCGACAGGTCGCGCAGCTTCACCGCCCCGCGTGCCTGCTCGTCGCCGCCCGCCAGCACGATATAAGGGATCCCCCGGCGATTCGCGTAGTTGAACTGGTCGCGCAAGCCGCGCCGCTCGTTCAGGTAGACCTCGGCGCGCAGCCCCGCCGCCCGCAACTCCGTCACCGGGCCCAGCGCCGCCGCCGTCCCGTCATCGTCGCCGTCGCGCACAATCGCCACTAGCACCTGCGCCACCGTCTTGACCGGCGGCAGCAGGTTGTACTCCCGATCACCTCGAACATCCGCTCCAGTCCGAGCGAGAAGCCGGTCGCGGGCACATCGCGCCCGCTGAACGAGCCGATCAACCCGTCGTAGCGCCCGCCACCGCCGATCGACCCGACCTTCGGCCGCTCCACCGCGATCTCGAAGACCGGGCCGGTGTAGTAGTCGAGGCCGCGCACCATCGAGAGTTGCAGCGCGTAGTGCTGGCGCGGGATCCCGAGCGAACCGAGGAAGCGGAACAGCCGCTCCAGGTCATCCACCCCCGCCACCACCTCCGGGAAGTTCGCCGCCCGCCCGCGCAACTCCGCCAGCACCGCCGCGTCGTCACCCTTCAGCGTCACCAGTTCGAGCACCCGATCGGCCGCATCGTCCGGCACCCCGCGCTCGATCAACTCTCCGCGCACCCCCGACGGCCCGATCTTCTCGATCTTGTCGATGCTGCGGTAGACCTGCCCCGCGAACGCATCGTCCACGCCCGCCAGCTTCGACAGCCCGCTGATGATCCCCCGGTGGTTGATCTGCACCGTGAAATCTGGGAACCCCACCGCCGCCAGCGAATCGGCCACCGTGGCGATCGCCTCGGCATCGGCCAGCATCGACGGGCTCCCCACGGTATCGACATCGCACTGGTAGAACTCGCGGAAGCGCCCGCGCTGCGGCCGGTCGGCTCGCCAGACCGGCGCGATGTGGTACCGCTTGAACGGCAGCACCAGATCGTTCGCGTGCAGCGCCGCGACGCGCGCCAGCGGCACCGTCAGGTCGTAGCGCAGCCCCACATCCCGCCCGCCGTGATCCTGGAAGCGGTAGAGCAGCTTCTCATCCTCGCCATATTTCCCGGTCAGCGTCGCGGCGTGCTCCAGCGCGGGCGTATCGAACGGCTCGAAGCCGTGGCGCTCGAAGGTCTCGCGCAGGATGCCGATCACCTGCAACCGCAGGAGCATCTGCGGCGGCAGGAAGTCGCGGAAACCGCTCAATAGCTGCGGCTTCACCGTCGCGCGCCCCTTGCCCCCACCCTTCGACCCGCCATCGCCATTCGCCGTCATCGGTTCACCTTTCCTAAGCACGTCGCGGAGCTTGCTCGCACAGCGCAATTATCCTCGCGGAGGTCCGGCGATTTCACCTGGGCTTTGGATCGAAGTGCGCCGCCGCCTCAATGGCCGCGAATATCCAGCGCCCGATGTGCGTCGCTGTACCGTGACCCTGGGGCAAATCCTAACCCGCGCCGGGTACCCACCGCAGTGGGTGGGGTTTCGTGGCCCGCAGGCCCCAGCCGCGGTTTCAACCGCCCACGCAACCAACCGCCAACACCCTGGCCAATCCGCGCAGCCCGGCACGCCCGGGGCAATATACTATACTCCCCCGGCCCAAACCGGATCCGCCGTGGCCGGAACGCTCGCGTCACCCGTGGGACGGAGAAGATGACCCTGACCCACATCCTCCAGCTTGCCGCCATCCTGCTCGGCCTCTACGCCCTCGTGGCCGCGATCTACCTGGTGCTGGAGAATCGCACCCCGCAATCGACGTTCGCCTGGCTTTTCCTCTTCCTCCTCGTCCCGCTCGCCGGGATCGTCGCCTATCGCTTCGCCGGTCGCGGCTGGCAGGCCTTCAGCAAGGAGAATGAACTCGCCCAGCAGGAGCTCGACGGCGACCTCGTGCAGGATCTCCGCCCCATCCTCGCGCGGCAGCAAGAGTACATCGACCGCCTCGCCACCGCGCACCCCGAATCCTACCGCCGCAAGCTCATCCAGCTGGTGCAGCGCAACGGCTCCTCGCTCTTCACCGCGCGCAACGAGGTCACCATCCTCCAGGACGCCAGCGAGAAATACCCCCGCCTCCTGGCCGATCTCCGCGCCGCGCGGCACCACATCCACCTCAACTACTACATCTGGACCGAAGACAGCTTCACCATCGAACTCAAAGACGTCCTGATCGAACGCGCCCGCAGCGGCGTGAAAATACGCTGCCTCTACGACGCCTCCGGCGGCGCGCTCGGCAAAGGCTACCTGCGCGACCTGACCGACGCCGGGATCGCCATCCACCCCTACCTGGAATTTCGCTCCTTCACCAAGCTCCACAGCATCAACTACCGCAGCCACCGCAAAATCGCCGTCATCGACGGCCGCATCGGCTACACCGGCGGCCTCAATCTCGACAAAGAGCAACTCCACCCCACCGCCTTCCCCGCCTGGCGCGACACCCACCTCCGCGTCGTCGGCGAGGCCGCGCAAGGGTTGCAGGCCAGCTTCGCGGTCAGTTGGTTCAACACCACCGGCGAGGAATACCACGACCCCGAATACTACCCCCCGGTCGCGGATGGGCACTTCCTACCCGTGCAGATCGTGCAGAGCGGCCCCGACTCCCAATGGCAGGCGATCCGCCAACTCTACTTCCAGATGATCGTCTCCGCCGAGCGGTCGATCCAGCTCCAATCCCCCTTCTTCATCCCCGACGAAAGCATCGTTGAAGCCCTGCGCGCCGCCGCGCTCGCCGGCGTGGACGTGCAGCTCATGTTCACCCCGCGCGGCGGCAAGTATCAGATTCCCTATCGCGCCGCCCACACCTATTTCCAGGCCGTCGCCGAAGCCGGGGCGCGCATCTTCCTGTATCAGGATGCCTACTTCCATCCCAAAACGATCAACATCGACAACGCCGTCATCGCCGTCGGCACCGCCAACGTGGACATCCGCAGCTTCAGCATCAACTACGAAACCGTCGCCGTCATCTACGACCAGTCCAAGGCGCAAGAACTGGCCACCCAATTCGCCAAAGACCTGCAACACTGCGAAGAATGGACCGTCGCAGCCTACCTCCGCACCCCCCTCAGCCGCCGCCTCCTCGACTCCCTCTACCGCCTCGCCTCCCCCCTCCTCTAGCCATCTCCACACAACCGACCACGCTCCCCGTATCCCTACCCTCGCCCTTCCGGGGGAGGGTCGCCGCCGCAGCGGCGGGGAGGGGTCAGGGCCTTCGCCAGCCACATCCCTTCGCAATCCCCTCACCCTCTGGTCAGCGCTTCCCCCTCTCCTCGCGGGAGAGGGGGTGCCGCCCGCAGGCGGCGGGGGTGAGGTCCGTCTCCCCTTACGACTTACGACTTACGACTTACGACTCTCCTCACGCCCTCAGGCCCCCACGCCCCCACATCCCCACGCCGCTCCGCCCCCTTCCCCCATCACTCGGCACCAACAACGTCAGCACCAGCGCCACCGCCAGCAAAATTGGCATCAGCATCAGCGCCCGCGTCAGCCCGATGTGGTCGGCAACCGCCCCGGTGATCGACACCCCGAACCCGCCGGTGACAAAGCCCACCCCGATGATCAACCCCGATGTCACCCCCACGCGCCCCGGCATCAACTCCTGCGCCATCGTCATGATCGACGGCAGCGAGAAATCGGCGACCATCCCGACCAGCACCCCGAAGAAAAACGCCCCCGGTCCCGGGAACGCCAGCATCAGCCAGATCGCCGGAGCCAGCAGCACCAGCGACCCGATGATCGCCAGCCGCCGGTTGAACCGGTCCGCAAACAGCCCGCCCAGCACCGTGCCAACCGACCCCGAAATCAGCACCACGAACAACAGCGGGCTATAGAACGCCGCGCCATACCCCAGCGAGAGGTAGAGGATCGGCAGGAAATTCACCAGCACCATGAAGCACCACGAGCGCAGCATCACCACGCCGATGATCGCCAGCAACGGGCGCAGCTGCATCGCGCGCGTCTCGCCCGCCGCGATGCGCGCCGTCCGCGCCCGCCGCCGCTCCTCGATCGGCCCCAACCCGCGCGCCAGCCAGATCGCGACCCCGACCGCCAGCGGCAGCAGCACAATCGGCCCGCGCAGCCCGAAGACGCTGAACAGCACTGCCCCGACCAGCGGCCCGAGCGCGTAGCCCCCCGTCCCCCCGACCGTGTGCAGCGACAGCGCCGTATTGAACCGGCGCGGATTGCTCACCGCTGGCACATTGACCAGCCCGAGCGGGTGGAACGCGCCCGACCCGAACCCCGCCAGCACCCCCGCCACCAGCACCAGCGGATAGTTCGGCGCAAAGCCGATCAGCATGAAGAAAAAGCCCATCCACGCGACCGCGATCCATCCCAGCGTGCGCGTCCCAAACCGGTCCACGAACAGCCCGAAGAACGGCTGACTGAGCGAGGTCGAGGCCGTCACCAGCGTCACGATCAACCCCGTCGCCGCCAGATCGAGCGCAAACCGGTCGCGCAACAACGGAATCATCACCGGCAACAGCCCGCTGAAGTGGTCCACCGTGAAATGTCCCGCCATCAGCATCAGCAACCCGCGATTCAGCAGCCTCGCCTCGCGCATCCCCACCCCATCCACACGATCCCACCCACCAACGCCCGCCGATGATACCGGACCGCCCCAGCCCGCGCCACTTCACAGGGGGATTACGGTTCGCAGGTTCGAAAGTTCAGAAGTTCTACACCACAGCGCAATCCACCGAACCTGCGAACCTTCAAACCTTCGAACCGTCCTTCCTACCTTCGGAATACCCTCCCCACCCCAAATGTTGTACAACTATGACAGACGGCACTCCTTCACCAGCGAGGATCGACACACCATGACCGCGACCAACGACCGCAAGCGCGTCCTGCTCCTCCTCTCCCCCCTCACCTATCGGGCCAACGCCTTCCTCTCCGCCGCCGAGCGGCTCGATCTGGAGGTGGTGAAGGGGATCGACATGCCCAAGACCCTGGCCGAATACTGGAACCAGCCCTTCGGCCTCGACTTCAGCAAGCCCGACGAAGCGACCGCCACCATCGCCGCCGCCGCGCGGGAAACCCCGTTCGACGCGGTTCTCTCGGTGGACGACAGCGCCAGCTTGCTCGCCGCCCAGGCCAGCGCCGCGCTCGGCCTGCCCCACAACGCGCCCGACGCCGCCCTGGCCGCGCGCAACAAGCAGGTGATGCGCGAAGCCCTGCGCGCGGGTGGCGTGCCCGTGCCCGTCTTCCTCCCCTTCCTGCTCAGCGACGACCCGGCCGACATCGCCCAGCAGGTCGCCTACCCCTGCGTCGTCAAGCCGATCCTCCTCTCCGGCAGTCGCGGCGTCATCCGCGCCGACAACCCCGAGGAATTCGTCGCCGCCTTCTCCCGCACGCGCGCCATGCTGCTCGACGAAGGCGTCGATCCCGCCCGCACCACCATCCTGGTCGAGGAATTCATCCCCGGCTTCGAGGTCGCCCTGGAAGGACTGCTCACCGACGGCGAACTGCGCGTCCTCGCCCTCTTCGACAAGCCCGACCCGCTCGACGGCCCCTTCTTCGAGGAAACGATCTACGTCACCCCCTCGCGCCTGCCCGACGCCACCCAGCGGGCCATCGCCGACGCCACCGCCGCCGCCGCGCGGGCGCTCGGCCTCCGCACCGGGCCGGTCCACGCCGAACTGCGCGTCAACGAGCGCGGCCCCTGGCTGGTCGAGATCGCCGGGCGCTCCATCGGCGGCCAGTGCTCCACCGTCCTCGAATTCGGCGCGGGCATGAGCCTCGAAGAGATCATCCTCCGCCACGCCGTCGGCCTGCCGCTCGACTCGCTCGATCGCAGCAAGGACGCCGCCGGGGCGATGATGATCCCCATCCCCGCCGCCGGCCTCCTCACCGGCGTCACCGGCATCGAGGACGCCCTCGCCGTGCCCCACATCACCGGCGTCGAGATCACCGCGCAGCTTGGCGGGCGCATCGTCCCCCTCCCCGAGGGTGCCGCCTACCTCGGCTTCATCTTCTCCCGCGCCGCCGACCCCGCCACCGCCGAAGCCGCCCTGCGCGAAGCCCACGCCAAACTCCACTTCCAGATCAAGCCCGAAATGCCCCTCCTCACCCCCTCCAAAACACTCCCCATGATCGCCCGCTAGCAGCCGCCGCGTCGCAGCGGGCGATCTCCTCGCCCGCCGCGACCCCTGCCACCCCGCCACGAAACACGCCAAAGCCGGAGTGATCCGGCGCATTCTCGTAGCCCGGAGACTTCAGCTCCGGGCGGGCGTGGCGAAGCTATTACCTCTCCCGCAAGCCCTACCCTCGCCCCACCCCTTCCCCGGTCCATCCGTACTTGCTACAATGCCGCCATCAAAGGAACCGAGCAATGACGGGCGCTCACTACGCCATGCCCGTCGGTGTCTGCTGCGCGGGTGGCGAATTGCAGGCAAGCAGGCCGCGTCACAAAGGGGTGGATCAATGCGCAGAGGAAAGGAGCGGGGGATGCTGCAACGGAGTCGGTGGTTGCGCTGGTTGATCGTGGCGAGCTGCATTCTGGCGCAACTGGCGATCCTGCCGGTGGCGGGCGCGGCTAGCGCCTGGGAGCGCGCACCCGGTGCCCGGACCACGATGCTTGCCAGCGACGAGGAGGTGCAGACCTTTATCGCCGCACCCCAATCGACCTATCTGCGAGCGCAGACCGCCCAGATCAGCGTCGAGTACCAGGGCTTCACCCCCGAGGCGCAGGCCGCCTTCGAGTACGCCGTGCAGATCTGGGAATCGCTCCTGAACGCCCCTTTCCCCATCCGCATCCAGGCCGTCTGGGAACAACTCCCGACCGGCGCGCTCGGCGCGGCGGGTCCGAACAACTTCTTCCGCACCCAGGGCGGGCCGTGGTATCCCGCCGCCCTCGCCAAGCAAATCGCCAACCGGGACCTCGAGCCGAACGAACCCGACATCATCGCCTCATTCAACAACACCGGCGTCAACTGGTATTTCGGCACCGGGCAGACCCCCGCGAACCAGTACAGCCTTGCCCTGGTGGTCCTCCACGAACTCGGTCACGGCCTCGGCTTCACCGATAGCTTCGACATCAAGTCCGGGCAGGGGCAGTGGGGCGTCAACGGCTCATCGTTCACTTACGACCGCTTCGTCATCGACGCGGACGGCGGTGCCCTGATCGACACCGCCCGCTACGGCAACCCCTCGACCGCGCTGGCCGGTCAGCTCCAGAGCGGTCAGGTCTTCTATGGTGGCCAGAACACCCGCGCCGCCAATGGCGGCAACCCGGCGCGGCTCTACGCGCCCGGAACCTACAATTCCGGATCGAGCATCGCCCACTTCGACGAAGACACCTATCCGGCCGGTACCCCCAATTCGCTAATGACGCCCTTCGGTGCGCGCGGCGAGTCGAACTACAACCCCGGACCACTCGCGCTCGCCGTCTTGCGCGACATCGGCTGGAGCATCTCCGATAATCCCATCCCCTCACCGTCGCCGTCCTCTTCCCCTTCTCCCTCGGCCGGTGGCCCGCAGCAATGCTTCCCCGAGACCGGGCAGTGCATCTCCGGTCGCTTCCTGACCCAGTGGACCAATCACGGCGGCCTCGCCATCAACGGCTACCCGCTCAGCGGCGAGCGCCAGGAGAAACTGGAAGACGGCAAGACCTACCTCGTCCAGTGGTTCGAGCGCGTCCGCATGGAATACCACCCCGAGAACACCGCCCCCAACGACGTGCTGCTCGGCCAGTTCGGTCGCGCCATCCACCCCGCCGACCCGCCGGTCGCCGAAATCCCCGGCCAGAACTTCTTCCCCCAGACCGGCCACAACGTCCCGAACGACTTCATGGCCTACTGGAACGCCAACGGCGGCCTGCCGCAATTCGGCTTCCCCCTCAGCGAAGTGATCACCGAGACGCTGGAGGACGGTAAGCAATACCAGGTCCTCTACTTCGAGCGCGCCCGCTTCGAGCGGCACCCCGAGAACGTCGCCCCCTACAACGTCCTGCTCGGCCAATTCGGGCGGCGCATCCTTAACGGTGGCCCCGCCGCCAGCCCCAGCCCGTCGCCGGGCGGCAACATCCTCCTCCAGGACAACTTCAACGACCCGAATAGCGGCTGGCCAACCTACGTCCATCCGCAAGGGCACTACGATGTCAGGTATTTGCCGGGCGAATACCGCATCGCCCTCGCCGCCGCCAACTACCGCGCCATCATCGTCAACGACAAACTCGCCCCGCAGGCCAACATCCGCCTCGAAGCCGACATGACGCGCTTCGGGCCGGTCCAGGAACCACTCTTCGGGTTCGCCTGCCGCACGCAGAATCTGGACAATTTCTACGGTGCCATGGTCGCGACCGATGGCTTCGCCCTGGTCTTCAAGTTCTCGGGCGGGAAATACGTCGAACTCGCGCGCATCAACAACCACCCGGCGATCAAACGCGGCAACGCCACCAATCGCATTCGCTTCGACTGCGTCGGCACACAGCTCACCCTCTACGCCAACGACACCGCCATCGCCTCCGTGCAAGACGCCGAATTCAAGAGCGGCCAACAAGGCTTCCTCGTCTACTCCTTCGACAAAGGCGGCCTCGACCTCCACATCCGCAACTTCCTCGCCATTCGCCCATAACCCAACAAATCGTGCGCGGTAATCTATTCAACACTCATCAAACACGAACAATGGAGGATTGAGAAGGTTGACCGCTTTGATTCTCTCATCGCCGGTAGTACCGGCTACTACCTTGTGCCCATTGCAGCAAGCGCAGTATCACGTGCGACCGCTTTGAAGGCAGCAGAATGGGTCCAGCAGTTCTCCAGATGTTTCGAATCCAACCAATGGCAAGTTAGCGTTCGAGCGCTCCCGAGAACGCCTACGGGTGGCCAACTGCGGCAGGCGGACGTCGTCGCCACCGTCCTCGACTTCTCCCAAGCCACGCATGCCAATACCCATTTCCCCTCACTGTCCATGCCGTCGAGGCACAAACCCGCGCCTGGAACGAGTGGTTGATGTGTCTGTGACGATCTGA
Source organism: Chloroflexia bacterium (assembly GCA_046328475.1). Taxonomy (GTDB): domain Bacteria; phylum Chloroflexota; class Chloroflexia; order Thermomicrobiales; family CADCWN01; genus CADCWN01. Next base: position 16,325 of record JAXLWN010000058.1, on the reverse strand, counting down.
CTACCGCGCATTGCGAAGACTACCGACAATCGGGAGGGATCAGTGGTCGCCTCGAACAGCACCAGGAGGATCACTTCAGCCAGTGGCGCAGTTCCGATGATTTTCACCTATGATATGAGGCCAGCAGTATCGATTTGCGATGAGAATGCATTTGAGATCGTGCAACGTGAGTCCGCTTAGCACGGGGGACGCAGGAATCCGCGATGAGAATAGCGGGCGTTGCGCCTATTGGCTTTCGACGGTTAGCGCGAAGCAAACTGCTCCGCCGTCGGTTCTGCTCAACAGAACCACGACTCTGTCAACCCCGGCACGGGCTTACGCGCCACGGCCACGCCGCCGCGCACGCGCGGCGGCGGCAGCGGCTCCCCGCTTGCCTCCCACGCCGCTTCTTGATCCGCGCGAAGGTCTCCGCAGCGGCCTCACCCTCCCGCTCGGCCCGCTCAACCGTCGCCGCAATCGCCCGCTGCAACTCGTCCAGGCGCGGGTCGCTCGGGTGCTCCCAGCGATAGGTGAACGCCGCCTCGTCCAGCGGCCCCAGCCAATCGGCCGTATCCGGGCGATCCAGCAGCGAAGAGCCGGGCGGCACCAGCAGCCGGATCGAGAAGTGGACCGGATCGAAATGCTCGATCATGTCGCGCTCCTCCACGAACGTGAGGAGATCGCGATAATCCTCCAGCGTCGTCCAGGGCGTGAACGGCAGCAGCGACGGCCGCATCGGGATCCCGGCGGCATCCAGGATACCGAGCGCCTCGACCACATCCGCGCGCGTATGCCCCTTATCCAGCCGTTCGAGCACCACATCGCTCAGCGACTCGACCGCCGACACGACAAACGCGCAGCCGAGCGCCGCCAACTCCGGGAACAACTCGCGCCGCTCCAGAATATGCTCGACCTTGATCGTCGCGTCGAACGTCAGCCAGGGCCACTCCTCGTGCATCGCCCGCGCGATCCGCAGCACATGCCCCGCCCATTCAGAAAATCGGATCGCTGAACGTGATGCCGCGCCCCGCCGCCACCTGCGCGCGGATATCGGCCAGCACCACCCCCTGCGGCACCACGAAGAAGCGCCCGCCGTACACCGGCGGAATCGGGCAGTGCAGGCAGGTGTGCAGACAGCCCGGCTCGCCCGACATACCCCGCCGACGATCTCGCCGCCCCGCCGCAGCCCCGCATACCCCGCAGCGCGGGCAACTCGGCGCGCTCGGGCACCACGAACGGCAGCCGCGCGAGGTGCGGCGCGGCATCCTGCTCCGCTGGCCGCTCACCCGCCTCCAACCGCCGCACCAGATCGAGCAGCGGTGCCTCGAACTCGCCGCCGATCACGCTATCGGCATAACGCGGTCGCAGATATTCCGCATTCACAGCGCGTACAGACTGTAGCAGCAAATGCGCATCCGGGTTGATCCGCCGCACCCGCTCGGCGATCGCCACCCCCAGCCGCGTCGCCGTGTGCATCGGCACCGAGATCGCCACCAGGGGCACGCGCAATCGCCTCGTCGCTCAGCGCCTCCACCGACGTATCGACCGCGACCGCCCCGTACCCCGCCCCGCGCAGCCACGCGAGCGGCGACGCCAGCGCCAGCGGCTGGTGCCCCAATTCATACGTCGATACCAGCAGAACCTCGCCCCGCCCGCGCATTGCTTCGCTTCGCCCGCTGAAGTACAGTTGGAGGTACGAAGTGCGATGCAGGCTGTGCCATTGGTAGCCCAGTTCGTACTTCGTACTTCGTCGTTCCCACTTCCCACTTCTCACTTCCGTGCCCCTCCGCCGCCCTTCGCGGGCGCGGCACCCTTGCCGCCGCCCTTGCCGCCGGACGGCCCATCCGTGCCGAACCAATCGGGCATTTGCGCCTGATCGCCGAAGAAGAAATCTTCCATCTGCTCGCGCAGAAAATCGCGCGCCCCCTGCTCCGCGAGATTCAGGCGATAGGAAGAGATCAGCGTCTTGGCGTGCTCCTGCCACATCTCGAACGCCTGCGCCGAAATCTGATCGAAGATGCGCAGCCCCAGGTCGCCCATGAAAGGCGGCGCATCGAGGCCGGGCAACTGCCGCCCCAACTTCCTGCACATCACCAGGTCTGCCATCGCCCTTCCCTTCCCGCCACATCCCCGCCGCCGAGTCGCCTGCGGACAATCAGATTATGGTCGCCAGACGCCAGTGCCGTCAACGAGGTGTGCAATGAACCGTCAAATGCGCGGATCTGCGTCCCCCTCTGGCCATTTTCACTGGAACATGGGCCACTTCGGGCTCGGCAGACGTAGAGATTAAGACTCCGGCATGCAGGAAGAGTAGAAGAGGGAGTGAAAGGAGGCGCTATCCCGTCGCGTGCAGCAGGACATTGGTCGCGGAAGAGTAGGGAGTAGCGCATGACCGGAGCTCACCCACGATACACGATGTGAAGGAGGGGGACCATGTCTTCGCGACGACGACTCATCAGGCGTTCCCTGGCCCTGATCCCGGCGGCGTTGATCGCCCTGTTCCTCTGCGCAGCCGCGGTGAGCGCGGCGACGGCCAACGTCACCATGCAAGGCTTCGCGTTCGACGCCGCGACGCTCACCGTGAACGTCGGCGACTCCGTGACCTGGACCAACAAGGACACCGCCGCGCACAACGCCACGGCCGACGACGGCTCGTTCAAGACGCCGGACATCGCGACCGGGCAATCGGCGACGATCACCTTCTCGAAGGTCGGTACCTTCACCTACATCTGCACGATCCATCCGCGCATGAAGGGCACGATCGTCGTCCAGGGCGCCGGTGTCACCAGCCTGCCGAACACCGGCGGCGGCGGCATGGCGCGGCAGTTCACGCTCCCTTGGCTCGCGCTTGCCCTGCTCGGCCTGCTCGCCTGCGGCGCAGTCCTGGCGAAGTTCCAGCGACGGCGCAACGCCTAGCCCCAACCCGACAACGAGCGCAGCCACAACCGGGGAGGGCCACAAACATGGCCCTCCCGGTCACTTTCACAGGCTTTGATACCAGACACAACTATACGGTCCTGCAAGCACTCACTCGCAATGAAACCCGCTTGCGCGGGTTGGGACGCAATCGGCGCAGGCGGGTTTCGTGGCCCGCAGGTCTGCGAGGCGCGGTTTCAACCGCCCGCCGACTTTTCTGAAGCGGTGAGCGATAATACCGCTCGACAACCCACCGTCGTGTCATCCTGTATCTCCGCGAAGGAACGCTCCCCCTCGTTACTCGTTACTCGTTACTCTCTCACGACTCACGACTCACGACTCACGACTCACCCCCGCCCCGCAGAGGACCAACCATGACCAGCCACCGCATCATCTACTTCGGCATGTTCGGACCACTCTCCCGCCTGCCCCTCGCCGCCCTCCTCGACGCCGGAATCACCATCGCCGCCGTCGTCGTCCCCTCACAAACCAACACCTCCCAACTCGCCCCGCTGCGTCCCCTCATCCCACCCCCGGGGCAGGCGACGCGCCCCACCTCCTTCGCCGCCATGCTCAAACAGACCATCGTCGATCTCGCCTGGGCGCGCGGCATCCCCGCCCTCGAAGTCACCCGCCTCGCCGACGAAGCGGTCATCGCCGCCCTGGCCGCCTTCGCGCCCGATCTGATCGTCGTCTCCTGCTTCCCCTTCCGCTTCCCCGCCAAACTCCTCGCCCTCCCGCGCGGCGGCGTCCTCAACCTCCATCCCTCGCCCCTCCCGCGCGGGCGCGGCCCCGACCCCTCTTCTGGCTCTTCCGCGAACCGACGGGCGCGGGCAACGGCGGCGCGGGCGTCACCGCCCACCTGATGGATCGCGGCCCGACTCCGGGCCGATCGTCCTCCAGGAGCGCTTCCCCCTGCCCGACGGCACCACCAGCCAGGAACTCGAACTCCGCGCCGCCTCGCTCGGCGCGGCACTCCTCACGCGCGCCGCCCGGGCGATCCTCGACGGCACCGCCCGCCCCCAGCCGCAGGACGAAAGCGACGCCACCACCTACCCCGCACCCGCCGAGGCCGACTACCTCGTCACCCCCGACCGCCCGGCGCGCTGGGCCTTCAACTTCCTGCGCGGCACCGCCGGGCAGGGCTATCCCCACCGCCTGGTCGTCGGCGACCGCACTTGGCTCGTGCGCGCCGCGCGCGGCTACGACCCCGACGTCACCCTCCCCGCGCCATACGTCGAATCCGGCGACGAAGTACGGGTCAATTGCTCGCCGGGCGTGTTAACGGTGACAACTTTTGAGGCTCGCACGTAAGGCTATTTGCTACAATCGGCGTGTCGGCATGGTGCCGCCCCGATCGACCCCCCGACGCAAGCCCGGCGCATGCAAGGAGTAGAACGGTATGAGCGCGGTCGGTGCACAGACCAGGCGGCGAACCAAGATCGTCTGCACAATCGGGCCGTCCACCAGCACGCCCGAAATGCTCGAATCGCTGATGAAGGCCGGCATGGACGTTGCCCGCCTCAACTTCTCCCACGGCACCAAAGAGAGCCACGGCGCGGTCATCGAGCGCATCCGGCAGATCAGCAGCGCGCTCGGCCAACCCGTGGCGATCCTGCAAGACCTCCCCGGCCCGAAGACGCGCACCATCGGACCCGCCAACGCCCCCGTCGAACTGCTGGACGGCTCGCGCTTCGTCCTGACCACGCGCGACATCCCCGGCGATGCCAACGAAGTCTGCGTCACCCTGCCGAGCCTGCCGCAGGACGTTCGCCCCGGCAACGCCGTCCTGCTGGACGACGGCAAGATCGAGCTGCGCGTGCTGCGCATGACCGAGACCGACGTTGAGTGCGTCGTGATCACCGGCGGGCCGCTCGGCTCTTCCAAGGGCATCAACGTCCCGAACGCCACCCTCTCGGTCGATTCGATCACCGATCGCGACATCGACTTCCTCCGTTTCGGCCTGGAGATGGGCGTCGATATCGTCGCGCTCTCGTTCGTGCGCTCGGTGCGCGATGTCCACATCGCGCGCCAGATCATCAACGAAACCGAAAAACGCCCGCTGCTGATGGCGAAGCTGGAGAAGCACGAAGCGATCGACAACCTGGAGGAGATCCTCGCCGCCGTGGACGGCCTGATGGTCGCGCGCGGCGATCTCGGCGTCGAGATCCCGATCGAGCGTGTGCCGATGGTCCAGAAGCGCGTGATCGCGGCGGCCAACCGCGCCGGCAAGCCGGTGATCACCGCCACCCAGATGCTCGAATCGATGATCAGCAACCCGCGCCCCACCCGCGCCGAAGTCACCGATGTCGCCAACGCGATCATCGACGGCACCGACGCCGTCATGCTCTCGGGCGAGACCGCGAGCGGTGCCTACCCGATCCAGGCGGTGCGGATGATGGACCGCGTCGCGCGCGAGGTCGAACCGATGCTCGACTACTCCCGCAACCGCGAGGACATCCTCGACACCACCACCTTCGACGCGATCAGCTACGACGCGGTCCACACCGCCAAGCAACTCAACGCCGCCCTGATCGTCGCCTTCACCTCCTCCGGCACCACCGCGCTGCGCGTCGCCAAGTACCGCCCGCAAGCCCCGGTCCTCGGCATCACGCCCGACCACGCCACCTGGCACCGCCTGTCGCTCTCCTGGGGCGTCATCCCCTACCTCGTCCCCCAGTCCGACTCCATCGAGCGCATGACCGTCGATGCCAAGACCGCCGCCCTCAACACCGGCCTGGCCGGTCCCGGCGACCGCATCGTGATCGTCGCGGGCGTCCCGGTCGGCCACCCCGGCCGGACGAACCTGCTCCGCGTCGAGACGCTCTGACCGGCACAGCAAAGCGGCGGGGCCGGGAGCAACGCTCCCGGCCCCGCCGCTTTGCTCGTTCCTTGCGGCGCGACTACTCCAGCGAGTTGCCGACCTTGGAGAAGAGGGTGGAGATCTTGCCCTGGAGGAAGACCATCGCCACGATGACGACCACGGCGATGAAGGCGATGATCAGGGCGTACTCGACCAAACCCTGGCCCTCATTCTCCTCACTCGCGAACAGCCCATACAGCGCGGATGCAAACTGGACCACGAGGAACCTCCCTACTGCGGCTACAACAACGGCTACAACGGCAACGACAATGGTCAACACGACGGTAGGCTTGGTGACTACCTGCGGCGGCGGGTCTGCTCGGATCTCGCCTGTCGAGATCCGTTTGTCTGGACATGTCGGACTTCCTGCTCACAAGATAGCGAAAGTTCGCGCACTCCTCAATCACCCAAGAGACCGATTGAGGTACTACAATCTGCTAGACGATTCGCCCGGCACATAGTCTGTACAGCTCAGGTACGTACGGCGGTACTGCGGTACCAATGGCACTTTCACCGAGGAGCAACATGAGTCCCACCGAGCCCCTGCACCTGGCGATCGATGCCGGCCTCGCGACCCTGACCCTCAACCGCCCGGCCGCCCTCAACGCACTCAGTCGCGAACTCGGCGCGCTGCTCGTCGCTCGGCTCGCCGAACTGCGCGACCACCCCGATCTGCGCGTCGTCGTTGTGCGCGGCGCGGGCGAGCGCGCCTTCTGCACCGGGGCCGATCTGAAGGAGCGCGCCAACCTGACCCCGGCGCAGCGCGGCGAGCACACCGGGTCGATCGCCGCCGCCGCCGACCTCCTCGCCGCCCTGCCCGTGCCCACCATCGCCGCCGTGCGCGGCTACGCGCTCGCCGGTGGCCTCGAACTCGCCCTTGCCTGCGACATCCGGCTCGCCGCCGCCGACGCCGTCTTCGGCCTGACCGAGGTGCGCATCGGCATCTTCCCCGGCGCGGGGGACCCGTCCGCCTGCCTCGTCGGCCCGGGCAAAGCGCGCGAACTCATCTTCAGTGGCCGTCGCATCGACGCCGCCGAAGCCCTCGCCTGCGGCCTGGTCGAGCGCGTCGTCCCGGTAGAAGATTTCGGCGCAGCGGTCGCCACCCTGGCGGGCGACATCCGCGACGCCGCCCCCTGGCGGTCCGCGCGGTCAAGCGCGTCCTCAACCAATCCCAGGAGGTCCTCCCCCGCCCGCCCTGGCCTACGCCGAAGCCCTCCGCCGCCCGCTCGACGCCACCCGCGACTACACCGAGGGCCTCGCCGCCTTCGCCGAGCGCCGCAAGCCCCAATTCACCGGCGAATAGCCCTTGCCAGCCGCGAACGTCCGTTCTATACTGTACGTACGAACCAGCAACGAGGAACAAGGCGGCGAGACGGTTTCGGTGCAAAGCCCCACAGTCGGCGTTCAACGCTCGGCCAGTGGACCCATGAACGTTCGAACCTTCGAACCGTAACCCCCCCTCGTCACCCATCACCCGTCACTCGTCACTCATCACTCCCGAAGGAGGCACCCATGTTCTCCGCGCAGCAACTCGCCGAAGCCTACGGCCGCAACGTCGGCATCATCAAGGCGCAAACCGCCGACCTGACCCACGAAGACAGCCTCTTGCAGTTGCCATTCCGGGGCAATTGCCTCAACTGGATCGTCGGCCACATCGTGGACAGCCGCAACGGCGTCCTGGCCGCGCTCGGCGGCGAACCCGCGCTCGATCCCGCCGCCGCCACCCGCTACGCCCGCAACTCAGAGCCGATCCTCGCGGACGGCCCCGACGTGCTCCCCTTGGAAGAACTCCTCCGCTCCCTCGAACGCAGCCAGGAATATCTCGCCGCCAAAATGGCCGCCCTTACCGACGCCGATCTCGCCAAAGAAGTCCCCTTCGTCAATCGCACCATGCCGCTCGGGCAACTCCTCACCTTCCTCTACTTCCACGACACCTACCACACCGGCCAGGCCGAACCCCTCCGCCAACTCGCCGGCAAGAACGACAAAGTCATCTGAGATGTGAGTCGTGAGTCGTGAGTCGTGAGTAGAAATTGGCCCGGAGAGCACATCGCTCTCCGGGCCTTCTGCTCTTCCCCTCTCCTGCTAGGAGAGGGGTGCCGCCGCAGCGGCGGGGTGAGGTCCGTCACTCCTCGTTACTCGTTACTCGTTACTCGTTACTCCTCTACCACACATCCCCGACCTCGTCAGGCGTCACCGGCAACGCCACCCCCGCCTCGATCAGCAGCTCCGCCAGCCGCCGCAGCGGCAGCCCCACCACCGTCAACTCGGAACCGCGCACCTCCGCGACGAGCACGCGCCCCAACTCCTGGAAGCCATAGGCCCCCGCCTTGTCGCGCGGCTCACCCGTGGCGACATACTGCGCGATCGCCTCGTCGCTATAGTCGCCCATCCGCACGCCCGCCGTCACCACATCGTGCCACACCCGCCCGCCGCGCACGACCGCCACGCCGGTCGAGACCGCGTGCCAGCGATTGCGCAACGCGCGCAGCATCTCGGCCGCCTCGTCATCGTCGCCCGGCTTCCCCAGCAGGCGCGGCGGATCGGCCAACGCCACCACCGTATCCGCCCCGATCACCACGCCATCCGGGTGGCTTTCCGCCACCGCCCGCGCCTTCGCCACCGCCAACTGCCGCGCCACCTCTTCCGGCCCCAACCCCTCCTCAACCGTCTCATCCAGATCGCTCGGCAGCACCACAAACGGCAGCCCCAGCCGCCCCAACAACGCCCGCCGCCTCGGCGACCCCGACGCCAGAATCAACCCGTGCCCAACCGGCCGCGCAGCAGACTCCCCACCCACCACGCCGCCCTCCCACGTTCCTTCTGCCCGACTGCCCGACTGCCCGACTGCCCGACTCGACTCAGCACTTCTCGAGGAACGCCAACGACTCCACATGATACGTCTGCGGGAAAAAGTCGAAAACCTCGACCGAGCGGACCGCGTAGCCCCCCTCGGTGAGAATCTTCAGGTCCCGCGCCAGCGTCGATGGCTCGCACGACACGTAGACAAAGCCGCGCGGCCCCCGCTCGATCAGCGAGCGCAGCAGCTTCTCGTCCAACCCCGAGCGCGGCGGATCCACGATCACCAGGTCGACCTCCGGCAACTCGCCCAGCGCCTTCTCCGCCGGACGCGCCACGAAGCGGCAATTGCTCAACCCCCACTCCGCCGCCGTCGCCTCGGCCGCCTCGATCGCCAGCGGATCGACCTCGATTCCCACCACCGCCGTCTCCGGCGACTCCGCCGCCAGCCACAGCCCGAAGAGCCCGACCCCGCAATACAGGTCGGCGATCGTGCCACCGCGATACGGCGCGACCAGCGCGCTGATCCGCGCCAGCAGCTCCGGCAGCAACGCCAGATTCGTCTGGAAGAACGACCCCGCAGGCAGTTGATACCGCCGACCCGCCACCAGCACCGGCGCGCGGAGCGGCCCCGCCACCGGCACCGTCGCCCCCTTCGCCCGGCGGAACGCCAGGCTCCAGATGCTCGGCAGCTTGGCCAATTCCACCAGCGCTGCCTCGATGTCGGGCTTCCCCTCGGGGTCAACCCCCGCGATCCCCTTCAGCACCGCCTGGATCGTCCCCTCGGTCGCTTCCGGCGGGTGAACCACCTTCACCTCCAGCCAGAGCTTCCCCTTAAAGTTGACGATCCCGCCGCGCGCAATCAGCTCGTTCAGCTCAACTAGCAACCGGCTCACCGCCGGGTGCGAGATCAAACAGCGCTGAATCTCGATCTCCCAGCGCGTGTGGCGCGACCGGAACCCCGCCGCGTGCCCGAGCGCGATCGCCGCGCTGTGCCGGTACTCCCACGGTGCCGCGCTGTGGGCCGCGCTCACCGCCAGGTCCAACCCGCCGATCCGGCGCAACTGCTCCTCGACCACGCCCTGCTTGAAGCGCAACTGTGCCGCATAGTCGATGTGCTGCCACTGGCACCCGCCGCACGGACCGAAATAGGGGCAAGGGGGCGCTACCCGCTCCGGTGCCGCGCGCAGCACCTCGGTCGCCTCACCCTCCAGATAATCGCGCTTGCCGCGCCTGACGACCGCGCGTACCTCCTCACCGGCGATCGCGTAGTCGATCAGCGCCACGCGCCCCTCGATTCGCCCCAACGCCGCGCCGCCGTGCGCCATCTGCTCCACCGCCAGCACGACTTCCTCGCGCGGCTGCTCTTCCCGCTGCTGCTTCCGCCGCATCGCCCGTCGCACCGCCGCCGTCGGCCGCTGCTCGTCTTGCGCCACCATCTTCGCTCCTACTGGCCCGCATCCGCGCCGACCGTCCAGCAGCGAATTGTACCCGACCCTGCGATGCGGGCGAGAGGACGTGAGGACGTGAAGGCGTAGAGCGTGAGGGCGTAGGGGGGGGCGAACAGCAAAACCGCCGCCAACCACGGCAGCGGTCCCTCACTCTACAACTGGCTATTACTACAAATCAGCCCAACACCGTGACACTGAATCCTAACCGGCGTGGGTCGGTTTCGTGGCGACCGCAGTCGCCCTCAGCCGCAGTTTCAACCGCCGCTGCAACCTCAACTGCCCACGCATCCCACCAACACACAAACGCACGAACGCACGAACGCACACTCCCACGCCCTCACGCCCTCACACCCTCACGCCCCCACATCCCCGTCACCCACGCGCCCTCCCCTCCAGGTACGCCAACAACTCCTCCCGGTACGGTGCCAGCTTCTTATACCCCTGTAACGCCGTCGGCATCGTCCGAATCGACCCCGCCAGCCGCCGCGCGCGATCGGCACCATCGCTCGTCGCCAACACCCTGGCGATCGGCGCGCGATAGGTGTGGATCGTGAACAGCACCGCCCGCGTGCGCGGCAACCGCGAGAACGTCTGCCGCTCCAGCCGCAGGTAGCACCGCTCCCCGGCATTCTCCGCCGTCACCCCGTGCCAGCTTTGCCGCCACTGGTGGGCCAGACACGGCGCGTGGTTCAACCCCACGTCGGTCGTGAGCGCCCATCCCACCCGCCCGGTCGGGTGATCGACCTTCAACCGCTGCATCAGCAGATCCGCCGGACGCCCAATCTTCTCGGCGAAATGGGGCACCGGCTCATGAATTGTCAGGAACGATTGCCCCATCTTCTCGTCCAGCGACCACCCCGACGCGAAGCAGAGGTGCCCCGCCACCAGCGGCGTGCCCCGCTCCGCATCCTCGGCCATCAGCAGCAAATCCTCCTGCATCTGCCGCCCCAACCAATCGAGCGGCGGCAGCGGCAAGGTCGCCGCATCGCCGAACGTGAAAACCGTCGTCGTGCCGAGGATCCGGTTCTCCCACTCCCAGCGGTCGCCGTCGCGGCGCAGCCCGAAATGCTGCGGGTGGTAGCGGACCATATTCGGCAGCAGCAACTCGATCGACTCCCAGGCCATCGGCTCCGTCTCCAGTGGAGCCTGGAAGTAATAGCGATAGTCCTCCGCGAGGATCGCGTCCTTCAGCGCCAGCTCCTCGCGGTAGCAGGCCAGATCCACCTCGATCAGGCTATCGACCGGCAACGCCCGCGCCATCGACATAACAAAGTCGTCGCTCTCGATCGGGAAATAGGGCAGCATGGCATCCCTCTGGCCTGGTGGATCATTCTGCGAATAGGAGAAGGGTTAGGGCCGGGACCTAACCGACGAAGGTCGGTTTCGTGGCCCGCAGGCCCTCAGGCGCGGTTTCAACCGCCAATGCCCTCCATTCTCCAATTGCTTCAGGCATTACCCCTGGTGAACGGAATCGGCGCGATCCGCCCATACTCCGGCAGCGGCTCGCCGAGGAGTGGCAGCGCATAGCGACGAAACGCGGCCGTCACCGAGCGCCCATCCGCGCCAATGAACGCATCCGGCATCAGGTGCTCGGTATTGGCGATCCTGTCGAGCGGCACAACGCCATACCCGACGCGATACGGCTCGTCCGACTCGCGCAGGATCGTGATCATCCGGTCGGACTCGCCCGCCACCGCGCGCCGCACCGCCTCGCGCCCCGCCGCCTCCGCCTCCGCCAGATCGGTCGAGGAGGCCGCCATCATCGCCATCCGCGCCATCGTCCCCGGCTTATCGTAACGCGCCGGTAATCCCAGGTCGCGCTTGCTCCGCTCTGCCAACAACGGCCCCAGGCCGGGGAAATAGGCGTGACCAAAGGCATCGACGAACGCCCGCTCACCGCCGCTGAGGTGTTGCCCGTTTGCATCGTGCAGCGTCTCCGGCACGATCGCCACGCAATAGCCATGCTCGCGCTGCGCCGCTTCGATCTCCCCGAGCACCGCGTCCATGCTCGCGGGCGGGCGCTCCGGCAGAAAGATCAACTGCGGCGCATCCCGCGCGTCATCCCGCGCCAGGGCACAGGCGGCGGCCACCCACCCCGCATTCCGCCCCATCACCTCGATGATCTTCACCGGGTACTGCTTCGGAAACGCCTCCGTGTCGCGTCCGGCATCGCGCGTCGCCAGCGCCAGAAAGCGGGCGATCGACCCGTAGCCGGGGCAGTGGTCGGTATACGGCAGGTCATTGTCGATCGTCTTCGGGATCGACATCACCCGCAGGTCGTATCCCTCCGCCCGGGCGCGCTCGTGCAATCGGTGCGCCGTATCGGCCGAGTCATTCCCCCCGATATAGAGGAAATAGCGCACCTCGTAGCGCCGGATGATCGCCATCGCGCGGTCGAGGTCGTCATCGCGCAGCTTGTGGCGGCACGTCCCGAGCGCCGATGACGGCGTGCGACGCAGCCGCTCCAGCGTCCCGGCCGGTTGCTGGCGCAGGTCGATCAGCTCCTCCCGCAGCAGCCCCTCGATCCCATGCCGCATCCCGACGATCGCCCCGACCTCGCGCGCCTCCAACGCCGCCGCGATCACCCCCACCAGACTCGCATTGATGACAGCGGTTGCCCCACCCGATTGCCCCACCAGCAGATTCCCCGCCGCCATCCGCCACTCCCATTGAGGTCAACGCACCACATTCGGGAGTATACACCGCTCGCCGCGAGACCGCCGTCACAATCTCGCCAGCTGTGAAGCGAATTTCCAGCCGGATTCATCCGGCGCACAATCGTAGCCCGGAGATTTATCTCCGGGCGGGCATCGGAACGCCACCCAACATTGGCAGCAAAGTGGACGCGTTCTGAGTTCAGTACGGATACGCCGCCGAAGCCGTGACCAGCCGCTGCCGCTCTCGCTGCAAGCGGCGCTGTAGCATGATCGCCGAAGCGATCGGCACCCCCGGCCACACCAGCAGATAGAGCGGAAAGAAGCAGAGCAGGAGACCGGCCGAAATGACGAGGAGGAACAAGAGCGTGAATTGCACGGCCCAGTAGCCGAAGAGCAGGAACAACCCGAGCCCAACTTCGCCCGCCCACATATGCCCGATCCCGAGGAAGCAGAACAGCCCAGGCAAAAGCTCGATTAGCAACCCTGCGTTCGGGTCCTTGAGCCCGTGCCTTCGCTGCGTGGCGACCGGACCAGCCCACAGGTATGGCGGCGGCGCTTGTGGCCGCCAGGTCCGGGTCGGCCGTGCCGCTCCCGGCGTGACCGGGAGCGGCGCACCGCAATATTCGCACGTCGCCGCGTCAGCAGGGTTCACTTGCCCACAGGTCGGGCACCCGACATCCATACGCGCTCTCCGAACCCTCCCAACCACCAGCGGCGGCGATATACATCGTCGCTAGCGTCAGATACGTGCCACGCCCCCGCCCGGTTTCACCGCATTCGCCCGACCCCCAGACCCGCCACACCCCCATCGTGCTTGCCCGTCAAACGCCCATCGTCGCCCCTCTCGTACGTTCGCAGCCTCCCGGCTTGCAATTCCGGCCTGCTGTGCTAGCATTGGCACAATACCGTCCCGACATGGCGACCCCGGCCTGCATCGCGAGGGCAGGGCAGGACGGGCAGCGACCCGCCGGGATCGTGTATCCTCTCGGCACGGACGCCCGGTACGGCGGCGAGAACCGGACAGAAGGAGAGACCGATGTTCCGGCGCGATAAAGACACCAGGCTCGACAACGAAGGGCTGCGGCGGATGCGCGAGGCGATCCGCCACCGCCTGGAACAGGAAGAGGGCGACGACACCGAAGGCGGCACCGCCTCCGAGGATCAGTACCGCGCCACACAGGGCGACGACGACTTCGACGAGGTCGCCCCGTTCAACCCCGACACCCTCTCCAGTCCCAGCTACGGCGGCGGGAGCAACGAGGAGAGCAACTACTCCTACCTCACCGCCGGGCGGAACGACCGCACCCTGCCCTCCTTCGAATTGCCCGCCACTCCGGCGCGCGTCGAGACGCCCGCCTGGACCCCGACCCCGACCCCGGCCCCGGCTGTGCCCGAGCCGGTCGTCCCTTCCGGCCCAGCCATCTCCACCGTCGCCGTCGACACCTCCTGGCGCGGCACGCTCCGCTCCGGCGCCTCGATCCAGATCGACGGCAACTTTGAAGGGCAGATCGACACCGAGCAGGAACTCGTGATCAGCGCCGATGGCAAAGTCGAGGCGACCGTCCGCGCCGAGTCGATCACCGTCGCGGGCCAGCTCAACGGCCAGATCAACTGCCGGGGACGCCTGGAGATCCTGCCCTCGGGCCGCGTCTCCGGCCAGATCGACGCCGGCAAATTCGTCGTCCACGAAGGGGCCTACCTGGGGGGGCAGGTCCGCATGACGAGCGCCACCAACGCCGAGGATGGCGCTCGCCCGATGCTGCAACGCGTACGCTAGCAAGTGATGAGTGATGAGTGATGAGTGATGAGCAGGGGCGAAGCCTGCTCGGCACCCGGCTTTATCCCCTCGTTACTCGTTACTCGTTACTCGTCACTCATCACTCGTATGGGGGGAGCGATGTCGATCGGATCACAACTTCGCGGGGCAACCTTCTCCAGCGGCGTCGGCAGCACCAACGGCAACGGGGGTGGTGAAGAGAGCCTGATCGACCGCAGCTCAGCCTTCGATGGCGTCCTCCGCACTGCCCGCAACCTCCGCGTCGAGGGGCAGGCGAAGGGCGAGGTCTACTGCGACGGCACCCTCCTGGTTGAGGAGGGCGGGCAGGTCGACGCCCGCGTCGTCTCGGCCAACATCACCGTCGCCGGGCTCCTGAACGGCGAAGTCACCTGCCACGGCAAGCTCCACATCCTGCCCACCGGTCGCGTCACCGGCCGTGTCGCCACCGCCTCCTGGTCATCCGGGAAGGCGCGATCTACGAGGGCGAACTGCGCATGTCCAACATCGATGAAGACAGCGCCCCCGACCCCGTCCCCACGCCCCCGCCGTCCACCGGCGAGATCGACTAGCCTTTCCCCTTCCATCGCACCACCCGCGCGGGCGTCTCCCATCCGGGACGACGCCCGCGCGTTTCGTTCCCGCCCAACCATCAGTACACTTCCCGCCAGGGCGCACCGCCGCGCCCCTGGCACACAAATTGCCGCCCTGCCGGGCAACGACCGCCCGCGCCCCGCCCTGGAGGCTCCCCATGCCCAATCGCCAGGCTCAGCACCAGGACAAGTTGGTTGACTCATCGCAGCTGGCGGAAGAAACGACAAAGCCTTCGTTCGTTGAATCCCCATTACCGCGCTTGCCAGGCATCTATCAGATTTGCTGTGTCCCAACGGGCAAGATCTACATCGGAAGTGCAAAGAACCTTCGGGTGCGATGGGGGCAACATCGCAGGAGCTTACGAAGTGGAACGCATGGCAACCTCCACCTACAACGTGCCTGGGAGAAGCACGGGGAAGCGAATTTCGAGATCACAATTTTGGAACTGGTTGAACTATCCGACTTGTTAGCATCTGAGCAAGCTTGGATTGATCGTACCGGATGCGCCGACCGGGAGGTCGGTTACAACATCTTCAACGTTGCAGGCTCGCCCGGCGCAGCATTTGCTCGGATTTGGGAAGGATTTGTCGATCCTGATGGTAATGACGTGACAATCACGAATCTTTATGAGTTCTGCCGCATTCACAATCTCGATTTTCCCTCAATGCATCGCCTTGCGATGGGCAAGAGCAAGCTGAAGTCGTACAAGGGCTGGACGCACAAAAATAGCCCGCGCAAACGCGATTACGTCAAAACCTATGAAGGTTTCATCAGCCCGGCTGGCCTGCCTGTCGGACCGATCACCAATCTCGCAGCCTTCTGCCGCGAACATGGACTTGACAACACGCACATGGTTGCCGTTGCCCGAGGCCGGTTGTATAGCCATCGCGGCTGGACCTACGCCAATGAGAGACAGAATCTTGGACTTCCAAAAGCACACGCAGGCTTCATCAACCCCGAAGGCCAGCAGGTTGTCATCACCAATCTGACCGCGTTCTGTCACGAGCACGGACTGAGCGTCGTCCACATGCATGGACTCAAGAGTGGCAAGCGCCGGAGCCACAAAGGCTGGACGTGGAGAGATCCCCATGAGTGATATCATCGAAAACCCGAAGCACACCAACCGGCTCATCAATGAGACGAGTCCATATCTGCGCCAGCACGCCCACAATCCGGTGGACTGGTTTCCCTGGGGAGAGGAAGCCCTGGCGAAAGCGCGCGATGAAAACAAGCCGATTCTATTGAGTGTGGGTTATTCAGCATGTCACTGGTGCCACCGGCTTCGTGAAGAA
>JAXLWN010000057.1:0-46229 GCA_046328475.1 Chloroflexia bacterium | reverse complement strand
GAGTTCCCGGTGTTGCGCTATGGCGCGGCGTTGGCGGGGCGGCGTCGGAGCCAGCCGGTGAACCAGTCTTTGACATTGCCGAGCCGGGCCTGGAATTCGAGTGTTTGCTTGACCTCGGCCGGGAGGTGTTCGCGCCAGTAGTGGGTGGTCTTGGCGACGGCGGTGATCACGTTCTTGATCTCGCCTTTCAGGGCGAAGTGTTCTGCGACCGGGACGAGCAGGGTCGCGCCGGTCGCCTGCGCGGCGACGTTCTCCTCGACGATCGCCTCGGCCAGCCAGCGCGCCATGCCGGGGGTGTGGCAGCGGATGGCGACCCAGCCCGCTTCGCCTGCTTCGGCACTGAGGCCGCTGACGAGGGTGACGCCGCGCGCGATTTCGCCCACGGCGGTGCGATAGGTCTCGCTGGTGGTGTCCGCCGTGGGATCGCCGTTGAGCATGGTGGCGCGGTGGCGCGGGCCGCCGTCGAGGGCGAGGATGCAGAAGCTGTCCCACATCTCGCCCCAGGCGACGCTGCCGTCGTCGTTGTATTTCATCGGGGCGGGGGCCATCGGCGCGCGGCGGTCGGCTTCGCCGCCGTGGCCGAGTTGTTCGTCGGGGTGGAGCATGGGGACTCTCCGGGGGGCGAGGTTCAAAGTTCAGAGTTCCGAAGGTACGGTTCGAAGGTTCGAAGGTTCGAAGGTTGGGTGGTAAGCCTCCTGTATAGGTTAGCGCACGAGCGCGCCGACTTCGTTGCCGAGGATGGGGAGCATTTCGAGGTGTTCGTCGCGTTCGACGGAGAACATCAGGCGATTCACGCCGGCCGCGCTCAGTTCGCGGACGCGCTCGGCGGCTTGCTCGGGGGTGCCCATGACCCAGTTCTCGGTCGCGCGCATGTGCGGGCGACTCCCGACGAGCAGCCGCTCCTTCATCTTCTCGACTGCCGGCTCGGTCTCGGCGACGCAGAAACCGGCGAAGAGGGCCAGCGACATCTCCCTGGGATCGCGGCCGTAGCGCTCGCAGTCGCGGTCGAGCCGTTCGCGGATCTGGCGGCAGACATCGGGCGTGGCCATGCCGATCACGTACTCGTCGGCGTAGCGCGCGGCGAGGCGCGGGAGGCGGGTGGCGGTTGCCATGCCGCCGACGAGGATCGGCGGGTAGGGTTTCTGCACCGGCTGCGGGGTGAAGTGGGCGTCCTGGAGCTGATAGTGCTGGCCGATGTGGGTGAAGGGGTCTTGCGTCCAGAGGCCCTTGATCACCTGCAACTGCTCTTCGAGCAGATCCACGCGGCGCGGACCGGCGGGGAAGGGGAAGCCGAAGGCGCTGTGCTCGGCCTCCAGCCACCCCGCGCCGATGCCCAGCTCGGCACGACCGTTGGTGAGGTGGTCGAGCGTGGCGGCGAGCTTCGCCAGGACCGCCGGGGGGCGGAAGGTGACGGGGCTGACCAGGGAGCCGAGCCGGATGCGGGTGGTGTCGCGCGCCAACGCGCCGAGGAAGACCCAGGCCTCGGCCGACATCCGGTCGAGGAGGCCGGACGAGGGGTAGTAGTGCTCGGCGAGCAATGCGGCGTCGAAGCCGGAATCTTCGGCGGCGCGGGTCATCGCCAGCGTCGCGGCGTAGTCCAGCCCTTCCTGGATCTCGATCGAGAGGCAAAACTTCATTCTTCACCGTCCGTGTATGGGTCCTACAGGTCGATACGTAGAAGGTGCGTTCAAAGTTCAAAGTCCAAGGTTCAAAGTTCAAGGATGACGGTTCGAAGGTTTGAAGGTTCGAAGGTTGGGAGCCTGGCCGGTGAACTTTCGAATTTTCAAACCGTCAAACCTACTCGATCCGCACTTGCGGTACCGGCTGGCCCCTGCGGGCGGCTTCGGCCCGCAGGCGCGGGGCAAGTTTGCGCCCGGCGCTCAGGAAGCGCCAGAGCATTTGCGGCGGCGAGCCGTTCAGGCTCCAATCGGCGATCGCGCGCTCGACGCGGAAGATCGCGCCATCTCCGCCCGGCGCTACCTCACCAGCGAAGAGGCGATTCTCCTGACCGGTGAAGACTTCGGGATGGGTGTGGAAGGTGAGGCAGGCCGGGCCTGCGGGTGGGGCCGGTACCCCGCGCGGGACGGTCATCACGAAGCCCTCGGGGGTCAACCGCGCCTCCTGCACCCGGATTGGGATCGGGAATCCTTCTGCGTCAACGGTGGTGAGGATCGGTGCGCCGAGTTTCGCCACGGCGTGCGCGGCGACCGCGCGCCAGTCGGTTGGCGCAGCTTTCCACTGGGCGGGGGCCTTGCCCGACGGTGGTGGGTCCGAGTCGCGCGGCGCGGTGCCCTCCGGCGCGTCCCAGATGCGCGGCGCTTCATCGGTGCGCCCGCCCGGCCACCAGAGGATGCGTTTCGGCACGACCTCGATCCAGATGCGCCCGAAATACCAATTCAACCGGCGGGCCAGCGCCTTCGGCATGCCCAGGCCGTTCTGCGGATCTTTCGCCAGCATCTCGCGGATGTAGCGGTCGGTGTTGGCCTGGAGATCGCCGTCGCGCACCGCTCCCCAGCCGGTTACCAGGGCGACCGGCGGATTCGTCAGCCCCGAACCGACGGGGTCGGAATAGAGCAACGCGACCCTGGGGTTGCGTCGCACCCGTTCGGCCTTGGTCGGGTAGGCGAGACCCGTCGAGACGTCGAGCGTCTGCCCGTCCGCGCCGAGATAGGGCACGAGCGGCATCGTGATCGCCCGGCCCGACCGCGTGAGCGAGGCGAACTCGCAGGTGACGGATCGCCGGAAGACCGGCAACAACTCCTCCGGCCATCCGGCCGGGTTGCTGGTTGGCATGCTCATCGGCTCAGCCTCGGTGTAGGTGCGAGTTTGATGGTTTGACGGCTTGAAGGTTTAAGGTTTGAACGTTCGCGCAGCCTCACCTTCGTACTTTCGAACCGTCGAACCGTCTCCCTTCGTCTGCTCCCTAATCATACCCTACGCGGGAACGGCGAGTGGGGCGGGGAGGCGGGAGCGGCGGATGAGTTTGACGCTGAGGACGGTGCCGAGGAGGAGGGTTTCGGCGGTGGCGGTGGCGGCGAAGGCGACGGGGATGGCGACGACGCCGAGCGTGCCGAGGAGGGCGGTGATCAGCGCGGCGCGGCCGATGAACTGGGCGGTGTTGGTGAGGAGGGGCGTGCGGGTGTCGCGCAGGGCGATCAGGCCGCGCGAGATGACTTCGGTGGCGACGTAGGCGGGGAGCGCGACGGAGTAGGCGACGAGGACGCTGAAGGTGAGCGCGCCCGCCGCCGCGTCGTAGCGGCCGTGCTCGAAGAGGATGCGGATCGTCGGGCGACCGAGCAGCAGCAGGCCGCCGACCGTGGGGATCGCCAGCGCGATCACCGCGCCGAGCGAGCGGAGGAGGGTGGCGCGCAGGGCGGACCACTCGGCGGCGGCGGCCTGTTCGGCGAGGCGGGGGAAGGCGGATTGGCCGACGGCCTGGCCGAGCAGGGCAATCGGCAGGCCGACGAGGAGCCAGGCGTTGTGCAGCGCGGCGAGCCCGGCGGTCTCGGGGGCCTTGGAGGCGTAGGCGGTGTCGAGGATGAAGCCGGCGTAGCCGACGCCGACCGAGAGGCCGTTGGGGATCAGCAGGCGGATGACCTCGCGCAGGCGGGCGTCGCGCAGCTCGAAGCGGGGGCGGAACTGGAAGTCGCCGCTGAGCAGGCCGGGCAGGAGGATGAGGACTTGCAGGACTGCGCCGCCGATCACGGCGTAGGTGGGGCCGTAGATGCCGAGTTCGGGCCAGTGGTTCGCGGCGACGATGCCGATCAGCAGGGCGACGTTGTGGCTGGCGACCGAGAGGGCGGTGAGCAGGAATTGATTCTTGCTGTTGAGGACGGCGGTGGCGACGCTGCCGACGGCGAGGATGAGGGGCTGGAGCAGCATGATCCGGGTGAGTTGCACGGTGAGGGCGCTGGTCTCGGCGTCGAAGCCGGGGGCGAGCACGGTGCGGACGAAGGCGGGGGTGAAGAGTTCGCCGAGGATGACGATGAGGGCGAAGACGCCGACGAGCGTGGTCATGACGAGGTTGACGAGGCGCAGGCTGGCCGCTTTGCCCTCCTGGCGCGCGGTGCTGAGCAGCACCGGAATCATCGCGCTGGAGAGCGCGCCGCCCGCGATCAGGCTGAAGAGGGTGTCGGGGAGGCGGAAGGCGGCGTAGTAGGCGTTGGCCTCGTTGCCCGCGCCGAACTGCGCGCTGAAGAGGACCTGGCGCACCGCGCCGAGCGCGGCGGAGAAGAAGAAGGAGACGATCAGGACAAAGGAGGCTTCGGCGATGCTGAATTCGCGCGTCAGGAGACCCTTGAGGCGCAGGCGCGGCAGCTTGGGGATCGTGACGCGCTTGCGCCTGCCGACGTGCAGCGGTTCGAGGACGTCGGACGCCTGGGCGATGCCCATCCACTCGCTCTCGGCGAGCGCGGCGTAGCCGCCGAGCAGGACGGGCGCGCGTTCGTCGTCTCGCCGGTTGAGGGTGGCGGCGGTCATCGGTGCCTCCTTGGATGGATAGAGGGGACGGATTTACCGCAGAGGACGCAGAGGACGCAGAGACGAGGGGAGAGGAGCGACGCGTTCAGCAATCGCCCAAGCCTCGCAATAGCACTCAATTCATCTCCCCCGAACGAGGGGGACGTTTCCCGCGAACTTAATTCGTCTCTGCGTCCTCTGCGTCCTCTGCGGTTGAATCGTTCTTCTTGGCGTTCTTGGCGTCTTGGCGTTCTTGGCCGTTCTATCGTCCCCGCTACCGACGCGCGAGGCGGCGGGCACCGAGGAAGATGATGCCCATCCCGGCGGCGGTGGCGGCGAGCATGGGGATGGGGGAACTGGTGGTGGGTGGGGGCGGGGCGGGGATCGCGGCGCGCTCCTGCGGGGTGCGGGCCTTGCGGCGGGCGAGTTCGAGCTTCAGGCTCTCTTCGCCCTTCTCCATCGCCCAGCGGTGGTTGGCGGAGAAGAGCGGCTTCATGATGAAGGAGCCGTACTTAAGGAGTGGCTTGTCGGCGCGGATCTTCCAGTCGTAGGTGATGTCGGTCCAGCCGTCGCGCTCCTCAAACGTCCAGATGCCGCGCCCGTCGAAGTCGCCGGTGGCGACCAGGGTGGAGCCATAGGGATAGTTCGACTCGGTGACGCGGAACTGCCAGCGCAGGGTGTAGGGGAGCCAACCCTTGGTGTAGAGGTCGATCACCTTGCCGATGCCGCGCTCGTCGCCGATTTCGAGCTCTTTCACGTCGAGATAGACCGACGGCCACCAGCGGACGAGGTCGGGGGCGTTGCCGAGGACATCGGAGACTTCGGTGGCGGTGGCCTGGACGCGCCAGTGGGTGATGAAGTGGTAGTCGGCGCTGCCGCCGGACTCGGCGGGCTCCGCGACGGTGAGCGTGCCGTGCTGCGCTTCCAGGTGGCGCGCGACGGAGCGGTAGGCGCGCTGGAGTTCGTCCTCGATGCGCCGCCAGTCGCCTTCGACATCGGTGGAACTCTTGCTGGTGATCGTATCGACGCGGTTCATCGCCGCCATGCGCCACTCGGCCGATTCGCGCGCGTCCTCGGGGCTGATGCCGAAGATGGCGCTGTGGAGCTGGGTCAGCGTCTCCAGCAATTCGGCCTTCTCCGGCTGGCCGGCGAGGCGGCGGTGGACGTCGAAGTAGCGGAACTCCCACTCGGCGACGCGGTGCGGGTCGAAGTTGAGCGGCGAGTGGCGCGCGGCGATGGCGTAGAACTTTTCGAGCTGGTCGAGGACGGCGACCTCGTCGTGGTCGATCGGTGCCCAGGCGACCGAGGCGCGCACGATGTGATACGCGGCCTTCAGCGACAGGGGGAAGGGGATGCCGAACTGGGCCTGGCACATGCCGACCGTCATTTGCAGCAGCCTGGCCCATTCGCGGTCGTAGTACGCGCGCCAGCCCGCCATCTCGTAGTGGGCGATGCCGTCGGCGTCGAAGGTGCGGGATGCCATGGGTGCCTCCTTGGGCTAGTCGTAAGTCGTAAGTCGTAAGTCGTAAGAGGCGTTCACAGAGCCTGTGCCGTTATGATGGCTGTGGCGCTCGCCTTGGCGCGGGGGTGAGTTTGGTGCGGCTCGGGAGGATGGCGCGGGCGATGACGCGGCCGAGGATGCCGGGGCGGAAGAGGGCGGCGGGTGGATCGACCATCTGCAGGACGGCCTGGAACGTTTTCAGGACGTCGAGGTTGTCGGTGGCGATGGCGTCCACGTAATCCATGTAGCGGTGCATGAAGCGGTTGATGCGCGGGGGAGTGCCGCCGACGGTCGTGGGCCAGCGGAAGTCGGCGCTGGTGGAGAGGGTCCAGGGGATGGCGTTGGATTTCGCCAGCTGGCGCTGGAACTCGGCCAGGGTGCGCCCCTCGCGCAGACAGCGGTCGAGGACGAGCGCGCCGAGGCCGCTGGCGGTCATGCCCTGGCCGTAGACGGGGTTGAAGGCGCAGACGGAGTCGCCGAGCGCGGCGAAGCCGCCGGGCCAGCGGGGCAGTTGCTCGTAGTGGCGCAGCTTATTCTCGGTGCGGCGGTAGCCCATGATCGGCGAGAGCGGTTCGGCGTCCTTGATCGCCTCGTAGATCGCCGGATCGGCGAGGGTGCGCGCGAACTCGCGGAACCCCGCCTCGTCGGTCGGGGGGACGCGGTCGGCGATGCCGCTGAGGGTGACGATCCAGCGATTGCCCTCGATCGGGAAGATCACGCCGCCGGTGGGGTGGTGCGGGAAGCGCCCGAAGATGAGAACGGCCTTCCAATCGGCCTGGAAATCGGCGGGCGGGCGATACCAGCGGGTGGCGTAGCCGAGGAAGGAGTTGATCGTCACCTCCTCGGTCTCGCCATAGCCGAGTTCCTTCAGCCAGGTGGGAGTCTTGGTGTCGCGCCCGCTCGCGTCGAGCGTGAGGTCGGCGCGCAACTCTTCCACCGGCCCGAACTGGTGGCCGGTGCGCTGGCGGAGGTGGACGCCGAGCACGGTGTTGGTGCGCGAGTCGTGCAGCAAGCCGAGTACGTCGCGCTCGGGGAGGAAGGCGACGCGCGGGTTGGCGCGCAGCCGCTGGCGCATCAGCGCTTCGAGCAGCGGGCGGCTGGAGGTGCGGGTGACGATGTCGCCGCGATAGCGCGGCGCGGGGGTGGTGTCGAGGAAGGTGGCGACATCGGAGCCCCAGTTGACTTCGGGGGCACCGGCGGCGGCGAGTTCGGCGGTGATGCCGGGGAAGAGTTCTTCCGCGACCTGCATGCCGCGCCCGAGCAGCACGTGGACGTGGCGACCCTGCGGGACGCCTTTGCGCGCCTCGGGGCCATCCGGGAAGGTGTCGCGGTCGACGATGGCGACGCGCGCGAAGTGGCGCGCGAGCACCTGCGCGGCCCAGAGGCCCGCCATGCTGCCGCCGATCACCACCGCCAGCCGCCGCCCGGCACGTTCCTGGGTCGTGTCGCTCGCCATCGCCAGTCTCCACTCACGTAGACATGCTTTCGCTCTTCTGCTGTGTAGTAAAGCATGAGGCCACAGCGGGCAACAGCCCAAACGCTACTCACTTTTTGCTCAATTTTGGGCTGGTTGCGGGATGTGGGCCGCCGCCTGAGCCGGTGTATCGCGGAGCGCGGGGAGCGGCGACCGGAGGAGCCAGAGTAGCCCGGTGAGGCAGCCGACGCCACCGATGAGCAACGTCGGTTGCAGCCCCACTCGTTCTCCTAAGAAGCCGCCCGCGAGCGAGCCGATGGGGATGGCCCCGGTGACCAGGAAGCGGAGGCTGGCGTTCATGCGGCCTTGCAGCGCTTCCGGGGTGACGAGTTGGCGCAGGCTCAACTGGTTGATGCCGTAGAGCGCCAGGCCGAGACCGAAGAGGGCGTAGCCAGCCATCAGGATCGGCAATGCCACGCCCGGGGCGACCCCGGCCAGCGGCGCGGCGAAGCAGTAGGCGATCTGGCACGTAGCGCCGACCAGGATCGTGCGTCCGAGTCCCCACCAGCGCACCACGCGCGCGGAGACGAGCGCGCCGAGCAACGCGCCGGGGCCGCCGCAGGCGTAGGCGACGCCGAGCTGCGCGGGCGACAGCCCGAGTTCGCGCGTGGCGTAAAGGACGAAGACGGCCAGTTGGATGAAGGTGCAGCAGTTCAGCGTGCCCGAGCAGCCGACGATGGCGCGCACGAGCGGCTGCCCGTAGACGAAGCGCAAGCCTTCGCCGATCTCGGTGAGCAATGGCCGTGTCGCGCGCGTGCCAGGGTCGGGTTCGGGTGTGCGGATCGTCGCGAAGCAGACGGCGGCGAGCAGAAAGGAGAGTGCGTCCAGCGCCAGCGTGACGGGGGCGGTGAGCGCCTGGATGGCGACGCCGGCCAGCAGCGGCCCGGCGCTCTGCGCCAGCGAGCGGCTGGCTTCCAGCTTGCCGTTGCTGTCGAGCAAGCGGTCGCGCCCGACCAGCGTCGGCAGGTAGGACTGGTAGGAGAGATCGAAGACTTGCGTCAGCACGCCGACCGCCAGCGCGACCAGCAGGAGATGGGCGAACTGGAGTCGGCCCAGCAATGCGAGCGCAGGCAGGATCAGGAGCAGGAGCGCCCGCCCGAGATCGGCCCAGACGAGCAGGCCGCGCCGTCGCCGCCGATCGACCCAGACGCCGACCGGCAGGCTGAGGAGGATGAACGGCAGGGTCTCGACGGCCCCGAGGAGACCCATCTGCGCCGGGCCGACGCCGAGGGTGACGGCGGCGGTGATCGGCAGGGCCAACAGGGTGCATTGCGAGCCGAAGAGGGAGATCGTCTGGCCGAGCCAGAGCGTGTGGAAGTCCCGTCGCGCGGCGGCGGGCGCAGGAGTGCCAGTCGGCATGCGTTTTCCTCACCATCGTGAACGCGGCTAGCGCAAAGGGTGGTGCCCGGATGGGTACCGCTCGGCTGCGTTACGCTGTCGTGGTTACGGTGGTGAGAGGGTCATGCTCCTGCCGATCTCGGGGTCGTCGGGTGGTCGAATTGTGTGGGATAGCTTCGCACATGGAAGCGGCGAAGTCCATGGTCGCCGCTGTTGTGACCAGGGCTCTGTCAAAGTCGGGCGGGGCGGTGGTGGAGGAGGTGGAGGGCGCGGTGGAGGTAGGCACCGTAGTGGGCGAGGGCGTTGCGCAGCGCGGCGAGTGCCTGGGGGGCGCTGCCGGCGCGGGCCTGGTTGGCGTCCTCGCCGAAGGCGACGTCGCGGGCGTGGTGGACGCGGTTCTCGATCGTCCAGTGGCCGCGCCACAGCCGCTCGACCTCGGCGGGGGTCGTGGCGGCGGCGGGGAGGGAGGTGATGCCGTAGGTGACCTCGTGGCGCACCCGGCCGGTCGTCGCCTCGACCGCGTGGTAGGTGCGGCGCAGCACCTGGCCGTGACCTGGGGCCAGGGAGGCAGTCGTTGAGCGCCGCCGTCCGCTCCAGGGTGCGCGTCTCCAGCGCCTGTTGCAGGGTGGGCTGGTTGCCCTTGACCACCAGCAGGGAGTGGCCGCCCTGCGCGACAATCTGCGCCGCCAGCGCCCGCTGCGTGAGCAGCGCGTCCATCGTCACCACGCCGCCGCGCAGGTCGCGCCCGGCCAGCAGCCCCGGCACGGCGGTGCTCTCGTTGGTCTTCGCCCCCACGGCCACCTGCCCCAGGACGCCGCCGTCCGCGTGGCGCACCAGGCCGACCAGGTGGCAGGACGCCCCGTGCAGGTTCGCCCCGCGCACCGCCTTGCCGTCGATGGCCAGCCCGCGCCACCGGGGTGCCGCCGCTTCGGCGATGGGCAGGGCGGCCACGAAGGCGGCCACGCGCGCCGCCAGCGCGGCGCAATCCACCGCGCGCATCGCCCGCCGCCGCGTCGCGGCGCTCGGCAGCGTCGCGCGGCGGCTGCAACTGCGCCACCAGCTCCTCTCGCCGCTCGCCCACCCAGCGCACCGCCCCCCTCCATGCTGCGCGCCCCGCTCGCCAACGCCAGCCCCACCAGCGTCAGCAGCAGCGCCCAGGGGTGGCGCGCTTGCCCCGCGCGCGGCGCGGGTCGGGCACCTCCGCCAGCAGCGCAGCCAGATTGCTCTACTCCCCCGGTCCATTGGTCGCCTCTCCCGCAGTCACGTTGGCCCGTGCTGCCCCGGAGTCTACCAGTGGACCTCACTTTGACAGAGCCCTGGCGGCCCAGGACCCACGGCAGCTACGCCCTCCTGGTGCGACACCACCTGAAGCCCGCGCTGGGGCGGCACCACCTGGAGAAGCTGACGCCCCAGCACGTCCAGGCGCTGCTGAACGAGAAGCTCGCGTCGGGGCTGTCGCCCCGCACCGTGATCTACCTGCGGGCGGTCCTGCGCAAGGCACTCAACCAGGCGCTGCGCTGGGGCCTCGTCGCCCGCAATGTTGCAGCGCTGACCGAGCCGCCGAAGGCCGTGCGCTATCAGGGCAACCGCGCTAACCGAGGCGCAGGCGCTGGCCCTGCTGGCTGCCGCGAGGCGACCGGCTGGAGGCCCTGTACGCAGTCGCGCTGTCGCTGGGGCTGCGGCAGGGCGAGGCGCTGGGGCTGCGCTGGCGGGACGTGAACCTGGAGACGGGGACCCTCACCGTGGCGGTCGCCCTGTCGCGCGTTGAAGGGAAGCTGGTGCTGGCCGAGCCGAAGACGGCGACCAGCCGCCGCACGCTGCCCCTGCCGGACGAACTTGTGGCCGTGCTCAGGGCCCACCGGAAGCGGCAGGCCGCTGAGTGCTGCGGGGCCGGTTCCCGATGGAACGACCAGGGCTGATCTTCTCCACCAGCGTCGGTACGCCGATCAGTCCGGGCGCAATCTGGTCCGCGACTTCCAGGCGCTGCGCGAGCGGGCGGGGCTGCCGCCGATGCGCTTCCACGACCTCCGGCATAGCTGCATTTCGTTCCTGGCGGCGCAAGGCGTCCCGGCGCGGACGGCGATGGAGATCGCGGGTCACAGCCAGATCACCCTGACCATGAACGTCTACGCGCACATCGGCGACGAGGCGAAGCGCGCTGCCCTCGGTGGGCTGGGAAGGCTGCTAGCTGCGGGGGGTTAGGATTCCAGCTGCGAGGCAATTGAGGCACAACTAAAGGGCGAACTAACTCGCATCACTGGGTTGTCCAGCGCGTCGGCTATCGACGCGCTACAATTGTGCCTCTGCAATTTCTGGCTGCAAGCATCCGTAGTCGCGGTCCGACAGGAGGCCCGCCATGGACTGGGAATGGTGGCTACAGGGTCCACTCGCCAAACTCATTCCAGGCATCATATTCATGATCGGCTTTGGAATTTGGGAGGGATTCAGCAATGCTCGCGACTCGCGCAAGGCTCTTCGCGAAGAGCAGGAGAGGAGGGGGCGTCGCAACGCGGTAGAAATCATGGATGCTCAGGTAGACGAACAAGCAGCCTGGCGGCTCTGGCCCATTCTCAGACGATGACAATCACGGAATGGGATGCTGTGAGTACTCCGTTTGGCATGTTCACATTCCCGCACCATTATCCATGGACGGCCAAAGAACAGCAGCGCTGGGGTGTTTGGGAAGTGCGGATAGAGAAGGCGGGGCACTCAGTAGATTTTCCTTGGGGGGTCATCTCGACTTTGGCCCTTGGTAGCCGGTCAGGCGGCGTAGCAGAGCGCATCGGCGAAGCGTTCGACGAGGGCGCGGGGGACTTTCACCAGATCGGCCTCGCGCTCAGACATGCAAAAAGCCACCTGCCGCCAGAGTTCGCGGCGTGACCAAGGCGAGCGCGTCGGAGAAGGTCGGCAGAGGCTTGTGGTACCACGCGGCCTGCCGTACGCGGTCGGCGGTCGGTCCCATGCGCGGGTGGGCATACAGCGTCACGAGGAGAACAGCCCGAAGAGCGCCGGGGTCGTCCGCACAATCGCCCGGTCGGACCACCGCCGCTGGGTCTCGACGCCGAGGTGTCGCCGGGCCTCCGCGAAGGTGACCCTCCAGTTGCCAGCGCAGCACGAACCAGGCGAGGGTCTGCGCGGGCTCGGCGGCCAGGTCGGTGCAGAGCAGCGCCTGCGGGTCGAAGCCCTGCGGGTCGCGGACCAGCACCCAGCGGATGGGCACGGTGCGCAGGCCGGTGTGGTACCACACCGCCGTGCCGGAGGCGATCACCGTGCGCGCCTCGTACCAGTTGGCGACGGTGACGCTGGTCCAGGCCGTCGTCGGGTCGGCGAGGCGCGCGGCGAGGGTGGGCAGGCGCTGGCCCTCTTGCGCGGGCGGCCCATTTGCCCGCCTGGCGCGGCGGGGCCGGCTCGTACAGGGCGGCGTCGAGCCGCAGCCGGGTGACGACGGCGATGTAGCAGCGCGATCGCCGCGTAGCCGCTATCGGCGACGACGACGAGCGCGCGGCCAGGGAGCCAGCGCCGCAGGAGTAGCAGCGCCTGCCGCGCCCAGTCGGTGAGCTTCTTGTGCCGCCGCCCGCGCTGGCGGTCGTGCCGCTCGGATGGGGCGAGGATGGTGAGGAAGGGCAGCGCCCAGGTGCGCCCGGCCCAGGGGAGCGGCACCAGCAGCATCAGGCAGAGCCAGCGCAGCCCGCTCACCTTCACGAAGTAGTCCTTGCTGGAGCGCACCGCGTCGCGATAGAGGCCCCTGGCCGCGATCTTGGCCCCCCAGCGGCGCTCGATCGTCTCGTCGATGCCGAGGACCACCGGCCCGGCGGGGGCGAACGCCGCCACCAGCAGGCCCAGTAGCACGCGGCTGACCGCCAGGCTGGACCACTTCGCGCGGTTGAGGACGCGGTGATAGGCCGTCCAGCGCCGCGTCTGCCCCAGGCCCATCACCCGCAGGGCCGCGCAGACGGTGCGCCGCCCCGGTGTGAGGAGCGCCCCGGCGACCAGCACCAGCGCGCGGGTCCAGACTCGGCGGGCAAACAGTGGCGCGAACGGCGTCAGCAGGTGTAGCATGGCGGGCGGTAGGGTCGGCATCGTCTCCTCCTCCGGCAAGAGTGGTCGACGAGCCTACCCTACCACCTCCTTCACGCCCTCAAAAGGCCAAAGTCGAGGTCATACGAGGTTCCCGATTCTTCAACCATTTGAAATGGGGATCCGCGCGGTTTGTCGCGGCCTACAGGACACGAGAAGAGGCGCAGTATCACGAAATACATGGCGCTGCTCCCGCGAGTGAGCCACGCGCAGAACTAAATGAGTAAGCCCTAGGGAAAGTACATCGAGCCTGATTTCATGTATTTCGCGCGGATTTCTCCTGGATTAGTTTGGCTGCACCATTGGCTGCACCATAGATGAAAGGGAGGACCCTGCTGTCATCACCGTTCCAGGTCTCTTTCCGCACGTCTATAGCAATCTGTGGGTGAGCCGCATAGGACTTGAACCTCTAACCCGCTGATTAAGAGTCATTCGACAGCCCTCCTGGGTTTTCGCATGGTAGCGCCTTTTTTGTTGTCCTGGCACGGAATCTTCGTGTCACCTCGTGTCGCTGACTGCCCCCGCAAGTCGCCGCTTGTCGCCTCTACTACTCCCCAAACTACTCACCAAGCGGAGCGACTGCATTGACGAATCCGGGCTCATGCTTGGCTCCGGCGAGCGTGTCGAATGCAGCTAATCGGGCCTCATAGAGCGCACGGCTATACGCCGCGAGGCAATGCTGTTGCCCCGTGTCCCGCACACACGCAGCGGCTTGTCGGCACGGAACATGGCGACGTACCATGTCGGCAGGAACGTCTCGTTGCCATCGTCCATCGCCCCGGTTGCCTGAGCGCCAGCGCCAGGGACCGGGCTGGGCTGCGGAAGGGACGCATCCCACCGCACCGCCCGCGTGGTGCGTACAAGATGACCTCGGTGCTGGTCCGGCCGCCGGCGGACAGCGTGTGCAGGTCGCGCGGCGAGGCAACGTGCCACGAGGCCATGCCGCGACACTTCGGTGGATCTGTCGGCCTCGGCGATCACGCCCGCTCTTCCGCGTCGCCGTCGGGCCACAATCCGGGCAGACAGTCGCTGCTGCGATCATCCCACCGCCCCTGCCACTCTGTCGCTGCCGGTGCGGCAGGCTACCACATCACGGCACGACCCAACAGAACCTTGCGACACATTCCCAGCATAGACCTCTCAGCCGAGACCAGCCGCCTCGCGCCGGTGTGCTTCCCGCCGGGGTGGCAGGCGACCGTATGCTTGGCCCAGCGTGCCATGCGCCTCGCGATGCCAGGTGGCGCTTGCCAGATCGCCGGGGAGTGTGCGGGTGGTGATCCGCATGGTGCCTGCGACCGCCGCCGCGATCGACAGCCCGACCTCGACATCCGTCTCATGCGGTCCGGGCAGCACCGCCCAGCCGCCCCGGTGTGTCGCTTGCGACGGTTCGCTGCCCGGATCGGATATCGTTCGACTGCCGCGCACATCGCCGACGACCCGATCGCGAGACTCGTCGCTGGGTGCGATTCAAAGTCTTGCGCGGCTGGAACGTACAGCCGACGAGTTTTCAGTACGGGCGCGGGATGCTGAACGCCCCCGGCCCGACCGCGCAAAGAAATGCATCGCATCCCTTGTCGCTCGATCACGAGGTTAATCGCGCTCCTGATGCTATACTCGAACGCGAATGTTGGTGGCACAACGCGGAGGTTCCGTTGCTCGATAACGCGAAGCCCCCGCTTGCGGCTGGTGCCGGGCTGGTCGGGCGCGACCGCGAGCAACGCATCCTGTCGGAGCGGCTGGCACATGCCCTGGCCGGGCGTGGCGGCCTTGCCCTGATCAGCGGCGAGGCCGGGATCGGCAAGACCGCGCTGGCCGAAGCGCTGGCCGGCGAAGCGGCGGCGCAGGGCGCGCTGGTCCTCACCGGGCGCGGCTACGATCTCACCGCAACCTCGCCCTACGGCCCCTGGGTGGATCTCTTCGGCCGCTACCCGCCCACCGCCGGCCTGCCGCCGCCCCCGGCGCCCTTCGCCGCGCGCGGGTTCGTCGGCGCGATCGCCAGTCAAGCGGCGCTCGCCCACCAGGTGCTCGACTGGTGCGCCGCCCTGGTCGCCGCCCGGCCGCTCGTCCTGCTGCTCGACGACCTCCACTGGTCCGACGCCCCCAGCCTCGACCTGCTGCGCACGGTCGCGCGCGCTGTCCGCGCCCACCCACTCCTGATCGTCGGCACCTACCGCGCCGACGAGATCACCCGCGAGCACCCCTTCGCCGACATCCTGCCGCTGCTCGTGCGGGAGGCCGGGGCGACCCGCCTCGAACTCCGCCCGCTCGCACCCGAGGCCGTGCGCAGCCTCGTCGCCGCGCGGTTCCCGCTCGCCCCCGCCGACGCCACGCGGCTGGCGGGGTACCTGCAGGCGCGGGCGGAGGGCAACCCGTTCTACGTGGGCGAATTGCTGCGGACGCTGGAGGAGGAGGGCCTCCTCCGCGCGGTCGCGGCCGGGTGGGAAGTCGGCGATGTCGCGGCGGTGCCCGTCCCGGCGCTGCTGCGGCAGGTGATCGACCGGCGCGTCGCGCGCCTGGGGGCCGAGGCGCAGCCGCTGCTGGCGCTGGCGGCGGTGCTCGGGCAGGTTGCGCCGTTCGCCCTCTGGGCCGAACTGACCGGGGCGGACGATGAGACGCTGCTGACGCTGCTGGAGGAGGGCGAGGCGGCGCGCATCCTGGAGGCGACGCCCGACGGCGCGGGCATCCACTTCTGCCACGCGCTGATCCACGACGCGATCTACGAGGGCATCCTGCCGCCGCGCCGTCGCGCCTGGCACCGCCGGGCGGGCGCGGCGCTGGCGGGGCAGCCGCGCCCCGATCCCGACGTGGTCGCGCGCCACTTCCAGCAGGCGGGCGACCCGGCGGCGATCCCCTGGCTGGTGCGGGCGGGGGACCGCGCCCGGCTGACCCTCGACTATCGCGCCGCCGCCGCGCGCTACCGCGAGGCATTGGCGCTCGACCGCGAGCGCGACCCGGCCGACGAGACGCCCGAGCGGGGCTGGCTCCTCCTCCGGTTGGCCCATGTCATCGAGATGGTCGAGCCGCTGGTTAGCGCCGAGCAGGCCCTGGCCGCCAACCGGATCGGCGTGGCGTGCGACGACCGGGCGCTGGCGGCGGCGGCGCTCTTCCAGGCCGGGGTCTCGGGCAACTACACGAGTCAGGGACGGTACATCCAACACACCACGGCGCAGGAGGGCCTCGCCGCCCTCCGTGCGCTGCCCCCGGACGAGCAGGCGCGGGCGCGGGACGCAACCGGGATCAGCGTGGCGCACGCCACCGGCGCGCTGATCGGCGACTTCGGCACGCTCGGGTGGCACGCCGACGCGCTGCGCCTGGCCGAGGGCTTCGTGCCGGACGCCTACACCTCGACGCACTGGCGCGTGGGGATGCTGCTCGCGCTCACCGCGCTCGGCCAGCCCGAGGCGGCGCTGGCGGTCTACCAGGAAGCGGTGGCGCTGGGCGAGCGCGAGGCGGCCTATGTTGACCTGTCGATGATCCATCGGGCCGCCCAGGCCACCTTGATCATCCCCTACTACGCCGACCGCGTGGCCTGGCGCGACGAATGCGCCGCTGCGGGCGAGCAGGCCGCCGCCGCCGCCGCGCGCGTCGGCTTCCTCGAACGCCCGCCGCTGCTCGGCCTGGAGCGCCTCCTTCTACCTGTCCGGGCGTTGGGGAGGCGATCGAGGCCCGCTGCCGCCTCTGCGCCGGGCGATGGCGGCTGCGCACTTACCTGGCGACGATGCTGGCCCCTACGGCGCGCGCGGCGACGCGGACCGCGCCCGGCGCGCTGCGCGGCAGGTGCGGCTGATCCTGCTCGATACACCCACCGCGCCGGGCCTGGCGGACGCCTGCTGGGCGGCGACGCGGCTACAGCGCCTCGCCGCGCGGCTCGCCCTCGACGCCGGCGACCTGCCGCTGGCGCGCGCCTGGCTCGCCGCCTGGCCGACCGCTGGCTGGACTGGGGCGGCGCGTACGGCGAAGTGGAGGGTCGTCTCGGTTGGGCGAGCATGCGGCGTGGCGGCCGACCCGCTCGCCGCGCGGCCATGCCGAGGCGGCGCTCGCGCACGCCAGCGAGCCGCGCCGCTCGCCCTCCTCGCCGCCCACCGCCTGCTGGGCGAACAGGGCACGGAAGGGCAGTGGCCGACGATGCGGTGGCCCAATTCGACGACCAGGTGCGCCTGCTGCCCTGGCGGGAAGCATGCGCGGCCCCTACGAGCGCGCGCTGAACTTCGCTGGCGCTGGCCGAACTGGCGCCAGCGCGACGAGCGACGGTGCGCTGGCGCGGCGACTGCTCAAACAGGCGGGCGACCTCTGCACGCCGCTCGGTGCCCAACTGGCGCCTCGACCGCGCCGCCTGGCCTCGGCAGGGCGCCTGAGCCTCACCAGGGCGGCGCAACGTACCTGGCGGCCCCCCACCATGAACCTCTCCGCCCGCGAGGTACTGCGCCTGATCGCCGCGGCCGTGCGCGGCTACGCCGCGCTTTTTTCCGCGGCTGGAATGCTGCTGGCCAAGGCGCCGCTGGGCAAGCACCCGCTGGGTGCTGCCATGGCATGGCTGTCCCGAGATCGCCGCGGACTTCCGCCTGCGCACGATCGAACGGCACGTCGAGAACCTCTACCGCGGCAAGCTCGAAGTGCACGGCAGGGCGGAAGCGATCGCCTACGCTTTCCGGCACGCTTGGCCTGATGCCCGCCTGCACCCGCACACCAGCATGGATAGTGATCGGTCGCCGAGCGGCGGCCGGCGTGCTGTCCAGCCGCGCGGCATCGCCCTTGCCGGCACCCTGGCGTGATGCCCATCGCCCCCTGATGCAAATTGCCGCGACGAATGGGTACACACGGGAAGCAGCATGACATCGTACCCTGGGCGCCGGATGGCGGCCGTGGATGGACCCTGAACCGCACCGGGCGACCCCGCGCCACGCCCTCCCTCCTCGATGTCGATGGCAACCCCAGCGAAAGGAGGAGCGCGATGACGACCCTGCACGACACGACTTCCGCGCGCGTTCGGCCCCAGCTGCTCAGCGCCCTGATCGGCTTGCCTTCGTCCTCTTCGCCACCCTCATCGCCGGGGTACCTCCTCGATCGCCGCGTCGAGAAGCTGCACGATCCGCGGCATGGACGTCGGGGCGCGATGATCGGCTTCCTCAAGGGGGCGCAGTTCGGCGACCAGGACCGCCACGAACCTCATCCCGCGATGTCCTTGCCCCCACCATCCAGGCGGCGAACACGGCGTTCACCGCGTCACGTCGCCCTCATCACCTGGCTCGTCCTGGGCGCCTTGAGATCGTCGTGCCCCTCGCCGTGCTCATCCTGCTCGTCCGCTTCCCGGCTCGCGCTACGCCGCCGCCCTGATCGTCAGCGTGCTGGCGACGGCGTTCCATGTGGTCTACCTGCTGGAAGGACGGCGGGGAGAACACCCTGCTGCTGGGCTACGTGGCCGACCGTCGTCTGGCTCGTTGTTGCGACGAGCGCTCGGCGTTCTCCAGGTCACGCGCTGGACCTCGGCGCGCTCTTCGGCAAGCGAGTGGGCGAGATTGTACAGCGTGCCGGCGCATCGCCTGGGCAGTGGGCGTTCTTCTTCGAGCAATGGCGCTGGTGATCGGGAGCGGTGGCGCGTTGCTGCATGGCTGCCAGCGGCGATCGCCTCGCAGTGGCGACGCTTGCCCTCGCCGGTCTGCTCGCACTCGCGCGGGCGCAGGTGATCGCACGGATTCCGGCAGTGTGGGCGGGAATTGCAACTGACCCGGTAGAGGCGCACGGGGCGTTCGGGCGTCGGGTGGGGACGGTGAGGACGCCGCCGCCATCGCCCATTGGCCAGCACCGTGCCGTGGAAGCTGGGGGCTATCCACGCGGGGCGGGACGAGCAGCGGCTCCGGCGCCGCCAGGCCGGAGCGAAGGCGAGGGCGCGCAACATGTCCTGAGCGAGCAGAACAAGGCCGTCGTCCGCTGGCTACCTACGAGCATCCTGGCTGGCGGCAACGTCGATCTCATCGACGAGCCAGTCGCGCCGAACAGCATCATCCACGGGCGGCGGGCCTGGGCGCGGGTGGCCCTGGGCGAGGCGGTCGCCGCGCGCAGGCCCTCCGGCCGCTCATCGCCATCAGCGCGAACTGGTCGCCGAAGCGATGCGGTGGTCGCGCGCCTTGTCTACGAGCTGATGCCCCCGGGCGGGGAGCAGCTTGATGTCGAGGGCCTGACTCGACAACGGCCGTGCGCCTGCTGCCCACATGATCGTGGAAGACGACCTGGGATGACGCGGCCGGACGTCTTCCCCGGAGCTGGTCAAGGTGCCGGCACCGACGACGAGCTGACCACCCCGCGACTCCCGCCAGGACGCCTTGCAACGCACCCACGGAGCCGTGTCGCGGGGTGGTGCCGGCTATCCGGCGGCGCTGCTCGCCATTCAACAGCGGGGCATGGGATTATGGGCCTGTCGGGCGGCCCACGACCGCCTGGCGGAGGTGCCGAGGACTGGGGTCTCGCCGACGCCGTCCACCGGCCGGACGATGCACCGACTCGGCCCTTGTGCTGCATCACTTCGCGACTGTCGCCCAGGCGCAGGGCTGTATGGTGAGCATGAGCCAGCTCACCCGCAGGCAATCGACCAGCGCCGATGTCGGCGCTCGGAGCCATGAGAAAGGAAGAGGGAAGATGCACGCTGCAACCACGTCATCCGCTCGCGTCCACACCCGCCTGGGCCTGACGGCCCTGCTGCTCGCAGCACTACCGTCGGCCAGTTCGGCGCCGCGGACCTGGTCGAGGCAGCCGCCACCGACGTCCTCTCGCCTGGGGTTTGAATGGCGCCGGGCAGGCGAGCGTGCCCGCCGGGCTGAGCGGCGTCACCGCCATCGCCGGCGGGTCAAATCCACACGGTGGCGCTGAAGGGCGACGGCACGGCCGCCGCCTGGGCTGAACCCGTTCGGGGCGACGGATGTGCCCGCCGGGCTGGGAGGCGTCACTGCCATCGCCGCCTATGGATACCACACCGTCGCGCTGAAGAGCGACGGCACGGTCGCCGCCTGGGTGATAACTGGTACGAGCAGGCGAGTGTGCCCGCTTGGCTGACTGGCGTCACCGCCATCGCCGCCGGCGCATACCAGCCGGTGGCGCTGAAGGGCGACGGCACGGTCGCCGCCTGGGGCTGCAAGGGGCCGATGCCGCAGTGCGCCGTCCACTGGCCTCACCGCGCGACGCCATCGCTGCCGGCGAGGACTACACGGTGGCGGTGAAGGCGATGCGCACGGTCGTCGCCTGGGGTGGCAATAACTACGACGGGGCGACGGATGTGCCCGCCGCTGAGCGGCGCGCTACCGCTATCGCCGCTGGCGACTTCTACAGTCGCCGGAAGGGCGACGGCACGGTCGTCGCCTGGGGCTACAACTGGGACGGGCAGCGAGTACCTGGCGGCCGATCAGCGTCACCGCTATCTCAGCCGGTGCGAGCCGCGGTGGCGCTGCTGTAGCGCTATACTTGTCGTCGCCTGGGGGCGACAACGTCTACGGGCAGCGTGGCGTGTTCGCCGGGCTGAACGGCATCATCGCCGTCGCCGCCGGCGGATTCCGCTACCGTGGTGGCGCTGAAGGGCGACTGCCAGCCCCGGGACCTCGGCATCGGGGCTCGGAGCTGGCGCACGCCACCTGTTCCCGCCGGCCGCCCTGCAGCGCAGTCGCCATCATCAGGGCGCCCCGTTGCGCAACTTCCCCTGCGCGGCCGGCAGTTACCAGGACCAGGCGGGCCAGACCAGTTGCACACTGGCGGCTTCGCCGGCTCCTTCGTCGCAGGTGTACGGGCGCGACCAGGCCACGCTCTGCGCGGCCGGCAACAGGATCAGCTGGCCAGACCACGCCTGCTGGCCCAGCCCGATACTACGTCGCTACCGCCGGTGCTGCTGCGCATCACTTGTCCGGCTGGTACCGCGCGACTGGGCGATAGCCTGCACACCTGTCGCCGGCTACTTCGTTGCGACTGATGGCGCTACTGCACATTCTGCTCATTACCAGGGCCAGATGGGCTGTATCTACAGCGCCGGCCCAGCCGGCTCGCACGTGCCGGATACTGGAGCGACGAGTACAACGTTCCGCCCCGCCTGCACCTTCAGCGCTGCTCGTTGAGCGAGTAGCCGCACTCCAGCCTGACCGGCTCACGTCGACGTCAGCGGGCGCGGCAGGCGCGACGCCGTGTGCGCGGGCAGCTCAGTGCGACCGCGCTACGGCCTGCACGGAGCGCCTGGCCGCCTTCACGTCGCGGGTCCAGCCACGCGCAGGGCGACGCTCTGCTCGGTTGAACTCGAGGATCAGACAGGACAGACCAGTTGCACCCAAGCCTCGGCGGGTTCGTTCGCCCAGCGGCGCGACGGCGGCCACGTTGTGTGCTCCTGGTACCAGGACCAGATAGGCTGGCCGCCGCATCCCGCTCCATCCGGCTCCCTACGCTCCACCAGCGGCGCCGACAGCGGCGACGCCTGCCCAGCCGGCACGACAAGCGCGGCGGGAGCCGGCATCGTGCCAGCCAATCCCCGTCCTCTATCGCATCACCGGCTTCAATAGCCGGTGACATGAACGGGGTCTTCGAACACGTCAGCGGCGGCGCGACTGTACCGTTCAAGTTCGAGATCTTCCGGCAGCACGAAGCTGACCAAATACCGCGCTGGTGACGATGTCTGCCAGGCAGATCGCCTGCGTCACGGGTGTACTGACCGACGATATTGATATGGTCGCGACCGCGGGATACTTAGCCTGCGCTACGACACGACGAGCGGGCAGTTCGTTCAACCGGTGACGCCGAAGAAGGCGGGCACCTGCCATGCCGTGATGGCTGCCACCAGTGATGGATCGTCCGTGACCGCATTCGTCGAGCTGGAGTAGGCGCTCGAAGCCCCTCGGCGACGACGAGCCCTGCGCGACCGTCCACCGAGGGCCTCGCCACCACAGCACGACGCTGAGCACCTGTACCGGCCGAGAAGGCCAGCAGGCCGCGCGCGCGGGGCCATTCGAAAGAGGACTGGGCGCGGCACGTCCCAGGCGCGGCACGGGCGGGGCGTCGCAGGCGTGCGCTCGGCGGGTGGAAGAGGATGCCCGTAGCGTGCGTGGAATTGCAACCGCAGGAGGCGGCGGGTTCAGCGGCCTCCCGAAAGTAGTCGTGCAGTAGGCCGCCGAGCCGATCCCGGCGAGCATCGGCTCCGTCCCGCACTGCAGGGGGCGCGACCGCGCGCCGCTCGAGTCCCCTGGTGCGGGCGGGCCCGGTTGTAGTAGGCGACGTACTGCACAGCACGCGGCGCAAGTGCGCTCCTCGCCGGCGATGCAGGAGGTGGTCGAGTATCTGCGCGCGCCGAGCGGGATCCAGGCGCTCCGCGTGCGTTGGCGTTCGGGCGCGCGGTAGGCGTGCGGGGATGATGGAACCCCTCGTCGGTGAACAGGTCGAAAAGCCGCCGGGAATTTCGCATCCCTGATCGGACGAGGTGGCGGCAGGCACCGTCTGCATCTTGTGCGCGTCCAGGCGAGGTTGCGCGCCTGCTGGGTGACCCAGGCGGCGGCTTCCGCGCGGTGCAGCTGGCGAGATGGCGCGGCGCGTGCCGACCTCGAGGAAGAATAGGACGGAGTGGCCCCAGGAAGAGCGTCCCCGATTGGTGAAGAGTCGCAGGCCACCGCCAGCATCGCGGCGCTGCGCGAGGAACTGTCGCCAGGTGCTGCTGGCGCTGGCCGCGTGCATGGTGCCGCGGACATGGCACCGTTTGAGCACGTCGCGGACCGTCGAGCGCCCGAGCGTGGTCGAGTTTGGCCAGCTCGCCCTGGAGTCGCCCGAAATTTCCAGCGCGGGTTCTCCTCGGCCAGCAGGAGCAGCCCCTCCACCTCGGCATCCAGCGATGGCTCACCGGAGGTGCGGCGGTGTGTCCACCTGGCGCACGAGCGCACGGTGCCACTTCAGCACAGTCGCGGGTTGAACGAGGAGCATGGCGCGGCGAGAGCTGCTCCCTGCGGGCCGGTGGTCAGCTGCTCGAGCTTGGCCGCCAGACGGCGAATGCCAGCTTCTCCAGCGTGGTAGGTGCGCGCGCCGGCGCTCGCCGCATCAGGCGCAGCTGGTGTCGCAACAGCGCGATCTCATGTCCTTCGCCTGGTCAGCGCAGCGCGCGCCGACGGCGAGATCGACGATGAACCCGCGAGATGCACGAGAGGTCATCAGGAATACCACGATGTTCCTCCTCTCCTCGCCGATCGCCGACGCCATGGGTGGTCGGCCATCATACCCGACGGGATGGGGCTACGGTGCCGCTGCGCTTTCGTGGTACGCGGAGGAGCACGCACCATGCGTCTGGAGGTACTCCGAGTTCGTAGAAAGCGCGCGGCTCCAGAAGGTGCTGCGCGGACAGAGCGACCCGCTTCCACTGGAGCTCGCCAGGCGGTGGAAACCGCATCGCATCGATCGTAGAGGTAATCACCGATGACTCGCCCGATGTGGATCTGGCTGTCAAAGCGGGTGGGTAGAGATGGTGTCGCCGCCCTTTTCATCTCGTAGACAAAGCGGGTAGAGTTGCCCGGCGATATTCGGAATCGCGCCAGCTTCGTAATCCGGGCTGGCCGCTACCAACGCTTCCTTGAAAGAATACCTGCGCGTCGGTGCGAGCTTGAGATTCCAGCCGTTCCTGCCGGGCGCGATCCGATTCTGCTCAGGAAGAGGTCATCGCCTTCCGTCTGTCCGTCCGGCATGGATCGCCCAGATCAACTTCGTTCGCCACCGATGTCCTCCTGTCAAGCGCCGCCGTATCTTGCGTGCCCGTTCGGCCTCACTGGTCGAGACTGATCAGCCCAGCGCGCACCATCTCGTCCAGTTCGTGCCGTAGTGCGCCCCTTCCGCGGGAAGCTGTGACGGTCGGCTTCCACGCGCGCAATTCTCGGCGACGATCGCGCCCAGGCAGGCGGCTGTCTCTGCGCACGCGCATCGCGCTGACCTGGTGGAGCGTTGCCCACTGCTCGATCCGCCGGTGTCGAACGAGCGGGAAGTGCACGAGCAGTTCTCTGCTCCTTATAGTACGCGCGGGTTGCGCCGCTGGATCTGCTGGCAGCGCGCTGCCGATCTTCGGCCCCGCCTGGTAGGAAGCGCGCTCACCGCGTTTCCCGTAGACGCGAAGCCAGCCCCGCTCTCCGCCGACTCCCCAACCTTTGTAGACGGCCGGGTCGAAGGCTGCGCTTCGCGCACGAAGTCGAGCCTGGCGTCGAGTCCCAGGGTGCTCCTGGATAAAGTAGAGCCCTTCACCAACTTGAATGGCTGAAGCTGAAGTCGCCCTGCCCACGCGACGCGACTACGGCGAGCGCCGCCGCCTGCGTATCGGTATTGTCCGCGCCGGTAAACTCGCGGGCTTACAAGTCCTGAAGGGATGGGACTCTACCACCACATCCGTCAACGATACCAGCGGTGGCGCTGCATGTGGTTCGGATCGCGCGCTGCGTTGTGGCGTGCCCACGGCGATACTATCCACCTGCGGTAGAGCGCGCTGACGGCTTCCTTGCTGGTACCGATTCGGTCGCTCGTGCCGCCGCGACCAGCGGTCCGAAGCGGTCATGCCCAGGTGCAGAGCCGCTTGCGCGGTACTCGCCCCAGCGCTTCTCGTCCTTGTCGCACGACCGGGAAAGGGCGTCGAGGATGTGGTAGGCGAAGTCGTCACGGGGAAGGCCAGAGGTGGGCATAGACGCCATCCAGGTCGGCAAGAAGCTGCGCCTGCCGCCTCATCCCAGACAACGCGTCGTAGCCAGCAGTCGTCGCGGGCGAATGGGCTAGGTCCTGAGCGGCAGATGAGTTCGAGGGCGCGCGGGACAATAAGGTCGACTAGGCGGATATGCGCTGAGGGCGGCAGAATAGGCAGCTGCGACAGAATACCAACAGACATGTTTGAACGACCAGCGCTTCAGCGCCAGAGCGCAGAAGTCCGCCACGCAAATGAGCTGAAAAGTCTTCGAGAAGAATTCGCGCGAGCGCAACGGATGTATAAATGTTGTTTCAGAGTCGAGCAAGCCCTGGACGGCGTGATAGAAGCGATGAGTTCGCTCATTTGTTGCACTTGTGATCCCCACGAAATGACAAATACCACTTTGCCAATCGATGCCGGAAACTCTGTCAGGCAATTTGTCCCGTCGACGTTGCACGAAACTGCATCGCCGTGAAGTCGTCGCATTTTTCTTCGGGAACTACTTCGCGGAAATCCCGGGCACTCTTGTCCCATGTGGCGTATCGGTGGTCGAACTGCCAGCCAGCACTTGGTCGCATACAAGCGCAGGCTGGTTTCAGCTCTTCAGATTCAATGAACAAGGCTGAATCATCCGGATGTATGAAACATCCAGCCCAATCTCAACATTCCATGGATTGCCACTGTTATCTGGTACATCGCGGGCGAGAACTGGTACATGCCGAGGATTGCCTTGGGTCAACTCGGCGTCTCGTGTGGAACGGAAGATCGGTATGAGTGTTTGATTGAGCAACTGAATATCAGAGCTAGCGAGCGTTAAATCGCTGCGCGGTGTCATACACCCGGATTCTGCTGCTGGATGAGCATAGAACACGAAGTCAATCCCGCGATCGCCTCGCTCAAACCGACACGGTTAGAAGGTATAACTTTATCGCATGATACGGACTGCCTGAAACAGGAATTCCTCATTCTCGAAGCCAAAAGGCTGACCAATCGCCCGCTGCGGACTAGCCGCTAACTGAAGAATGCCTCGTTCGTGTCGTCGGTGGCGATGCCAGTCGGGACAACGATCCCGCACGACCACCAGTGCCGAGACTCCGCGCCATCTGCTCAGCGAAGACGGAGTAGGTGTTTACGTCACCGCGGCCAGTTAAGCGGAAGCGCTCACTCCTCCGCAAGAAGTGGCTCCTGTTCTCGCTCTCGCTCTTTGCCCTCTCAAAGGCACCATACAAACTGGACGGTCTCCGTAACGCGGTTATCGCCGCCCGGTTACGGGCGGCGGCATTCGAGCCTTGGCGATTTCGGACTGCGCGCAGCGAAGAACTCTGCTCCTGCAACTTCACCTTGCCCACGGCGGGTTGCCGAGGATGCGCAGTCGAAGCCCGGATCAGGCGTGCGAAGATGTCCTTGAACTCCAGAGGCCAGTGGAAGAAGGCGTTCCCCGCGCGCCAGGGTGCGGGCGGCGAGCGTCATCAGCTCGACGAGACGCGATCGAGGTGAATGACGCGCGCCGCCTCATCGAAGGCGGCGTTTACCAGGCGATCATCGGCGAGGAGTTTGAGCCAGGCACCATGAGTCGGCGGATCTGGCACGTCGGCGCGCAGCGGCCAGTTGAACGCCGCCGTCCAGAGGTCGGCCTGGGCAGCCGGGCGCGACGCCTCCAGAGCCGTCTCATGCTCGTGGAGTAACTGTTTCTTTCCGCTGCGTGGTGCGGTAGGCTACCGTCCCCGGCGAGGTCAGCAAAATAGCGGATCTGTGCTGCCTTTATCCTGAGGGCTGCATACGCTCGAACCAAGCGGATATTGATCCTTGCTCTGTTTCTTGTTGTCACGCCTCACGATGGACGCGATCTTCTTGTCGTCTCCCGTCACCGGCTCGAATGCTGCATCTGGGATACCACCCTCCATCAGTTCGTTCGTCGCCCCGACGAGCGAGTTGCCCCACTTGATGTGCGCTTCCAGGAAGGAGAGTGGGCGTCCGGCCTCGTGTCCCTCCAGCCAGAGCGCGAGCTTGCAGAGGTCCACGGCCAGCGGGTTGCGGTCCACGCCATAGATGCAGCGGGCGATCACCAGGCGTGTCGTTGCGCGTACCGCCATCGGGTCCGGTTCGGCCTCTTCCTGGGTTAAGCGCGCCAGTTCGCGCCCCAGGCGTCGCGCCGCCGCGAGGAGGAAGTGGCCTGAGCCGCAGGCAGGGTCGCAGATTTTGAGTGCCAGCAGGTTCGCGCGTTGCTCCTCACGCGTCTTGCCGCGCGCCAGCGCCGCCGCGATCACTGGATCGAGCGCCGAGGCGATCAACTCGCGCACCAGCCCGGCATTTGTGTAGTAGGAGCCGGTGGATTTGCGCTCACCGCTGGCTCCCAGCGAGAACTCCGGCCGCTCGCCCGCCGTCCGCAGCACTGGCTGGAGTTCAAGCAGTCCCTCGTAGACTGAGCCAAGCTCCTCCACGTCCATGTCTCGGTAGTTGACGCGGCGGGTCAGGCCCGTCTTCGAGTCCTTGGCGAAGGCGAGGCCGCGAATCGCCGCCAGCAGGCGTTCGTTGGCGACCAGCGCGCCATCCAGGTCGGAGCAGGCGTCGGCATCGAAGAGCCCACCCCCGAGCGACGGCAGTCCGATCCGGTCGCCACCCCCGTCCTCGTCGCGCAGCATCGCGAAGGTGACCAGCAGCGAGCGCCAGAGGTCGTCGTGGCGGTCTGCCGCGCGCCGCCGCCCCACCAGTTCGCGCAGGCGGCCGATGCTGTAGTGGTCGGTGTAGAGCGATCGTTGCTCCGGGGCGGCCCCCGGCGGGAAGAGCAAATCGCGCTCCTCCGCCGCCAGCAGGAAGAGGAGACGGTAGACGAGACGCAGGAGTTGGCGGTAGTAGCCCTCGCCAGTCAGCCGGCCATTCATCAGCCGCGCCCGCAGCGTCTCGTTGCCTGGGTGCTCCAGCAACCCCTGTCCCAGCGAGCGGATTGCTGCCTCGACCCCCTCGCGCAGCGTGTCGAGCGCCCGCGTCCCGCGCGCTACCGCATCCTCGCGCCATTGCTCCAGCCAGCAGGCGCGCGGCGCAACGCCCGGCGACGCCAGCCGCGTGCGGTGGAGCAGCAGGTAGAGGAGGACGAAGTCGGCGTAGATCCCCTCCTCCAGCATCGTCTCCAGATCGAATTCGACGAAGGCAGCGCGCGAAAGGTTGAGATTGTCGCGCAGTAGGCGCAGCCGTCGCCCGTTGGTGACGACGCCCCAGAGGTGATCGGTGCGGTTGAGGTAGTCCTGCACCAAGCCGTGCGGGCTGATGCGCAGCGGCGACAACTGTCCGGTCCCGCCACTCCCTGCGCCCGCCGCGATGGCCCGGTCGAGGTCGTAGCGGAAGGAGATGACATGAACCGGCGGTGCTTCAGGCCCGCTTCCCTCGCCCGCACGGTGGGAGATGGCGTAGCGCTGCCCCCGACCTCCTCGGCGGCGCTGCGGAAGAGCCTGCCGTAGCCGAGTTCGCGGAACAGTGGGATGATCCACTGCTCGCGCGTCTCCGTTACGCCGCTCTCGCCTGGGAGTAGGGAGCCGCTGGTTGCTTGGAACGCAGCCCAGTAGGCGCGCACGTTGGTCCAGGCGCGCGAGGCGGCCTCGTTCAGCCGCTCGCCGCGCGGCAAGCCGTAACCCTCCGAGCGCAGCCCGGACAGTTCCCGGTCGCTCTGGGCGATCCGCGCCAGCAGATCGGGCGGCAGCAGCCCGCCCTCTGACCGGACGGTGACGAATGTGCTGGCGGACGAACTTGCTCGGGCCATCGACTCCCTCTGCCCATGTCAGAACGTGCCCTGCCGCTGCGCTGCTGGCCTTCTGGTAGCGCATGAGGCATCACGCAACGACCATCCCACCGACCCGGCATCAGGACGGAGATGCCCAGTACGTCGGGCGGGAGGATCGGGCAACCGCGCGATAGCGCACCCCGCGCAGATGTGCAGCAGCGCGCACGCTGGTGAGATGCCAATACCTCGTCGGCCTCGCACCTCGACCAGGCGGGCCAGCTCGGCTGCACCGCCCGCATATTGCCGAGTGCCTCACGCGGC
This sequence comes from Chloroflexia bacterium, assembly GCA_046328475.1. Classification (GTDB taxonomy): domain Bacteria; phylum Chloroflexota; class Chloroflexia; order Thermomicrobiales; family CADCWN01; genus CADCWN01. Next base: position 17,683 of record JAXLWN010000057.1, on the reverse strand, counting down.
CAGCCTTCCCGCTGTCCGGGATGGACGTTCGCCGCTGGTTCAGCCGTCAGCAATTTCTCGGCCTCGTCGGCGGTGAGCCAGTCGGCCTCCATCACCCCGCGCCCGCGGTATCCGGCGACAGAGCACTCCTCTGCCAGGAGCGAAGTCGTCTCCCCTTCGCGGGTGATGTCGAGGTGCATCCGGGCGCGCAGGAGGAGGATCGTGGTGCGCGCCGTCACCGCCAGCGCGCGGATTGCACCGCAGCGGGAGGCCACGTCGCGCAGCGTCGGGTCGAGCGCGCTCTCGGTGGTACGTGCCCAGCGCCTCGACTAGCGGATGAGTGCGCAGCGACGTAGTGGACCCGCTCGGGCACGGGCAACTCGAAGCCGAGCCGTATCGGTTGCGCACCATCGAAGCCCGCCCGTTCGCGGACCGGCGCGGGGAGGGCCGCCGGTGCCAGCCGCCAGTACGACCCGTCGGCAGCGAGCGGTGCGCCGAGCCGGGCGCAGGCATCGCGCACGAAACGGGCGACGATGCGCGAATCGCCGAGCGCATCGGCCGCCTCCTGCAACTCGCGCCTCACCTCGTCAGCCTTGATGGTCACCTGCGCGAAGATCGTGCGGGACCGACGCTCGCGATCGGCGGCATGCTCCCATTCGAGATCGACGCGCTGCTGCAACTGCCGCTCGGCGGTGTCGAATTGGGCAGGCTGCGCGGGTCGGCCTTCGTCCAGGAAGAAGCGCCTCGAAGACCGCCTCCAGCACCTTGTTCGTGTCGGTCGGCACCGGCACCGAGACGCCGAGGCTCTTGCGAATCGTCTCCGCCTTGCGGAGCAGCACCCGCATGATCGCCCCGTCCACCCTGTTGTCCGCGCCGTAATAAAGGATCGTCCTCACCTGAGGGCTGGACTGGCCGTAGCGGTCCACGCGCCCCTCGCGCTGCTCGTGGCGCGTCGGGTTCCAGGAGAGGTCGTAGTGGAGGACCGCGTCGAAGCCCTCCTGTAGATTGATCCCCTCGCTGAGACAGTCAGTCGCCACCAGTACGCGACGCTCGTGCTCCAGCAGCGCGGCCACGCGCTCGGCGCGATCCTCGGCGGGCAGCCGGCCGGTCACCGCGACGACCTCCACACCCTTCAGCCGCTTCCGCAATTCCTCGGCCAGATACTCGGCGGTGGCAATATAGCGGCAGTAGACGATCGGCTGAAAGCCATCATCGAGCAAGCCCTGGAGGAGCGCTTGCGCGCCGATGAGCTTACGGTCACCCGCCCCGGCGAGGGTCACCGCCTCGCGCGCGAGGTCACGCAGGCGTCGCCGCTCACGGCTGTTCGGCTCTTCTCCTTCCAGCGTGTCGGCACCCGGCACCACGTCGTCGCCATCGGCGGCATCGGCGGTGTCAAGGTCGAGAACCGCACGTTCGCCGAGCGTGTCGAGCGCGCCAATGTCGAGCGGCGCGCTCTCGGCAGTCGCCGCCAGGCCGGTGGCGCGCGTCGTCAGGGTCGCCGCGGCGGCGGCGGGGCTGCTGGTCACGCACCGGAGCAGCGCCAGCGCCGCCCACCAGCAGATGCGCTGCTGATAGTGCGACAGGTTCTGCGCGGACTGCACCAGCTCGGTGGCGTAAGCATGGACCTTGTCGAAGAAGGCGCGATAGGCCGGGCCGAGGTCGTAGGTTGTTTCCGCCGTGACGCGCTCTGGGAAGGTCGTGCGCTCGTCCACATAGGTCAGGATGTCTCCCCTACGGCGCTGCACGAAATGTGCGGCGAGGCGCTGCCGCAACGCCTGGTCCTGCGCCTGGGTGAGGTCGTCGGGCAGCGCGCCGAAGTCTGGATGTAGCAAACTCAGCAGCGAGCGGAAGGCCACCTCGATCCCGCTGTGCGGCGTGGCGGTCGTCAGCACAAGATGGCGGTTCGGGTCGGCCGCCAGGTCAGCGACCAGACGATGGCGTTGCTGCTGCCCGCCGCGCCCGCCCCCGGCGCTCGTCGCAGCGGCGCAGATGTGCGCCTCGTCCACGATTACGAACTCCGGGCAGGCGCGCACGAAATCGGCGCGGCGACGATCCGACTTGATGTAGTCGATTGACACGACTAAGACGGGGTAGCGATCGAAGAGCGATTCGCTGACCGTCAAGCCTCGTTCCAGGCGCGCGACGGTGCCGGGGCGCACGACCTCGGCATCGAGGTGGAACTTGCTCGCCAACTCCGCCTGCCATTGATCGCAGAGGTGCGGTGGGCAGAGGACCGCTACACGCCGGATATCGCCCCGGTCGAGGAGTTCGCGGGCGATCAGCGCCGCCTCCACAGTCTTGCCGATCCCAACATCGTCCGCGATGAGGATCCGCACCGGAGACAGCCGCAGCGCCATCAGCAGGGGGACAAGTTGGTAGGCACGAGGTTCGACGGCGATGCGGCCGAGCGAGCGGAACGGCCCCGCCCCGGCGCGGAAGTTGAGGCGGGTGGCGTCGCGGAGGAGGAGGGCTGCCGTGCTATCGCCCGCCATCAGCGGGTCGGGTAAGGCAAAGCTCGCCGACTCGACATCGGGCTCAAGTGGCAAGTAGATCCCGCAGGCGTCCTCGTCGGTTCCGCCCAGCGGGCGCAGCAGCAAGGAGATCGGGCGTGCGTCCTGACGACGGTAGCACGACCCACTCGCGTCCCCGCGCCCGCACCAGCGAGCCGATCGGGAATCGCATGTCGATTATGTCGGCGGACATCTCCCTCTTCTCCCCGACGCTGGATTGCCCCCTGCGATCCCCAGGCGTCGGGGTCTCAGGTGGCTGGCGGGCCAGCGTATTCACGGGTTAAAAGTGTGCTGCTATCCCCGGAAGACCCACGGCCGCGCGGCGACCGCCTCGGGCCAGTGCTCCTCTCCCCGGAACAGGGCGACATCATACCCCGCATCCTGCAGAAGCGCGAATTGTCCTCCTCCGGCTCGCTGCCATCGACCACGAGGAACAAGGCAGTCGTCGCCTCGCCGTACAGGAAGTCTGGCTGCGGGCCACCGGCCATCGTCGGCAGTACGGCATCGGGCAACCGATAGTCGCCGGCGACGAGGAAGTGGAGAAATCGAAGCTGCACCTCACTCGTGCACCGGGCAAGGAGGGCGTCCAACTGGCTCCCGCCGCTCAGCGGCTCCTCGTCGCGGCTTGTCACGGCCCCGGTCAGGCTCAGCAGCATGTCGACTGTCTCCTGCCGATCGAGTAGCGGGTGATCGCGCTGGTTCGTGTAGCTGAGTAAGCAGTGGTAGCACGCCGCCTCGCAGTCCTCAACCATTCCCTCGGCGCGTCGCTGGTCCTCCCCGTAACCGGATCGAAGTGGCAAACCTCCAGGGCGTTGCTCGCGACTCGTTGGATGGCGTAGGGGTCGTGGACGAGGCGCGACAGCACCCCGGCTCCACCTTCGGCGGCCTCGTAGATGAGGATGAGTTGGGGGGCCTGCCGCGAAGGCAGGAGCTCGACAGCGATCTCGCGGTCTTCGACCTGGAATGCGACCTCGATCCCACGCTTCAGGGCGTATTGCAGGCTGGTGAGCTCCTTCTCGTCCAGTTGCGCGTCGAAGCGCATCAGCAGGCGTTGCGGCGGTCCTCGACGAACGGGACGACGCGGGACTCCGACGGCTGCTGCGGCTCGCCATCCGTCGCACCTTCGATCGCCGCGTCATCCCACTCTTGACGCGCCCAGTTCCCCTTTTCCAGGTCGAGCAGGAATCCGTAGACGCTGTGCTCCCGTCGGCGATTCCAGCCGAGGTTCAGCTGCCAGAGGGTCGCGGTCGGCGCGTAGGTGAGTGTGGCGATGGACTCGCCGTCTACGCTGACTTGCGCCTCGGTCACGGCAGGGCCGTCTTTGCTGGCGGCGAAGCGGAAGGCGGTGACTAGTTCGTAGCCGCGCCGGATGCGCTCCTCCTCATCCGAGCTGATGCGATTGACCCGACGCGTCGATACGCTCGTCAGTTGGAAGAGGTTGCCGAAGTAGCGGGCACTTCCATCGAGCAGGGCGTTGCAGTAGTGGCAGCGCTCGCTGGTGGCGTCCGGCCCCAGGTGCCCGTAGCCGCAACTGGCGCAGAACTTCCCGGAGAGCGTGCGCGAACCGGCCGGGTCGGCACTCCCCGTCGGTCCCTGTCCGCCGCGCAGGGGCAGGATCACCCGGCGGACCTGGTAGCGGCTGCCTTCGTAGTAGATGATGCTCCCCGGCCCGAACTCGAGATCATGCCAGGAAGCGCGCCCGTGAGACGAACTCGTCGGTGCCTTGCTTGCGGAATTTGCCCGGCAGGTAGGCTACCAGCGGCAACCGCGGGAAGTTGTAGCCGGGCAGAAAACCCTCGCTGGCGAAGTAGCGATACGAATAGAAGTCGGAATTCTGATCGGAGTCGCCGGCGGTGAGGAGTTGGAGCTGCGTCTCCGCCTCGGAGCGCAGCGTCTCAGCCCGTTTGCGCTCCTCGGGGCTGGCGGAGTAGTCGGTGGTGATCGCGTGCTGGGCATCGCGCTGGGCCTGCGCCGAGAGGAAGAGCTGCCGCCAGCGGCTGCATGCGGTGTCGAACGTCGCGGGCGCGGATGCGGATCACCTGATCGACCCACTCAGGACCATACCAGGCGGCATCGAGCAAATCGTCCTCCAAGGCGGCGACAAGGCGACGGCAGCGGGCCAGGGCGCGCTCCCGCGCGTGCTCGTCCTCAAGTCCTTTCTTCAACGCCTCCTGGACCGGCAACCCATCCATCGCCTTCGTCAGGTCGAGGACATCGCGCAGGGAATGGCCGAGCCACACGCCGGTCTCGCCCAGCCAGACGGCCTGGCAGTGCGACCGCACAAGATCCTCATTTGCCAGCTCGACGCGCGGTGGGATCACCGCCCCCGCGACCATCTGGTCCTGGCGGCGGAAGAAGTACTGGTCGTGCGGACTGAGCGACGAGCAGTAGGTCAGGACGAGCGCGGGCTGACCGCTGCGCCCGGCCCGACCGCTCCGCTGCGCGTAGTTCGCCGGGGTCGGCGGCACATTCCGCATGTTGACCGCATTGAGGTCGGCGATATCGACGCCCAACTCCATCGTCGGCGAGCAGTAGAGGACCGGGAGTTTGCCGTGGCGGAAGGCCTCCTCCCGCTCCTGGCGCACGCCGGCCGGGACCTGCGCGGTGTGCTCGTGCGCGTCCATGCCGCGCAGTCCGAGCGCAACCTCGGCATAGAGGCTGCGGAAAAAAGTGTTGGTGCGCTGTTCGGCCGTCGTCACGTTCGACACGCGTAGGGGATCGACCTCCGGCGCGCGACCATCCCCCGCCCGCCAGCGGATCATCCCGGCCTGCAGCTGGTAGAGCCGGGCAGGCTGGTCGCCCCCAGCCGCCCCAACCTGCTCGATCTGCCCGCCCACGTCCGCCAGCACATCGAGGAGATCGCTCGCCACTTTCGTCAACTCGTCGTCGGTGAGGGCCTTGCCCTGCCCTTCCTCCCACGTGCTACGCCGCCGCAAGAAACGCCCAAGCCGACTGCGCCGCGAGATCGTCTTCTCGCGCCGTGTCTGCCGACGGCTGGAGGTGCCAATCCGGAAGACCGTCGCCTCCTGTAGCGTCTCATCCTCCTCCATCGCCCATGGCTGCAAGAGGAATTGGTAGGAGTTCTGCCTCAGTGCCTCCTGGTGCGAGGGGTCGAGGTAGCGCACTTTGATTGCCAGTTCCCTCCGGAACGTGTCGAGAATGACCTTGCAGGCGAGGTAGCGGCGTTCCGGCGTGGCGGTTGCGAGGAGCGGGTGGCGCGTTTCCCAGAAGCGCTGAGTGTTGCACATCTCTTCGAGGTCGTCGTACTCCACCTTCAGCAGGCCTGTCTGCTCCAGATTCGGCGTGTTCACCCGCCAGCCGCGCCGGAGGTCGAGGTAGATGCGATAGCCGATCACGTCGCGCAGTGCCTCGCGCGTCCGCCGCTGGGTGCCGAGCATCGCCTCCGGGTTCGTTGCATATTCCGCGAAGTCCAGATTGAGAGATGCCATTACACGGTCGGCGATCACATCTGCAGTCAGACCATCGTCTCCCGCTTCCCTCACGGCGTTGTGCAGCGCACCTCTCAGGAGCGCCACCTGTACGAAGTCGTTGAAGTGCCCCGCTTGCAGCGAAGCATCCTGCCGGTTGTCAGTGAAGCTGAGCAACTTTCGTGCGGTCTCGGGCAGATCCTCCGCCGCGCGCAGGGCCTGGACCACGGCCAGCGAGAGGACTGTCGTCGCGGTGCTCCGCCCCTCGGTCGCCAGTTCGCCGAGGCGCACGAAGTCGCGGCTGGTGTCGGTGTAGCTCACGCCGCAGGAGAGACAAAAGCGGAACGGATTCGGCATGAACCAGACCGGGAGTGTCCCCGGACCACCGAACGCTTCAAGTCGGCCGTCGGCATGGGCGTAGAATCGCTGCGGCACAAACTTGGCGTAGGTACGGCTGACGCGTGGTTCCCGGTCGGGCCGGATTTCCCACCAATCCTCGGGAAGGTGGTCCTCATCCGCCGCCCACTGCTCCTCAGGGTCGGGATAGAGGAACCCCGATCGGCGCTCGCTGGTGTCCGCGCGGTCGCCCAGGGCGCGCGGCTCGACGAAGTTGCCGTCGAGCAACCGATCGACGACGAAGTACTCCTGCCCGCACTCGCGACAGAACGCGAGCGGATAGAGGCGTCGCTCGCGGCTCCCTGGCACGTAGCGCTGCCCTTCCAGTGAGAGATAACGGTCGCCGGATGCCTCGATCGAACAGTAGACCGTGTCGCCCCGGCTGATGAACTGGTGGAGCCGGAAGGCGAAGAGGCGCAGTCCCGTCTCCGGGTGGATCGCCTCATATCCACCGAGAAGAACCGCCTGGAGATGGTCGCGGCATCGGGCCTTGTCTACTGCTGCTGCAGTTGCGAGCGTATCGACGGCTTCCGCCAGGGTCACTGGGTTGCGCCGCTCAAGCCGCCCCTGTAGATCGCGCCCGAGTCCGAAAAACGACTCGGCCCACGCAGCGAGCGGGTGGCTGACCAGGGACATGAAGTCGCCTGGATAGTCGACGGGCGCGAGCAGCGCCGCGCGCAGTTCCTCGTCGGTCGGCGCGGGGCGAGCAATGTTCGCGCGTAGTGTCTCGCCGATCACCTGGCCAGTGCCGAGCGCCGTGCCGAAGAGGCGCGAGGCGACGCGGGCCGCCTCCGCCACACGCTCTTGGCGCGTGCCCTCACCCGCCAGGGTCGCACGTGTGCCGATGCAGCGCATCGTCGGAGCCCCCAGGCGCTCTCGAACGCGGCGCACTAGCATGGCGACGTCGGCCCCCTGGCGGCCTCGGTAGGTGTGCAATTCGTCGAGGACCAGGAATTCCAATCCGGCTGCCTTCTCAAGCACCGTCCGGTCGGTCTCCTCGACGCGCGTCATGAGGAGTTCGAGCATCACGTAATTGGTCAGGAGGATGTCGGGTGGGTTCGCAGCGATCCGCTTCCGCTCGTCGGCCTTCTCCTGGCCGGTGTAGCGGGCGAATTTGACAGGTTCCTGCCCTGCACTGTAGCCGAAGATGAGGTACTTCCGCAGTTCCTCCATCTGGCTATTGCAGAGCGCGTTCATCGGATAGACGACGATCGCCTTGATTCCTTGGCCCGAGCCGTGGCGCAGGACATGATCCACGATCGGCACGAAATAGGCCAGGCTCTTGCCCGATCCGGTCCCGGTGGTCAGGATGTACGATGCCCCGGTGCGCGCTACCTCAACGGCTTCCTGCTGGTGACGGTGCAACCGCAGGGGCTGCCCGGTATCGGGTGTTCCATCTTCGCTCTTGCCGCGACGAAAGATGCGCCCACACTCGCCGACGAGTAGGCCCTGATGTGCCAATGCTTCGACGGTCTCGCCTGGCTCGAACGACGGATTGAGCTGTACCAGAGGTTCGGGCCAGAGGCGGCCATTGTCGAGTTCCTGCTGGACATAGCTTCTGATCTCGGGGTTGTCAATCCGCAGGAAGCTCTCGACATACGCACGATAGTTGGCAATGACCTCATCTCTGAGTTGGAAGATATTCATCGGATCGCCTCATCTGCGTCGAGGAGCGCAACCATTAGCCCTATGGTGGACGCGGGCATGGACGGGAGGGTGCGGCGCGAGTATAGCATGTGGTACCTTGAGGAACTGCTTCATGCGGAACACTCCTGTCCAGATGCCGCCCACGGCACGATCGTTTGCACAAGTAGACTGGTCGTCGCACCGCGACGCTGGACGCGGCCGGTGGCGAGGAGGACGGGGGCAGCGTGGAGGGCGGCGCGCTGCGACCGCGCGACAGCAGGGGAGAGGATAGCGCTGCCGAGGCCGGTCTCGTCCTCCAGGCTAAGGAAGACAACGCCCTTGGCGGTGGGTGGCTGCTGGGCAACGACGGCGAGGCCAGCGACAGTGACGACAGCGCCCTCCTTCGCATCGCTGAGGGCGGCGAGGGAGAGGACCCCGACAGCATCGAGGGCCGGGCGGATGGCGGCGACGGGATGGGCCGTGAGGGAGATGCCGGTGGCCCAGGACTCGGCCGCGACGCGCTCGGGTGGGGTCTCGACGGGGAGAGGGACAGGCGCGACTGGGAGCGGGAGGCCAGTGGCGGACCGCCAGGTAGCGGGGAGCACCCAGAGGAGTTGGCGGCGAGGCGCCCCCAGGCGTCGCATGCACCGGAGATGATCAGGGCGGCGACGGCGTCGGGGGTGAGGAAACCATGACCCCGGCGGCAGAGGTCGGCGAGGCCGGCGAAGAGGCCATCTTGGTCGCGGGCCGCGAGAAGGGCGCGACCGGTGGCGTCGGCGAGGCCGCGCACATAGCGCAGGCCGAGGCGCACGGCCAGGCTCCCAGCCGCGACGCGCTCGATGGTGCAGTCGTAGGCGCTGGCGGCGAGATCGGGGCCGAGAACGCGGACGCCGTCCGGCGCGCGTCACCGATGATGCAACGCTCGGGTGGTAGAACCCGCCCGGCTGCGCGTTCAGGCGGGCGGCGACGAAGCAGGCGAGGTGGTGCCGCCGCAGGTAGGCGGTCTCGTAGGCGAGGCGAGCGAAGGCCGGCGTGGCTCCTCGGGAAACCGTAGTGGGCGAAGCCCTCGATCTGGGAGAAGACGTCCATTGCGACCGCCTGGCCGCGCCGCGCGTAAGCGCCCCCGCGACGAAGCGCTCGCGCAGCGCCTGCATCCTGGCGGCGCTGCGCTGGCTTCCATCGCCCGTCGCAACTCGTCGCCCTCCTAACGTGAAGCCGGCCAACGCGCGGGCGGTTTCGAGGACTTGCTCCTGGTAGAGAATCACCCCCAGCGTGTCCCGGAGTACCGGTTCCAACGAAGGTGTGGGTAGACGACGTGCTCCTCCTCCGCGCGCCGGCGCAGGTAGGGATGCACCATCCCGCCCTGTAACGGTCCTGGCCCGATAATGCTGATCTGGGCGACCAGGTCGCTGAAGGTACGGGGCCGGTGGGCGGGAGGAATTGCTGTTGCGCGCGGTTCTCCACCTGGAAGCAGCCAATCGTGTCCGCTTCGCAGATGAGGTCGTAGGTGGCCGGGTCGTCGGGGGCGAGGCGGTCGAGGTCGACGGTAACCCCCTCGTACTCGCCGACGAGTCGCACCGCCTCCTGCACCATGTCGAGCGCCTGGAGCGAAAGGACGTCGAGTTTGATGAGCCCCGCCTTCTCCAGCGATTCCTTGTCCCACTGCACCACGACCCTGTTCTCCATCGCCGCGCGCCCCAGTGGGACGAGTTCGCCGAGGGGTGGGCCGGGTGATCACCACGCCCCCATTATGTATGCCAAGGTGACGCGGGGTGCCGACGAGGCGCTCGCAGAGGGCGACGAACCAGGCCCAGCGGGTCGTCTGGGTGAGATCGGGGCCGACGACGGCGGCGACGGACTGGGCGAGGGAGTCGTCGAGGCGCTGTCGGACGCGTTTCGCGATGGCTTCCAGCGTGCCCAGGGGATGGCGAGGACCTTGCCGACGTCGCGCACGGCCCCGCGCAGGTGGTAGGTCTGCATGGTGCAGGCCATGCCGACGTGCTGCGCGCCGTGGGTCCGGTAGAGATGCTGGATGATCTCCTCGCGGCGGGCGTGCCCGAAGTCGATGTCGATGTCGGGAGGCTGCCGCGCTCCTCCGACAAGAACCGCTCGAAGAGGAGGCGGTTCGACAACGGCTCGACGCGGGAGATGCCGAGGGTGTGGGAAACAACGGACCCGGCGGCGGAGCCGCGCCCCTGGCAGGGAATGCCATTCCGCTTCGCGAAGCTGACGACCTCGTGGACCAGGAGGAAGAACCCGGCGAGGTCGAGTTTGGCGATGACCGCGAGCTCGTGGTCGAGCTGGCGCGCGGCATTCCGCCAGAGGGCAAGGTCGCCCTCGCCGTAGCGGTCGGTCAGGGCTCCGCGACAGAGGCTGCGCAGGCATTCATTCGGCGTCGGCGTCGAGCCGTCCGGACGTGATGGCACGGGGGCGGCGGGAAAGACATGCCGACCGAAGTCGAGTTCGAAGGTGCATTGCCCGGCGATAAGCGCCGCGTCGGCGATCGCCTCGGGAAGTCGGGGCAGCGGTCGCGCATCTCGGCTGCGCCGGCGAGGTGGTAGCGGTCGTTGGGCCGAAGATGCCGGGCGGAGTCGAGGGTGGTGCCGGCGCGGATGCAGGCGAGGGTGTCGGCGAGGGGGTCGATCGGGTCTGCGTAGTGGACATTGGCGGTGGCGACGGTGCCGCGACAGATCCGAGCGGCGATGCAGGCGAGGCGGCGCGCGAGAACGAGGTCATCCTCGCGCTCGTTGAGGGGCAGCTCGATCCAGAGGCTGTCGCCGAAGCACTCCAGCAACCAGCGGGCCGCTTTGAGCGCGCCATCCTCATCGCCGGTGAGGAGGGGGCGGCGACGGCGCCTGCGGCGGCAGCCGGTGAGGCAGGTGAGGCCGGCGGTGTTGGCGACGAGGAGGGCCGGCGTCGCCCACGCCTGGCCCTTCGATCCGGCGAGCTGGGCGGCGGTGAGGAGGCGGCAGAGGGAACGCCAGCCGTCGGCGTCGCGGGCGAGCAGGGTGAGGTGGCCGGGCGGGCCATCGTCGTCGACATGGGGGTGGAGGGCGATCTCCGCGCCGAAGATCGGGCGGACACCGACGCGCGCGCAGGCGTCGCGGTGCTCGATCGCGCCGTAGAGGCCGTGCCAGTCGGTCAGGGCGAGGGCGGGCTGGCCCAGGTCGGCGGCGCGGCGCGCGAGGGCGTCGGGCGAACTGGCCCCATCCAGGAATGAGTAATACGAATGAACGTGCAGATGCACGAAGGGAGCGTCAGTCAAGGATGGCCTCCAGGTGCCAGCGGCCCGTGGCGAGGTCGCGACAGGAGACGCAGCGCAGGCCGTCGCGCGTGACGAGGCGGTGGTAGCGCCGGCGGGCGGTGGCACCGCCTTCGCGCCACCAACCCTCGGACCAGGACCAGGAGGCCTCGACCGTGGCGATCAGCGCGGTGCGCCCGCGCCAGCGGAGGCGGCATGGGGTGCCGGTGCGCGGTTCGCACCACACTCGACGGGCGGGGCGGGGGCGAAGGTGCGGGGGATCACGACGCGGCCTCGCCGGCCGGTGGCAATGCCTCGGGATCGGGGAATAGCGATGGTTCGCGGCGGGGTGATCGGCCGCGACGGGGCGCAGGAAGCCGATCGGGCTGTCGCCGCGCCGCCGCGCCTCGGCGAGTCCCGTGTGGAGCTGCCCGAGCCGGCCCTGCGGGACGTCGAAGAACGACGCCTGGCGGGCCCGACGGGGGACGGGGGGCGACGAGGGCGAGATCGAGGGCGGTGATGCCGGGGTCGCCGGGGGCGTCGGCCCGATCGTCCGCGTCGTCCTCGCGGCGCGGCGGTGCGAGTGCCCGATCGGCGGCGGCCAGGAGGGCGGCGAGCACCGCCGGGGCGGCGGCGGTGGGCGCGGGAGGCGCGCGACTGCGCGGATGGTGCGGTCGCCCGCCGCGGAGGCGGAGGGGGCGGCAGACGCCGAGACCCTGGCGGGCGAGCTGGGCGAGGTTGGGGCGAGGAGCCGGCCGACGAGGGCGGCGAGCATGGCGCGGTCGACGAGCGGCCAGTCGAGCTCGCGGCGGGCGCGCAGCACGAGGGCGGGTCGCGCGCGGCAGGGGACGCCGGTCCTCGCCGCGCGCCAGGGCCTCGACGGCGGCACCGAGCGGGCCGAGGTAGTCGCCGAGCGCGCCCCTGGGGAGGGCGGCGAGCGCGCCGAGGGTGTGCAGGCCAACCAGGTGCAGGCGGTCAGTGGCGTCGGGGTCGAGAGCAAGCGCCTCGACGGCGAGGGGGCGAGGAAGCCGGGCACGTCGTCCGGGGTGAGGGTCGTGAGGGGCGCGGTGCTCACGCGCGCGGCGAGGCGGGCAACGCCGGGGGTCGGGGTAAACGCCAGGCGAGCGCCCGGGACGCCGTGGCGGTCGAGCAAGCCGAGGATGGCGGTGGCCGTAGCCTCCGGTGCGGGGGCGCGCTTGCTGTCGCGCAGGGCGAACCAGGCGCCGCTCGGGGCATCGGGCTCGACGACCGGGGCGCGCCCGGCGAGGAGGTCGCACGCGCGGGCGAGGTCCGGCGGGGGGCTCCTCGCCCGCCGGGGCGGGGAGGAGGAGGTAGCCGACCAATTCGGGGACTGTCGCGCTCGCCATGGCCGGCCTCAGGGCCGCCGGGGAGCGGTGATCACCGCACGCGAGGATGGCGGCGCGGACGCGTGCGGCGAGGGTGGGGTCGGCCAGGAGGCGAGCGGCGGCATCGACGGGCCGGTGGCCGAGCGGGATGCCGCCCACGAAATGGCCGCGCCAGTCGCGCGTGACGATGCCGTGCGCGAGGCCGAGCGCGAGGAGCTCGGCGGCGGGGTCGAGGCCGCGGCCGGGATGGAAGTCGGCGACGGCGCGCCCGCCGGGGGTGCCGAGCTTGTGCTTGACGACGGTGAGCTCGACGCGCAGGCCGGGCGGCCCACCGGTCGGGTCCGGGAGTTGCGCGAGGGTTCGACGGCGACGCGCAGGGCCGCGAAGTGGGCAAGGGCCAGGCCGCCGGTGGAACGGGGGGCGGCTGTCGCGTCGCGCTCGCGAGGGCGGAGCGGCTCGTTGGTGGCGAGAACGACAGTCGGGGTGTCGGTGAGTGCGGCGGTGAGGACGCGGAGGCCGCGCGCGAGGAGGCGGCCGAGGTCGGGCGCGGCGAGGCTATGGTCGTCGATGCTGGGGCGCATCCGGCCGGCGGGGAGATCGCGCAGGGCAGGGACGGAGGAGAGCGCGAGCAGATCGAGCGCTCCGCAGCGCGCGAGGATGTGACGAGCAGCAGGGCGTCGGTGGCGGAGACCGGGCGGGCCAGGACGAGGGCGTCGAGCTCGATGCCGCAGGCGAGCAGGGTGTCGGGGTCGGCGGTCCCTTCGGCGTCCACCAAGGTGGCGAGGCCGCCGGCACGCTGGGCGGCGGCGAGGGCGGCGTAGAGTAGGGCGGTCTTGCCCGAGGACTCCCCGCCGATGAGCTCGGTGACATGGCCCCTAGGAAAGCCCCCGAGCCTGGTGGCGCGGTCCAGGGCGAGCGAGCGGACGCGAGGATCCGCTCTTCCGGCTGCCGGGGAATGGCGTCGCGCAGCCGACGAGCGATCGCGACGCCGAAGCGCGCCCTCCAGCAGCGCGATCGCCCTATCGAGGCGACGATCGTGCGGGAGCACGGGGTCGCGCTTCGCATCTCGCCTCCATAGTGCCTAAACAGCCGAGCATGTGTGCCAGTGCGGCACGGTCCGCAGTCAGCATACAGAACTTATGTTCTACCGTAAAGATGCGAACGTACTTTTGCTCGGATGGTTTTGGCACAATTTCGGAGCTTGCCCTGTCCTCGGGCGGTGATGAGTCTCATGTATGTTTTGGCAAGGGCGTTGGACAGTATTCGGCAGGTCTCGGCGGAGACAGGGGACCGCGCAACGCATTCCTCGACCACCCCGACGCAGGCTTGCACTTCGCCTCGGCAGCGCCTGAGGAAGGGCCTCGTCTGGCCTCGGGCCTCACTCGCTGTCGAGAAGCGGTGGGCCGGCTCCTCGATGTAGGCGACCCCGCGGCGCTCGTGCAGGTGGCGCAGGTCCTGGAGATCTTGGCCTGCAGCACGTAGCCAGTGTGCGTCGCCATCTGCATCCGGCCGAGAGGCAGCGCACCGGGATACCCGCGATCATGCCCTGCCCGGCCAAGGCGTCTCGAGGATAGAGGATGTTCGCATTCCAGGCGGGAATCCCGCACCCGCGACCATCGAGCGTCAGCACATGGATATCGAGTTCGCGCCCGGCACCGTCTCGCACGACGAAAGCCGTGGCGACTTCACTATCTCCAACATGCTCTCTGCCAATTATGGGCAGCCGTTGCGGATAGGTGACCCAGCGATTCTCTCCCCAGATCTCTTTGAGGGTGAAGCCGTGATCGGTCAGCACGTTGGACAGCATACTCAGATGGTCGAGGAGCACCAGCGCGTCGAGATCCTTATGTGGCCGTGTCTGCTCGCCGAGCGGGGCATCGCTCCCCAGCCACCATCGACCCACATGCACACCCTGCCCGGTGAGCATGTACAGTGCAACGCCTCCTCGGCGCGCATAATCTTCCGTTCCCTTTAACTGACCGCTGAGAACACATCGCCACGAGTATCCCTTGGCCGGCGAGCGTCCATCACAGGCGGCTGCCGGGGCAGGTGCAATTATGTGTCGGAAGGCCAACGGGGCTGACGCGGAGAGCGGAATCAACGAGAGCGTGAGAGTTCCGCAACGCCGCAAGGCACCGAGTCTGGCTGTCGCAACCTCTTCGCCCGCCGGAGTGGAGTTACAGCAGCCTTGAACACCGCAGCACGATGTTGGTTGCCATACACGTTCTGCTGCAAGAACTTCCGGTCTGGATCAGGGCAATGGACTGGGTTGGCCACGCGGAGAAATGATATTGACGTTCCACTCGAAGCTCGATCTTGTCTTCGTGGCGGGATTCTATGGATAGACCCACGAGTTCGAGCCTGCACTGTTTGACCGAGTACTCGAAACCCATTCGACCGATCCATCACTGGATCGATCTGGTCGGACGAGTCTGCCTCAAGTGATCGTATTTCTTGTTATAGGGCCAGGCAATTCCCGGTCGCATTTTCGTTGCTATGGCTGATCATTCCCGCCATGCGGCTATAGGAATCTGGTCAGCAGTATTCGACTAAAATTGCGAACAGATGAGGCGACGCTGGCGCGTTGGAATCCGTGAACCGAGTGCCGTGATGTACTCTGCGGGTCCCAGATAACGTAAGGAACACACAAGGCAACGACCTAGCAATTCGCCGAAACTGCGTGTCGCCCTGATTGTGTATGCCAGTAGATAACATTCGTAATTGGACCAACGAGGAGAAGTTTACCCCATTGGGAGTGCCTAAAATCGGCCCAAATCTCCGAATGGCGGTCTTCCCATTCCCGAAGCCCTAACCGGGCAATTGCGAATGTTATCTAGTAGGTACAGCGAGCAAACACCCATGTTGCAGCGCGAGCGATGTACTCGCTGCCTTGCTCATCTGTTACACTACTCTCCTGGTGAACGTACACTGATAAGAATGTCCCAAGCACACATTCAATCTGCGGCTTAGTAGACGATTACGGTGCGGGATGCGGGCAGGTCTACAAGGACACGGTAATGACCGACCAAACGCCTAGCATAGCAAGCGTTGGTGCGACGAGTGTCACGCTGCCGATTCCTGGTGCGAGGGAATCTAACGCGGGCGATGCATTTCACGTCCTGTGGGCTGCCCGTCGTGCTGTTCAACTCCTGGCCCCACACGCGAAGTTGCGGCGGGTGGTGATGGAAGGTGACCCTGCCGATGGTGTTGCAGTAGAAGATGACTCTTCCTCGGCGTCGATTTCTCCGAATACTACGAGGGCGACGACTTCGCCTCCGCAGCCTCTGTTGTCGTCGCCCAACTCAAATACAGCACGCGCCACCCTGATCGTGGCTGGAGCGCAAGCCGGCTCTGTGCCGCAACGCGACGATCCGCTCAGAGCCAACGTCAGACCTCCGTCATTCGGCGACTTGCGGATGTTTACAGGGGATTCCTGGCGCAGGCACCGCGGGAAGATCTGTTTCGGGAAGCTCACGATCCAGCTGGTTAGCAATCAGCCCCTCGATGACGAGTTCGCGGCCACGCTCGAGACGGCGCAATCCTACTTGAATGATGTAGGTGTCGAGACAACCGTAACCACAGCGGAACTTCTCAGGGAAGTGCCGACGCACGGGCAGTCGGCCCTGCGCGACCTGCGATCGCGGTCGGGACTCGACAGCAGCACCTTCACGGATTTCTTGCGCGTTCTCGACTTGAGCCATTGCGGGCGGAGTCGCGCGCCTTCCCAGCGCCTGCGGCTCACGCAAGAACTGAGCCGCATGGTTAGCACGAATCCGGTTGCCAACTTGCGCGAACTCTGCGAGTTGATCGCCAACGAGGCATCCCCGGAGCGTGCAAACTCCGTCGGCCTCGCCGCTCCCGACATCCTCGCATACCTGGGTGT
The DNA here is from genome assembly GCA_046328475.1 of Chloroflexia bacterium. Classification (GTDB taxonomy): domain Bacteria; phylum Chloroflexota; class Chloroflexia; order Thermomicrobiales; family CADCWN01; genus CADCWN01. Next base: position 1,274 of record JAXLWN010000057.1, on the reverse strand, counting down.
AAGGAACCCCGATGATCTGTTCCCCGCGCCGAACCAGCTTATGCGCCCCGCTCCCTTACTTGATACACCCGATGCCGCGAGCCTAGCCCAAGCGCTCCCTGCCCAAACCGCCGGTTATTTGCTGGCACATGGCAATGCGGGCGTCGGCAAATCGACCACCATGCAGGCGCTGGAGAGTCATCTGCCAAACGGCTCGGTCGTCGTCACGTTTGACTGCTTCGGCGGGGGAGTTATCTGGAGTTCGGGAGCAGCGGCACACCCAGCGCCGAGCGCTCCTCCAACTCACGAACGAACTGGCGCTCCGTTGCGGCACGCCGTTCCTGCTCCGGCCCGCTCATGAGACTGCGGACCTTCAGCGAGACTTCCGCAGGTCCCTCCAGGCGGCTGCGGGCATTGTCGCGGACACACCGGGCGCGTTGCTCGTGCTGGTGATCGATGCGGCCGACAATGCCGTGATCGCCGCGCGGCGATTCGGCGAGGAGAGCTTCGTCCCGGCGCTGTGGAGCCTTCCGCTCCCGGCGAACTGCCGGCTCCTGCTGACATCGCGCTCGCACCGCCGCGACTCCCTCGCCCCCCCGCCTGGGGTGATTGAGCATGAGCTGACAGGATTTGATCAGGCTACTTCGGCGGCGCACCTGCGCTCCGCGTTTCCTCAGGCCGACGACCGGCAAGCCTCCGTTTTCCACACCGCGACCGGCGGTACGCCGCGCGTTCAGGCATATCTACTGAGCCAGATGAGGGAGTCTGGTGATCCGGAGACTGCGTTAGAATCGCTTCGGCCCGCGCCGCGCAGCACGCTAAGTCGCATCTTCGACGATTTGTGGGATGCCGCAGTCACGTACACCCCCGAGCCGGCGCAAGCACGGCAGCGTTTGGCCGTGCTCCTCAATCTCGCGCGTCCCGTCTCAATGCGCATCTTTGGGGAAAGCAGCGGCCTCGCGATCGGCGATGCCGAGAATTTCTGCCGCGCGCTGATGCCAGGTTTGCTGATCGACGACGACACCGTATCGTTCCGGGATGAGGACTTCGAGACCTACCTGCGCGACAAACTGAGCGACGACGAGCTTCGATCAGCGCACGATCGCCTCGGCACATACTTCAAAGATCGTGAGGCTAGCGATCCTTATTCGGCGCGCCATGTCGCTGACCACCTATTTGCCGCCGGACGGTTCGGTGACGCCATCGACCTGGTGTTGCAGGGGCAGCCTCCCCCGGCAATCGAGGACAATCTGCTTCGTCTTCAGGTTACCCAGCGACGCCTCACCCTCGCGTTG
>JAXLWN010000056.1:0-48022 GCA_046328475.1 Chloroflexia bacterium | reverse complement strand
AGACAGACTTCGGTCGAAACATCAGTACGAAAGGCATTATGTCGAATAGCGAAGTTACCGCACGATCCCACCCATTCCGGGCGCTACGCCGCTACTGGCGGCTGCTGGCCCGCTACCTGCGCCCCCAGTGGCCGCTGATGCTCCTGCTGGCCGCGATCCTCGTCGCCACCATCGCCGTGCAGATCGTCGCGCCGCTGCTGACCAGCCGCTTCATCGACCGCGCGACCTCCGGCGGGCTGCTGCGCGATCTGGTCATCCTGGCGCTGCTGACGATGGCCCTGGCGGTGGTGGGGCAGGTCGTGGCCGTCGCCGAGACCTACGTGGCCGAGAATGTGAGCTGGGTCGCCACGAACGCGCTGCGCGCCGATCTGCTCGATCATCTCCTCCACCTGGACGCCAGCTACCACACGGCGCACACGCCGGGCGAACTGATCGAGCGTGCCGATGGCGACGTGGCGACCCTGGCCCGCTTCTTCTCGCGGTTCGTGGTTTACATCCTCGGCAACGCCGTCCTGATCCTGGGCATGCTGGCCCTGATCCTGGTCGTGGACTGGCGGGTCGGCCTCGGGCTGGGTGCCTTCGTCGCGCTGGCCCTGGTCGCGATGCTGCGCATCCGCGCCGCCGCCACGCCATCCTACGCGGCCGAGCGCCAGGCCAGCGCCGATTTCTACGGCTTCATCGGCGAATACCTGGCCGGGCTGGAGGATATTCGCTCCAGCGGGGCGAGCGCCTTCGTCATGCGCCGCTGCGCCGAGGTGATGCGCGCCTGGATCGCCGCAATTCGCAAGGCGCAGATGTTCGGCTACGCCCTGGTCTCCACCAGCCAGGGCTTGTTCAGCCTCGGCACCGTCGCCGCGCTTGGCATCAGCGCCTGGCTCTACCGGGCCGACGCGCTGACCATCGGCACCGCCTACCTGATCTTCCAATACACCGAGATGCTGCGACGCCCGACCGAGCAGATCCGCAACGAGATCCAGGATTTGCAGCAGGCCGATGCCAGCATGGGCCGCGTCGAGGCGCTGCTCGCCACCGAGCCGCAACTGCGCGACGGCGCGGGCGACGCGCTGCCGCCCGGCCCGCTGGCGGTGGAACTGGACGGCGTGTCGTTCGGCTACGCCGCCGCCGCGCCGATCCTGCGCGACGTCAGCGTGCGCCTGGAGCCGGGGCGCGTCCTCGGGGTGGTGGGGCGCACCGGCAGCGGCAAGACGACGCTCACGCGACTCCTCGCGCGCTTCTACGATCCGCAGGCCGGCGTGGTGCGCCTGGGCGGCGTCGATCTGCGAACGGTCCGCATCGCGGCGGTCCGCTCGCGCATCGGCCTGGTCTCCCAGGAGGTCCACCTCTTCCACGCCAGCGTGCGCGACAACCTGACCCTTTTCGATGAGCGCGTGCCGGATGCGCGGATCGAAGAGGTGCTGGACGAACTCGGCCTCGGTGCCTGGCGACGGGCGCTGCCGCAGGGCTTGACACCCTGCTCGGGTCCGGCGGCGCGGGCTCTCCGCCGGGCAGGGCCCAGGTGCTCGCCTGCGCCCGCGTCTTCCTGCTCGATCCCGACGTGGTGATCCTGGACGAAGCCTCGTCGCGGCTCGATCTCGCCACCGAACAGCTCATCCACGCCGCGCTGGGTCGCCTGCTCGCCGGGCGCACCGGCATCATCGTGGCGCACCGGCTCGCCACCGTCGCCTATGCCGACGACATCCTGGTCCTGGAGCATGGCCGGGTGCGCGAGCACGGCCCGCGCCCTGCGCTCGCCGCCGATCCCGGTTCGCGCTTCGCCGGGCTGCTGCGCGTCGGCACCGAGGAGGTCGCCCAGTGAGTACGCCGGAATGCAAAGCCGACGAAGTCGCCGCCGATCTGGCGCTACACGCTCAAACTCTCCAGCAACGCACCCCGGCTCTACCTGGCCCACGGCACGCTCTGGGGCGTGATGAATCTCCCCGGGGCTGCTGCCGGGGCTGATCGCCCGCGCCTTCTTCGACACGCTCACCGGGCGGGCGCAGCACTTCTTCGGCATCGCGGGGCTGCTCGGGCTGCTGGTGCTGCTCGCGGCCGTCCGCTCGGTCCTCTGGCTGATCGCCGGGTTCGTCGAGATCATCATGCGCTTCACGATGAGCGGGATCGTCCGCCGCAACCTCCTGGGCCGCATCCTGCGGCGGCCGGGTGCCCAGGCGCTCCCCCTCTCCCTCGGCGAGACGATCAGCCGGTTTCGCGACGACGCCTATGCGGCCGAGGACAACATCGACTGGTCCGACGAGATCCTGAGCCACGGTCTCCTGGCGCTGGTAGCCTTCCTGATCCTGCTGCAACTCAACGCGCGCATGGCGCTGATCACCTTCGTGCCGCTGCTGGCGGTGGTCCTGATCGCGCGGCGCGCGAGCATCGCGCTGGAACGCTATCGCGAGGTCAGCAGCAGGGCCACCAGCCAGGTTGTCGGGGCGATCGGCGACATCCTGGCGGCGGTGCAGACACTGCAAGCCGCCGGGGCCGAGGCCCGCACCGTCGCCCACTTCCGCCGCCTCGGCGAGCGCCGCCGCACCGCCACGCTGGCCGACCGCCTGGCGACGCAGGCGCTGAACGCGATCACCGGCAACACCGTCACGATCGGCACCGGCATGATCATGCTCCTGGCGGCCGGGAATCTGCGCGATGGCAGCATGACGGTGGGCGACTTCGTCCTCTTCATCTCCTACCTCGGCCTCATCGCCGCCTTCACCGACGATCTCGGCCGCTACCTGGCCCAATACCGGCAGACCGGGGTCGCCTACGCGCGCATGGGGACGCTGCTCGACGAGACTCCGCCGGTCGCCCTGGTCGAGCGCACGTCGCTCCACCTGCGCGGCGAGTTGCCCCCCCTGTCGCCGCCGGTGCGCCGCCCGGCCGACCGCCTGGATCTGCTGGAGGCGCGCGGGCTGACCTATCGCCACCCCGCCACCCCGAACAGCGATGGCGAAGCTGACGCCGCAGACCGGGGGCACGGCATCGCCGGGGTAGACCTGCGCCTGCCGCGCGGCAGCGTGACGGTGGTGACCGGCCGCGTCGGCGCGGGCAAGACGACGCTGCTGCGGACGCTCCTGGGCCTGCTACCGGCGCAAGCGGGCGAGATCCGCTGGAACGGCCAGCCCGTCGCTGACCCGGCCACGGTCCTGGTGCCGCCGCGCGCGGCCTACACCGCGCAGGTGCCGCGCCTCTTCAGCGAGACGCTGCGCGACAACATCCTGCTCGGCCTGCCCGACGATCCGGCGACCCTCGCCGCCGCCGTGGAGGGCGCGATTCTGGAGCGTGATGTGTCGGCGTTGGAAGCAGGGCTGGCGACGCCAGTGGGCACACGCGGCGTCAAGCTCTCGGGCGGGCAGGTGCAGCGCGCGGCGGCGGCGCGCATGCTGGTACGCGGTGCGGAACTGCTGGTGATCGACGATCTCTCCAGCGCGCTCGATGTGGAGACGGAAAAGCGCCTCTGGGACGCGCTGCTCGACCGGGCAGACGGGACCGAGCGACCGACCTGCCTGATCGTCTCGCACCGGCGCGAAGTCTTCCGCCGCGCCGATCGCATCATCGTGCTGCACGATGGCCGGGTGGCGGCCGAGGGCACGCTCGACACCCTGCTCGCGGAGAGCGCGGAGATGCGCGAACTCTGGCTCGGCCACTTTGGCCGTCCAGATCACGACGGGTTGCTCGCTATCGATGGGGAGCAATGAGCGGTGAGTGCGTGCGCACACGACCTGGGAAGCTCGACGCGGCGCGGGGGCGAGCGCCGCTGGGAGCATGTCGCGGTGCGATCGGGTCCGACTCGCCACGCGCCAGGACGGCAAGACTGGTGCGGGAACGATTAACCCGCCGCCACCTCAATGCCGAGGATCTGCCGATCGACGATCTCGGTCACGCGCGCAACAAGGTCCTCGAAGCTGGCCGCTTCCAGTAGGACGTGCAGGCCACGTCCCTCCGCCGTCTTGCAGAAGCGCTCCTCATCGGGGAAGGAGCCGCTGGCGACCACCAGGATCGGGCAGGCCGCGATCATCGGATCCTGGCGCAGCGCATCCAGGAAGAGGAAACCCGCCGAGCGGAGTTCGAGCGCGTCGATGATCAGGACATCGGGCTTCAAGCGGTGCAACGTCTGCGCGATCAGCGCGATGCTGCTGCTGAGCGGCACCGACGCGACCGGACGATTCATCAGCCCGAGTTGCACCGACAGCCCGTGGCAAAAGAGCGAACGACCACTGAGCAGGACAATCACACGTTCCCCCTCTGCTCCAAACCGCAGCCCCGGGATAGGCGCGGGCTGGGCACCCACGGCGCATGATCAGACCTCGCCGCTTATGGCAGTATGGGCCGCACCACACCAAAAGGAAATAGTGATGAAGGGGTGACTGTGGGGGGTACTTTCGTCAGGCGGGGCGGTGCGGAAGTCGGAAGTGGGAAGTGGGAAGTGAGAAAGGGCTCACTCGGGACAATAGCCTGGCAGGGTAGGCATCGCCTCACGATGAAGGTATTTCCCACTTCCCACTTCCCACTTCCGTTCAGTCGACCGGGATCGTCTCGTCGGGGCGCGGGCCGGCGTCGCTCATATCGGTCTCGCTCAGGCGGCGCAGTACCCGGACCTTCAGCGGCGAGTGGACCAGCACCTGGCAGGAGAGGCGGACGTTCGGCGCGAGGTCCTGCTCGCGGGCAAGACGGGCCACCTCGCGCTCGGTCTTCTCCCCGGCATCCCCTTCGAGCACCTCGACGCGGCAGGTGGTACAGCGGCAGTTCCCGCCGCAACGATGGAGGATGTCGATCCCGGCATCCTCGATCGCCAGCACGAGGCGACGACCATCCTCGGCTTCGAAAGTCTTGATCCCGACCGCTTCAACCGATACCATCGCTGCCCCTTCTTCATCAACAAGCCGCAACTGCCGGTCCCGCGACCGGTCCGCCAATTGTACACAGAATCGGTAGGCGGAAGTACGAAGTACGAACGACGAAGTACGAAGTATGAATCGGGCTGTCCGTCGGCACCGCCCTTAATTCGTACTTCGTACTTCCAACTTCGTACTTCACCGTGATTCTTCGCGCTCGCTGTCGTTCTCTCCGTTGGACGACGCAGGCAACGCCGAAGCGACAGCAGATTGTGCGTAGGGGGCGCACTTTCCGGCCACGCGGTGGCTTGGTATGCTAGAGACAACACGACAACATCGCAGCCAGAGAATGGTCGGGGGCAGCCCGCCTTGTGGGCGTGAGGAGTAGGGTATGTCGATGGGAATGCAGGCCAGCCCGGCCGGGGCGGGCGGGACCACCTCGTTCAATTGCCAGAACTGCGGGGCGACGACGAACGTCCCGGCGCTCGACCGGACAATCCGCTGCCCCTTCTGCGGGTCGGAATATGTCGTCGCGCGGCCGGACGACCCGAACCGGCCGCAGCCCGAGGCGCTGATCTCCTTCAGCATCGCCCAGCAGCAGGCGCAGGAGATCTATCGCAACTGGCTCGGCACCGGCTTCTTCAAGCCGCGCGACCTGACCCAGCTGGCGACCAACCACAAGATGCAGGGCGTCTTCCTGCCGATCTGGGAGTGCGGCGGCGGCGCGCACAGCGATTGGTGGGCCACCGCCGGTTACAACCACCAGCGCCAGGAGCAGTACCAGGAGGAAGAGAACGGCCAGATGGTGACGAAGACCCGCACCGTCACCGACACCGAGTGGCGGCCGGTGCAAGGCCAGCACCAGGGCCACTACCCGCGCGAACTGGTCTCCGGCTCGAAGGGGCTGCCGCAGGACTGGATCGACAAGCTCGGCGAATTCAACTTCGGCTACCTGCAAGCCTACAACCCGCAATATCTGCTCGGGTGGGAGAGCGAAGAGTGCGCGCTGGACCGCACCAGCGCCCTCCAGGTCGCGCGCCAGCAGATCGAACGCGAGGAAGAGCGCGCCTGTCGCTCGCTCATCCCGGGCGACACCAACAAGGACCTGCGCGTGCAGACCCAGGTCTACGACCTCACGGCGCGGCTGCTCTTCCTGCCGATCTGGCTCGCCTCCTTCCAATACAAGGGGACGCTCTACCGCTGCGTCGTGAACGGGCAGACCGGCACGATCGGCGGCGACGCCCCGGTCAGCCGGGCGAAAGTGGCGCTCGTCGTCATCCTCAGCGTCGCCGCCGTCGTCGCGATCTGCCTGATCATCGTGCTGATCACGCGCCTCACCGGCAACTCCGGAGCAGTCCGCACGCCGACCATCCGCCGCTGATACTCACGCCACACCCGATGCTTCATCTTTGACAGCGTCGGGAGCGGTCCCTACAATTTGTCCACAGCAGTTCACCAGAAGCAACGCTTGTTGCTGCTGACAAACGACGAAGGGGGAAGGACAACGGGTGAAAGGAGCGCAAACATCCTCTCCTCGCCCTTCCCCCTTCCCCCTTCTCCCATCATCCCTGCGACCCCAATACTGGGGCTTCCGGGCGGCGCTGTGGCTCACGGCGCGCGTGCCGCGCTGGCTCGGCTATCGCGTCGCCGAGCTGGGGGGCGAACTCTACTTCTGGCTCAATCCCGGCCACAGCCAGAAAGCGGTCGAAAACTATGCCGTCATGCTCGCCGACGACACCAACTCGTCGCGCGTGCGCCTGATGGCGCGGCGCTCCTTCCGCAACTACGCCAAATCGCTCTTCGACTTCTTCCGCCAGGCGTCGGTCGATCCCGACCTCTACGAAGCCGACGCCGTGATCACCGGCTTCAATTATGTCGACGACGCGCTGGCGCAGGGGCGCGGCGTGATCGTCGTGACCCCGCACTTCGGCAACTGGGACCTGGCGGGCGGGCTCGTCGCGGCGCGCGGCTACCCTTTCGCCGCCCTCGCCGACACCTTCTCGCCGCCGGAGGTGGACGAACTGGTGCGCGGCATGCGGGCGCGGCTCGGGCTCGGCTCGATCCCGCTCAGCAGCGGCACCCTGCGCCGCACCCTGGCGATGCTGCGCCGCAACCAGATCATCGCCTTCCTCTCCGACGGCCCGCAGCCCGAGGGGGGCGTCGAGGTCAGCTTCTTCGGCCAACCCGCCCTGCTGCCGGGTGGCCCGGCGCGGTTCGCGCTCCGCAGCGGCGCGCCGATGCTCTTCGGCTACGTCGGGCGGCGACCGGGCGACCGCACCTTCTTCGGCGGCTTCACCCCCCTGGCCGCCCACACGCCAACCGGCGACGAGGCGGCCGATGTGCGGGCGCTGACGCAGCAATGGGTGACAATGCTGGAGGATCTCTTGCGCCAGCACCCCGATCAATGGTACATGTTCCGCCGGATGTGGCCCGAGGCGCAGGCTCGCCCGCTCCAGCAGGTGATTAGCTAGTAAGTAGTGCCGCGATGCAAGTCTTGCGGAGCCTCAAATTCGGCTTATGGCTGGTGCGCACCTTCCCCGCGCCGGTCTTGAGCCCGCTCGCCTACCCGCTCGGCTTCGCGACCTACGCGCTCGCCGACGACAATCGCCGCACGATCATCGCCAACCAGCGCCAGGTGCTCGGCGACGTGTCGGCGTTGCGCCTCCACTGGCAGGCGCTGCGGGTGATGGTCAACCTCTTCCACAGCTACCACATCCTGGTGCGCATCTTCACGATGTCCGACGAGCAGATCCGCCAGGCGGTCGTCTTCGAGGGGGATGAGGAGCTGGCGGCGGCGCTGGCGCAGGGGCACGGCGCGATCATCCTCGGCGCGCACATCGCCGGTTTCAATATCCTGGCCCCCTTCGCCGCGCTCCGCCGCCCGCCCGCCGGGGCCTTCGTCGAACCGGTGCGACCGCCGGAACTCTTCGAGTTCGTTTCGCAGATCCGCGCGCGGACCGGCCTGCAACTGCTGCTCGCCGACCGCGAGGGCGCGGCGGCGGCGCTCCGCCTGCTCCGCCAGAACGGCCTGCTGCTGATCGCCGCCGATCGCTACCTCGGGGTCAACGGCTCCCCCGTCTCGTTCTTCGGGCGCACCGCCTACCTGCCGCACGGCCCGATCGTGCTGGCGCAGCGGCACGGCACCCCCATCCTCCCGACCACCCTGCGCCGCCTGCGGCACGACCGCTTCCAGGTGCGCATCCACCCGCCCCTGCAACTGGTCGATACCGGCAATCGCCACGCCGACCTCGACGCGAACATGCGCCTGATGGCCGCCGCGCTCGAACAGACCATCGCCGGTGCGGCCGAGCAGTGGCAGATCTTCGAGCCGGTCTGGGAGCTGCAACCCGACGCCGACGCGGTCGCGACGGCGGTCGGTCCGCAATCGCTGCGCCCGACCGGCCTGCGCCGCTGGCTGGCCTACGCCGCCGTGCTCCTGGTACTCATCCGCCCCTTTCGCCGCAAGCAGCCCGAGAAGTCGCAAGAATCGTAAGGGGGGAACGAATCGCCAGCGCCCACCGTCAGAGAGAGTAGATGGTGTTCATGCTGTATGGACACAGGCACCGACGGTGGATGACCATGGCGAGCCAACCGAGCCCCACACGACCGACCGCCCCGCCCCCCTGGCACAAAGCCAGCCTGACGCTCCTCCTCGCCGCACTGCTGGCGATCCTCGCCGGGTGCGGTTCCGCCGCGCCAACCGCGACCCCGCCCGCCGCCACGGCCACAACTCCACCCGCCACGCCTCAACCAACCGCGACCGCCGCCGCAACCCCGACCGCACCAGCCACGCCGACCACGACCCCCGCCGCCAGCAGCACCCCGGTCGGCACCCCGGCCGGGCAGCCCGCCAGCACACCCGGAGGTTCCATGCTCTATCCCGACATGATCAATCTCGCCATCAAGCAACTCGCGTCCGAAATCGGTGTGCCCGAGGCCCAGATCCAGGTCATCTCCTATGCACAAGCAGAGTGGTCGGACAGTAGCCTCGGCTGCCCCAAGCCCGGCATGTCCTACCTCACCGTGATCACCCCCGGCTACCGCGTCATCCTCAAAGCCGCCGACAAGCAATACGAATACCACACCAACCTCAAAGGCATGGTCATCCGCTGCCCGCAGTAAGAGCGTGGGGGTGCCGGGGCGTGGTTGTGTGAAGGCGCGTAGAGAGACGAAGAGCCCCGGCGAGGAAAATGCTCGCCGGGGCTCTTCGTCTCCACCGCCTATCGCTCTCGTCATGCGTACTTCGTACTTCGTACTTCCTCAGCACTCAGCACTCAGCACTCAGCACTCCTCGTCACGCCCCCACGCCCTCACGCCCTCACAGCAGACAGCACCTCCCCCATCCGCGCGACCGCCCGCTGCAACTCCTCGTCCGACGTGGCGTACGAGAGGCGGATGAACCCCTCCCCCGCCGGGCCGAACGCGCTGCCGGGTGTCACCGCCACGCCGCCGCGCTCCAGCAGCAGCTCCGCACATTCCGCCGATGACAGCCCGGTGCCGCGAATATCCGGGAAGGAGTAGAACGCCCCCTCCGGCAGCGCGCAGCGCACGCCCGGAATCGCGTTCAGCCCCTCGGTGACGAAGCGCCGCCGCCGGTCGTACGCCTCCACCATCTGCCCGATCACCTCCTGCGGCCCGGAGAGTGCCGCCACCGCCCCGCGCTGGCTGAACGACGCCGCGCAGGTCAGCGAGTGGCTGTAGAGCTTCAGCATCTGCCGCACGATCGGCGCGGGCGCGGCCAGGAAGCCGAGCCGCCAGCCGGTCATCGCATACGCCTTCGAGAAGCCGTTCAGCGTCACCGTCCGCTCGCGCATCCCCGGCAGCGAGGCGATGCTGATGTGCTCGCGACCATCGTAGATCAGCTTCTCGTAGATCTCGTCGCTGAAGACCATCAGATCGTGCTCGCGCGCCAGCTTCGCCAGCGCCTCCAACTCGGCCCGGCTCGCAACGCGCCCCGTCGGATTATTCGGCGAGCAGAGGATCACCGCCTTCGTGCGCGGCGTGATGTACGGGCGGATGCGCTCCTCGTTCAGCGCGAAATTGTCGTCCGGCGAGAGCGGCACGTTCACCGGCGTCCCCTGCGCCAGCACGATCTCCGGCACATACGACACCCAGCCCGGATCGAGCACCAGCACCTCGTCCCCCTCGTCGATCAGCGTCATGATCGACGAGTAGACCGCCGGTTTGCCCCCGGGCGTGACCACGATCTCGTCCACGCTATACTCGACGCCATTCTCCTCGCGCAGCTTCTTCACAATCTCGCGGCGCAACTCGATAATCCCCGGACTCGCCACGTAGTGCGTATCCCCCGCCTCCATCGCATCCGCCGCCGCCTGCACGATGTGCATCGGCGTCGGGAAATCGGGATCGCCGCCGCCGAGGTCGATGATGTCGCGCCCGGCGGCCTTCAACTGCCGCGCCCGGTCGGAGACCGCCACAGTCGGCGAAGGCGAGATCGACGTCACGCGCCGCGCGAACCGGTATTCCATCGAAATAGCCTCCATCCTGTTGCAATTGCAAGCGGATCGCCCACGCGAGAGGGTAGAATTGGCTCGGAGACGCGTGGCGAGGACCACCTCCCCCTGCGCGCTCCTGCTCTTGTGTGCATTGTAGCGTAGACGTGAGTCGTGAGACGTGAGTCGTGAGAGGGCTACGCGGAGCTTGTGCCTGCACCAGCGGCCACCAGCCAGAAGCAAGAATCTCACGACTCACGTCTAACCGGAGGAACGACGGATGAACGTAGTAACCGGCCTGGAGCGCGTGCGCGAGATGCTCGCCGGCAACGGCGCGCAGATGGCGACGCTCGATACCGTGGACAGCGTGATCGAGAACGCCGAGCGACTGCCGGGCGGCGGCAGCGCCCAGGCCACCATGCTCCAACTGATCAAAATGCTGATGCGCACCCCCGCCGCGAACAAAGACGTCCGCATCTACAACGACCTGGCCAAACTCGAAGAGCAAATGGTCAACCGCGCCGAAGTCGCCGCCAAGGAGCGCGCCGCCGTCGTCGACCGCCCCATGCCCAAGGACAAGAAATTCTACAAAGCGCAGAAAGAGAAGGCGAAGAAGTAGTCGTGAGTCGTGAGTCGTGAGTCGTGAGATTAGGCCGTTGTGTTGCGAGGGCGGAGGCGACGGAGTAGCCCACCGATGAGGCGTGCGACCTCTCCGGTTTGTGACAGGAGAGGATCGCACGCAGCGTCATCGATATAGCCAAGTTCGAGCGCGATAAGCAGTAGCGTCTCTAGTTCGTGCAGCGAACCCTTCGCAATCGAAAGGTGATGTGCGAACTCGCTGGGGCCAGTGCGCCCCTGACCTTCGGCGATATTGGCAGGGATTGACACGGCTGCCCGACGCACCTGCCCCGTAAGACCATAGAGTTCGTCACGGGGCCAGGTCCGGCTGACACGGTAGACGGCAGCCACCACTGCCATCCCCTTTTGCCAGGCAACAAGGTCTCTATACCCGCCACCCGTTTCACTCATCGCTTTCTCCACTCACGACTCACGACTCACGACTCACGACTCACAGCGTGTGCAACAACGCCGCGATCAACGCCGCGCGCGGCGGCACCGAGTCGATCAGGATGTGCTCGTGGAGCGCGTGCGCGCCATCGCCGTTCGCGCCGAGGCCGTCGATCGTCGGGATGCCGAGCGCGGCGGCGAACTGGGCATCGCTGCCGCCGCCGGTCGCCGCCTCCGTCACCTCGAAGCCGTAGCCAGCCCCCAGCGCGCGGGCGCGCTCGAAGAGTGCGACGATCGCCGGGGTCCGCTCCATCGGCGGGCGGTTCAGGCCACCCGTGATCTCCAGCTTCGTGCCGGGCACCACCGGCTGCAGCCCCCGGATCGCCGGGACCGCCCGCTCGGCCTCCGCCAGCGTCACCACCCGGAAATCGATCTCCGCGCGGGCCTCGGCGGCGACCACGTTCGACCGCGTGCCCCCCTGCACCACCCCGACATTCACCGTCGTGCCCTGCTCATAATTCGTCAGCGCGTGCAGCGCCAGGATCTGGTGCGCCAGCTCCTGGATCGCGCTGATCCCCTCGGCGTGGCTCGACCCCGCGTGCGACGCCTTGCCCGTGATCGCCAGATTGAAGCGCCCCACCCCCTTGCGCGCCGTCTTCAGGTGCCCGGCCGGGGCCACCGGCGGCTCGACGCAGAGCACGTAGGTGCTGCGCCGCGCCTCCTCCTCGATCATCGCGCGCGACGTGCCGCTGCCAACCTCCTCATCGCTGGTCAGCAGCACCACGATCTTCTTGTTCGCCGCCAACGACTGCTCGCGCAACGCCCGCAGCGCGTAATAGACGAACATCGTCCCGGCCTTCATGTCGTAGATGCCGGGGCCGAAATACTGGTTCCCCTCGCGCCGGATCGGCAGCGCCCCGATGTCCCAGACCGTATCGAGATGGCAGAGGACCGTCACCTGCCCCCCATCCCCGCCACCATCGGTCAGATCGAGCGTGATCCGCCGGTGATCGCCGACCTTCTCCTGAGGGAACGTCTCGACCGTCGCCCCCAACTCCTGGTAGGCGTCGCACATGAACGCCCCGTACCGGTCCACCGCCGCCTTGTCCGTCGTCGGCGACTCCAACTCCACCATCTGAATCAGCATCGCCAGCATCTCTTCCAGATGCGCATCGAAGTACTCGCGATAGTTGGGCACGGTTCCTCCAGTCGTAAGTCGTGAGTCGCTAGTCGTAAGTCGTAAGAATCTCGCTTCTAGCTGGAGGCCCCTGATCTCGGCCCCGGCTTTGCCAAGCCCTCTTACGACTTACGACTTACGACTTACGACTCGCTCGTCACGCCGTCACCGTCACCTCGCGCACCGTATACCGACGGATGCGCTCCTCATCGATCGCGTAGCCGAGACCTGGGCCACCCGGCACCGGGATCGCCCCCTCCGTGGCGAGGATCGCCGGATTCACGATATCCTCGGCGTAATACTTGTCCGACCCGGATATGTCGCCCGGCAGCGTGAAGCCCGGCAGGCTGTTGATCGCCACGTTCGCCGCCCGCCCGATCCCGAACTCGTGCATCCCGCCGCACCAGACCGGCACATCGCGCGCGAAGCAATAGTCGTGGACCTTCTTCGCCTCTTCCAGCCCGCCCAGCCGACTCACCTTAATATTGATGATCCGCCCGCTCCCCAGTTCGAGCGCCTTCCGCACATCCTCCACCGAGTGGATGCACTCGTCCAGGCAGATCGGCGTCTTCAACTCGCGCTGCAAGCTGGCGTGGTCGATGATGTCGTCATTCGCCAATGGCTGCTCGATCATCATCAGGTTAAAGTCGTCCAGCTGCTTCAGCGTCGGCAGGTCGCTCAGTCGGTACGCCGAATTCGCATCGGCCATCAGCGGCAGGTCGGGATAGCGCTCCCGCACCTTGCTGATCACATTCACATCCTTGCCCGGCCCGATCTTCAGCTTCACACGGGCGTACCCCTCGTCGAGATACTGGTCGATGATCCCATAGAGCCGGTTGATATCCTGCTCGATCCCCAGGCTCACCCCTGAGACAATCTCGCTCCGCGTCCCGCCGAGCAGCGCGTGCAGCGGCTGCCCCTGCACCTTCGCCAGCAGATCCCAGCAGGCCATCTCCAACCCCGCCTTCGCGAAGTTGTTGCGCCGCACCTTGTCGAACATCCCGATCACATCGGTCACACTCGACCACTCGCGCCCCACCACGCTCGGCGCGATGAACTCCTTCAGGATGTGCCAGCAGGTCTCGGTCGTCTCCTCGCAATAGTACGGATCGATCGGGCTGGCGCACTCGCCCCACCCCACCTGCCCCTCGCCATGCACCCGCACCAGGATGTGCTGCAAATAGCGCCGCTGACTGTTGCTCGTCGCAAACGAGCGCACCAGATCCATCTGCGCGATGATCAGATCGACGCGGTCGATACGCATACAGACCTCCCCGGCCATCTCCAGCGAAGACAACAAACACCCAATCCCCAACCATCAACCACAATGCAGCCACCACCAGCGGCCACACCGCCGCTGATTCTAACAGACCACCCGCGTTGCCTCGTCTCCCCCACCCCTCCTTCAGCCGGGTACCCACCTGCGGGTGGCGGTCGCCGCCCGCAGGCGGCGGGGAGAGGTCAGAGCCGTGGCCTACCACCATGCCCCATCACGCTCCACCCGCGCTCCCCCGAATCCCTAACCCCCTCTCCTCGCGGGAGAGGGTGCCGCCGCAGCGGCGGGGTGAGGTCCATCCAATCGCGCCCGGCTACCGTATCATTAAGTGCAACGATCGTCCCCACGAGCGACCTACGCGCACGCCGCTCGCACACGAATCAAGGAAACGCCGTGCCAACCACCACCCTCACCCGCCGCACGCTCCTCCGCGCCACCGCCGCCACCCTCGGCCTCACCGGAGCCGCCCTCCTCGCCGCCTGCGGCAACGCCACCACCGCGCCACAGGCGAGCGCACCAGCGGCCACAGCCGCAGCCACCCCGCCATCCACCCCCCCGACCCCACCCGTCGCGACGACACTCCCCGCCTTCAACGGCATCCCGCAGGGGCGCACGCCCGAAGGCTTCTTCACGCTCGGAACACCGGACGCCCCGGTCACGCTGATCGACTACTCCGACTTCCTTTGAAGTACCTGCCGCCGTTACGTGCTAACGGTCGAACCCCAGGTAATCGAGCAGTATGTGCGCCCCGGCAAGGTCCGGCTCCTCTTCCGCGACATCCTCGACTTCGGCGAGCAGAGCGAACGCGCCTCCGTCGCCGCAGCGAGCGCCGGGCGGCAGGGGCAGTTCTGGCAGCTGCACAAAATCCTCTTCGACGAGCAATCGAATGTCTTCGGCAAGAGCGGCGACGCACTGGTCGCCCTGATGAAAGAGTTCGCCGCCCGCCTGCCGGGGCTCGACCAAGCCGCCTTCGCGAAAAGCCTGGACGACCCCGCGATCCTGGCCGCGATCAAGGCCGCCGTGGACGAACACCGCAAACGCGGCATCACCTCCCGCCCGGTCTTCGAGATCGGCCAGCAACGCCTCTTCGGCTACCAATCGTTCGAAGTCATGCAACGCGCCATCGACGCCGCCATGAAATAAGCCCCCGCTGCGCTCAGAACGCCATCCCGGAGGCCGCCTCCCTCCCCCTGTCATGCTGAGCGCAGCGAAGCATCCGCCCCTCCTCGTTACTCGTTACTCGTTACTCGACTCAGCACTCAGCACTTGGAGCACAGCGATGTCCCGCCCATCCCCCTCCCCCATCCTGCTCGTCGCCGCCCTGGCGCTCGGCGGCGGCGCGGGCAACGCCGCGCCAAGCACCAACTACCCGCTGCTCGCCCTCCTCCCGGCCTCCTTCCTCGCCGGGATGCTCAGCTTCCTCGCCCCCTGCACCCTCCCCCTCCTCCCCGCCTACTTCGCCTACAGCTTCCAGGCGGGCGGGCGCAACGTCACCCTGATGACCGTCGCCTTCTTCTGCGGCCTCGCCACCACCCTCACCCTGCTCGGCGCGACCGCCACCGCGCTCAGCCAGTCGATCAACCAGTACTCCCGCGAGATCGCCCTCGTCGGCGGCCTGATCGTGATCGCCTTCGGCGTCATGAGCCTGCTCGGCAAAGGCTTCGCCGGGATCCAACTCAGCCAACGCCCCGCCGCCACCCTCGTCGGCTCCTACCTCTACGGCGCGACCTTCGCGCTCGGCTGGTCCACCTGCATCGGCCCGATCCTCGGCGCGATCCTCACCCTGCTCGCCACCCAGGGGAGCAGCGTCGCGCAGGGCGCGTTGCTCGCCTTCGTCTACGCGCTCGGCCTCGGCACCCCGCTGATCATCATCGCCACCTTCTTCCAGCGCCTCGGCAGCGGCACCCGCACCTGGCGCTTCCTGCGCGGTCGCGGCTGGACCCTCCGCCTCGGCCGCGCCACCCTCCACCTCCACACCACCAACCTCCTCAGCGGCCTCCTCCTGATCGGCATGGGCTACCTGCTCGCCAGCGGACGCCTCGCCGAGATCACCCAACTCGCCGCCGCCAGCCCCCTCGCCAACTGGGTCATCGACACCGAAGACCACCTCCGCACCTGGTTCAACCTCCCCTGAACCACAACCTCAGGGATATGTCGCACCCCACCTCGCACATCCCTCCTGTCGCCTCACTCACCAAACAGCAACAATTCATCCAAGGTGGCACGATTCATTCCCCACCACGGGTCCGTAAAGGTACAGGCGTTCAATCGAGCGCCCCGCGCAGTTCAGCCCCGGCACCACAGCTGCCATTCCTCCTGGTAGGGCGCGTCGCGACGCGCCCGCGTGGGAACGGCACCTGCATCGCTATTGGAAGGAGACCCCCATGATCGAATGCCTCCACCCCAGCCACCCGTCAAAGTCCCCCATATATGGGGGATTGAGGGGGCCAACCCCACCCCAGCCACACACCCACGCAAACGCCATCCGTCGAAAGTCCCCCCAGGATTGGGGGATTTAGGGGGCCTCCCGCACCCACACCGCCCTTTTCTCCACCCCGGAGAACGCCTACCCGGGAAGAAAGAAAGAAAGTTAAAAACCGCCAAACAAACCTAATTCGTAAATCACGCCAATTCCCTATCCCAATAAGCTAAATCCCGCCAAAATCGCAGAAATACCTCACGCACCATACGCCGCCAGGAACGCCTCCGTCACCCGCTCGGCGACGAGGAAACGTCGCTCCCCGTCGCGCGCCACGCCCACCACCGCGTACTGCCCGATCTGCGGCCCCAGATACCGCGCGAAGAGCGCATCGGTCGTCTCGCGCCAGCGCGCCGCCATATCGAGATCCTCGCGCTGCAGCGCCGTCCAGTCGCCCGGCACTTCGATCGCCATCACCGGCGCATCGAGATCCAGTCGACCGCCCCCCGCGCCGTCGTTCGCCCGCACGACGCCCGGCAACTCACCCAACTCGGCAATCGCCGTCCGCGCCTCGCCGACCAGCGCCCGACCCACCCGCTCGGTCTCGACCAGCCAGCTGATCCCGAAGCGCGACGCCGCCACCTGGTTCAGGGCGTTCCGGAAGCCGTAGTGGTCGGGGTAGAAGTCGAACGCCACCGCCTTCAGCGCCCCGAAGTTGAGGACCGCGTTGCCGAATTGCAGCGGATCGACCGTCCAGTTGACCACGCCGATCCCCCGCCGCCGCGCATCCTCCCCCTGCACCCGCTTCAGCGACAGCCCGATCCGGCTCTGGCGCAACGCAGGCAGCACCGCCATCAGCTGCGACTCCAGCCGGAACTCGCCGCCGAATCGCGCGTCCCACGCCTCCGGCAGCGGCGACCCGCCGAACTTGGCGAACCCGAACAGGAAGCCGACCAGCCGCCCGTCGAACCGCGCGGCCAGCGTCGTCCCCGGCGAAAAGCCCTCCGAGTGCAGATCGGCCGGATAGAGGAAGTCGGGCGACGCCCCCCACATCGCCGCGTGCAGCGGTGGAATGGCGGCAGCATCCTCCGCGCTCGGCGCGGCGATGACCAGCCCCGCCCCCTCACCCGCTGCCCTCTCGGCATACCGCTGCGGCGCGGCCGGGTCGTAGAAGACGACCTCACCCCCACCGAGCGCCCGCTCCACCGCCCCGACCAGCCGTCGCGCCTCGTCAAACGCCAGCCCATCGCCCACCGGGTGATAGCGCAGCGTGTAGACCCGCCGCCCCTCCCGCAACGCGCGCGGGAAGGCGAAGCCCACCCCCACCACCCCACCCACACGCCGGAAGGTGACCACCCCGCCGCCGATCTTCGGCAGCGTCGCCTTCAGGAAGTGCGCCGGGAAGAGCGTCGGATTATCGGGCGCACCAGCCAGCGCCCGCAACCGCTCCAGCTCCCCCGGCCACCCCTCGGCATAGGTATCAACGCGCGCAACGGCGGCATCGCTGGTCATGGCGCGAACTCTCCCCTTCCCGTGCGTGGCAGGGGCGGGTCTGAGACCCGCCCGCGTCGTGAGGCCCGCATTGTCGCACTCGCCGCCCCCACTTGGAAGCGAGGCCATCCGCTGCGCCGCTAGTCGGCCGACAGCAACGCGTCGTCCTCCTCGTCCTCCAGCAACTCGGGCATCCCCTCGGGCATCTCCTGCCGGAAGGCGGCCGGGCCGAGCCGGTCGGCCAGGGCAGCCGCCAGTTCCGGGCAGAAGGTCACGCCCAACCCCTTCGCGCGGAAGGAGCGCAGGTTGTCGCCGTCCACGACGTGCAGCACCACCGGCTCGTCGCCATCGAAGACGCGCAGCGTCTCGTGCAACTGGTTCAGCTGCTCGATGTCGCGCCAGTGGTCGCCGCTCGGGCTGAGCATGAGGTGCAGCGTCGGCAGCAACTCCTCCTCGGGCGACTCCTCAGCCTGGACGAAGAGTTCGGCCGTCTCGCAGACGAGTTGGACCTCGTCGCCGCGCACCTCGACCTTCGCCACCACCTGGAGGATCGCGTCCTCGGTCAGCACCGCGTTGCACCGCTCGTAGCACTCGGGGAACGCGACCAGTTCGAGCGTGCCGGTCATATCCTCCAGCATGACGATGCCCATCATCGACTGGGTCCGCTTGGTGATCACCCTGCGGATCGAGGAGACCATCGCCACCACCGTGACCTTGCGCCCCTCCATCTCGTCGGTGATCTCGCCGAGCGGCGTCACCCCGTGCCCCACGGTAATCAGCGACAGCGGGTGCTCGGAGAAGTAGAGGCCGGTGACCTCCTTCTCCCAGGCCAGAATCGTCTTGCGCGGCACCTCGGCGACCTTGTCCCGGTCGCGCGCCTTCGGCTTCACCGCCGCCACCACCGGCGCGTCGAACATGCTGAAGAGACTGGTCTGCCCGGCTTCCCGGGCGCGCTGCGCGCTCTGCCCGGCGGTCATCGCGCTGTCGATCAGGTCGAACAGCTCGGCCCGCCCGCCGAACTCATCGAGCGCCCCGGCCTTGACCAAACTCTCCAGCAGGCGCTTGTTCAGCACCTTGCTATCCACGGCCGCGCAGAGCGCATCCAGCGAGGCGAAGCGCCCATCCGGCTGCTTGGCGCGCTCCGCGATGATCGCGTCGATGGCCGCCACGCCGACGTTCTTCACCGCCGCCAGCCCGAAGCGGATCCCCTGCCGCTCGATCCCATCCTCGCCCACGACCGCCTCGATCGAGAAGTCCCGGCGGCTGCGGTTGAGCGCGGGCGGCAGGATGGCGATCGGCGTCCCCGTCGCGCCCATCCGCTTGACCTCGATCACGCCCTTGACGACCTTGTCCCCGTCGCCCATCGCCGTCGAGAGGAACGCCGCCATGTACTCCGCCGGATAATTCGCCTTCAGGTAGGCCGTCTGATAGGTGATCTGCGCATAGGCGGCGGCGTGGCTGTTGTGCGAGACGATGCCGTTGGCGATGAAATTCAGCGGACCGTCGGGGGCCATCTCGACATCGTAGGTCATCGCCTCGCCGCACGGCTCGATCGCGACGATCGGGTCGCCGTTCTGCGCGTGCGCCAGCGACAGGTGGTGCTCGATCACGAACGTGAAGTCCTCGGGCGTGACGACCACGTAGGGCAGGTCGCCATACTTCTCGGCGAAGTACGCAGGCGAACGGTCCATGCCGTCCATCTCCCAGTAGACGCCCGCGAAGTAGAAGTCGCAGACGCGCCCGCCGGGCAGTACCTTGTGCATCTGGAAGTCGATGCCCTGCGCGATCAGCCACTCGCACATGTCGCGCTCTGGCTGGCTGGCGCACCACATCCCGTTCGAGGCGATCGAGCAATGACCATAGCCCGGCCCGGTACCATACGCGGCACGCACGCTGGTGAGGGAGACTTCCATCTGCCGCTGCCGCCACTCGGGGTCATTCGCCCACAACCACTTCACGCGGTCGTGCATCGCCGCGACCGCGTTGCGGGTCATCTCGGGATGCAGCGCGTGGACGCGGTGCATGTGGGCCGCCTTCTCCTCCGGCGACCGCCCGGCCTGCCACTGCCGCATGCGGGCACTGGCCTTCTCGCGCTGCGCCTCGGAGCGATTGAGGCGAATCATGCCCTCGCGCCGGGCGTTGCACATGGCCTCGGTTACTGGGCGCGGTGCGACCATCAACTCCGTGCCAACACCCATCTCATCGATCGGCTTGTAGCCCTCGGTCGTCAGCAGGCGATGCTCGGGCGTCGCGCGGATGGTGCGACCGGAGCGCGTCGTGACCTTGAGGAGCGCCTTACGCCCAGTCTGCACGATGCGCTGTACCTTGTGCGGGCGGATTTCGCCGTCAGGCCACATCGCCATGATCTTGGCTGGCTGCTCGCGATAAGCGGCGGCGAGGGTCATGCGCCGTCCATCGGGAAGCGTTACCTTGGTTAGTCCGGATGCGCACTTATTAAACCCATAGCGAGCAAAGGGGAGCATCCACTCCCAGATTTCCTGGGCGTCCTGCTTGGTCAGGCCGCCGTGCGTCTGGCACCCCTTGACGAACTTCTCTTCCTCGGCCTGGAGGACTTCCAGGTCCTTCTTGCCGACGGCCTTGCGGAGCTTGTCGGCCTTCTCCCAATCGTAGCCTGCGATCTGGATGGAGATGAAGAGAATGTCGTCCTGGTAGACGAGGACGCCGAAGGAATCCTTCAGGATCGGTTCGAGCGAGGGATGCAGGAACTTCACCTTCGAGGGGTCGTGCTTGCGCTCGATGTAGACCGGGATGAAGGGCATCGGGCCCGGGCGGTAGAGCGCGATCATCGCGGCAATGTCGAGAATCGTCGAAGGCTTCAGATCCTTCAAATAGCGCCGCATGCCGCCCGACTCGACCTGGAAGAGCCCGGTCGTCTCGCCGGTGGAGAGGAGTTCGTAGGTCTTGGCATCGGTCAGCGGCAGGCGATCGAGTTCGAGGTCGAAGTCGCGATACTCCTTGAGGATCTTGATCGCGCGGCCGAGGACCGAGAGGTTCGCCAACCCGAGGAAGTCCATCTTCATCAGGCCGATCGTCTCGGCGTTGCGCATGTCGAACTGGATGAGGTTCTTGTTGCCGCCGCCGATATCCTTCTGCACCGGGGCATAGGTGGTCAGCGGGTGCTCGGTGATGATCACCCCGGCGGCGTGCGTGCCCGCGTTGCGCGTGACCCCCTCCAGGCGGCGGGCGGTGTCGATCAGCTTCCCGACCTGGCTGTCGCTATCGCGCAGTTTGCGCAGCTCGGGCACCAACTCCAGCGCTTTCTCGATCGGCGTCGGCGGCACCGTCGCCGGGATCAGCTTGGAGATGCGGTCCACCTCGCCATAGGACATCCCCATCACGCGGCCGACGTCGCGGATGGCCGCCTTCGCTTCCATCGCGCCGAAGGTGATGATCTGCGCGACCTTATCCTCGCCATACTTGCGCGTGACGTACTCGATCACCTCCTCGCGCCGGGAGTCCTCGAAATCCATGTCGATATCGGGCGGCGAGGGACGGAAAGGATTGAGGAATCGCTCGAATGGCAACTGGTAGACGAGCGGATCGACCGACACAATGCCGAGCGAGTAGGAGACGAGCGACCCGGCGGCCGAACCGCGCGTGGTGATGACGATCCCCTGCGACCGCGCCCAGTTGGCGAAATCCTGCACAATCAGGAAGTAGGCCGGATAGCCCTTCTTATTGATGATGTTGAGCTCGTAATCGACGCGATCCAGATAGTGCTGCGGGATGTCGGTGGAGCCGGGGCTATGGAACTCGGGCGGAGTGCCGTCGATGCCGATACCGAGCGTCCCGGCGGCGCGGCGCTTGCGCAACCCATCCAGCACCTTCTCGCGCAGGTGCTCCTCGGTCGTCTGCTCCTGCGGCACCGGATAATGCGGCAGCACCCAGGTGCCGGTCTTGATCTCCAGCTCGCACATGCCGGCGATCATCGCCGTGTTCGACACCGCCTCCGGCACATGCTTAAAGAGCTGCGTCATCTCGGCGGGCGAGCGGAAGAAGTTGGTGTCGCTCGTCATCTTCAGGCGCTTGGGATCATCGAGCGTCTTGCCGGTCTGCACGCAGATCAGCACATCCTGGATCGCCATGTCGTCGCGATTGACGTAGTGGACATCGGAGGTGCAGACGAGCGGCAGGCTGAGATCCTTGCTGAGCTGGATGATCCCTTCGTTGACAATCTTCTGCTCGGGGATGGCGGGGTGATCCTGGAGTTCGAGGAAGTAATTCTTCTCGCCGTAGATATCGCGATACATCGACGCGATACGCTTGGCCTCGTCGTAGTTCTCGGCCAGCAACGCGCGCGGCACCTCGGCGGCCAGGCAGGCCGAGAGGCAGACGATCCCCTCGGAATACTCGCGCAGCAGAGCGTGATCGACGCGCGGCTTGTAATAGAAGCCCTCGATGTGGGCGCGACTGACGAGTTTGATCAGGTTCTGGTAGCCGGTATGGTTTTTCGCCAGGAGCACCAGGTGGTAAATCTGCTCCTGATCGATCCGCCCTTCCCTGCTCCGCATGCCGCGCGGCGCGACGTACATCTCGCAGCCGACGATCGGCTTGACCCCCGCCTTGTGCGCGGCCTCGTAGAAATTGATCGCGCCGTAGAGCGCGCCGTGGTCGGTGAGGGCGACCGCGCCCATGCCGAACTCGTTGGCGCGCTTCATATATGCATCGATCTTGCCGAGGCCGTCGAGGAGGGAGAAATCGGTGTGCAGGTGCAGGTGGACGAAATTACTCATGCGGCGCGGTCCCCTCTCAAAAGTGAACGGCGATAGGGAGTTGGCGACAGTATCTCACTCGACGTCTTGGCCCTGCCAGGAGTGGCAGTATCGCCCGGTGAGCATGTCTATCGCCTACTGCCTATCGCCGTCCGCCTCACCAAACAGGCGTTCTGTACGTTCGCAGCCATTGTAATCGGCCTACGACGCCAGCGCAATCTCCGTCAGGCTGTTGAGGAGTGCCCGGATATTGTCGCGCACCGGCTGGGGGGTCTGCTCGTCGCGCAGGATGCGGTAGATGCGCGTGACGGCGGGTTCATCGGCGAGGGCGTTCTCAGGCTGCTCGGGGAAGAAGCCGGCGGCGATCAGCAAGCGGTCCTTCTGCTCGGACGGCAGGTCGAGGCCGCGCGCCAGCTTGCCAATCGCCTCGCGGGTGGGGGAGCGCTGCCCGCTCTCCAGGCGGCTCACCAGGCTGTGATCCATCTCCGACTCGGAAGCCAGCCGCTCCTGCGACCAGCGCCGCGCCTCGCGGTGCCGCTTGAGGAGCGCCCGGAACTCCTCGGTATTGCGCGGCAACGAATCGTCAACCCAGCGATCTTCCCGGCCGCCCTGTCCAGTCCCATCGCCCCGGTGCTGTGCTGCCATGCTGTCACCCTCGCTTCTATTCTAGACGCTCGTGCCACGGCGGCAACACCATCATACGCGAAGATTGTCACATCGTCAAGACATTGACTCGTTGTCCACATGGGATTGACAGGGGGTCAGTGCGTGTCTGACTTGTCCACATCGGGGTGTGCGTCAGCGGCGGGATTGCACAGCATTGTGTCGGGTTACTGTCTTGAAGTTGATGTTTCAGCGATTGAGGTACGCAATCTGCAATGATGGATCAGGCGATATTCCACGATAGCAGACGGGAACAGGGGTCTCTTGGGGTTCTGAGCGAGTTTCTTGGCACTTTCCAGCACAGCCTTGCAACTTGAGCAATGAAAATGGGCATTGCTAAACGCTCGATCTTGCCCTCGCAGCCGGGGCTGTCGACGGCAGATTGAGGCTCACCGACCTTGCCAGGTGCTATACTCCGCTGCGGCTGCGAGATCGCGCCGACGATTGCTGTTTGCAAGCCGGAAAGGTCGCCGTGCAGGACGCCTCCCCTACTCCACTCCCCGAGACACTGCTCGCTGGCACGATCGCCGACTACCTCGACCAACTCGCCTCGGCCGCGCCCGCACCGGGCGGCGGCAGCGTGGCCGCGCTGACGGCGGCCCAGGGCGCGGCACTGGTCGGGATGGTGCTCAGCTTGACCATCGGCCGCCCGCGCTTCCAGGAGCACGACGCCGAATTGCGCGCGATTCAGGCCGAGGCCGACCAGCTGCGCGCCGAGTGCGCGGCACTGATCGACCGCGATGCCACGGTGTTGCGCGCCCTGATCGCCACCTATAAGCTGCCGCGCGCCACGCCCGAGGAGAAGGCGGCGCGCGACGTGGCGCTGCAGGAGCGCACGCACGAGGCGTCCGAGGTGCCGCTGGCGGGCGCGCGGGCGGCGGCGGCGATCGTGCCGCTCTGTCGGCGACTGCTGCCGCTCGGCAACCCCACCGCTGTCAGCGATATTGGCGTGGCGGCGGCGTGCGCACTCGCGGCCTTCCGCAGCGCCGAGTTGAACGTGCTGATCAATCTCGGCACGCTGAAGGACGAGGGATATGTAGCGGCAGCCCGGCGCGAGCTGGCCGACCTCGGCGCGGGGATTGATGGCGCGATTGCGGAGATTCTCCAGGCGGTGTGCGAACGCCTATAGCTCCCTGCAACCTGGAACGTGGAATCTGAACTGCGTGTGCGGAGGACCGTGAGCATCGTGGAAGAGGCCCAGGCAACGGCGACGATTCTCGATGGGAAGGCGCTGGCGGAGGAGTTGCGCGCCGAGCTGCGCGCCGAGTGCGAGGCACTGGCCGCGATGCTCGGCTTCAGCCCGGCGTTGGCCGTGCTGAGTGTTGGGGATGACCCCGCCGCGCGCTCCTACGTGATTGGGATTAAGCGCGCCTGCGAACGCGTCGGCATCGCCTTCCGGCCGGTCGTGCTGCCGGGGGATTGCGACGAAGCGGCGCTGCGCGAGGCGCTGAGCGCGCTGAACGCCGAGTCCGAGATTTGCGGCGTGCTGGTCACGCTGCCCCTGCCAGCGCATCTATCGCCCGACACGGTCGCCACGACCCTGTCGCCGGAGAAGGATATCGACGGGATCACGCCGGTGAACGCGGGGCGGCTGTCGCTCGGGCGCAAGACCTTCGCGCCGAACACCCCGGCGGGCGGGATGGAGATGCTGCGCCGCCACAAGATCCCGGTGGCGGGCAGGCACGCGGTGATCGTCGGGCGCGGCGGCATCGTGGGGCGACCGATGGCGTCGATGCTGCTCAACGCCGACGCGACGGTCACGATCTGCCACAGCCGCACGCCCGACCTCGCGGCGCACGTCCGCCAGGCCGACATCGTGGTGGCGGCGGCGGGGCGACCCCACCTGCTGAACGGCGAGATGCTGAAGCCGGGGGCGACGGTGATCGACTTCGGCATCAACTTTCCGGAGTGGTCGAACGGCAAGATGGTCGGCGACGTGGACTTCGCCTCGGCGCTGCCGATCGCGGGGGCGATAACGCCGGTGCCGGGCGGGACCGGGCCGGTGACGAATATGATGCTGATGCGGAACACGCTGGCGGCGGCGCGGGCGCGGGCGGAGGGGGATTAAACCGCCAAGAACGCCAAGAAGTCGCCAAGATGCCAAGAGGGGCGAAGAGAGGGAGCAGGGTGAAGAGCGAGTTGCCCTCCCCTGCTCCCTTTGTTTCATGCCGTCTGGCAACCATTGTTCCATTCTGGTGAATCATGGCCAGTTGGCATCCAGAACGAGAAGCGAGGCGACTCGGGGAGGGTTTCGGCATCAGGGGATGAGTTCGGCGAGGTGGGTGTCGAGGATAGCGTCGATGGCGTCGGTATCGAGGTGGCCGAGGAAGCCTTGCAGGGTGAGGCCATCGATGAGGGCGTGGAGGCGTGCGGCTTCCTGATCGGGGTCGCGGCCGGGGGCGAGGTTGCCGTAGCGATCGAGGTCGTGGGCGATGCGGCGGCAGAGGTCGCGGGTGCCGACGAAGACGAGTTCGAGCTCCCCGGCGATGCGCGGCTCGGCGAGGCTGCGGGTGGCGAAGGCGAACCAGATGGCGGTCTCGTCGCGGCGCGCGGCGTCGAGCGGGAGGATCTCGCGGAGGATGTGGCGCACGGCGTCGCGCGGGGATCGGCCGCGCGGCCCGCCTGAGAGTCGCTCGGTCAGGCGATCGACGACGAGGCGGAGAGCGAAGGAAAGGAGTTCGTCCCTGGTAGTGAAGTAATGGCGGAGCGCGCCGGAGGACCAGTCGGCTTCTTTGGCGACATCGCGAATGGAGACACCGCCGAGCCCCTGGCGCAGAATGACGCGCCAGACGGCGGCGGCGAGTTCATTGCGTCGGGTTTCGTGATCCACAACTTTCGGCATGTGGTTATTATAGCACAGTCGTGCGAATTTGCAATTCAGACGTTTTAGTACGACTGTGTGAAAACTAATGATGGCAAATAAAACTGACCAGTTCTGGCGGGAGAAGGTTTCCACAACGGGATAGGTTTTCCACCGTGGGGTCATGGGGGGGTTGAAACCGCGCCTCGCAGGCCTGCGGCCACCGACTGGGTCGGCGAAGGGCCTGCGGCCACCAGGCCCGCCTGCGCGGACTGGGAAGTGGAGGAGGGCGGGAAAGTGGAAGGCGATTACCTGTAGCGAGAGATGGGGAGGGGGCCGCCCTACCGGTCGCCTGGCGCTGGTCAGGGGTGGACGTGGGCGCGCATTGGGCGGCGGGGGTGCCGTGCGGGACGAGGGGTGCCGGAGCGGTTGGGCGATCTGGAGGTTGGTTGCCACGACGTAGCCTGATGGCCAGCCAGGTGCGGACGCTGATGGGGGCGGTGGCGTCGTCGTTGAATCCCTTCGCCCCAGCCGCCAGCCCAGCCGTCGGGGGCGTCGGCGAGCCAGTTGTGCATCAGGGTGTGCGGGGCCTGGGCCTCGATTTCGAGCCAGGGGGTTTGGGGGGGTTGTGGCCGAAGTGGTGGGTGGCGACGAGGCGCCACCCGGCGCGGTCGGTCTCCAGGGTGGTGCGCAGGTATTGGTCGGGGGTCGGGGCGGTGATGGTCAGGGGGACCGGCTGTGTGGTGAGGGGCGGCCCGTTGGTGATATTGCCGTCGGGCGAGGGTGGCGTACCCAACCCGGCCCCGGCCTGGATGGAGTAGTGTCGCCCGGCCGAGTCGGGCGGCACCTGAAACCAGAGGGTCGTGCTTTCCTCGGCACCGGGATCGAGCGGGCGTTGCAATTGCGGGCAGGAGATGGCACCCGAGAACCATACGGGCAGTTGCGCCATCTGTCCGTGCTCGTCCAGCACGGTGACCGAGGCCCAGGTGCAGCCGCCGAGCAGGAGGACGGGAGCGGGGCCGGTGTTGCGGACGATCAGGATCGCCGGACCGCCCTCCCCCGCCGCGAAGGTGGTCTTCTGCAAACGCAGTTCGAGGGTGATGGCGTCGCGGTTCGCGATGATCACCACGGGCGTGGGGGTGGGCGATGGAGCGGCGATCGGTGTGCCGACCGGCCGGGGCGTGGCCGGGGTGACGGGGATCGTCTGCGGCGCTGAGGGCCTGGTGGGGGTCACGGCGGCAGCTGAGGACGCAACGGTGGCCGTGGGGGAGAGCGGGCGCGAGGCCGCGCCCGGCGTCGGCGAGGCGAGGGGGGTGCCGCAGGAGGCGAGGGTGAGGAGCGCGAGGAGTGCGCCGGTGCGAATCCATGGTCGGGGCATGTTGGCCTCCGTTCGTGTCGCCGGGGAGCGATGAGCGATGGCTGGGGCGGACATCAGCCGCGCGTCGGACGGTGCCGTCGCGACGCTCGACCGGGGATGAAGTCTCCGGGCTACGAGGCGCGCCGGATCAATCAGGCTCGAAGGATGGTGCCGCGAAGGTGCGGCGAAGGTGCGGCGAGGGTGCGGCGATTCGCTGCGAGCTGGCGGGAGTGGCAGTGGGCAGAGGGGATTGTGCGATACTTTCCGCGCTCAGATCGAAGCGGCAGCCTATCGTTGCAACGCCGGGGAAACATGGCGGTTACGCGAGGAGACGGTATCCCCTGGCACGGGGCGACACGCTGCTGCAACGCTCGCACTCCCCTACTCGCCATCGTCGCCTGCATCCCGATGACCTGATCGACGGTTCACCGTGATTGGAGGATCCGATGTTGCGCGTCCGTCTCCCCTACAGAACGTGCCGCCCGACCACCTCGGCCATCCGCTTCCTCGCCTGCCTTGCGGCGCTCGTGTGCGGCATCGTGTGTGCCGCGCTACCCGCGCCCGATCCGGCAACCGCCGCTAGCTGCACGGTGACGACGCTCGCGGATAGCGGTGGGGGATCGCTGCGGGCGGCATTGGCCGATGCGGGGTGCGGCAGTATCGGATTCCAGACCGGACTGACTGGCACGATCACGCTGCAGAGCGCCCTGCCGACGATTGCGCGCAACCTGGCGATCGCGGGGCCGGGAGCGGGGAGCCTGGCGATCAGCGGCGGAGGTGTGGTGCGGGTGCTGGCGGTTCGTGGGAACGTGACCGTGGCGATCGGTGGCCTGATGCTGCGGGACGGCGATGATGGCCCCGGACCGGGCGGGGGACTGTGGATCAGCGATGGGGCGGCGGTGACGGTGACCGACGCCGAAATCGCCAGCAACCAGACCGACTTCCACGGCGGTGGCATCGCCGTCGAGGGGAGCACCCTGCTCTTGGTCAGCAGCAGGGTCGTCGACAACAACGCAGTTACTGGTGGTGGGCTCGCGCTCGCCAACAGCGTGGCAACGGTGCGGAACAGCGCCATTGAGGGGAATGCGGCGACGAGCGGCGGTGGCATCGCCGCGTTCGGGCGGAGCACCGCAACCCTGACAGCGACCAGCGTGAGCGAGAACGCGGCGACGGATAAGGGTGGCGGCGTCAGCGTGGAGCGCGGCGGCGCGCTGACGTTGGTTGCCAGCGTTGTCGCCAATAACAGCGCGGCAGGGCTCGGGCCGGATGCAGGCGGGGGCGGTATCTTCCTGGCCGATCAGCAATTCGAAGCTGGCCCAACCGTGCTGATCAACAGCACCGTCAGTGGCAACACGGCGAACGATGGCGATGGTGGCGGCGTGCGCCTCTGGGCCGGGGGCAATCTGGTCGTGCGCAACAGCGAGATCAGCGGCAACACGGCGAGTAGCGGCGGCGGCTTTGCCCTGGAAGGGGCAGGGCTGACGTTGGCGGCAAGCACTGTCAGCGGCAATGTGGCACACGCAAGCGGCGGCGGCATCTATGACATCTTTGGTGCCGGGATCATCGTGACGAGCAGCACGATCAGCGGCAATTTGGCTGATGGCGGCGGCGGGGGAATCATGGCGGTTGCCGCCAGCGCACGGTTGGAATTCGTGACTATCACCGGCAATGTCTCGGACGCCAATGCCGATAGCTATGTTCCGGGGGGCGGGCTCTATGTCAACGGACTGATGCCGCAATTGCCGGTCGCGATCCGCAACAGTATCGTCGTCGGGAATCGGCTGGGCGACGGGAGCGCCAACGATTGCGAGGGCACAGTCCCTTCCGATGGCGGCAATATCTGGGGCGACCAGACGGCGTGCCCCAACAACAGCGGTGCTGGCGATCGGAACCTGGCCGCGCTCGGTCTCACCCCCTTGCAAGTGCTCAAGCCGACGCTCCTTGATAACGGTGGCCCAACCAAAACCCACGCCCTCGTTCCGGGCAGCCCGGCGATCGATCGCGTGGCCGCTGCGAGCGCATGCCCCAACGATCAGCGCGGCGCGCATCGCCCGCATGGCGCAACCTGCGACAGCGGCGCGGTCGAGTTCGAAGGATTTGTGCCGGAGGTATGCGCGGTCTTCGCCGATGTTCCCGCTGGCGACGTCTCCTGTGAGGCGATCCGGGCGCTCAGCACACTGGGCATCATCCAGGGGTATGGCACGGTGCCGCCAACATATGGCCCGGACGACTCGATGGAGCGCGCACAGATGGCCGCGTTCCTGGTCCGGGCGTTCCACTGGTATGCCGAGCCGGTCGAGCCGGGTATGTTCAACGATTTCGGCGGCCTGGTCGGAGAGTTGCGATCGGCGTCCCTCATTGTCGCCAACCGTTGCGCCGCGAACGGCGAGGGGTGTGTCGCCGAGGGGTATGGCGACGGGCGCTTCGGGCCGACCGACCCGGTCAGCTATGCGCAGGCGATCAGCCTGATCGCTCGCGCCTTCCAGCTCGCCGAGGATTTCGACTGGGAGCCGCAGCCGGGAGGGAGCATCCCCTATTCCGGGGTTCCGGCGGTACATCTCACCGATGTACGCACCTTCCATCACTATGCGGGCGCGATCCCCGATGCGCCGACGACAGCGGAGGGCTGGAGCGCGCCCGCGCCGCGCGGGTGGATCGCGCGGGCGGTGTATGCGGCATTGCAGAGTGGGAAATAGGTGAAGAAGCATTTGGCGGGAGACTCTCCACCAGCCCCGCCGCCGGGGAAGCTCCCACGCAGTAGCGCTTTGGAAGTCAGGACAGCCCGAGGTGGCATAGACCAGGCACCGGGGGACGGCGGCGGTCAGTGAGCAGCGCAAGGAATGCCAGCCGGGCATCATCCTGCGTGCGAAGCATCCATCCCCTTCCTTCCACTCTTCACTCTCCACTCTCGCATCGTGACGTCAGGCGTAGGCGGCGATGCCACCGTCGCGGCGGGGTCGGAGGCACCGGTCCAGTGGTCGTTGGTGGCGACGACGAGTTGGATGCGACCCTGGAGGGAGTCGGTGGCGAAGGGGCGCGAGGTGGGGCGATGGCCGAGGGCGACAAGGGCTGTGGCGACGGCGCGCGGGGTGCGCGATTCGAGCAGGCGACACCGCCGCAGTGGATGCGCGGGACGGAGACGGCGGCGGCAGGTCGAGGCCGAAGTCGAGCAGGTTGCTGATCACCTGGGCGACGGCGCTGACGATGGCGTTCGAGCCGGGGCCGAGCGCGGCGTAGGCTGGCCGTCGCGGAAGACGACGGTGGGCGACATCGCGGAGAAGTAGCCTTGCCGGGGCGATCGAGTTCGGCTTGCCGGGGAGCGGTCGAAGCTGTGCATGCCGTTGCTGTAGATGAAGCCGAGACCGGGGGTGACGACGCCGGAGCCGAGCGCGAGGGTGGTCATGGGTGTTCACGTTGCCGTGGCGGTCGGCGACGGTGAGGTGGGTGGTGCCGGGGGTCGCCGCGAGTGCGGTGGTCGGCAGATCGGCCGAGGCGATCCGGGCGCGCAGTTCGGTCGCGCGATCCTTGCTCACCAGTTGCGCGATGGCGGCCTCGTCCTGGGCGAGTTCGCCGGTGAGTTGGGCGCGATCGCCGAAGGCGAGGCGCATGGCGGAGGCGACGAGATGCAGGTGCGCGGTCGAGCCGTGCGCGAGACTCGCGAGGTTGTAGCCTTCGAGGATGTTGAGGGTTTGCAGGATGGTGGTGCCGCCGGGGCTGGCGGTGGCGAGGTCGTGGCCGCGATAGCTGCCGCGCAGGGGCGGGCGCACGATGGCGCGGCAGTTGGCGAGGTCGTTGGCGGTGACGAGCGCGTCGTTGGCGGCGAAGTCGGCGGCGATGCGCTCGGCCAGCGCGCCGCGATAGAAGTCGTCGGGGCCAGCCTCGGAGAGCTGGGTGAGGGTGTCGGCGTAATCGGGATTGGCGAAGTGATCGCCGACCTGGTAGAGCCGACCGTCCGGGTGGTGCCAGAGCGCGGCCATCGCCGGGGTGGCGCGGACGAACTGATCGAACGGCGGGACGTGCTCGCCGCGCGGGTACTGGTGGGTTTCGAGGAAGTAGTCGGTGATGTAGGCGTAGAATGGGAAACCTTCGCGCGCGATGCGGGCGGCGGGGAGGACGAGATCGCGCCAGGGGAGGCGTCCACCCTGTGCATGAACAGCAGCGAGTCCGGCCACGGTGGCGGGGACGAGGATGGAGCGGTAGCCGAGGTGGTTGGGGAAGTCTTTGACGTAGGTCTTGCCCTCGGCGCTGCGGCGCGCGGACTTCGCCCACTGGTCGGGCGTGGCGCGCGAGCCGACGCGGCCGTAGAAATCGATGATCGCGGACTCGCGCGTGGCGGCGTCGTAGACCTGGGCGACGCCGATGCCGCCGATGCCGCACATGAAGGGATCGACGACCGTTTGGACGAGGGCGGTGGCGACGGCGGCATCGAAGGCGGTGCCACCGGCGGCGAGGATTTCGGCCCCGGTCTCGGCGGCGCTGGGTTGCGGGGCGACGACGACTCCGTTGCGCGGCATGGGTGCCTCCCGTGGGATGACGAAGGACGGATGAACCGCCAAGACGCCAAGAGCGCCAAGGGCGCCAAAGGGGAGACGATTTTACCGCAGAGGACGCAGAGGACGCAGAGACGAGGATGAAGGGGGAGGGGTAAAGGGAGAAGGAGACGAAGACCGCAGAGACGCAGAGACGCAGAGAACGACGCGGAGAATGATGAGATAGGATGGATTGAACCACAGAGAGCACAGAGGGCACAGAGACGAGGAGCGTTGGTTGAGAGACGGCAAGTGATGAGGAACTGGGAAGGATCTGCCCCCCCTTCCCCCTCTCCTCTCACCCTTCTGCATTCGTCTCTGTGCCCTCTGTGCCCGCTGTGGTTTTCTTCGTTCTCCGACCTGTGGGATCAGCCGCCGCCGACGAAGTGGACGATTTCGAGCTTGTCGCCCGCCGCGAGCGCGGTGTCGGGGAACTCGGTTTTGCGGAGGATGCGGCCGTTGCGCTCGACGGCGACCAGGGTGGTGGTGATGCCGCGCGCGACGAGCAGATCGGCGACAGTGAGGTTTGGCGCGACCGCCTCCTCTTTGCCGTTGACGGTGATGGTGATGGTATCGGCGATCGTCATGCGACCTCCTGTTCGATGATCCGGCGCAACTGCGCGACGGCCAGTGATGGGTCGGGCGCGGTCAGGATGGTGGACATGACCGCGACGCCCCAGGCCCCGGCGCGGAGGGTTGCGGCGACATTGCCTGTGTCGAGCCCGCCGATGGCGATGACCGGGAGGCGCACGGCGCGGGCAACCTCGGCGACGAGAGCGAGGCCCGCCGGGGGGCGTCCCGGTTTGCTGGCGGTGGCGAAGATGGTGCCGAGGATGAGGTAGTCGGCCCCGTCGGCCTCGGCAGCCTGGGCCTCGGCGAGGCTGTGGACGGAGCGGCCGATCAGGGCGGCGAGGCCGAGGGCCGCTCGCGTAGACGCGACCGATCCGGCGTCCTCTGGCAGATGCGCGCCTGCCGCACCGACAGCAGTAATTATGTCGAACGCTC
This sequence comes from Chloroflexia bacterium, assembly GCA_046328475.1. GTDB lineage: Bacteria > Chloroflexota > Chloroflexia > Thermomicrobiales > CADCWN01 > CADCWN01. The sequence continues at coordinate 15,279 of JAXLWN010000056.1, read as the reverse complement.
CCCTTTCGCCGCCGGTGTTGATGATAAGTGGCGTGTCGCCGAGCGACTGGCGCAGTTCGCGGGCGAGCGGGAGGAGTTCGGCCGGGGGCAGATCCTTCTCGCGGAGCTGCACCGCGCCCAGGCCGCCACGCGCGGCGGCGGCGACGACCATCGCCAGCGAGCGGTCGCCGCAGAGGTGGCGGTTGGTGACGAGGTGGAGGCGCGGGACGATGGGGCGGGTGGGCATAGTGGTCACCGGCGCAGCGCGGTGGGGCGACGGTCGCTTTCAGCGACCGGGCGGCGGCTTCGGGGTCATCGGCGGCGACGATGGCGCTCACGACGGCGACGCCAGCGGCACCCGCCGCGATCACCTCGGCCGCGTTGCGCGGGCCGATGCCGCCGATGCCGACGATGGGCAGGTTGACAGCGGCTTTGATCGCGCCGATCGCGGCCGGGCCGATCGGCGCGCCCGCGTCGGACTTCGTCGCGGTGCCGTAGATCGCGCCGACGCCGAGGTAGTCGGCCCCCATGTCGCGGGCGATGCGGGCTTCCTCGACGGTCGCGGTCGAGACGCCGACGATGCGATCGGGGCCGACGAGCTGGCGGGCGAGATCGGCGGGGAGATCGTCCTGGCCGACGTGGATGCCGTCGGCGTCGAGCACCAGGGCGAGGTCGGTGCGGTCGTTGACGATGAAGAGCACGCCCGCCTCGCGCGTGATCGCGCGCAAGGCGCGGCCGATGGCGACCTGCTCGCGCAGCGGCAGATCCTTGGCGCGCAGCTGGATCGCGTCGGCACCGCCACGGATGGCGGCGGCGACGATCTCGGCGGTCGGTCGCCCGCGCGCGAGGGATTCGTCGGTGACGAGGTAGAGGGCGAGGTTGAGGGGTGGGCGCATGGGTCGCTTGGCTCCTTAGTCGTGAGTCGTGAGTCGTGAGTCGTGAGATTCTTGCTTCTGGCTGGTGGCCGCTGGTGCAGGCACAAGCTCCGCATAGCCTTCTCACGACTCACGTCTCACGTCTCACGCTCTACCGCACCACGCCAGTCAGCGGACTGCTGGCCGAGGCGTAGGCTTTCACGGGGATCCGGCCAGCTCGATAGGAGAGGCGACCGGCCTCGACGCCCATCGCCATGGCGCGGGCCATCTGCGCGGGGTTCTGGGCGAGGGCGACGGCGCTGTTGACGAGGCAGGCGCTCGCGCCCATCTCCATCGCCAGCGAGGCGTCGGAGGGGACGCCGATCCCGGCATCGACGACGATGGGGACCCTGGCCTGCTCGATGATGATCTCGATGTTGCGACTGTTGGGGATGCCCTGGCCGGAGCCGATCGGCGAGGCGAGCGGCATCACCGTGGCGCAGCCGACTTCTTCGAGGTGTCGGGCGAGGATGGGGTCGGCGCTGACGTAGGGAAGGACGGTGAAGCCCTCTTTCACCAGAATCTCGGCGGCGCGCAGGGTGCCGATCGGGTCGGGCATGAGGTATTTGGGGTCGGGGATCACTTCCAGCTTGACCCAGTCGGAGAGTTCCATCGCGCGGGCCATGTGCGCGATGCGGATCGCCTCCTCGGCGGTGGCGCACCCGGCGGTGTTGGGCAGGATGGTGTACTTCTGCCAGTCGATGTCCTCCAGCACCGAGCGGCTGGCGGGATCATCGAAGTCGATGCGGCGCAGCGCCACGGTGATGATCTCGACGTTCGCCGCCTCGAAGGCCGCGAGCATCTCCGCGCTGTTGCGGTACTTGCCGGTGCCGAGCATCAGGCGCGACCGGAAGCTCTTGCCGCCGATGACCAGGGGTTCGTCGGTGAACTCGACGTGTCCGTTGCCATTCATGTGATCGCTCATCGCCGTTTCCCTCCTTGTGACTTCGCCACCCTTACCTTGTTGCTGGTGCGCTGCCGCTGCGGCGGCATTGGTGGTGGTTCAACCGTTGGTTCGGGCCTGGGCGCTGGCTCGCCCCCGCCGCGCGTGCTCCAGAGCGCCCAGGCGAGCAGCAGGCCGACGACCGCCGAGAGCGGCGCGACGTAGAGACCGTTGCCGCTGCCGAGGATCAGTTCGCCCAGGAGATAGCCGCTGAGCGCACCGAAGATGCCTAGCCAGATGAAGAGTCGGTAACGATTGCGAGTCATCGAGCCTCCGTTGCGAGTGCTGAGCGCTGAGTGCTGAGTAAGGACGAGAAACTACCCATCCTTGCCCGTCCACCAGGAGTGGAAGTGGTTGACGGGGGAATGGCCTGCGCCGACGCGGTAGGAGTGGCGCAGGGCGGCGGTGATGAAGGTTTTGGCGGCAAGAACGGCACGCTCGACATCGTAGCCTTTGGCGAGACCGGCGGTGATGGCGGAGGAGAAGGTGCAGCCGGTGCCGTGGGTGTTGGGGGTGTCGATGCGGGGTCCGGCGGCGATGGGGATGATCTGCTCGCCGTCGTAGAGGTAATCGACCGGGTCGCCGGGGGCGTGGCCGCCCTTGACGATGACGTAGCGCGGGCCGTAGGCGGCGATGCGGCGGGCGGCCTCGCGGCGATCCTCGTCGGAGGCGATCGCCATGTCGGCGAGCACTTCGGCCTCGGGGATGTTGGGGGTGACGACGAGGGCGAGGGGCAGGAGCAGTTCGCGGAGCGCGCCGACCGCATCCCGGCGCAGCAGGTGATCGCCGCTCTTGGCGACCATCACCGGATCGACGACGAGGTTGGTGATGCTGTGACGGCGCACGCCGTCGGCCACGACCGCGATGATCGCGGCGCTGGAGAGCATGCCGGTCTTGGCCGCGTCGGTGCCGATGTCGGAGAGGACGGCATCGAGCTGGGCGGCGATCACGTCGGTCGGGATCTCGTGGACGGCGGTGACGGCGACGGTGTTCTGGGCGGTGATTGCCGTGATCACGCTGGTGCCGTAGACGCCGAGCGCGGCGAAGGTTTTCAGATCGGCCTGGATCCCGGCCCCGCCGCCGGAGTCGGAGCCGGCGATGGTGAGTGCCTTGGGCATGGGACCTCCGTGGGCGAGTAGTCAGTCGTCAGTCGTTGGTCGTCAGTTGGGACGAGAGCGGGGAGGAGCTGACTCGCTGGTGCACTGTCTTATCGCGGCAAGAACTCTGCCGTGAAGCAATCCGAGACTTTCACGTCCTTGTCGAGGATGCCTTCGGTGCGCATCCAGGTGGTGTAGCTTTGCCAGCGTTCGGTGGTCTGGGTGCCGAAGGCGACGTTGTTGGCGGTCCAGTAGGGGATGAGGAGATCGAGGCCGGGGCGCTCAACGTCCAGGTCGGTCTCGGCGTTGGCGGCTTTGAGGAGATCGAGCGCGGCGGCCTTGTTCTGCGGCACCTCGGTGTAGCCGCGCACGGCGGCGCGGAGGAACTTGCGCACGACCTCGGGGTTCTGCTTGAGCATGTCGTCGTTGGTGACGAGGAGCAGTTCGTAGTAATCGGGCACGCCCCAGTCCTGGATGTTCATGATGTTGACCGGCTTGCCCTGCTGCTCGGCGAGGATCGCCTCGTGGACGGGATAGCCGCCGATGATCGCATCGACCTTGTTGCCGAGCAGTGAGGCGAGGAGGTCGGTGCCGACGTTGACCTTCTCCACCTTACTGGTATCGCCGCCATCCGCCGCCATCATCGTCTTCAGCAGCGGCTCCTCGGAGGGGACGCCGGTGACGCCGATCTTCTTGCCCTCCAGCTGCCTGGGGCGGGTGATGTTGGAGCTCTTGAGGGTCATGATCGTGTTCAGGGGGTGCTGCACCAGCGCGGCGACCGACTTCACCGGCACATTCTCGGCGCGGGCGCTGATCACGTCGGTCTGGTAGCTGATGCCGAAGTGATCGGTGCCCGCGCCGACCAGCTTGAGGATATCGGCCGGATCGGTCGGCGGATGGATCGTCACGTCGAGACCCTCGGCCTTGAAGTAGCCCTTCGACTGCGCGTAGTAGAGGCCGGTGTGATTGGCCCAGGGATACCAGTCGAGGACGACCGAGATTTTGGTCAGGCCGTCGGCACTCTTCGGCAAGGTGCCGGATTTGGTGCCGCAGGCGGCGAGGACGGGGAGGATGAGGGCGATCAGGGCCACAGAGCGCAGGTACTTCAACGCGGGGCCTCCTTCGGTTGGTTTGAAGGTTCGACGGTTCGACGGTTCGAAGGTTGGACAGCTGAACTTTCGAACTTTTCAACCTGCGAACCTGGAACAGCGGAATCGCGCCGCCAGGGGAGCGCGAGCCATTCGATCAAGCGGACAAGCAGGAAGAGGACGACACCGATCAGGACGAGGATGAGGGTAGCGGCGTAGACCTCGGCGGTCTTGAAGCGCGGGGTCTGGGTGCGGACGTAGTAGCCGAGCCCGGCGCTGGCCCCGAGCAGTTCGCCGAAGACCGCGCCGATCACGCTGTAGGTGGCGGCGAGACGCAGGCCGGAGAAGAAGAAGGGAGTGCGGCGGGCCAGCGGACCTTGGTGAAGATCTGGCGGTTGGTCGCGCCGAAGGTGCGCAGGAGGGTGATCGCGTCGGTATCGGCCGCGCGCAGGCCATCCACGGTGTTGACGGTGATCGGGAAGAAGCAGATCAGGGTGACGAGGACGATCTTGGGCACAATGCCGTAGCCGAGGAAGATCAGCAGGAGCGGGGCGATGACCGTGACCGGCACCGTCTGGCTGGCGACGAGCAGGGGGTAGAGGGCGCGTTCGACGGTCGGCGAGGTGACGATAGCGGCGGCGACGGCGAGGCCGAAGGCGACCGAGACGACGATGCCGAGCACGACCTCCAGCAGGGTGACGAGGGTATGGTTGAACAGGGCACCGCCCGAGCCGATGGCCGCGCCGGGGATCGCGCTGGGGGGCGGCAGGAGCCAGGGCTCGATCCCGGCGAGGCGCACGATGGCTTCCCAGGCGACCAGCAGGGCGAGAATGAGGAGTGCTGGCGGCAACCAGGTGCGGCGAAGGCGGCGCAGGGTCATCGCAGCACCTCCTCGCGCGCGGGCGCGGAGACGTGGCCGCCGCGCAGGGTGGCGAGCAGCGCGGCCTTCAGTGCGACGAAGGCGGGCGCGGTGAGCAGCTCGGGCGTGCGCGGGCGGGGGAGATCGACCTCGGCCGAGAAGGCGATGCGGCCGGGGCGAGGGGACATGGCGTAGACGCGGTCGGCGAGGAAGATCGCCTCGTCCACGTCGTGGGTGATGAAGAGGGTCGTGCGGCGTTCGCGACCCCAGACGTCGAGCAGCCACTCCTGCAACTGGGCGCGGGTGAGGGCGTCGAGCGCGCCGAACGGTTCGTCGAGCAGCAGCAGGCGGCCGTCGGCGAGGATGGTGCGCAGGAAGGCGGCGCGCGATTTCATGCCGCCGGAGAGGGTTGCGGGGTAGGCGCGCTCGAAGCCACCGAGTCCGAACTGCGGGAAGAGCGCCAGGGCGCGCTGCCGGGCGACCGCGCGCGGGACGCCGCGCACCTCCAGCGGCAGGATGACGTTGTCGAGCGTGGTGCGCCAGGGGAGGAGCAGGTCTTTCTGCGGCATGTAGGCGACGTGGCCGAGGCGCGGGGCGGCGGGATCGCCGTCGAGGGCGATGGTGCCGCTGTCGGGGTGGTCGAGCCCGGCGATCAGGTTGAAGAGGGTACTCTTGCCGCAGCCGCTGGGGCCGATCAGGGTGACGAACTCGCCGGGAGCGGCGGCGAGATCGACGCCGCCGAGCGTCGGCAGGGTGCCATTCGGCCCGACGAAGGTTTTGGTGACGCCGCGCACGTCGAGCGCCGCCGAGCCAGGGTATTCGGTTGGTCGCTCGCCGGCGACTGGTTGCATCGGCCGCACCCCGCGTTCGCGCGCAAACAGAAGGGGGAGACCGGCGGTGCGCTCCTGGTCTCCCCCGAGTGTGCGAATCGATCGTCGCACTCGGCGCGCATCCCTCCGCCGGTATTATCCGGATCAGGTTCAACGGTCGATGGCAGAAACGGCCACCCTCTCAGCCCGGCTCACCCAGGCCCCCGCTGCGGTCATTCGGTTGTTAACCAGAGATTAATATGGATGGGGGTGGGCGTCAAGGGCAGCACGCGGCGAGGGGTGGGCGCGCTGGTTCGCGCAGGGTCCGGCGGTTGTCTCGTTGTGAGTTGGCGGGCTGGCGCGCGGCTGCTTCCGCCGCGAGTTCGAGGGCGCGGGGGTGGGTGTTGGGGTGTGCGTGAGTTACGTGTACGTGGATTCCACGCTTGCGGGGTGAAAAGTAGGTTTGTTTTTGCATTTTCACTTTTTTTCTTCCTTCTCCTGGTGGGCCGGTGCGGGTGGCTGGCGAAGAGGAGTGCTTGAGGCGATATAAGGCCTTGCCATCCCCCCAATGCTGGGGGGACTCTTCCGGCGGTGGCGCTGATGGTGGTGTGGCTGGGTGGGGGGGGGGGGGGGGGTTGGCCTCAATCCCCCACAGATGGGGACTTTAAGGTGGTGCTTGGGGTAGCGTGGGTGGTCATGGTGAAGGCTCCTCCGTGGGGTGTGGGTAGAAGGGCGCGGCCTGGGCAGGGCGGTGTGGGGGCCGCGAACGCGGGTGATCGTTTGCCGCTATCTGTACGGACCTGTCGAGAGGGCAAAGCATGCCACCAGTTGCGACATCACCGGATCGATCAGGAAGGTTCCGATTTAGGAAATGTCTTGTTACGTGACGGTGGAAGGTCGGATGATCTGGGGCTGCGCGACATGCGGGCGCGGTGGGGGTGTTAGCGATGCCAGACGCGGACGGAGAAGTCGCTGCACACGGCGGCTACGAATCGTCCATCTCGACTTAGCGTCACCGACCAGAAGTGAACCGGGAGGTCAAACGCGAGCGGCGGGAGCGCGTGCAAAGTGCCGACTACCCGCCCGTCGGCAAGTTGCCGAAAGCTGAGCATGTCTCGCCCGCCCAGGACTACCCACTTTCCGGCGGGGGTCGAAGGCGATGCCGCCACTTCACCATTTGCGTCGTCCAGGCGGATCGTGCTGCGCACCCGGCCGTCGCCTGGCGCAATCAGCAGGTATTCCTCGCTGGGTGTCTTTACCACCAGCGTCTGGCCGTCCGGGCTCAGCCCAAGATCGGCGCAGAACCCACCCTCCAGCACGGTGATCAGCCGGGTCTGGCCGGTTTCGATTGCAAGGATCGATCTGAAGGTTGTCGATCGCCCGATCGATGGGCATCGTGCGACAGGCGAGGAATGACTGGCCCTGTCGCCGAACGCCCACGTCTCGATCATCGACCGAGGTGCGGCGGCGTACCTCGATCGGCACGTCGTCGAACCGCGGCCAGCGCGATCGCCCCGCGTGTTGCATGCTTCCGAGTCGTCCGTCGGGGAGAAAGATCACCGCGCCGAACGGCTTGTCGGGCGTGCCGGCCAGCGCCAGCGGCTCCCACGGTCCAGCCGCCACAGGTGCAGCCCGAGACGGCTCGCGTGGGCCAGGTAGCGGCCGTCCGCACTGAAAGGACCACCTGCGCCCCGCGCCCAGGTGGATTCCACCCACCACCCGGCGACGGCAGGGGGCTTGCGGGCGGCGACGGGGCCGGTGGCGAAAGTTATACCGCCGGTGGCCGTCCCCTACACCGACAACCGTCACGCCGCCGGAATAGTCCGCAATCGCGACGAGTGTGCCCATCTGCGTTCAGCGCAGCAGCACTGATCCCTCGCGTGCTGTCCGGGTCAAGCGCCGCGATGCCAGCATCTCGCACGGGTACAGTGCGCACGATACCGAGGTCGCGCTCGGTAGGCAGGAGTGGTGCGCTGCAGCGCTACACCTATGCAGGCGAGGAGAAGCAACCCAGCCGCAGCTAAACCTATCCGGTGGCCCCGCGACATCGTGCTCCCGCAAGTCATCTCCGCCAATCACCATCACCAGTATTCGGCGCAGTTTAAGCTGGCACCATCCCCCGATACTCCCGCCGAACAGCGTGACAAGTACTATGGGTGTAGATGGACCGCTCACCACTGAGCAAATGGCAGAACCCCACCCCTCGCACCGCGTTCTACCCAGTGCCCCGCCGCCGCCCGAGGCAGTTGTTGCGCTGCGTTGGTGCTATAATCGCCGCAGGCAACGATGGCTGGGGGAGGCTGTCGCTGTTCATCGCGCGACCCGCACACGTCCGCGAGCGCCACGAGCACGCCACCCTCGCGGGGTTGCAACGTTGCAGTTTGGCATGGTCCGGGGAATCGCCGCACCGTTCGAACCATTCGAGTCGTGCGCCGGGTGACCCTGCCAGCACGCCAGTCTGCGACCACTTGAGGGACGACGGAGTATCGGTGCAGGTGCCGATTACATCGCAGCGGCAAGCCACGCGCCAGCGACGGCCGTTCCGGCCGTACGTCGCCTCCCTTTGCCTTGTCATTTTGCTCCAAATGCTCAACTTCACCCTCTTCCTCCCGGCTGACCGGACCAGCCACTCGCCAGAGGTAGAAGCCGGTTCCGCCATCCCCTACACCGAGGTCAACCCCTACGGTGCCAACACCTTCCTCTCCAAGGAGGTGGAGGATTGGAAGCGGGAGAAGACGGTCAAGCAGATGTCGGAGGCGGGGCTGGGCTGGATGAAGCAGCAGTTCCCCTGGTCCGAGATCGAGCCGAAGTCGGGGCGCTTCTGGGACGATAAGTACAACCAGAATAGCTGGGAGAAGTACGACCGGATCGTGGCGCTGGCCGAGCAGTATGGCATCCGGATCATCGCCCGCATCGACAACACGCCCGACTGGGCGCGCGATCCCGGTACATCGCCGCAGACCCCACCGAACGATTTCGACCGCTTCGCGGAGTTCGTGGCCACCTTCATCGAGCACTATCGCGGCCGGGTGCAGTACCTGCAGATCTGGAACGAGCCGAACCTGAAGGTGGAGTGGGGCGGCAAGCTCGATTCCGCCGCCTACGTCCAGATGCTCAGCAAGGTATACACGCGCGCCAAGCAGGTGGACCCGAACGTGGTTATCCTGAGCGCGCCGCTGGCGCAGACGCTGGAGACGGGCGACCGGGGCCTGAACGAGCTGGTCTACATGCAGCAGCTCTACGACAAGGGGTTCGCGAAGTATAACGACATCGTGATGGCGAATGGCTACGGCTTCGATCAGCCGCCGACCGCCGCGCCCGACCCGCAGAAGCTGAACCTGCGGCGGGTCGAGTTGCTGCACCAGGTGATGGAGCGCAACGGCGACACGACGAAGCCGGTCTGGTTGAATGAGTATGCCTGGAATGCCGCGCCCGCCGACTGGCCGATCGAGCGCACCCGCTGGTTGCGCGTGCCCGAGGAGCAGCAGGCGCAATATACGGTCGATGGTATCCGCTATATGCGCGAGCGGTGGCCCTGGATCGGGGTGATCAATATCTGGTACTTCCGGCAGGTCGGCGACATCTCCCCTTCTGATGCCGAGTACTATTTCCGCATGGTGGACACGGAATTCACCCCGCGACCGATCTACAACGAGATCGCCCGCGCGACCATGCCGCAGCGATTGGCCCAGGTCGGGCGTTACGGACCGCTCTCGCCGGTGGTTGGGAGTAAGGGGCGCTGGAGCACGGTGCGCTCCTCCACCGGCGCGGTGGCCATTCGCAGCGAGCGGGTCGGCGATACGATCACGATTCGCTTCCGGGGGAATCAACTGGTGTTGGAAGGGGACCACAGCCCGCGCGGCGGGCGGGTAGCGGTGACGTTGGATGGCTCGACCGACGATTTGCGGCAGTTGCCGAAGGACGAGCGCGGGCGACGCTACCTCGACTTCCGGGACCCGGACGAGGAGCCGGTGACGCTGACCATCGCGGATAACCTCGATCCGCTCGGGGCGTTGCGCGAGCACGAGGTGACGCTGACGACGATCCCGGCGAGCGACGGCGCGGCGGGGCGGGTGACGATCCGGGCGTTCGAGGTCGCCTATGTGCGCTCCTCGACCGTCTTCGTGATCGTCTCCGGCGTGGCGGCGCTGCTCGCGCTGGGCGCGACCCTGCGGGTCGCCCAGGTGTTCGGTCGCGCCCGCCGCGTCCGGCGGACACAGGACGAACTGGCCGATGCGTGATCAGTTGGCGCGTCTCCGCGAGGCGGCGGACGCGCGACGGCGGCAATTGCTGCCCGCCCAGCCCCTGCGAACCGGCCCGCGACCGCCCACGGCGCGCTCGCGGGCGATCACCCGCTTGCCGAATCGCATCATCAGTTCGTTGGTGGTAATCGGTCTATCGTTGAGTCTCGTCGTCAGCGCGGCGGGGCTGGATGGCTTCCTCCACCGTGGCGTGACCTACGGCGTCGCCGCCGAGGGGACCGGCGTCGGCGGCGCGCGACTGGGGATGAACGTCTTCCTGGAGAAGGAAGCCGACCGGAACAACGTCGTCAAGTCGGTGCAGATGCTGAAGGAGGCTGGCGTCACCTACGTGCGCCAGATCTTCGCCTGGCAGGAGATCGAGCCGAATCCGGGCGACTACCGCGAGTGGGAGAAGTACGACTTCATCGTGAATCAGCTCACCGGCGCGGGGATCGGCATCCTGGCGCGGGTGGACACGATCCCGCGCTGGGCGCGCCCGCCGGGCGACAATTTCGAGTACGACCGGGGGCCGCCGCAGGATTTCAACAACTACGCCAACTTTGTCGGCAAGCTCGCCGAGCGCTACAAGGGGAAGATTCGCCACTTCCAGGTCTGGAACGAGCCGAACCTGACCGGCGAGTGGGGCGGCAAGCCGATCGATCCGGCGCAGTATGGCCTGCTGCTGCAATTCACCTGGAAGCGGGTGAAGCAGATCGATCCGTCGATCCAGATCGTCACGGCCGGGCTGGCGCAGACGGTGGAGGACGGCGTCAAGACCAACAACCTCAACGAACTCGACTTCATCAAGGGGTTGTACGAATCGGGCGCGCAGCCCTACTTCGACATCCTCTCGGTGATGGACTATGGCCTCGGCGACTCGCCGGAGGACCGCCGCGTGGGGCCGGAGCGGACCAACTTCTCGCGCCTGCTGCTGGTGCGCGAGCTGATGGAGAAGTACGGCGACAAGGCGAAGCCGGTCTGGGTGTCGGAGTACGGCTGGATCTCGCTGCCGCCGGGCTGGACCGGTTCGCCGGGCACCTGGGGGCAGTCGGTCGATGAGCAGACGCAGGCGACCTGGACGGTCGAGGGGATCGAGCGGATGCGGCAGGAGTGGCCGTGGGTCGGCGCGGTCTTCGTCTGGGCCTTCCGCTGGGTCGAGCCGGTGTCGCAGACCGGCACCGACGCCGCGCGCAACTTCGAGGTGGTCGATCACGACTTCACCCCGCGCCCGGCCTACGTCGCGCTGAAAGAATGGTCGGCGAACCAGAAGATCGTCACCACCGGGGCGCTGCCGGTGACCGATAGCCGGATCACCTGGACCGGGGAGTGGCGCGACCAGACGCTCGGCGGGCGCGACTACCGGGTGGCGATCCGCGAGGGGCAGACGGCGCAGATCACCTTCCAGGGGACCGAGGTGCGCCTGCGTGCGCGCGTCGGCCCATCCGAAGGGCGGGTCTACGTGACGCTCGACGGCCAGCCGGTGCCGGGCCTGAGCCGCGACGCGGGCGGTTCCTACATCGCGCTGCGCGATGTGGAAGTCGACTTCGCTGAGGTCAAGATTGCCAGCGGACTGCGCGATGGCACGCACCAGCTCGAACTGCGCAGCGGCAACACCGCCGGTCGCGCTCGACCGCCTGCTGATCGGGCGGCAGCAACCATTCGGCTGGACCGGCAGTTTCCTCTTGGCGGGGCTCGCTGGCCTCTTCGCGCGGGGTCTTCCGCCTGCTGCGCAGCATCGCCACGGCGTTGGGCTGGGTGGCCGAGGCCGGGGCCGGGGCGACGCGGGGCACCGGCGTGGTGGGACACGCGCGAGTAATGAGTGCTGAGTAGCTGGTAACGGGGTTCAAAGTTCAAAGTTCAAGGTTGGCGATGGAGATCGACGAACTTTGAACTTTGAACGGAACTTTGAACTGGCGGGATGGGTGATGGCTGAGGGAGAGGAGGCGAAGGTCGAGGGGGCTGTCGAGCAGCCGAGTTCTGCCGCCGGGGGGGGCGGGGGGCGGTTCGGGCGCGGTGCGGGTGCCGTGCAGGAGGGGCTGCGCGAGCTGGTGGAGCGGCTGGGTCGGCAGCGGTTGCTGGCGATCGGGCTGGTGCTGGTGCTGATCGTCTCGCCGTGGCCGCCCCTGACGCTCGCGGCACTCGCCGCCTACGTCGTCGTCGCGTTCAAGACGCCGGGGGTGACGACGGCGCTGATCCCGCTGGCTTTTCCCTTCGCGTATCAGCCGAAGAGCCTCTTCGGGCCGCTCTTCCCGGTGGTCGAATTGCTGCTGCTGGTGGCGCTCGCGACCAGCGGCGTGCAGGTGCTGGCGCGCTGGCGACGCGCGGCGAGCGCGGGGTCGGGTTCGGCGGCGGTGCTCGACTTCTGGGACGAGGTGAAGCGCATCCTCGGCGGATCGTTCGGGTTGCAGGCGGCGGCGCTGGCGCTGATCGCCACCTTCTCCCTCTTCACGGTGGCCGACCAGGCCCATTTGCGCGAGAGCCTGCGCGAGTATCGCACCGTCGTGATCGAGCCGCTGCTCTACTTCTTCCTCGCGCGCCACTGGCTGCGGGGGCGCGAGTTGCGGCTGCTGGCGATCGGCGCGTTCGTCGGCGGGGCCACGATTGTGGGGTTGCTGGCGATCGGGCAGGTCGCGACCGGGCAGGGGGTGGTCGCGACGGAGGGGGTGCGGCGCGCGATCGGCACCTATCGCCACCCGAATGCGCTGGCACTCTACCTGGTGCGCGCGGTCGCGTTTGCCGCCGCGTTCGTGGCCCTCGCGGGGGCACCGCGCCGGGTCGTGGCGCTGATCGCCTGCCTGCCGGTGATCGGCCTGGCGCTGGTGCTCACCTTCTCGCGCGGCGCGTTCCTGGGGCTGATCGCGGCGCTGGCGGTCTTGCTCGCCTTCCTGATCGCGCACCAGGTGGCGACGCGGGTGGAAACGCTCAGGCGCAAGGGGTCGCGCGCGGCCACGGCCGGTGGCGACGGGAGGACATTCGGCCTCGCGGTCGCGGCGATCGCGGTGGTGGCGGTGGTCCTGGTGGCGGCGGTGGTCGGGCTGACGCTGGTGCGCGCGTCGAGCGACAGCCTGAGCCTGCGGCAGTTGATCTGGCGCTCGACGCTGGAGATGATCCGCGACCGCCCGGCGTTCGGCGTGGGGCTGGACCAGTTCCTCAGCCAGTATGCGCCGCGCTACATCGATCCGTCGGCGTGGGACGAGCGGTATACGTCGCATCCCCACAATCTTTTTCTCGACTTCTGGGTGCGCCTGGGTATAATGGGTCTCGCGTGGGTGGCCTGGACGCTCGGGAGCCTGGCAGTGCGCCTGATGCGCGCCTGGCGACCGGCGGTCGTGCCGCCGCCGAAACGGGCGGGGCGTGCGACGGGCGAGGCGGCCGGGACGAGCGCGGCGAATGACGAATTGCGGCCGGTGTTGATCGCCGCCGGGGTGGCCTGCGTCGCCGCCGTTGTTCATGGCATGCTGGACAACTTCTTCTTCCTGATCGATCTCGCCTTCGCGTGGTGGTTCTTGATCGCATTGGTGCAAATCGGTGCCGAAGGCCGGGGCGAAGAGCCGACCGAGGGGTGGTAGAGGCCCCCTCCATCCCCCCAATGCTGGGGGGACTTCGGCGGAACGCTGGGGTAGGGCGGGGCGGGCGATGCAAGTCTTGGTGGCGGGCGGGGCGGGGTTTATCGGGTCGCACCTGTGCGACGCGCTGCTCGACGCCGGGCACGCGGTGGTGGCGGTCGATAATTTCGCCACGGGGCGGGCGGCGAATGTGGCGCACCTGGGCGGGCACCCGCAGTTCCGGCTGGTGGAGGCCGACGTGACGCTGCCGCTGCCGGAGGGTCTGCCGCAGTTCGCGCGCGTCTACCACCTCGCCAGCCCGGCATCGCCGAACGCGACGAGCCCGCGCAGCTACATGCAGTTGCCGCTGGAGACGGCGGCGGTGAATACGGTCGGGACGCAGTTGCTGCTGGAGCGGGCGCGGCGCGACGGGGCGCGCTTCCTCTTCGCCTCGACCTCCGAGATCTACGGCGACCCGCTGATGCACCCGCAGACCGAGGATTATCGCGGCAACGTCAGCACGACCGGGCCGCGCGCGGTCTACGACGAGGCGAAGCGTTTTGGCGAGACGCTGGCGATGGCGTACTGGCGGCGCTACGGGGTGGACGCGCGGCTGATCCGCATCTTCAACACTTACGGCGAGCGGATGGACCCCGAGGATGGGCGCGCGGTCGTCAATTTCGCGTCCCAGGCGCTGCGCGGCGAGCCGCTGACGATCTATGGCGACGGCAGCCAGACCCGCTCGCTCTGCCACGTCTCCGATCTGGTGCGCGGCATCATGGCGGTGATGGAGGGGGACGGGCTGGGGGGTGAAATCTTCAACCTGGGCAACCCCGACGAGCGGACGATGCTGGAACTGGCCGAGGCGGTGCAGCGGGTCTGCGACGTGGAGCTGCCGTTCGTCTTCCGCCCGATGCCGGTGGACGACCCGACCCGGCGCTGCCCCGACATCGGCAAGGCGCAGCGTGTCCTCGGCTGGTCGCCGTCGGTGTCGCTGGACGAGGGGCTGCGGCGGCTGATCGCCGCCTTCCGCGCCGAGTTTGCGCAGGCGGCAGCGGCCAACCCGGCCCATGCTGACGCGTAGCCGCCGCGCGCTGGCGTTTCCCGAGCTACCGACAATCGCCGTCGGCGGGGCGATTATCGCCATCGCCGCCGCGCTGGTCATCCTGCCGCCCCTCTACAGCGCGATCCTGCTCGCCGGCGCGGTCGTCGCGACGCTGGTCGTCGTGCGCCCGATCTGGGGCTTCTATCTGCTGCTGCTCTCGATCCCGATCCAGGATCTCGGCGCGGTCGGGGAGTTGACCGCGACCAACGTCATCTTCGCGCTGACGCTGGTCGCCTGGCTCGCGCGCCGCCTCGCCTTCGGCGGAAAGCCCTTGCCGCAGAGTGTGGTTGGGCCATTCTTTGTCATCTTCGTCTGTGGGCTGGCACTCTCGCTGATCGTGGCGCAGGATATTGCGCCGGGGATCGCCGCCCTCTTTCAATGGGTGAAGGCGCTGGCCGTCTACTTCCTGGCGCTCGACTTCTTGCGCACACGGCGGCAAGCATTCGTGGCGCTGGCCTCGTTGCTGGCCGCCGGGGCGGCCGAGGGTGCGGTCGGGCTCTTCCAATACGTGACCGGGGTCGGCCCGGCGAGTTTCGCCATCGGCGACCAGTTCTCGCGCGCATTCGGCACGTTCGGGCGACCGAACTCCTACGCCGGGTACCTGGAGATGCTTTTTCCGCTCGGGCTGGCGCTCTGTTACCTCGCGTTTGCGCAGTGGCGAAGGGGCGAGCGGGCGAGCGGGCGAGCGGGCGAGGGGAT
>JAXLWN010000055.1:0-49958 GCA_046328475.1 Chloroflexia bacterium | reverse complement strand
CCGACGATGGCGAAGCCGTAGGTGCGTGCGGACATGGAACCTCCTTTAAGGATGGCGCTCACCTTTGTAGGGGCGCGTCGCGATGCGCCCGCGTCGGGTGGCTGATGGCTGCACGACTGCAACCCCGCGCAGGGCGGTTCACGAACCGCCCCTACCACGAATTGGCGCGGTTGTTAGCTTTCGCCGAGCCACTGGCGTAGCAGCGCGCTGTGCTGCGGGAAGGCGACTTCCGGCTCCTGGATGTGCGGGTGCCACTTCTTCTCCCATTCGACGGCGATCCAGCCGTCGTAGCCGCGCCGCTGGATGGCGGCGAGGCTCGCTTGCACCGGGACTTCGCCCTCGCCGAGCAGCAGCAGGTCCCAGCCGGTGCGCGCGGCGTCGTTGCGGCGCGCGTCCTTGACGTGGACGTGGAGGATGCGGTCGCCGAGTAGATCGAGTACCTCGTCGGGTTGTTCGCCCATGCGGTAGGGGTGGTGGGTGTCCCAGAGCGCCCCCACCGCCTTGCTCGGGGCGCGGCGCAGCACCTCGGCGACACTCTTCGCGCTGGCGAAGGCGTCGTGCGTCTCCAGCACGACCGCCACGCCCGCCGTCTCGGCGTCCGCCGACGCCCCGTTGAGCACGGCGGCGGCGCGGTCGAACGCGGCCTCGGGCGACCAGTCGGCGGGGGACTCGCCGCCGAAGACGCGCACGAAGGGTGCGCCGATCTCGTTCGCCATTGCGACGAAGGCGCGGAGTTCCCCGATGGTCGCGTCCATGTCGCCATCGGCCGCGACGCGGATCGAGGTGTCGAGGCAGCAGATCGGCAGGTTCGCGGCGGCGAAGGTGTCGCGGATGCGCTTGCGCTCGCCCGCCGCGAGGTCGGCGTTGATGATCTCGCCGTCGAGCAGGCGCAACTCGACGCCGTCGTAGTCGTACTCGCGCGCGGCGCGCACGACCTGATCGAGCGACCAGCCGGGGCAGCCGAGGGTGCTGAAGGCGAGCTTTGCCCTGGTAGCCTGTGAACTCATCGGCAGATCCTTTCGCGCGAGGCCGCGCCTCACCACATCAATTCGCCCGTGTCCGGGTCACCGAGCGCCGATTCCAGCGCCCGCAGCGCCGGGGTCAGCTCGTGCTCGAAGTCGCGCCAGGTGCATTCGATCGAGCAGCGGTCGCAGCGCGTGTGGGCACGCAGCCGGGCGAAAAACGCGGCCTGGGGATAGTCGCCGCTGCCGGGGGCGAACCGACCGCTGTCGGCGGTGTGGGAATGGACGATCAGGTCGCCGTGATCGGCGATGGCGGAGAGCGGCTCGCCCTGCTCCATCATGTGGTAGAGGTCGGCGAGCAGATAGACGGCGGCGAGCTTGCGCTCGACGATGAACGACCCCACCTCCCCCACGGTGTTGAAGACGTTGCTCTCCGCGCCGCGCAGCGGCTCGATCGCCAGGGTGATGCCGTGCTGCGCCGCCAGCGGGCCGAGCCAGCCGAGGAATTCGGCGAGTTGGTCGAGCGCCGCCTCGCGCGGAAAGCCTGCGGGGATCGAGCGCGCCCGCCCGCTGCCGAAGACGACGATCGCGCCGGGACCGGTCAGCCGCGCGATCCGCGCGAACGCGGTCGTGATGTACGCCTGGAGTCGCGCCCGGTCAACCGCCGGGCCGACCACGACCAGATCGCCGGGCAAGAGGACGTTGTACGCCTCCGGCTTGACGTGCGATTCCGCGACCAGCGCAACCAGCCGGTCGAATGCCGCTCCATCGCCGCCCATCACCGCGCCAGCCACGGTGAACTCGGCATATTCGCCGCCCGCCGCGGCCAGGACTGGGAGTCGTTCTGGTGAGACGCAGCAGCCGAGTCGCATCCCGCACCGCCTTTCCGCGCATTCCCTGCGCTGCGGTCTTATAGCACGGTCGGCGCTGCTTGTCAGGACGTTGTTCGTCAGGGCGCGGTGCGGATCACGATGTTGACGACGGTGCCCGGTTCGACGCGCGTCCCGGCGGCCGGCTGCTGGTAGACAACCGCGTTCGTTGGTTGGCCGGGGAGCGGCGCGGCATCCACCTGCCCGAGCACGAGGCCGCGCGCCTGCACCTGCCCGCGCGCCTCGCCGAGGCTCAGGCCGACCAGCGCGGGCACCTCCGCCGTCGCGCCCGCGCTCGCCACGCCACCGCGCACGCCGCCCAGCGTCCGCACCCCGGCGACGATGACCGCCAGGATGAGCAACACCGCCAGCGCGGGCACGAGCCAGTGCGGCGAGAAGGGCGGTCGCTTGCTGAAGAGTCGCCGCCCCTGGTTGCCGGCCTGCGATGACCAGACCGTTGCCTGGTGGGTCGTGCGTCCCGCCATCTCCCTGAGTCGCGCCCCGAATGGCTCCAGCCGCGCGACGAGGGTGCGCACGTGCTCGCGCAGGGTCGGCTCGGGATAGACGAACGGCGGCGGGCCGGGTGGGAGCACTGTCGTTGTCATCGCCGAGGGCGGGGGCAGCAGCGCGTTGGTTGCCGCCACGGGGATAGCGCTCGTCGCGGCCTCGTCCGGGATCACCGGCGGCGCGGCGGCGAGATCGGGGACGATCCGCAAGGCGCTGGTCGTTTGCCCGGAGGCGTGGCGGATCGCGGCGAGATCGTCGCGGAGAGCGGCGGCCGAGGGGTAGCGATCGGCGGGGTCGTGGGCCATCGCCCGTTGCACGATCGCCTCCACCTCCCAGGGCAGGGCGGGCACAAACTCGACCAGTCGCCGGGGTGGCCCGGCCTGGACGCGCGCGACGATCTCCTCGCCCGTCGCCCCGTTGTAGGGCGGTTGGCTGGAGAGGAGGAAGTAGAGGGTCGCGCCGATCGCGTAGATATCGACCGCCGGGCCGACCGGTGCGCCGTGCAGCCGTTCGGGTGCGAGATAGGGGGCCGAGCCGTACACGAGTCGGCCGGGTGCCGACTGGTCGGCATTCGCCACCCCGAAGTCGGCGAGCTTGGCCTGGCCGTGCGCATCGAGCAGCAGATTCTGGGGCTTGATGTCGCAGTGGACGATGCCGCGCTCGTGGGTATAGGCCACTGCCGCCGCGATGTCCTCGGCGATGCGGAGCGCCCGCCCGACCGGTAGCGGGGCAATCTGGGTGACCGCCTGCCCCTCGATCAACTCCATCACCAGGAAGGGTTGCCCCTCGGGCGTCGTGCCGCCGTCGAAGACGGCGACGATGTGCGGGTGGGCGAGTCGGGCGGTCAGGCGATCCTCGCGGAAGGCGATCCCGGCCTCGTCGCGCCGCGCGTCGTCCAGCACCTTGACCGCGACGAGCCGATCGAGCCGTCGGTCGCGGGCGCGATAGACCGTGGCCATGCCGCCGCGGTCGAGGTAATCCAGCAACTCATAGCGACCGTCGAGGAGTGTGCCGCTCGCCAGTGCGCTCATGGTCGCCACCAATCCCGGCGCTCAGTCGCCATCATCGTCGTTCCCGTTGCCCGGCTTATTGCGCGGCTCCTTGGTCTTCGCCGGTTTCTCCGTCGGCTTCGGCGCGGGACCAGACGACTGACCCGGCACCGCCGGTGGCGGCTGGGTTGTGGTCGGTGTGGGCGCGGGGCGGGTGGGCGTCGCCGTCGGGATCGGCCGGTCGGACACGATCTCGGCGGCGAGCAGCACGCCATCAGGCAGGCGGTAGCCCTTCGCCGTCGCACGCTCGCCCACCGCGATATTGCCGGGGGCGGCGACACCGGGAGCGAGTTGCACCGGTTGCCCGGCGATCTGCCAGCGCCCGGTCGCCGGGTCGATCGCCTCAACCGCGCCACTCGCCGTGGCGGCGGGCAACGATGCCACAGGCGTCGCCGGATCGGCCGCGCTGACCATGATCCGGGTCGCCGCGAGGACGCCATCGGGCTGTCGCCGACCCTCGGCGCGCACCGTCGAGCCGATCTGCGACTTCTCACCGCCGATCTCCGCCCCGCCGATCGCCACCAGGGTCGTGCCAACCAGCCAGTAATTGAGATCGCCCGCGCGCAACTGCCCCGTCACGACCTCGCTGTCCGTCGCGCGACCGCAGCCGGTCAGGAGCGCGAAGACCAGCAGCATGCCGGGTATCGCCATGCCTGATCGTTGAAAAATGGTCGCCGCTGGCCTCGATCGTCCCATGCCACCCTCACGCCGCCGGTGCGCCGCCGAAATCGCGGTTGCAACATCGGTGCCAGGTGCCATTTTGGCTCTGCGGAACACAAAGAACCGGGGCGAGTCAGACGGCGACTCGCCCCGGCATTGCGTATTCAACTACGTGGTGGGCGGGGCGCCGCTGGTTTACAGCCGGGTCCCTTTGCCGCTCGGGTACCCCACCGTGTGCTAGGCGGTCCGCGCGGCGACAGTCGCCCGGTCAGTGCCGCCGAGACGCGCCCGGAAGGTGCCCAGGAAGGCCCGACGCCACCCTGCCGACTTCGACCCAGCACCCGTGCCAGTTTGTCCACCATGCGCACTTGCTCCGCCTCGGCCAGCTCCGCGCTTCTGGCGAGCGAGCGCTTCGTAGTCGAGCACAGACATGTTCAGCATTGCCTGCTCCTTTCGCCATCTGCCTCATCGCGACAATTATCGCATCGCATGACCACAGTATCGGCTTCGGGCGGCCCATTCTCACCGATAAGAGGGACGGAAGATCGCTCAGCGGAAGGGGCAGCGCAAGGGAGTCGCGATGGACACCTCGCGCCTGTCCAGTCGGACAGCGATGAGCGAACCACCAGGAGGAGAGACGGATTTACCGCAGAGGACGCAGAGGACGCAGAGACGACGGAGAGGAGAACGAGCAAAATACACAAGCATTCGCTGTTACAATTCTCTTCATTCCTCTGCGTCCTCTGCGTCCTCTGCGGTTGAATCGCTTTTCTTGGCGTCCTTGGTGTCTTGGCGGTTATTCGTCCTCGTCAGCCTGCCGGGCGGCAGCAGCGGCGGCTTGCGGGTTGAGGATGACGCGGAAGGGGGCGCGGGCGACTCCTTTCGCCGAAGAGGCGGAAGCTGACGACGTAGCGCCCCGGCTCGAAGCGGAGGTTGGCGATCGGGAAGGCGAGCGGAAAACCTGATCATCACCCATCGGCAGTTCGGCCGGGCGTCCGATGCTGAGCGCGCCGCGCGGCGGGCCGGGCGGCAGCGGACATGATGCTGCGCCCGTCGGCGTCGAGCACGTCGAGTTCGATCTCGACCGGGCGGTTGGTGTCGTGCCACGGGACGCGCAGCCGCAGCGCCGCCCCCATCGTCGGGTGGACCGTCGGGAAGCCGCCCGAACTGAGGGTGTCCCAGCCGCCGCCGTGGATGTAGTGCTTGCCCCCCACGGCGGCGACCGCGTCGGCGAGGACGAAGTAATCGACCGTGATCATCCCGGCCCCCTCCCTGCGTGCCCCCGGCACCCACCTAGCCGCCCAGCGTGAATGCCTCGCGCGCGACGCCCGCCTTCGGGCTGCGGGCCACGATCTCGCCCTGCGGCGCACCGCCCGCGCGGCGGACAACCCACGTCGCCACCGCGCTCGTCGCGGTCGGCTCGGGTGCGCGCCAGGTCGGCCCCTCGGCCACGCTCCGCCCCGGCAAATGCCCCAGCACCTGCCGCGTCGCCCCGGCGACGATCTCGGCGTCTTCCAGGCTGAGCGTCACGACCACCGGGCGCGCGGTCCGGGTGGCGAGCGCCTGCTTGCTGATGTTGGTCGGCAGGAAGCCGTCGTTGCGGATGCGCGCCGCGATGCGCCAGAGGTCCCCATCGCCCGCGACCGGCTCGACGCGCACCTCGTCCACCACCAGGCGCGGCAGGTTGCGCGCGAGGTAGTAGGTCCAGGGCGCGTGCCGCGCGCAGAGTTCGCGCAGGTAGGCCGGTGGCGCGTTCTGCGTGGTGAACTTGTAGGTCCAGCCACCGACTTCGACCTGGCCGAGTTGCGGGTGCTCGACCCTGTGCCAGGGGATGAAACCCTCGCCGCCGAGTTCGCGGTCGTTCCAGGCGAGCAGTTGCAACTGCTCCTCCTCCGAGCGTGCGCCGAAGAAGGTGAAGAAATCCTCGTTGCGGCGCTGCACGCCCGCCGCGCCCCACATGTCCCAGAATTCCGGCACCCAGCCGTAGATGCCGAACTGGTTGTAGCCCCAGTCCATCATCGAGCCGAAGCGCGCCGTCTTGGTCGCCTCGGTGTAGCTCTGGAAGATCGGCTGGCCCGTCAACTCGGCGAACTTGCGCGAGAGCAGCCGGTAGTTGCCGGTCAGGTCGTCGCGGGTATTCGCTTGGGGCGCGGCTGGAGGGGAGCACGAAGCAGAAGCCCCCGGCGGTGTGGTAGTTGACGATCGCGCCGATGTTCGGGCGGGCGAGCGTGAAATCGATCGCCGCGCGCGTCTCGGGCGGGTAGAGCGGGTATGGCCTCATGCGCCCGACTGCCGATACTCCGGCTGCCAGTTGTGCGGGTAGGAGCGGTTGAAGTCGAGCCCCCAGCGCGGGGGAGCGTTCTTGATATTCGTCGTATCGAGCGGGCCGTCGGCGGGGTCGTGCTCGATGATCCCCTCGGTGTAGAGGCGATAGTAGGTGCCGCCCGACTCGTCCTCGCGTCGCAGCACCAGCAGGCGCGGGTCGCGGTCGCTGGCCTTCCACTCGCCGCCCGGATCGGCGATCCGCATCTGCGCGATCACCCCGTCACCGTCGATATCCTCCGGGTGCAGCCCCGGCGCGGGCGTCGCACTTGGATAGGGGCGCGGCGACGAGCGCAGGGTGTAGGGCGTCGTCATGTAGAACTCGACGCCATCCGGCGACACAATCGGCCGGAAGTAGAAGGTATAGCGGTCGAGCAGGCTGGTGATCTCGTCGTCCCGCCCGTAATTGGTCAGCAGGTGCCAGATTGTGTAGAGGCAGACCATCTCGCTGGTCACCTCGCCCGCGTGGTGGTTGCCGTCGATCGAGATCGCGGGCTTGTCGAGCGCCGCGCCGGTCGCGCTGTTGGTGACGGTCAGCGCCCAGAGCGGGCGACCCTCCATGCTCTCGCCAATCTGCTCCAGTGTCGCCAGCGTCGGGTACTCCCGCGCCAGCTGACGCAGCGTCTCCTCCAGCTCGTGCGGCCGGAGGTAGCGAGAGAAATTGTCGGCGAGTGGCGTGGTCATCGCGACTCCTTTGCTCCCATGCTGCGGAGCTGCGCCCCAGGCGCACCCCGAGGGCAACGCTGCATCGCGCGCCCCGCCGCTATCATAGCAAGCGGTGCGACGCGTCGCCCCGCCGCCACGCAGATCTGCCGCGCGGTATAGAATGCGGGCGTCAAACCGTTCGCGCCCGTAACACGAAAGGAACAAGCGCATGACCATCCCCGAGGACAAGCTGATTACCGCGCGCGACCTCTTCGACCTGCGCTTCGTCGGCGACCCCCAGGTATCGCCCGATGGCAAGCAGGCCGCGTTTGTCGTCACCACCATCGATGCCGACGCGGACGAGTACCGGTCGCGCATCTGGCTGGTGCCGACCGACGCCAGTGCCGCGCCGCGCCCGCTGACCAGTGGCGAGAAGGCCGATACGTCGCCGCGCTGGTCGCCCGATGGCACGCGCATCGCCTTCCTCTCGACGCGCGGTGGTAAGCCGCAACTCTACGTCGTGCCGCTCGGCGGCGGCGAGGCGCGCAAGGTGACGGACGCGAAGGAAGGTGCGGGCGAGCCGGTCTGGTCGCCCGATGGCAAGCGCCTGGCGTTCAGTGGACCTGTCAAGGCCGAAGCGGAGGCCGAGAAAGGTGACGGGGAGAAGGACGACAAGAAGAAGGCGGACGACGCGAAGGAGCCGCTGCGGATCGAGCGGCTGAAGTACAAGTTCGACGGGCGCGGCTATCTCCACGGCAAGGCTTCCATTGAGAAGTGGAAGCACATCTTCGTCGTCGAGGTCTCCAACGACCCCAACGCGGCAGTCGCCGAGGCGCAGCAAGTGACCGACGGTGCCTGGGACGACGACGGGCCCGCCTGGTCGCCCGACGGCTCAACGCTCGCCTTCACCTCCTACCGCGAGCCGGATGGCGACCTGGCGCTGCGCACGGATCTCTGGACGACCCCCGCCACCGGTGGCGAGCCGAGCAAGCTGACGGCGAGCAATGGCAGTGCCAGCAGTCCCTCCTGGTCGCCCGATGGCGCGACCCTCGCCTACTTCTTTAGCGAAGAGGCCGACCGCCCCTTCGCCACCTCGCGCCTCTGGACGGTCGGCGCGGACGGCGAAGTGCCGCCGCGCGCGGTCGCGCCCGCCTTCGACCGCGACGCCAACAGCGGCCCGATGGCCGATCAGACGCTCCCCGGTGGTACGGCGCGGCCGATTTGGTCCGACGACGGCAAGACGATCGCCTTCCTCGTCGGCGATGCCGGCAATCAGCACCTCTGGCGCATGTCGGCGGATGGTGGCGAGCAGGCGCGCATCATCGATGGCGAGCGTGGGGTTGTGGCGGCGAGCGCCGCGCCCAAGGGTGGCCCGATTGTCTTCTGCGGGATCGACGGCAATGGCCCCGCCGAACTCTTCGCGACCGACGCCGATGGCGACAACGAGCGGCGGCTCACCGACCTGAACTGTGGCTGGCTCGATCGCAAGGAAGTCAGCCCACCCGAGCGGCTGCGCTTCACCGGCGGCGATGGCGACGAGATCGACGGTTGGCTGGTCCGCCCCCACAACGTGCCGGAAGGGCAGAAGTATCCGCTAATCCTGATGATCCACGGCGGCCCGCACGGGCAGTACGGCAACGGCTTCTTCCACGAGTTCCAGTTCCTGGCGGCGCGCGGCTACGGCGTCCTCTACATCAACCCGCACGGCAGTTCCGGCCGGGGCGCGGCCTTCGCCAAGGCGCTGGCCGCGCGCTGGGGCGAGGTCGACATGCCCGACCTGATGGCGGGGGTCGATCACGTCCTGTCGCTCGGCGAGGCCGACCCGGAACGCCTCGGCGTCGGCGGCGGCTCCTACGGCGGCTACATGACCAACTGGATCATCGGCCACACCGACCGCTTCAAGGCGGCGATCACGATGCGCTCGATCTCCAACCTGCTCAACTTCTGGGGCACGAGCGACATCTTCCACCTCGGGAACTTGCCCGAATACGGTCTGCCCTGGGAGCACCCGGAGCGCTTCATCAAGTTCTCGCCGATCATGTACGCCGCGAACTTCGTCACCCCCACCCTCATCCTCCATCAGGAAGAGGACTACCGCTGCCCGATCGAGCAAGGCGAGCAAATCTTCACCGCCCTCAAGCTGCGCGGCGTTCCGACCCGCTTCGTCCGCTTCCCCGGCGAGAGCCACGGCATGTCGCGCAACGGCAAGCCGCAACACCGCCTCCAGCGGCTGGAGGAGATCGTCGCCTGGTACGACCGGTATTTGCAGTAGACGGTGGACAGTAGGTCGTAGACAGTAAAGCGTGGAGCGTGGAGCGAAAAATCGTCCTACGTTCCACGCTCCACGCCCTACGTTTCTCGTTCCACGCCCTCACGCCCCCACGCCCTCACGCCCTCACCGACCATCGGCCCATTGCCGAATTGACCATAACGGGCTACAATGGGCGCGCAGAAGTGAAGCGACGCACGTATCGTTTCCCGCCAGGGGCGATAGTGCGCCGGTTAGTGAGGATCGATGACCCGCCTGGTCCTGATCCTGGCCCTGGTGGTCGGCCACTGGTCGATCCCGGTGCTGCCCGGGAAGGGCGTGCGGTTCTTCCCCGATAAAGCATCCGCCCGCATCGTCGTCTCGCAGGATCACCAGGAGATGCTGATCTACGAGGGGACCGCAGTTGTGCGCCGCCTGCCCGTCAGCACCGGCTGGCCGGGAATGCGCAAGACGCAGACCCCCACCTGGATCGGCAAGGTCGGGCGGTACTGGGGCACCTTCAGCTCGTTCGGCACCACCCAGGACCTCGGCTACTGGCTCTTCACCGACCACCTGCCCGACGGCTCGTGGAACGGCGATATCCTGGTCCACGGTGCGCCCTATACCTTCGATGCCCAGGGCAACAAAGTCTACGACCTGGAAGGGCTGGGGACCGCGCCGCTGAGCCACGGCTGCATCCGTCTCTCGCCCGAAGACGCCGAGTGGTTCCACCAGTGGGACCCGGTCGGCGTGCCGATCGCGCTCGAATCCTTCACCAGCAAGCCCTTCTACCCGCGCCTCGTCTACGGCGCGCAGCTCGCGGGCGACCTCACCCCGCCGCAAGGCGCGGCCAATCTCCCCGAAGGCCAACACAGCCAGCCCTGACGATGAAGGGAGAAGGGTGAGGGGAGAACGGTGATACTCCCCTCACCCTTCTCCCTTCACCCTTCTCCCTTCACTCCTCATCCCGTGCCGGGAGCACGCCGAGCGCGGCGAGTTGCTCGGCCAGGCGGCGGTTGTTGGCTTCGATCAACTCGGCGGCGCGCTGGAAGGCGAGTTCCGCGACGAAGCGGTCGTACTCGGCGAACTGCGTCTCCTCCTCGGCGTGTTCGGCCAATGCGTCGAGGCGCGCGAGTCGCGCCGCGATCTCCTGCTGCAACTCCTCCGGCGTCAGGCCGAGGCGGATGCTGCGGCGACGCTCGATCACGCGCCACCCCCCACCACGCGCAGCGCCGACTCCGCGAAGCCCTCCCAGCGGTCGGCGTGCGCGACTGGCACCACGACCCACTCGCGCATCGGGCGACCCTTGCCCGACGGATCGAAGAGCGTCGCGCCGTACAGGGCCAGCGCCGCCGGCGTGCTGCGCACCGCGCAGCTTGAATACCATATCTTTGCCGTGGAACGATGCGAACGCCTTGCCATTCACCTTGATGCAGCGCACCCCAAAGAGCTTCCCGCCGCGACCGCCTCGTGCGTGCGGGCGAGTTGCTCGGTGATGCCGTCGAACCGTTCCTCCGGTGTCATCTCCACCCCCTGGTGCCCATGCCCCGACGCCTCGAACATCTGTGCCAACGAATGCTACCGGGGTGCCATCGGCGGTGTCAACGCTATGCAGTTCCGATTACAGCGCGAGGCCCCCGACAGCACCTTCCGTCGGGGGCTCGCGCTACCAGTGCCAGCTAGGGTATGTAGCCGCCCTTCCCTGACGTATCGACGCCGAAGTACTTGCTCAGCGCCAGCCAGAGCGCTTGCGCCGTCCAGGAGCGCGGCGCGGGCTGGTCCAGCGGCCCGCGTGTGGTGCTGTTGGCGAAGCCGGGCAAGTTGCCCGCGTTCTGCACGAACGTCACCACATCGAGCCGCTCGCTTGGGCTGAGATTCAGGTTCGGGTAGATCGACGGGTTATCCACCGTGGCTCGTGTCCAGTAACCCTTGAAGACGAAGGCGCGGCTGATCACCTGCACCGTCTGCAGGTGACTAATCCGGTCGTAGGGGCCGAAGCGCCCGTCGCCATAGCCGAGCATGATGCCGTGGAAGGCCATCGTCCCGACCGCTCGCCGGAGATCCGGGTTGAGGCCCGCCAGATCGGTGAAGCCGCCATCGCCGTGGTCCTCGCCATCCAGGCCGAGCATCCGCACCAGCAGCGCGGCTGTCTGGGCGCGCTCGGTCTGGTCGCTCGGGCCAAAGCATGGTGCGGCGATTGGTGGTCGCTTCCCGGTACATCCTTCGGGCGTGTACCCCTTGATGATGTCGCGCGCCGTCAACTCGGTGATCGCCACGTAGGCGGGGTGCGAGCTCGGCACGTCGGTGAAGGCCGGACGCGGCACGAAGTGCGCCACGGCGGTGTGGGCGATGTCAAGGGTGATGGTGAGCGGACTGGCCCAGCCCTGGCCGTAGGGTGGATCGCCCTCGCCGTCGATGCTCCAGTAGGCGAAGACGTGGCTGCTATCCGTCGTGGCGGTGAGGGAGACGACGGTGCCGGCCGGGTAGGTGTAAGCCATGTTGTCGGGCGTGCCGGCGCTCGTCGTCGGCGAGGGGGCCGCGCTCACCGTGCCTGTCCCGGTCGTCTGCACCGTCAGGAGCACCAGCCCGGACGGCAATGGCGACGGGCTCGGGCTGGGCGACGGGCTTGGGGACGCGCTCGGCGAGGGCGAAGCGCTGGGGGAGGGTGACGCCGATGGCGAGGCGGAAGGAGATGCCGACGGTGAAGCGCTAGGCGACGCCGACGGGGATGCTGACGGCGAGGCTGATGGAGACGCCGACGGCGATGGCGACGGCCCCGCCCCGGACAACTCGTAGGCACCAGCGTCGCAGCCGCCCGCGATGGGTCGTCCTGTCCCGCGCTGGTCGGTCTCGGGGCAGGTGCCCGAATCGCCCGCGTTGAGCGCCGGGCTACCGGCGACCAGCGCGTGGGTCTTGGTCGGTCCGCCATTGTTGGCCAGGGTGGTGTTGAGCACCGCCGTGACGTCGGTCGTCGTCTTATCGCCGGTACCGTTCGTCGGGCAACCGGTGCCCACGCCGACGACGTTGTGGCCGTCCGTCGTGACCGTGCCGGTGCAATCTTGCTTGCCTGTGGCACCGCTGTTGCCCGCGACGATGGTGCTGTTGATCTTGCTGCCGGAGATGCCGCCGCCGTTCGCGGCGGTGTTGCCGGTGATGGTGACGTAGCTGAGCTGCGCCGTCTGGCTGCCTTCGCTGGTGGAGTTGAAGAGCCCCCCCCCGTTGCCGCTGGCGCTATTGCCGCTGATTGTGCTGTTCTTCAGGGTCAGTGTGCCACCCGTCCAGATCCCGCCCCCATTCAGCGGGGTACCGGTGCAGTCGATCCGCTCGTCGGTGGGTGTGGTTGCCTGGTTCCCGTTGATGGTGCTGCCGGTGATACTGAGGCTGATGAGGGAGCCGATCTCATTCGTGATCCCGCCACCTTGGCAGGCCCAATTGTCGGAGATGGTGACGTTGGTGAGCGTGGCGGTGCCGAAGGTGTAGATACCGCCACCATAAGTCGCCGTGTTGCCTGATACCGCCGCCGACTCGCTCAGTGTGGCGCTGGCACCGAAATAGACATAGATGCCGCCGCCGTATTGGGTCGCCGTATTGCCGCTCACCGTGGTCGTGCCGTCCATCGTGAGTGCGGCGGGGTTGCTTTCGTAGAAGATATAAACACCGCCGCCGTCTTGCGCCGTATTGCCGCTCACCGTGGCGGAATTGTGCAGGGCGACCGTTCCATCGAAGGCAAAGATGCCGCCGCCGCCCTCCTCGCTCACCGTGTTGCCGCTCACGGTCGCCGCATTGTTCAGGGTGAGCGTCTCCCCTGCGAAGTAGATACCGCCGCCGAAACCGACGCCACTATCGAAAGCGGTCGCCGAGTTGCCGTTCACGGCGGCGTTGTCGCTCAGGGTGATCGTTGTGTAGTTCGCGTAGATGCCGCCACCGTTCCCTTCGGTGGCGTCGTTGTCGCTGACCTTCGCGGAGTCTTTCAGGTCGAGCGATCCGCCGCTGATGCTGATGCCGCCGCCGTAGGGGGCGCTATTCCCGCTCACCTCGGCGGTGCCGCTCAGCGTCAGCGTCCCGTCGCTGACGCTGATGCCGCCGCCGTAATAGACGGTATTGCTGAGACCGGCGGTCGCCGTATTGCCATGCACTTTGGCGGCACCGCTGAGCGTGACCGTGACCAGTTCGGTGCCCGAGGTGCCTGCAGCCCCGATGCCGCCGGAGTAGCCCACCGACTTGTTGTTGCTCACCTCCGCATTGCCGCTCAGCGCGAGCGTCCCGGCACCGCTGAAGGCGATGCCGCCGGAGCCGCGTTGCGTCGCCTCGTTGTTGTACACCTTCGCGTTATCGCTCAGCGTGAGCGTGCCATTCCCGGAATACGAGATGCCGGCGGCGACATACGCTTTGTTGTCGTATACCGTCGCGGATTCGCGCAGCGTGACCGTTGGCGTATCCACGGCAACGATGCCGCCGCCGCCCTGCCGCCCGGTATCGGTCCCCGCCGTCGCCGTGTTGGTATGCACTGCGGCGGTGCCGCTCAGATCGAGCGAGCCGCCGGAATGATAGATGCCGCCGCCACTGCCGTAATCTGCCGCGTTGCCGTATACGGCGGCGGTGTTTTGCAGCGTGACAGTGCTGTCGAAGGCGGCGATGCCACCGCCATACCCCGCCGAATTGTCGCGCACCGTGGCGGCATCTTTCAGCGTGACCGTCGCACCGGTGGCGTAGATCCCGCCGCCGTAGCCGTAGGTGTCGTTGATGCTGGTGCCCGTGGTCACGGACTGGTTGCTGTACACCTCAGTGGTGCCGCTCAGTATGAGTGTTCCATCGGCGATGTAGATGCCACCGCCATAAGGAAATAACTTGAGTTGGCCGAGTTGAGCGTACGATGACGTGCTCCCGGTGACCGCGACGTTATTGAGGGTCAGATCGCCAGTCGTGACGTAGATAGCGCCGCCGCGATTGTTCGCCAGGGTGAACGCCGCGCCGTGCGTGATCGTCAGATCGCTGATGGTCACCGTGCTATTCTCGATGTTGAAGCCGCGGAACTGGCCATTGCCGTCGATAGTCAGCGAACCCTTCCCAGGGCCGGTGATGTCGACATCGTCAGTGATCGGCAACTCGCCGAGGGCGAGGGTGATGGTCCAGGGGGCGCTGTTGGGCAGGTTGAACGTGATCGTGTCGGCCCCGGCGGTGTTGTTGGCGGCGCAGATCGCCTCGCGCAGGCTCACCTTGCCGTCGCCATCTCCGGGCAGATCACTGACGACCAGGGTCGAGCAAGACTCGTCGGTGATGTCGATCGTGTCGTCCGTCGTGGTCACCACCAGCGCCGCGCCCTTCACAAGCGCGGGCAAGCCGAAGCTCACGCCGAAGGCGACGGCGAGCAGCAGCGCGCAGACGATGCTCAGGATCTGCTGTGGACGGAGCGAGCGCAGGAAGTGAGGGAAACGCGGGCGCATTGAATCCTCCCCATGCTGTTCAGGGACAATCGTCGGTCATCCTGGGGCACCGCATGCTGGGATGGCGCAACGCAAGACACGCACCCCGTATGGCCCCTCGGGAGTGCGAACAGCGAAGCGAGGATGCGTGGGCGCATGCTGGCAGATGTTTCGATGTGCGGGGGAGTATCCGATCAGTTGCTCGATTTGTCAAATTTGCGTATAGGCAGCCGCAATACAGGTATTGAGCACGTTCCCCAGGCCCGTCCGATTTGCCTGCTGTGTCTGCTGAACGCGATGAGGCCCCCCGCCGGTAAGAACCGGCGGGGGCCTCGCACTACCCGTTCTGGGGTAGCGCACGTGATCATCTCCTCGTCTATTCGTGCTATCGCGCGGTCCTCCTCATGTTTTCTGCTGCTGGCAGGTGATCGCGCCACAGCCCGGCGCAGATCACTACCGCCCCATCCGGCTGATCGGGCTATGCTACGGCGACAGGTCGCAACGAAGCCCGTCGAGGGAGGTTACGGACGCGCCCGGTGGGCGGCACAATAAGCGCCAATGGGACGTGCCTTTTGGGAGAAGGAGCAAACCGGAGATGGGCGCAATGACGATGGTGGATATGGTTCATGACCGACCCGACCCTGCCGGAGTTTTTTCCCGGGCTCAACGGTTCCCGATGGCGACGCGCCCTGCGGCTTCGCTGAGCGCCAAGGAGAGGCCGCGCTGAGCGTGGCGATGTTCTCCCTCTTCCTCGACTGCATCGACCTGGGCGTGGGGTACCTCGAGGCGCAGCGGATCATGAGCCAGCTGCACAACCAGGCCGAGGCGCTGAGCCTCGTCGCGGCGTAACCTCGTCTAGCAAGATCCCGCAACGCAGGCCAGGGATCACCCCGCGCGCCGCGAGATCGGCCAAACTGCTCGACGTTATCCTGCATTTCCCCCATAGACGCGTGCGTGTTGTCCGCGCCGGAGCAGCGCAAGGCGATCGAGGTGCTCGCGCGCGAGAAGTGATCGGCAGGTCGGCGGCGTGCATGCCAGGACCTCGCCCTGGCTGCGCGCCACCGGCGATCATCGCGCGGTGCCGCAACCAGGGACGGCCAGCAGATCGGGATGCCGGCGACCGGCCCGCCGATGCGCGCTTCCCGCAACGCGCGCCAGAGCTCGGCGCGTGGTGGGCACGGGTCCACTCGATCAGCGCATCTACCTCGGCCGCGCGGGCAACCCGCGCTTCGAGCGTAGACATGCCATCACCGACCACGGTGATCCTCCTGGCCCTCCATCGCCCGGAAGAGATCGGCCACCTGCGCGTCGGTGACGGCGCAGATTGCGATGAAGCCGTCCGTAGGCGGCGAACGGCGCCGGCGCGGGCGGCGATTGCTCGGCAAGGCGATTACCGCCGCCACCTGGAGGTCGAGCGGCTGGTCGAGCACCAGCGAGGCGAGACTGTCGAGCATCGCCACATCCACCACCTGGCCAGCCTGCTCTTGCGTGCGTCGCCGGGAGCGCGGCGAGCAGGCCGATGGTGGCGTAGAGTCTCGCCGCGAGGGTCGGCGATCGACGGCCCCGCCTTCGTCGGCGGCGCGTCCGGCGCGCCGGTGCTCGCCATCATCCCGCCTACCGCCTGGACCACGATGTCGTAGGCGCACTGGCGGTATGGCCCCTCCTGCCTGGAAGCCGGAGATCGCGCCGATGATCAGGCGCGGGTTCAGTTCGCGCAGGCTCTCGTGGCCGAGCCCCAGGCGCTCCAGCACCCCCGGCGCGAAATTCTCCACCAGTAGATCGGCCTGCACGACCCTCTGCGCTGTCTTCCTCCTCGTGCTTCAGATTGAGCGTGACACTCTCCCGCGACAGGTTCCGCTTCAGCGTCGATAACGACATATCCCCTTCGCGTGGCCTCCCGCCGTGCAACTTCGCGGCCCGAAGTAGGCGGGTTGACCCGCGCCGGATCCCCCCACCCCGGCTGATCTTAATCACCCGCGCCCCATCCCGCCGAAAGGTGTCGCGAACGGTCCCGACAGGAAGATCGCCCTGCGTCGAGGACCAGCATCCCGTCGAGCGGGCGCGAGGGGGCATGTGGCGATGCGGCCTGTTCGTCGGACATGGCGGCTACCTCATCGGGTGGTCGGTTTCCGGTGGCGCAGTGTACGGGTGGCGGGAGCGTTGCCAAGCGGCGGGCAGCATCGTGCCGTTTGCGGTGCGTGTGCCGCCCGATCGCGTACGTCGCCCAGGCGGCACTTCGCACGCCGCATCGCTGTTAATCGCCTCTGCTGGAGGATTGAGGGCTGATCGCTGGCGCTTCACGATATCACCCATCGGGACCACACCATCTGCGTCTCGTTCAGCAGCGCGAGCTTGACGAACTCATCGGCCTCCGTGGACCCGCCTGCCAGGGCGCGTCCTCGATATCGCCCGCGGCAAAGCGAACTGCTGCTGCGGCTGGCCGAGCGGTACGGGATCAGCGGCGATGGGTGGACCTTCGCCCTACTGCGTGGCCGATGCCCGCGCGCTGGCGCAGCGGCGCGTGCCCGGCGCGGCCCTGCGCTTCCACGAGCTATGATGGTCGCGACTTTGCCGCCGCGCCCGGTTCCTACGACCTCGCCATGTGCATCGGGGCGAGTTGGACCTTCGGCGGACACCGGGGCACCCTCCAGGCCCTCCGCCGCTGGGTGACCCGGCCTGGCGGCCGCGTCGGCGAACCGTTCTGGCGTCGGCCACCGGCGGAAGCCGACTTGCGCGACAGCGGCTATACCGCCGATGCGTTCGCCACCCACGCCGACAATGTCGCGGTCGGCGTTGCCCTGGACCTGATCCCGCTCTATACCCTCGTCAGCAACGAGGACGACTGGGACCGCTATCAAAGCCTGCGCTGGCGCGCGGCGGAGCGCCACGCCCAGGCGCATCCCGACGATCCCGATCTGCCGGAGATCCTGGAGCGCACGCGCACCGCCCGCACCGCCACCGTTTCGGGAACGCGACGCGATCGGTTGGGCGATCTTTACCCTTCCTGGTTGCCGGACGGTAAGCACTTACCGGGCGATGTGGTGCCCGCCTGTCGTGCGATTCCCTGCTCATTGGGCAACATGAGCCGAGAAGCGCTCCTGGCGAGATGGTGTTGGCAGGGTTCACCTGGGCCTGCTACTGCTGTACTCACGCAGAAAATACCCACAAATGAAATTAACGAATGCCCGAAATTTGAAGCTATGACAGCGTTTGTGCCGCGCTTGCCCTCCACATAGCCGCGTGCTATGCTGCGCGCGGGGAATCGTCGCGCGTGGGCTTGCGCCCGGCGCGGCATTCTGGTATTTCATTCCGGCAGATGACCGGGTCAAACTGCCGATATGACAGGGCCGTCACACCACTGCCGTGGGATGCGCGTGGGACACCGGAACCGCCGGGGCAGCGGAGAGAGGAGATCGGATGAAGGTTGACGGGAATGTCACCATGAATGGGCAGCAGGCGGCAGTGTACGAGAAGCTCAGCAACCCCGAGGTGCTGCGCCAGTGCCTGCCCGGTTGCGAGAAGTTCGACGAGGTTGCGCCCGGTCGCTACGATGCGGTCATGAAAGCGGGGGTCGCGGGTATCCGGGGCACATTCACCGGCACCGTCACGTTAAGCAATGCCAACCCGCCCGATTCCTATACGCTCACGGTGGATGGGACCTTCTCTGGCGGCTTCGTGAAGGGTGTCGGGAATATGACCCTGACGCCCGATGGCGACAGCAAGACCAAGGTGACCTACACCGGTGATGGTCAGGTCGGTGGGCCGCTCGCCTCCATCGGGCAGCGCCTGATGATGCCGGCCGCTCGCATGCTGATCAACCAGTTCTTCAAGTGCATGGACGGCAAGTAGAGGAGCGCGGTCGGAGCGGGGTGCGAACGGCGAGGAGTTCACGGTTAACGGTTCAAAAGTTCGAATGTTCGAAGGTTGGGCGGTGCGCTAGTGAACCTTAGAACCTTCAAACCTTTGCACCGTCTAACTCGGAACCCTGAACCGTAATCGTCCCTCCGCAATGAAATGGAGGATGTGTACGCTATGTCGACTCACCCGATCAGCCTGACGATCAACGGGAAGAGCCAGTCGAGCAACGTCGAAGCCCGCAAGTTGCTGGTCCACTATCTGCGCGATGACCTCGGCCTCACCGGCACCCACATCGGCTGCGACACCAGCCAGTGCGGTGCCTGCACCGTCGTCCTCAACGGCCGCGCCGTGAAGTCCTGCACCGTCTTCGCGGTCCAGGCCAACGGTGCCGACCTGATGACGATCGAGGGGCTGGCGAAGGACGGCCAACTCCACCCGATCCAGGAAGGCTTCTGGGAGGAGCACGGCCTGCAGTGCGGCTTCTGCACCCCCGGCATGATCATGAGCACCTACGACCTGCTCAGCCGCAACCCGAACCCGGACGAGCACGAGATTCGCCACGCCCTGCACGGCAACCTCTGCCGCTGCACCGGCTACCAGCACATCGTGAAGTCGATCCAGTACGCGGCGAAGAAGATGTCGGAGCAGGCAGCCGACTAGAGATCAGAGATCAGAGACCAGAGGTCAGAAGGGCTATGGCTCACTGATCTCCGACCTCTGACCTCTGACCTCTCGCAGACCATCCGCCCAGGTCAACCTGCGTCTGTTGCATGGAGGTGCGGGATGGCGACCACGCTGGAAAAACCTGATGCCAGTCGCTACTTCGGGCGTGGCCTGAAGCGGCGCGAGGACCCAAAGCTAATCACCGGGCGCGGCCGGTACACCGACGACGTGACCCCGAGCGGGGCGTTGCACCTGGCGATCCTCCGGTCGCCGCACGCGCACGCCCGTATCACGAGCCTCGACACCTCGGCGGCGCTGGCGCGGCCGGGCGTCGTCGGCGTCTACACCGGGGCCGACATCAAAGAGCAGTTCGGGACCCTGCCCTGCGGCTGGATCCTGCCGGGAATCAAGATGCCCGCGCACCCCTCGCTGGCGAGCGAGAAGGTGCGCTATGTCGGCGACGGCGTCGCGATGGTGGTGGCCGAGAGCCGCTACGCCGCGCGCGACGCGCTGGAGCACATCGCCGTCCAGTACGAGGTGCTGCCCGCCATCACCAATCAGGAAGCGGCGGTGAAGGACGGCGCTCCCCAACTCTTCGACGACGTGCCGAACAACACCAGCTTCGAGTGGGGCCTGGGCGAGGGCAGCTTCGCCAATGCCGAGGCCGACGTCACCGTCTCGCAGCGGATCATCAACCAGCGCCTCGTGCCGAACGCGATCGAACCGCGCGCGGTGCTGGCGTCGTACGACGATTCGACCGAGGAGTTGACCCTCACCACCTCGACGCAGATCCCGCACCTCGTGCGGCTGCTGCTCGCGCTCACGCTCGGCGTGCCCGAGCACCATCTGCGCGTGATCGCCCCGGACGTGGGTGGCGGCTTCGGCTCGAAGCTCTACCTCTACGCCGAGGAAGTGCTCTGCGCCTACCTCGCGCGCGAACTGAAGCGCCCGGTCAAGTGGAACGAGAGCCGCTCGGAAAACTTCCTGGCGACGACCCACGGGCGCGACCACATCACCGACATCGAGGTCGCGGCGAAGCGCGACGGCACGATCACCGGCCTGAAGGTGAACTGCTACGCCAACCTCGGCGCGTACCTCTCGCTCTTCGCGCCCGGCATCCCGACGATCCTCTACGGCCTGATGCTCTCGGGGGTCTACAAGATTCCCAACATCGAGTGCAAGGTCTACGGGGTGATGACCAACACCACGCCGGTGGACGCCTATCGCGGCGCGGGACGCCCCGAGGCGGCCTACATCGTCGAGCGCGCGGTCGATCTCGTCGCCGCCGAACTCGGCATGGACCCGGCGGAGATCCGCCGCAAGAACTTCATCCCGGCCGACGCCTTCCCCTACACCGTCGCCACCAGCGTCACCTACGACAGCGGCGACTACGAGATGAACCTCGACAAGGCGCTGGCCGCAGCCGGCTACCAGGACCTGCGCGCCCGGCAGGCGGAACTGCGCAAGCAGGGGCGCTACCTCGGCATCGGGCTCACCACCTACGTCGAAATCTGCGGCATGGCTCCGTCGCAAGTGCTCGGGGCGGTCGGCGGCCAGGCGGGCGGCTGGGAGAGTTCCACCGTGCGCGTCCACCCGTCCGGCAAGGTGACGGTCTACTCCGGCTCGTCCTCGCACGGGCAGGGGCACGCCACCAGCTTCTCGCAGATCGTCGCCGACGAGCTCGGCATCCCCTACGACGATATCGAGGTGGTGCAGGGCGACACGGCGCGGGTGCAGTTCGGCATCGGCACCTTCGGCTCCCGCTCGATGGCGGTTGGCGGGGTGTCGATCAAGCTGAGCCTCGATAAGATCGTCGCCAAGGGCAAGAAGATCGCGGCGCACCTGCTCGAAGCCTCCGAGGAGGACATCGAGTTCGCCGACGCGAAGTTCACCGTGAAGGGTTCGCCCGACCGCGTGAAGACTTTTGGCGACATCGCGCTGATGGCGACGCTGGCGCACAACTATCCCGCCGGGCTGGAGCCGGGCTGGGAGGCGCAGACCTTCTACGACCCCTCCAACTTCACCTGGCCCTTCGGCACGCACATCGCCGTGGTCGAGGTGGACGCGGAGACCGGGCAGATCGCCCTGGAAAGCTATCTCGCGGTGGACGACTGCGGCCATGTGATCAACCCGCTGCTCGCCAACGGGCAGGTCCACGGCGGGATCACCCAGGGTCTGGCGCAGGCCCTCTTCGAGGGCGCGGAGTACGACGAGCAGGGGCAACTCGTCACCGGTTCGTTCATGGACTACGCCCTGCCGCACGCCATGGACTTGCCGCACTACGAGACGATGCACACCGTCACGCCGTCGCCGGTCAACCCGCTCGGGGTGAAGGGCATCGGCGAGGCGGGGACGATCGCCTCGGCCTCGACGGTCGTCAACGCGGTGGTGGATGCGCTCGCGCCGTTCGGCATTCGCCATCTCGACATGCCGCTGCGGCCGGAGCGGATCTGGAAAGCAATCAACGGGTGATTGCGGATCGCGGATTGCAGATTTCGGAATTGGGGTACGACGCCGATAGGCGATAGGGCGGGGCGTTGGTTGTGGCGAGCGGTGCGGGAATCGTCCCAATCCGCAATCCGCAATCCGCAATCCGCAATCAGAGGAGAAGGACATGATTCCAGCCGAGTTCGACTACGTAGCTGCCGGGAGCGTGCAGGAGGCGATCAGCCTGCTGCAACAGCATGGCGATGGCGCGAAATTGCTGGCCGGCGGCCACAGCCTCATCCCGATGATGAAGCTGCGCCTTGCCCAGCCCGCCATACTGGTGGATATCAGCAAGATCGACGCGCTCAAGGGCGTCTCGCAGAGCGGCAACACGGTGACGGTCGGCGCGCTGACGACCCACGCCGCGCTCGAAGACGACGCCACCCTGGCCAAGGCCCTGCCGCTGGTTGCGCAGGCCGCGACCCATGTCGGCGACCCGATGGTCCGCAATCGCGGCACCTTCGGCGGCTCGCTGGCCCACGCCGACCCGGCGGGCGACTGGCCGGCCGTCGCGCTGGCGGTCGGCGGCACCGCCAAGATCACCGGCCCCAACGGCGACCGCAGCGTCGATCTCGACGACTTCTTCATCGATATCCTCACCTCGGCCGTCGAGCCGGGCGAGGTGCTGACCGCGATCGACCTGAACGTGCCGAGCGGCAAGTACGGCACCGCCTACAAGAAGTTCTCGCACCCGGCCTCCGGCTACGCCGTCATCGGCGCGGCGGCCGTCGTGACGCTGAACGCCGACGGCACCTGCGCCTCCGCGCGCATCGCCGTCACCGGCGCTGGCCCCAAGGCCACCCGCCTGACCTCGATGGAGGAGGCCCTGGTCGGCAAGAAGCTGGACGACGCCAGCGTCTCCGCCGCCTCCGCCACCGCCGGCGAAGGCATGGACTTCCTCGGCGACATCTTCGCCTCCGAGGAGTACCGCGCCCACCTCGTCAAGGTCTACGCCAAGCGCGCCGTCCTCGCCGCCGCCGAAGCTGCGAGTAGCGCACCCGGCACAACACGAACCTCTGTGGGGCACGGGCAACCGTGCCCCTTACTCTTTCATTAGTGCGGGATAAGGGGATCAAATTGACAATGTGGTCAACGAATCTAAGGCGATACAACACTACAGCAGGATGTTCGGCGTATCTCCAGCAATTTGCGGCGTAATGAAACTGACGAAACAGCTACATTAGCTGAGTGCGTAAATCAGCGAGAAACCGGTCCCTATCATGCTCCGATTCGAACGTTAGTGTCTGTGTAAGTCGCGCAGGATCGTCAGCGCGAGTGTACTTTACTGTGTAGTTCTTCGAGGATAGACCAGTATCCTCAGGCCAGACGGTCGAGAATAAACCATACAAGATTTGGCGCATGCCGCCTTGGGTGTCGGAGATGAGCACGGCGTTCTCACCCAGAAATATCCTGCCCGTGGGCGATCGGAGTGCGAATCCTCCGGCTTGTGAAGACTGCCACTGCTGCACAGCTTCCGAGCTTTTTCGCGTCTGTTCGCGGCTTTGTGACTCCCAGGCAATACTTGTCGGTATGCCTGCCAATAGCGAGATCACTATCAAAGGCAAGAGACAGGTTTCATCATCTAACTTGAGTATGCCATTCGCAATTATGGTCAGGATTAACCAGATACCCGGTAGCACCACAGGGAAGTGTGGTCGATGGATCGTGCCCCTGGCGGAACGCTCCGGTGCGGCGCTGGGCAGCCCTGCGTGGCTCCCTGGCGACCACCTGTTCGTGTCTGTCCCCGATCCCGTGCCCGATCCGCCGCGGCGGGTGAGCCCTGGCGGCGAACGGACACTCGAGAGTCGGCCCACGCACGCATCCACGGTTCCCTGGGGTGCTACCCCAGATACCAATTGAACTACCGATATAGCGTATAACATTGAAGGAGGTTGAACCCGAGTCCATGAGGCCTCCTTAGGCGATGTGATTAGCCTCGACATATCGTGCTATTTGGTATGCTATTTGTTATAGAGTATTGCTTGCTGTCATTATATCCATCAGTGTCAAGCGCACCAAGCTTAATACAGCGAGTTGTGGCCGATGCTCGAAACCCCGCGCCTGCTCCTCCGCCCGATGCTTGCGGAGGACACCGACGCCCTGCTCCAGATCTTCGCCGACCCGCAGGTGATGGCCTCGTTCGGCGTGGAGCCGTTCGGTATGCCGCAGATGGATCGCTGGGTGCGGCGCAACCTCGACCATCAGGGCAAGCATGGCTATGGCCTCTTCTCCGTGATCCTGAAGGAGAGCGGCCTGCTCGTCGGCAATTGCGGCCTGGAAGTGATGGAAATCTCCGGCGCACCCGCCGCCGAGCTCGGTTACGACTTCCGCAGCGACCACTGGAATCGCGGCCTGGCGACCGAAGCCGCGACCGCCGTGCGCGACTATGCCTTCGCTACCCTCGCCCTCCCCCGCCTCGTCAGCCTCATCCGCCAGGGCAACCATGCCTCCCGCCGCGTCGCCGAGAAGGTCGGTCTGCGCCTCACCGAAACCATCCAGCGCGGCGACCACCCCTACTGGGTCTATGCCCTCGCCCGCGAAGACGCCCCCGCGCGATAGCCACCCGCGCCACCGCCACCCGTGTCGCCCGTAACTTCACCCTCTCCCTCGCAAGGGGAAGGCCGCCGCCGCCCCGGCGGGGTGGGGTTCGTCTCGCCCCCACGCCCCCACATCTTCACGCACTATCCATCCCCTCTCCCAGACGGTGGGAGAGGGGGTGCCGCCCGCAGGCGGCGGGGTGCGGGCTGCCCTGCCCGTTACCTCATCCTGACACTTGACGTATATCCAATGGGCACACGTTTCCGCAGCAACGCGCAGGAGTCACATGGTACACTACCGTACGAACAGCCGAGATCGATCCGACGGCGGTGGGCGAGTGGTGGGCCGCGCGCGATGAGCATGTCGAGCGACTTTGCGCTCTCGATCCTCAACAACAAATATGTCCTGACGCGCCTGCTGGGCAATGGCGGTTTCGGGGAGGTCTACGAGGCCTACGACCCCCGCCTCGGGACCCACTACGCGGTCAAGATCGTCCACTGCGAGACCGAGGAGAAGCGCCGCCAGGTCACGCGCGAGGCGAAGCTGCTCGCCCAGCACTCCAAGAAACTGCGCTTCATCCCCGATGTCTACGATGTCTGGCCCGACGGCCAGAAGACCAACCTCGTGATGGAGTTCATCGACGGGCCGACCTTGCAGGCGCGGCTGGAGCAGTCGCCGCAGCCCTGGCCCGCCGATCGCGTCGAACTCTTCCTGCGCATCCTCCTGCGCCACCTGGACCAGTTGCACGACGCCGGGATCGTCCACCGCGACCTGAAGCCGAGCAACATCAAGGACCACCCGGAGCGCGGCTACATCCTGCTCGACTTCGGCATCGCCAAGCAATCCGAGACCTACACCTTCGCCAAGGAAGTCGGCACAATCGAGTATGCGCCGCTGGAGCAGTTGACGCAAGGAGGCAGCACCGACCAGCGCTCCGATCTTTACAGCCTCGGCGCGACCGCCTACCAGTTGCTCACGCGGCAGCTGCCGATCCCGCCCCACCTGCGCCACGCCGCCCGCCACAACGGCCAGGGCGAGATCCTGATCCCGCCCGGTCGCCTCGTCGCCGGGGTGCCGCCCGCGCTGGAGCGGACGCTGCTGGCGCTGCTGGGGCTCGACCCCACCGAGCGCCCGGCGAACGCCCGCGCCGCCCTCGCCCTGCTCGACGGCTCGACGACCGATACCGTCATCTCCCCGCCGACGCCGAAGCGCCCGACGCCACCTCCCGCTGCCGCCCTCGCTGCCGCCATCGTCAATCAACGGCGCGACGACCGCCGTGCTGCCCGGGCGCTGCCCGGCGCGATCCCGACCGTGCCGCTGGCGGTTGCCTCGGTGCCCGCACCCGCCCCGCCCGCCAACGGGCAGGCGCAGGTGGCGCTCCCGCGCGATCCGCGCCGCACGCTCGTTCGCCGCGCCGCCGCCTGGTGGCGCGACCTCTGGCAGCCTGCCTCCTCCACCACCCTGATCTTCACCGGGCTTTGGGTGGCGGTTGGGGTGCTGATCGGCTGGGGGGCGGGCTGGGGCGTGATGCTGGCGGCAGCGGCGGGGCGCACCCTGCTCTTCCCCTTCTTCGGCGCGACCGTCGGCGCGATTATCTGCTGCCTCGCCCGGTTGCTGGCCGTGCCGAAGGGCCACGCCACCGAGCCCGCTGCCGCTGCCGCCGGGATCTACGTCGGGGGGATGGCGCTCGTCGGCGCGCTCGTCGGCGGCCTCTACACCATCATCGACCTGACTCTGGGCAGTCGACGGCACGGTGATGCTCGGCGCGGCCTTCGGCCCGTTCCTCGGGGTGATCGCCGCGCTCTTGCTCCGCACCCTCCGCGATCGGACCCTCGCCGCGCTCCAGCGCGTCGGCACCGGCACCGTGTTCATCGTGTGCAGCGCGGCGTTGGCCGGCATCGTCCTCGGCGGGGCCATCGGCAGCCTGCTCTGGCTGCTCACCCCCGGCTCTGCGGGCAACCTCCTCAGCGATTGCCTGGTGCCCGGCGCGCTGGGCGGCGGCCTCGTCGCCGGTGTCATCGGCCTGTACCTCGGCTCCGCCACGCTTCTCCTGCGCGACGAGTGACGAACGGCGGGTTCAAGGTTCCAAGTTCAAGGTTCGAGGGCCACGACCCCAACCTGGAACCTGGAACTTGGAACTGTGGACCCTCGCCGCCATCCCTTCCCGCCCATTCGGCACCCCCCACGCGGGACCGTTGTACCAATTGACTTTCTTCGCACAATCGATCATAGTTGTCGTGCAAAACACCAGCTGACCCGCGAGGGGGCGACGTACGCCAGTACGTCGGTGGTCACCGGTGTGTGGCCGTAACCCCTCGACTACAGGACCAGGAGGCCCGGTGGCACGGCGCGCGACGATCGTCTTCACGATCGCCATTCTCCTTGCGTCGTTCTTGCTGGCGGAGATGCCCGCGCACAGCGTGCAGGCCTCCGATGCCTATACCCTTCGCGACGGCGACCTCTACCTCTATGTCCCCTCTAACGCCGCGCAACACCAACCGGTGCAGGTCCTGGTGACGATGCACGGCATGGGCGGCGATGGTGCGACCTTCTGCCAGAATCTGCTGGCGGCGGCGGAGCGCAACGGCTGGATCGTGGTCGCCCCGACCTTCAAGTATCAGGACTACAAGAATGCCGATCTGGTCTTGCAGGACGATGTCGCCTTCCTCCCGCGCCTGCTGGGCATGATCGACACCATCCCGCAGCGCACTGGCCTGGAAACGCGCCAGAAGGTGCTGCTCTATGGTCACTCGCGCGGCGCGCAGGCGGTCCATCGCTTCGCGACCTATTTCCCGGAG
Source organism: Chloroflexia bacterium (assembly GCA_046328475.1). Taxonomy (GTDB): domain Bacteria; phylum Chloroflexota; class Chloroflexia; order Thermomicrobiales; family CADCWN01; genus CADCWN01. The sequence goes on along the minus strand of JAXLWN010000055.1, from coordinate 22,929 downwards.
CGCACCCTGGCGGTGGCGGCGGTGTCGGCCGGTTCCTACACCCTGCCGCTCCAGACGATGCTGGTCAATGGCCAGTCGCAGAACCTGCCGCTCCCCTTCGGCGTGGCGAATATGAGCCGCTACCTGGGGCGCGACTTCAATGTCGACGCGTTCAAGCAGATCACCTTCCGGATCGAGGTTGGCGGCATCGACACCAACGCCGCCGATACCCCCCGCGCCTGGGATCCCTATCTCGGTGCGACCCGCGTGGAGCGCGCCCGCACCTACACCAGGACGCTGCAGACGATGGGGGTGCAGGCGGATCTTTCGGTCTACCCCGATGCCGATCACCTCGTTTCGGGGCCGATGCTGAACGACGCCATCGCCTTCCTGGAAGGGGCGGTCGCCCGCAACGCGAAGCGCTTCGGTTCGGGGCTGACGCGCGGCGCGCTCATCTACGGGAACAGCATCACCGTCAGCGCCAGGCGCTAACCGAGCGCAGTGCTCGCCAGGGACAATCAGCCGCCAGCGGAATCGCGCCGCTGGCGGCTTGCCTTTGTTGTGTGCGACTGAGAACGGAATAGAGGCTGCGCCGACGGTACTCTGGTACTATGGGGGAGTACCTTCGTACTTTCCCGATCAGTTATGTCGGGTGATAGGCACCGGGGTGTGACAGGCGTATCATAGGCAACAGAGAAGAGAACGGTCCAACACACTTCCTCCATCCATTCCTCCTTCCACCTCATCCCGAGCCGGGTCCCCCCAGACCCGGCTCATTATTTTGTCCGCGAAATCGGCTTTGCGCGTCCCGTTGTTGAACAAAACTTCCCCACACCGCCTGAAACGGGATCGCTCAGGTTGACACCGCTCGGTTGACAATGGTGAAATCGCGGTGGCGATAGGCACCGGGGGTATGGGAGGCGTCATGGCGCGGGCGGGAACCGGGCGACGGATGAAACTCGGCGTGATCGTTCAGCAAGTGGAAACCGGGCTGGATGGCCGGACGCCGCGCTTCAGCGACATCAAAGATTTGGCCGTGACAGCCGAAGCAGTCGGCTTCGACTCCTTCTGGCTCCCGGACCACTTCATCTTTCGCCCGCACGAGCCGGAGCAACTCGGCGTCTGGGAGGTCTTCACCTTCCTCAGCGGCCTGGCGAGCGCGACCTCCACGATCGTGCTCGGGCCGCTGGTCGTCTCCTCCCTCTTCCGCCTCCCCACCCTGCTCGCCAAGATGGCCGATTCGCTGGACGAGATCTCCGATGGGCGCTTCATCCTCGGCCTCGGCGCGGGCAACTGGGAGGCCGAGCACACCATGTTCGGCTACCCGTTCGATCATCGGGTCGGCCGGTTCGAGGAGGCGATCCAGATCATCGCCCCGCTGCTGCGCGAGGGCGCGGTCGATTTCCACGGGCGCTACTACCAGGCGACCAACTGCGTCCTGCGCCCGCGCGGCCCTTCCCCCTCCGGCCCGCCGATCTGGGTCGGCACGCGCGGCGACCGGATGCTGCGGATCGCCGCGAAATATGCGGACGCCTACAACGCCATCTGGCCGAATACGCCCGCCCAGGTGCGGGCGCAGCGCGAGCGCCTGCTCGCCGCCTGCCGCGATGTCGGGCGCGACCCCGCCACCTTCGACCTGACCATCGGCACGCACGTCCATCTCCCCGAAAACGGCCAACCCGTCGCCGACGACCGCGCGATCAGCGGCACCTATGAGGAGATCGCCGCGCAACTGCAAGCCTTCGCCGACCTCGGCGTGAGCCACGCGACGATCATGTTCCGCAACGACATCAGCCGACGGACGATCGAGGACTTCGGTCGTGTCCTGGAACTGATGAAGTAACCACTGCACACCAAAACCAAACGGGCGAGCGGGCAGTCCCTGCGCCCGCTCGCCCGCTCGCCTCTTCGCCCGTTCGCCCGTTCCCCAGGCACCTACGCCACGATGTTGATCAGCTTACCCGGCACGTAGATCACCTTCTTCGGTGCCCCGTTGCCCAGGTGCGGCGAAACCTTGTCGCTGGCCAGCGCCTTCTCGCGCGCGTCGGCCTCGGCGATATTCGCGGCGACCTCGATCCGGTCGCGCACCTTGCCGTTGACCTGCACGATCAGCGTCACCGTCTCCTCGGCGATCTGCGCCGCGTCGTAGGTCGGCCAGGCCTGCTGGTGGACGCTGTAACCACCGCCTTGCCGCTCCCACAGCTCCTCCGCGAAGAAGGGGGTGATCGGGGCCAGCAGCAGCGTCAGCGTCCGCAGCGCCTCGGCGCGCTGCTCGGCGGTGAAGAACTCCCGGTTCGCGCCGATCCAGTTCGAGCACTCCATCAGCGCCGCGATCGCCGTGTGGAACTGGTAGCGGTCCAGCTCGTCGGTCGCGCGCTTGATGTAGCGGTGCAGCGGGCGCATGTCCACGCCCGGCCCGGTCACCTCGGTCGGCTCGACCACCATCCGCCAGACGCGGTCCAGGAAGCGCGTCACGCCCGCCAGGTTCAGGTCGCTGAAGTCGTTATCCTGGTCGAACGGCCCCATGAACAGCAGGTAGGCGCGGAACGCGTCCGAGCCGACGCGCTGGATGTAGTCGTCCGGATTGACCACATTGCCGCGCGACTTGCTCATCTTCGCGCCGTCCTTGGTCACGAAGCCGTGCAGGCGCAGCCGCTTGAACGGCTCGTCGAACGGCAGATGCCCCAGGTCGTGCAGCGCCATCGTGATGAATCGCGCGTACAGGTGGTGCATCACGACGTGTTCCTTGCCGCCGAAGTACATGTCCACCGGCAGCCAGTCCTTGATCCGCCCCGCGTCGAACGGGCGGTCGTCGAAGTCGGTGCTGGTGTAGCGCATGAAGTACCAGGCCGAGTCCAGGAAGTTGTCCGAGACGTCGGTCTCGCGCGTCGCCGGGCCGCCGCAGACCGGGCAAGTGGTGTTCACGAACGACTCGACCGAGGCCAGCGGCGACTTCCCCGTGCCGGTCGGGCGGAAGTTCTCCACCTCCGGCAGCACGACCGGCAGATCCTGCTCCGGCACCGCCAGGATGCCGTCCTTCTCGCAGTAGATGATCGGGATCGGCGGCCCCCAGTAGCGCTGGCGCGAGATCAGCCAGTCGCGCAGCCGGTAGGTGACGCGCGGCGAACCCTTGCCACGCTCGCCCAGCCAGGCGGTGATCGCCCCCTTGCCCTCCTCATTCGGCAGCCCGTCGAACTGGCCCGAGTTGATCAGCGCCCCTGGGCCGGTGTAGGCGGCCTCGCCGATGCCGACCTCGCTCGCCACGACCTCGACGATCGGCAGGTCGAACTTCTTGGCGAACTCGTAGTCGCGCTCGTCGTGGCCCGGCACCGCCATGATCGCGCCGGTGCCGTACTGCACCAGCACGTAGTCGGCGATCCAGATCGGGATGCGCTCTCCCGTCGCCGGGTTGATCGCGTAGGCCCCCGTGAACGCCCCGGTCTTCTCGCGCCCGGCGTCGGTGCGCTCGATCTCGGTCGCGTCGCGGGCGCGCTCGATGTACGCCTCGACCTCGGCGCGCTGCGCGTCCGTGGTGATCTGCGGCACCAGCTTGTGCTCCGGGGCCAGCACCGCGTAGGTCGCGCCGAAGACCGTGTCGGGGCGCGTGGTGAAGCAGGGGATCGGCTGCCCGGTCTCCGCCACCTCGAAGATCAGCTCCGCGCCCTCGCTGCGCCCGATCCAATTGGCCTGGCGCACCTTGCTCTCGTCGGGCCAGTCCAGCTTCTGCAGCCCATCCAGCAGCCGGTCGGCATACTTCGTGATCGTGAAGAACCACTGCGTCAGGTCGCGCTGGATCACCTCGGTGCCGCAGCGTTCGCAGTGGCCGTTGATCACCTGCTCGTTCGCCAGCACCGTCAGGCAGGAGGGGCACCAGTTGACCGGGGCCTCCTTGCGCACCGCCAGCCCGGCGTTGAACAGCTGCACGAAGATCCACTGGGTCCACTTGTAGTAGTTCGGCTGGCTCGTATCGACCGTGTGCTCCCAGTCGAACATCGGACCCAGCCGCCCCAGCTGCTCGTGGCGGTAGCGGCGAGTGGTGCGCGCGGTCAGCTGCATCGGGTTGATGTTCTGCTTCAGCGCGTAATTCTCCGAGTGGATGCCGAACGCATCGAAGCCCATCGGCTCGAAGACGTTGTAGCCGCGCATCTTCTGGAAGCGCCCGCTCGTGTCGGCCCCGCCGTAGGTGAAGGCGTGCCCGATGTGCAGCCCCTCCGCCGACGGATAGGGGAACTCCATCAGGTTGTAGAACTTCCTGTCGGTCTGCGACAGGTCGGTGCGGTACAGACTGGTTTCCTCCCAGCGCCGCATCCACTTCGGCTCGATCTCCTGCGGGTTGTACCGTTCGCGCCGCGCAACCTCGGGCGAGGCCGGGACGGGCGCGGTGGTGTCGTCGTTCATCGTTCTCCTCCGTTAGGCCACGTCGTATTCAGCGACCTGGGTGCGCAGATCATCAAGGAAATTCTGCGTATTCTCGCGCAGCAATCCTAGCATGGATGGCGCAAGCTGCTCGCTTACCTCTTCAAGCTGCTGCACATACGACTCGAAGCGACGGATGGCCGCGAGTGTCGCTTGATAGGCTCGCCCATCGGTCGGCTTATACTCCGCTGCCTGCTGGCAGAGGTCGGCAAGCATACCTTCCATGCCACCAACAACGAGCCAGTGTTCGGCAGGGTCGCGCCTTGCACGAAACCTCTCCTGCTCAACGAGCCCTTGCTCAAGCTCGCCAATGGTCCTGAGCGTGATCTGATACTCGCGCTCACTCCCGATTGTGGTCGTCACTTGAGTGCTCATGTTCGTGCTCCCAGGTTGAGAGAGATGATGCCCTTCGGCGCGTCGGTATACTTGTCTCGCTGAAACACTTCCAGGATGGGCAGTTCCTGCGATGCCGCAGCGGGATCATACGGGATGAGTTCGCCGCCAAACCGCTATTTTTGTTGCCGACGGCCTCGCCGGAGATCGAAGAACTCCGGCGCAGTGAGACCCAGTTGCGACAAGTTCACCCCGGTGGTTTCCCAGCAAGCATCGAAATCACCGGGAACCTCCTTCGTGGTGATAAAGCTCCCATCGAGGTAAACGCGACGGCACCCCACATCGCGTAGCACCGCTAACGCATCCCGGAAGCCTTCGAGTAGCTGCCGACGATATGGCGTCGTTCCATATCTATCGACGACTTCCTCCCACGTCGCCTCGTGGATCCCTGGTGGCAAGTTGCCAGTCGCCGGGTCGAACGGCGGGATCACGCCGCCTCCTGCTGAACACATTCGCCATAACGACTCGCGCCCTCGTCCCAATGCTGGGACGAGGGCGCGTGGTGCGGCCTTCGCGGTGCCACCCGGCTTGATCGGTCGCGCGATTGCGCGTTGGTGGTGGAGCTTAGGGGGCTCGAACCCCTGACCTCAACACTGCCAGTGTTGCGCTCTCCCAGCTGAGCTAAAGCCCCTGGCGACGCAGCGCGACGACCGATCCGCTCTCGACCCGGTAACGGTGGTCAACCGGCGACAGCTAGCGTTTCCGTTCACCGTCGCGGCTCGCGGGCGAGTTCACCCCGGTCTGCCGGACTCGCACCAACCGTCCGGCTCGCTGTGGGGAGGGGCTACTACTCCCGCTCGACGCCTATCATATTGACGGGAGAGCACGCTCTCCCGGACGCCAATAATATCAGCCAGGGCCGGGAAGTGTCAAGGAAACATTGCCTCGCGACCTCGCCGATCCCACCCTCACCACCGTAATCGCCACGGCTCCGGCACATCCCCGCGCATGGCGAGAAGCGGCGGTTATCGCTCCATCCACGCATAGCCGCCAACCGCCACTCCCAGCCCCGCCGCCGTGCGCCGTAGGTCGGCCAGCGTGACGTGGTTGAGGGGAATCCCGTCGCGCTCATAGTCGCGGCGCGTCAGCAACTCCTTCTCGCCGGGGGCATAGATTCGCTCGGTGCCGGGGGCGCGGCGGCAGGCGTGGATCTGGCGGATGGCCGCGTCCACGCGCGCCTTGAAGCGCCCGACCTCCTCGAACGCCGCCACATTGATGACCAGCATGAAGTGGCCATCCTGCCCGGCGCGCGGCCCGGCATACATATCCCCCAGTTCGGTGCCGTAGGCCGCGCCCGAGAGCATCGAGGAGAGCACACCCATGATCAGCGCCAGCCCGGTCCCCTTGAACCCGCCGATCGGCATCAGCAACCCATCGATCGCCGCCGCCGGGTCGATCGTCGGCCGCCCGTCGCGGTCGAGCGCCCACCCCTCCGGCAGCGTCCAGCCCTTCTGGTGGTAGACCCGGATCTTGCCGTGCGCCGAGCCGCTGAACGCCGCGTCGTAGACAATCGGCAACTCCTCGCCCGCCGGAATCCCGACCCCGAGCGGATTGATGCCGAGCAGCCGCTCCGCGCCGCCCCACGGGGCCATCGTCGGCAGCGCGTTCGTCGTCGCCCAGCCGATCATGTCGCTGCGCGTCGCCCGGAGCACGTAGGGGGCCATCGCGCCGCAATGGTTGCTGCCGCGCACGCCGACGGCCGCGATCCCGGTCGTCGCGGCGCGCTCGATCGCCCGCTCCATCGCGAAGCTCGCGCCGATCTGCCCCATGCTGTTGCCGCCGTCCACCACCAGGCACGCGCCCATGTCGCGCACCACCGCTGGACGACCGCGCGGGTCCACCCCGCCGTGCGTCAGCTTGCCGACATACTCCGGCACGCGCAGCACGCCGTGCGAATGGACCGCGCCGAGATCGGCATCCACCAGCGACCCGCCCAGCAGCGCCGCGTCGGCTTGCTCCATCCCCGCGCGCCGGAACATCTCCACCACCACCGCGCGCAACTCACCTTCCGGCACGCGGGTCTCTGGTTCGGGCGTCATGGCGCACCTCCAGTGAGCAGACACGGGGCAGGACGATCCCTCCACCCCTTGCTACGCAATTCGGCCACACCATAGCCCATTCGCGGCGAATGTCAATGTGTCATACTGCACCCGGATGACAACCGCCGGATGGCGCTGCTACGACGTTCAGGCTGGGTGGGGCCACGTCGCACGATTGCGCGTGCTCATCCCGGCAACGCCGCGAGGTGCGCGATGACACCCAGAGGAGCAACGGCGTGATTAACAAGCCCCTCGCGCCGATCGCGCGTGCTACCATCGCCGACCAGATCGTGGAGCGGATCACCGCCTTCATCCTCGACGCCAAACTGCGCCCCGGCGACAAACTCCCCTCCGAGCGCGACTTGATGGTCCAGCTCGGCGTCGGGCGCTCGTCGCTGCGCGAGGCGATCAAGACCCTCAGCGCGATCGGCATCGTCGATGTGCAGATCGGCGACGGCATGTACGTCAGCGGCGGGCAGACGGCGGTGCTGACGAAACGCCTCGCCTGGGGCCTGCTGCTCGGCGACCACAGCACGCGCGAGGTGATCGAGGCGCGGCGGGCGGTCGAGGTCGAACTGAGCGGCCTGGCGGCGACCCGCCTCACCCCCGACGATCTGGCCGCGATCGGCGCGCTCTGGGCGACGATGCGCGCCAACGACGACAACGCCGAGTCCTTCACCGAGGCCGATCAGGCGTTCCACCTGGCGATCGCCAAAGCGGCGCGCAACAGCGTCACTCTATCACGTCCTCGACACCCTGCGCCACATCATCCGCATCTGGATCTTCAAGACCTTCTCGGAATATCCCAACCGCCAGGCCGGTTTCGACGAGCACGCCGCGATCTCGCCGCGCTGGAGGCGCGCGACCCCGACGCCGCCCGCCGCGCGATGGCCGCGCACCTCGACGCGGCGGGCGCGCGCCTCCTCTCGTTGCTCGGGAAGTCGTGAGGTTGCGCGGACGAGCAGGCGGCATGTATCCGGCACCTGACGACCCCGTCAATTCGCATTCGTACTTCCCGCTCCCGTCCCCTGCACACCATCCAGTTGTCTGTCGTCGTTGCCACCGTCCCCATCCTCTGCGTCTACCCCTTCCTGCAAAAATACTTCACCCAGGGCGTCCTCTCCGGGGCGATCAAGGGCTGATGGCGCTCGCCGGAAGGGTTGACGCTGCGGTGTCCCGAGAAGGCACACCGGCGAGCATCAACGCTTCCGGCGAACGCCATCAGCGAGTGCGCACATCTGCGCGTCAGGCGCGGATACGGCGGAACATGACAATACCGAGCAGCACCAGCATCGGGATACCGATGACGACACCGATTGTCGCCATGACTTGGAGCATGCCGTTCGGCGCGCTGCTGAGCCCGGGCAGCGCAAGCAGCGTGTCGAGCAGCGTCGCGACGAAGCCGAGGACCGCCGCCCACCGCTGCCCCCGCCACAGCCAGTATGCCGAGATGAACCGCAGTCCGGCGAAGACCAGCGCCGGGATCAGGACAACGAGGCCCACCTCGCCCAACCCCGCCGGTGCCGCCAGCAGCCCAAGCACACCGGTGAAGATCAAGAGTGCCACCGCGACCGTAACCATCGTCGGACGACCCGCACCCCTGGACTCGGCGATCGATGCCATGGTTGTTACCCCTTTCTTGAATCAAGCGTCCTACCACTCACGATCGGTGAATCGGGATTCGAGCAGCACGGGGGCACATTGCGCTCAGGATGAAGTCGGTCACCCCCGCATCGCCACCACCTCCAGAAACTCAGCCTCCAGCCACGTCGCGCCCCCACCCCTCGACCGGTTGTTCTCCGCGAAGAACGTCGTCAGGTCGCTCCGCAGGCTCGCCTGCTGCTCCGGCGCGAACCCGGCATAGGCGCGGCTGATCGGCCCGAGGTTAGTGATGTAGAGGTCCGCCACCTCCGCCGGACCGAACGGGAAGGCCAGCGTCTCGACGCGCGGCGTCGCGCGCAATTCGGCGACTCCCTCGCGCAGGTACTCGCGCACTTTGCCCTCGATGCCCCAGAAGATCGGCGGTGCCATGTTCGGCGGCGGCGGCGCATACTGGAGGACGAACAGGAAGAGCTGCCCGATGATGCTCTGCGGCGTCCAGCTCAGGATCCCGATCCGCCCGCCCGGTCGGCAGACGCGCACCAGTTCCGCCGCCGCGACCGTCGGCCGCGTGGCGAACATCACCCCGAACGTGCTCACCACCACGTCGAACGCCCCGTCACCATAGGGCAGCGCCTCCGCGTCCCCCTCGTCGAATCGCACCGCCAGTCCCTCGGCCGTCGCCTGACCCCGCGCCTGCGCCAGCAGATTCGGCGCGAAATCGATGCCCGTCACGGTCGCGCCGGTGCGCGCCGCCGCCAGCGTAACCTTCCCGGTGCCGCAGGCCACGTCCAGCACGCGGTCGCCCGGACCCAGCCCCAGGCGCGCGATGAATTCCTCGCTGGCCGCCCCCTCATATTGGACGATCTGGCCGAAATCGCCCGCTGTCCAGTTCGCCCGCATCCCCGCCTTCAGCATCTCGATCGTCGGTACCATCGTCGACATGTCGCCACTCCTCTCCTGGTCGCGCCGTGCCTCGTCGGCCAGCGGCGCGTTCCTTCACTTACCGCGCGCAGTGAGGTTCTCGTGCTCGCCGGGGAAATCGCCCGGACGGAAGGCCACCATCGGGACTGCCGTCGCCATCTCCCGCCACGTCGCGTGCGCGTCGCCACCCGCCCAGCCCAGCCAGGCCAGGACCCGGCGGCCGAAGCGCACCTCGATCGGGTGGTGCCGCGCGAACTCCGCGGCGACCTCCCCCGCCTCCTCGGCCGTCAGGAAGCGCTGCTGCGGCGTGTAGCTGCCCCATCCGGTCTGCACCGTGCTGGCCGGCTCCGCCTCGATGTTGCGATACCAGTCGGCCACCGTGCCCAGGCCCGAGATGACCACGCTCTCGCGCGTGGCCGGGTCGTAGCGCACCACCTCCAGCACCGTGCGCCTGGGCAGGCCGCTCTTCCGCCCCCGGTGGGTCAGCATCAGGAAGCGGTGGCCGAGGAGCCAGCCGAGACGCCAGCGATAGAGCAGATTCGGGATCTTCAGCAGCCGCCGCAGCAGGCCAGTCGGCTTCGCGCGGCGGGCGGGGGCTGTCGCGAGTCGGCGTTCGGTCATCACGCAACCTCCTTCCTGTGCGTGCCCCGCGTCCTGATTGCCGTCGGCTACTGCGCCCCGGCCCCCGCCGCCGCCCGCTCCGGTCGTGGCAGGAGGCCCAGTTGCGCCAGCAGGCTGAAGCGATCGGGGATGCCCCAGTGCTCGACCATCTTCCCGTCCTCGAAGCGGCAGATGTCGATCACGTCGATCGAAATCGGCTTGCCCGTGTAGGGTTGCCCGAAGAACCCCGCGCGGTGGATGCCATGGCTCCGCAGGCGGCCCCAGACCTTGTCCCCCTCCGCGACCAGATCCTCGATGGCGAGCGAGAAGTCGGGGAAGTCCCGCCGCAGCCCGCCGATCGTCTCCTTCAAGCCCGCCAGCCCCGGCTGCGCCCCCAGCTGATGCTCCCGCATATCGGCCGCCACGAGCGCGTCCATCGCCGCCAGATCGCCCCGGTTGAAACCCTCCTCGATGATCCGGCGGAAGATCGCCGCGTTCCGCTCCGCCGTCGTTACTCCATTCGCCTCGGGCGCCATCGTGTCACCTCCACATCGTGCTGTTCGCTCGCGGCGCTCCCAGGAGCGCGCTTCCATCATGCGCGCCGGGCCGCGCCGCCACCAGTGACGATCCGTACAACCGCCCTGACAACCTGGTTTGTCGGTGCGCGATCCGCTGGTATCATTGGCTGGTACACCGGGGGCGCGAGATGGAAATGCTTAGCAACCCGACCTTCGGCGACCTGCTGCGGCGCTTCCGCGACCGCGCCAACCTCACCCAGGAGGAACTCGCCGAACGCGCCGGGTTGAGTGCCGACGCTATCGGCCTGCTGGAGCGCGGCGCGCGGCAGCGCCCGCAGCGCCACACCGTCGATCGCCTGGGCGAAGTCCTCGGCTTGGCCGTGGCAGAGCGCGCCGCGTTCGCCGCAGCGGCCCGCAGCACCCCACGCCAATCGCCCGCGCTGCCGTTAACCGCCTTGCCCCTGCCCGCGACCACCTTCGTCGGTCGCGCCGAGGAGATCGCCGCCTTCGCCACTCTCCTGGCGGATGGCACCACCCGCCTGCTGACCCTCACCGGACCCGGCGGCGTCGGCAAGACCCGGCTAGCCCTCGAAGCGGCGACGCGCCTCGCGGTGCGCTTCCCCGACGGCCTCGCCTTCGTCCCGCTCGCCGCCTTGCCGACCCCCGACCTCGTCCCCGGCGCGCTCGCGCAGGCGCTCGGACTCGCCGAGCGCCCCGGCCGGACCCTCCTCGCGGGCATCGTCGAACATCTGCGCGAGCGGCGCACGCTCCTCCTCTTCGACAACTGCGAGCATCTCCCCGACCTCGCGCCGCTGGTGGCCGAGCTGCTGATTGCCTGCCCGCACCTCACGCTGCTGGCGACCAGCCGAACCCCCCTGCACCTCAGCGCCGAGCGCCAGTTCCCGGTCTCGCCCCTCGCGCTGCCCCCCGTCACTGCGCTGCCGCCCGAAGACCTGGCGCGGCACGCCGCAGTCGCCCTCTTCCTGCACCGGGCGCGGGCGGTCGCCCCCGCCTTCACCGTCACCGCAGCGAGCGCCGAGGCGATCGGCGCGATCTGCCGCCGCCTCGATGGCCTCCCCCTCGCGCTCGAACTCGCCGCCGCCTGGACCAAAATCCTCCCGGCCGACCTCCTGCTGGCACGGCTGGCCCCCGCCCTGCCGCTCCTCGCCGACGGCCCGCGCGATCTCCCCGCCCGCCAGCGCACGCTGCGCGACGCGATCGGCTGGAGTTACGACCTGCTCACCCCGTCGCAACAAGCCCTGCTGCGCCGCCTCGCCGTCTTCGCCGGTGGCTGCACGCTCGAAGCCATCGAGGCGGTCTGCGCGCCCGGCGATGCTTCCCCCGGTGGCATCCTCGTCGGATTAGCCGCGCTGGTGGACGCCAGCCTGGTCCAACCCCCGGCTGCCGCCGCCGCCGACACCCTGCGTTACTCCCTGCTGGAAACGGTGCGCGAGTACGCCGAGGAGCAGCTTATCGCCAGCGGCGAAGCCGAAGCCATCCGCCGACGCCACGCCGAGACCTTCCTCGCCGTTGTCGAAGCCGCCCAGGCCCATCTCGTCGGCCCGGACGAAGCCGCGTGGCTGCTGCGGCTGGAAGCGGAACACCCGAATTTCCGCGCCGCGCTGCGCTGGTGTCTCCACCGGCGCGAGGCCGACCTTGCCGTGCGCTTCGCCGGATCCCTCTGGCGCTTCTGGGCCGAGCGCACCCACCTGACCGAAGGTCGGCGCTGGCTGACCGAGATCCTCACCCTGGCACGCTCAATGCCCGCGCCGGACGACGCCGACCCCACCGCCGGGATTGCCCCGCCGCGCCTCGCGATGCTCCTCCATGTGACCGCCAATCTCATCCGGGTGCAGGGGGACTACCCCGCCGCCGAGGCGATGTACGAGGAGTGCCTGGCGATCCGCCGGGCGCGCGACGATCGACGCGGCATCGTCGGCGCGCTCAACAACCTCGGGATCATCGCCAACGAACAGGGCAACTACGCCCGAGCGCTGCGCCACAACGAAGCGGCACTCCCCCTCGCCCGGAACATCGACGATCCCTACCCCATCGCCATGTCGCTCGTCTCGCTCGGCGAATCGACACGCGCCCTCGGCGACCCCGCGCGTGCCGCCGAACTCTTCACCGAGAGTCGCGCCCACTTCGCCCAGCTGGGCCACACCTGGGGCATCGCCCTCGCCCTCAGCGGCCTGGGCGACACCGCCCGCGACCAGGGCGACACCGCACAAGCCGCCGCCGCCTACCGCGAAAGCCTCGCCCTCACCGCCCAACTCGGCGAGCGTCGCATCGCCGCCGACGCCCTCGAAGGCCTCGCCCACCTCGCCAGCGCCGCCAATCACCCCACCCGCGCCGCCCAGCTCCTCGCCGCCGCCGACACCCTCCGCCAGCAAGCGGGCACCCCCCGCCCCCCCTCCCACCAGTCCGACCACGCCCGCACCCTCGCCGCAACCCGCCTCGCCCTCCCCCCCGACCTCTTCGCCACCGCCTGGGACGAAGGTTCGTCGCTCTCGCTGGAAGAAGCCCTCGATCTCGCTCTGGAAGACGTTGTTTCGTAATTGTGCGCAAACTCTGGAGCGCCTTTGCCCCAGCCCGCGCAGGCGGGCTTCGCGGCGGCCCGCAGGCCGCCTTCAGCCCAGGGTTTCAACCTTTGGTGCACTGACGCGGCAAATATCAGCAAGAAACAAAGCGGCCCGGAGAGCACATCACTCCCCGGGCCACCGTCTACTCACGACTCACGACTCACGACTCACGACTAAATGAGCTTCAACAACGCCACCCACGTCACCGCCTGCACCAGGCAGGTGCCGCTCAGCAGCAGGCGCGCGGCGAAGCGGTCGAAGCGGATCACGCTCCAGGCGAGCGCGATGTTCGCGGCGGCGACCACCCCCGCGATCAGCGGCAGCAGGAAAATCTCGCGCGCCGATCCGATGCGGTCGGGCTGCCCCAGCGTGTTGTAGTGCAGCGGCAGCGCCTCCGGCACCGAATCGTAGCGCCAGAGAATGAACCAGAGCATCGCCGTGAGCAGCGCGCCGCCGAGCAGCATCAGCGTCACCGCCGACGGGTCCGCGAAGAGCGCGACCGGCTGCGCGGCGGTCTGCTCGCGGAACGCGCGCTGCTCGGCCATCACCTGCGGCGGCGGCTGATCCTCCTCGTCCTCCAACTCGGGCGCGGTGTGGGAAAGCCGCGTGCTCGGCAGGGGGGCCGCGATCACCTCCGCCGCGTCGCTGTGCCGGGCCGCGTAAAACTCGTGGAAGCGCGCCAGGAAATCGGTCGGCCGGTCGGGCGAGAAGCCGAACGAGCCGCGCGCCGAGCAGACCAGCAGCTGGCTGCGCGGCGGCAGCGTGGCGAAGAGTTGGATCCGCCCCAGCGCCTCATCGCGCACCGTGCTCAGGTAATAGCCCGGCCAGGGCCAGAGGCGCGGCGGCTCGGACTCGGCCAGCAGTTGCTTCGCCCCGCCCAGGTACTCGATCTCGTCCAGCGGGATGACCACCCGCCGCCAGGCCCAGCGCAGCACCAGCGCGCCCTCGCCCGTCTCCTCCAGCAGATAGCCCAGCGTCAGATAGCCCCAGACCAGCACCCCGAGCGCGCCGATCGCCGCGACGAGCAGCACCGCGACCACCCAGAACGCGACCAGCGCGGGCGTGTTGCCGCGCGCATCGGGAATCGCGCGGAAGACCAACCCCGCCAGCGCGCTCGCGCAGAGCAGCAGCGCCAGAATCCCCACGAGGCTGCCCCCCGACGGGGCCGGTCGCCAGCGTCGCATCGGCCACCTCCGACATCCCTTAAGTCACGAAGCGGGCGATGTGCTACCATCGCCCCTGCCAGGATGATAGCACGGAACCATTTGTACGTACAGCGCCGCCGCCGATGCTATCGCGACCCGACCACGAGCAATCCTTCGCGCGATCCGCGCCGATTGCCCAGGGAATCGTCGCCGTGCTCGCGCCCGGTTCCGACGAGCAGGAGTGCGTATCCCGGCGTTCCCTCGACGAGGAGGGTCCGGCGGAGGACGAGAAACATGGGGGAGTCGTTCCGCCAATTGCTGGCGCGGCACATGGAGCGTCGGCAGCTCGCCAGCGCCCGCAAGCTCTCCACGGCCGTACGCGAATTCTACAGGCGGGCGAACGAGCCGCTCCTCGCGAAACTCGCACCGCAAACCATCCAGCACTGGATCGCCACAAATAACCCGCCAGCACCGGACAGGGAGAGTGGGAAGGGCGTGCCGCACACCCCCCTGGATGTGCTGCGCGTGGCGGCGACGCTGGGCCTGAACAAAGTCCAGACCACGCGGCTCCTGCTCGCCGCCGACAAGCCGACCGTGGATACCTTGCTCGCGACGACCGCGCCGCACGAATTGCTCGGGCGGGCCTTGCGCCCCTGGACCATCGAGGCGCCGCACAACCTCCCCGCCCCGCTGTCCAGCTTCATCGGGCGCGAAGAGGAGACCCTGGCGCTGGCCGAGTTGCTGACCGATCCGGGCGTGCGCCTGGTGACGCTGACCGGCACCGGCGGCAGCGGCAAGACCCGGCTGGCGCTGGAGGCCGCGCGCTCCCTGCTCGACACCTTCACCGATGGCATCTACCTCGCCCCATTGGAGGCGGTGGAGGATCCGCAGCAGGTGACCGGGGCGCTCCTGCGTGCGCTCGGACTCCCGGCCGGGGAGATCCCGTCGCGGCAGCGGCGGCTGATCAACCACCTCCAGCATCGGCGTCTCCTGCTCGTCATCGACAACCTCGAACACCTGCCCGAGGCGATTCCCGAACTCACCACCCTGCTGGAGCGCGCCCCGCGCGTGCAATTCCTCGTGACCAGCCGGATCCCACTGCGTGCCTACGGCGAGCACGAGTGGCCGGTCGCGCCCCTCCCCCTCCCGGACGAGCAGCAGCCGACGGCGGAACTCGGGCAGAATCCCGCCATCGCCCTCTTCGCTGCCCGCGCCCGCGCCGTCATGCCCGCCTTCGCGCTCACGAGCGAGAACGCCGGGGCGGTGCGGCAGATCTGCACCCTGCTGGCCGGCCTCCCGCTGGCGCTCGAACTGGCGGCGGCGCGCGTGCGCGAGCTGACGCCAGATCGCCTGCTCTGGCGCTTCTCCCAACCGCTCGACCTCGCGGCGGACGGGCCGGTCGACCGCACGCCCCGCCAGCAGTCGCTGCGCCAGGCGATCGGCTGGAGCTATCGCCTGCTCACCCCGGAGCAGCGGGGCGTCTTCCGGCGGCTGGCGGTCTTCCGGGGCCACCTGCCGCGCGAAGCGGCCGTGGCCGTCTGCGCCGACGGCGCGTCCGACGTTGGCTCCGTCACCTCGGCACTCGATGAATTGGTCGCGCACTCCCTCGTCATCGCCGCGCCGGATGACGGCACCGCGCGCTATCGCCTGCTCGAACCGATCCGGGAATACGCGCGCGAGGAACTGCTCGCGCACGGCGAAGCGGCCCCGGCCGAGCGTCGCCTCGCCGAATGGTGCATCGCCCTGGCCGAGCAGATGGCGTATCCGCTCGAAGGCGGAGCGGCCGGGAATGCCTGGCTGCGCGCGGTGGACCGCGACCTCGCCAATATCCGCGCCGCGCTCGATTGGGCGCGGGAGCACGACCCGGCCCTGGGTGCGCGCCTGGTGGCCGCCGTCTGGCCCTACTGGCTGATCAAGCAGGAACTCGACGACGGGCAGCACTGGATCGCCACGGTGCTCGAACGCGCGCCCGCCGACAGCCCCTGGCGGGCACCCGCGCTGCGTGGCCTGGGGATGCTCAACGTCTGGAACGATCTCCCCGCCGCCTATCAGCACCTGACGACCGCGCAGGCCCTCGCCGCGCACCAGGGCGATCCGGTACTCATCAACGCGATGCACTGGCCGCTCTCCCTGGTCGCCTTCTCGCTCGGCAACGTCGCAGAAGCGCGGGCGCACCTCGCCGCCGGGTGGCCGACGACCAACCTGCCCGGTCGCCCCGGGTTGCACGGCATCTACCGGATGCTGCGCGGGTACCTGGCGGAGCAGGAAGGGCGGCGCGCGGACGCGGCCAACGATCGGCGCGCCGCCCTGGCCGACGCCACCGCCGCCGATCAGCCGTTGTTCCAGTGCATGATCCTCTCCCGACTGCACGGCCTGACGGTCGGCGACGGCGACCCCGCGCAGGCGCGCGAGGGACTTGCGCGCTTGCGGCAGATCGCCGAGCGGATCGGCGCGGCCTTCTACAGCCTGCTGGCCCTGTTTCGCCTGGGGATGCTCCACGAATTGAACGGCGATTTCGCGGCGGCCGAGGACGCCTATCGCGCCTGTTTGCGCCTGGCGGAGGAAACCGGGCGGAGTCGCGTCGAGCGCGCGGCGAGCCTGCTCGGGCTGGGGCGGCTCGCGCTCTCCACCGGCCAGTTCGCGGAGGCGTACCGCGCGCTCGATTCGGCCGCCACCATCGCCAGCCAATTGCGGGACCAACGGTTGGTGCGCGAAGTGTCGCTCCCCCTGACCCTGGCGCTCTGGGAGCGTAGCTCCCGCCCCGCCGCGCTGCGCCACCTCGCCGACGTCCTGGCCACCTGGGAGTCGGCCGGCGACCCCTCCTGGCTCGTCGCCTGGGTGGAACTGGCGGCGATCCTGGCGATCGCGAGCGACGAAGCGGCTGCCGGGGCCACCTGGCTGGCGGCGGCGGACCGGGCGCGCAAGCGCGGCCTCTCCAAGCGCTTGCCCTACCTGCAGCGTCGGATCGCAGCGGCCCAGCGGCAGGCGCGCGACGAACTCGGCGCGCAGCTCTATCGCCAGCGGTGCGCCGAAGGCCAGCTCTGGACGCGCGACCACGCCCTGACAGTGGCGCGCAACTGGGTAAACGCCGCGCTTACCCGCGTGCCCACCCCCGCAGCCGCGCTGCTCGACACGTAGCCCCCGCCTCTCCTGCTCCCCTGCTCCCTGTTCACCCCTTCGCCCGTTCGCCCGTTCGCCCGTTCGCCCGTTCGCCCTATCGCCCGCTCGCCCGCTCGCCCGCTCGCCCGCTCGCCCGTTCCGGGCTACCATCCCCCCGAATGAGGGACAAGCGCATCGCGGCAGGGCGGGTGCGAACCATGGTCGAACGGCGCTTCATGTCGCAAAGTTGACGCCCTCGTCAATGCCGCCCGAACAGTCCCGCCAGCCACTCCTCGATCTCGACCAGGAGTTGCGCCAGCGGGGTGCGGGCGGCGAGCTGCGTGATCGTCGCCAGTTGGCCGCTTGCGAGCAAATAGCCCATGACAATCAACAGCAGGCCGCTGGCGATGCTGGTGGTGTGCAGGTTGAGCGTCAGCGCCCCGAGCCTGACCTCCCAACCGCGCCCACGGATCAGCCGCCAGAAGCGCGTGCCCTGCCCCAGTCGCTCAATGAAGGCGGTGAGCACGATCAGCGGCGTGCCGAGACCGAGCGCGTAGACGAAGGCAAGCAGCGCCCCCTGCACGACGCTGCTGCCGCTCGTCGCCAGCAGCGTCAGGATCGCCCCCAGGATCGGGCCGATGCACGCCGACCACCCGAGGGCGAAGGTCGCGCCGAAGAGATAGGATCCGGCGATGGTGGCCGCCGGCCGACGCTCCAACTGCGGACCGGTGAAGCCCTTGCCGAGCAGGCTCAACACGCCGAAGGCGATGATCAGGAGGCCCCCGACGAAGGTGAGCTGCCGCAAGTGCTGGAAAAGCAGCCGGTTCAACGCGGTCGCGCTCGCCCCGAGCAGCGTCAGGGTGGTGGCCAGCCCCAGGAAAAAAGCGATCGTCAGCGGCGCTGCCCGCTGCCCGCGCGCCTGGACGCTATAGGCGAAGTAGGCCGGCAGCAGCGGCAGGGTGCAGGGGGAGAGGAAACTGAGCACGCCGGCGAGGAACGCCTGCGGCACCAGGACCGCGACCTCGGCGGTCGAGAGGCTGTCCGTCGCTCCGCCGCCGAGGGTCAAGCCCAGCAGCAACAGCGCGGCAGCGCCACCAAGCAAGCCCCACAGCAGCAGCGCGGCCGGATCCGGGCGATGGAAACGTTGGTCGGTGTGGCCCATGGCCCCCTCGCGCGGCTTATCGCCGCAGCAACTCGTCGATCTGGTCGTTCAGTTGGCTCTCGGACAGCACACGCGGCGCGCGTTCTGCCCTGGCGATCGATGAAGAGCGTGCTCGGCATGCCGTAAATCTTGTAGCGTGCCGCGATCTGGTCGCCCTGGTCGAACCCGAGCATGCTAGGTGACGCCGAGTCCCGCGGCGAAGGCACGCGCCGCAGACTCCTCATCCTTGTCGCCAACCCCCGACCACGACGCCGCGATCGCGATAACGGCGCGCGGCAGCTCAAGGCGGGCATCTCACTGCGGCACGGCGCGCACCAGGAAGCCCAGAAGTTGAGTACAACGAGGTTGCCGCGCAGCGCGGCGAGGCTGGTCTGCTCGCCATCGAAGGTCGCGAACTCGGCCACGGGTGCCAACTCCGGCGTCGGCGTCGTCGCCGCCCCGCAGGAGATCAGCAGCGCGACGGCCAGGGCCACCGCCATGCACTCGAGTTGTCGCCACGCGCGGCTCCGCATCGCTCCACCTTGCCGACTAGCTGCCAGGTTGCCCCCGCCATTCGGCGGCTACCGGTATGGGGTGCCCCTGCCGGATGGCCGCGCATGCCCACCAGCGCGGCGACCCAGCCGCCGAGCGTGAGGAGCGCCCCCGGGAGGCAGCGGGGGCAGATCGTCCCGACATTGCTGATCTGGACCGCGATCAGGTAGCCGGTGAAAGCCACGCCGAGGCTGGCCGCGAGGAGCAGGATCGGTGCGAGGGGCAGCGGCCCGATCCGCTCGCGGAACAGGCCGATCCCGGCGAGAACGAGCAGTGCGCCGAACCCGAGTAGCCCTAGCGTCGGCACCGGCACCCCCGCGCCCGGCGGGACGGTGCTCCACTTGCCCATCCGCAACTGCTCGCAGGCCGTCTCGAAGAGGCAGATTTGGGCGGCGAGCTGCGCGGCCCGCTCCCGGGCGAGCAATGCCGCGTCGAACAGCCCGAGCAGGGCCAGCACCACCAGCGTCATCCGCGCGGCGAGGATCCGTCCGCTCATTGCCACCCCCTCGCTCCTGGCCATCCCGCCCATCCCTGTCGTCCGCGCATTCATGGCTGCGCCAGGAGCGCGTGAATGTCGGTGGCAATCGCCGCTGCCGGGGTGCCGTAGGGGAAGATGATCCGCAACCGTCCCTCACGGTCGATCAAGTAGGTGATCGCGGTATGATCGATCAGGTAGCCAGTGGCCCCACTGACCTCGCGCTTCTTAAAGTAGAGATCGTACTCCGGCCCGATCTGCGCCAGGGTGGCGGCATCGCCCCTCAGGCCGATGAACTCCGGGTCGAAGTTGGTCACGTACTGGCCCAGTGTCTCGGCCGTGTCGGACTCGGCATCCACACTGACGAAGACAAACGCCACCCCGGCCGCCTCCGTGCCCAGGGCGCGCTTCACATCCCTGAACTCCACCAGCGTGGTCGGGCAGAAGTCCGGGCAGCGGGTATAGCCGAAGAAAAGGAGGACCGCCTTGCCGCGCAACTCACCGAGGCTCAGCGGTGTGCCCCGGTGGCTGGTCATCGTGAAGTTTGTCAGCGTGCGCGGCGGGCTGATCAGCGACCCCTGGCCGCTCGCGGACGCCCCGCCGATCGGCAGGCTGGACTGCGGTTTCGGCGCTTCCTTCCGCGTGGCGATCAGCGCGGCGGTGCCGAGCGCACCCACCAGGAGGAGGACCAGCGCGAAGAGTGCCCATTGTCGCCGCCGGAGTCCACCAGTGGCTGGCGACGAGACGATCGTGCCCATCGCAACCTCCCTGGCTACGGCTGACGCACCTGGACAATGACTTCCACCTTGCCTGCTTGCGCGAAGGTGAGGGTCAGGGGAAAGGAATCGCCAGGCTTCAGATCGCGTCGCACGTTGATCAACATGATGTGGAAGCCACCCGGCTTCAGCTGCACCTCGCCATTGGCCGGGACCTCGACCGCCTCGACTTGTCGCATCCGGGCGATGTTGTCCTTAACTTCCGTCGTGTGCAATTCGATCGCGGACGCCACATCCGTTGCGGCGCTGATCAGCCGATCGGCCGTGCCGCCACTGTTGCTGATCGTCATGTAGGCCGCGCTGGTGCTCGTGCCCCCCATACTCGGCGTGCCGCCCATGCCCGGGGATCCGCCCATCGCCGGGGTCGCGCCCATGCTCGGTGCCCCCATGCTGCCCGTCGGCGTTCCCATGCCCGTGCTGGCCATCATCGCCGGGCGTGCCCAGGCATCGCGCACGGCGATGGCGTTCGCGGGCGGCTGCGTCGGTGCGGTTGTCGCGGTTGGCATCGCCGTCGTTGCCGTCGGACTTGCCGCACCGCACGCTGCCAGCAACAGCACAACCAGAACTCCAATTGCCATGTGCCACAGGTATCCCCGTCGCATGGTGTCCTCCTTGACATTCATGCTGTACGAGCCACTACTCCACCCAACCCCGCGCGCCAGCGACATCGGGATCGGCATTGAGAGTATGGTGCCAGAATGTTGCGCTGATCCTTTGGCGCGGTAAACGGCGGGTGAATAGGCCGCCCGTTCGCCCGTTCCGGGCTACAATCCCCCTGAATAAGGGAAAAGCGCATCGCGGAAGGATGGGCGAGCATCATGGTCGAACGGCGCTTCATGTCGCAAAGCGGGCTGCGGGCGGCGGGGAACGGACAGTACGCGCGGGCATCGCACGGGTCCGGCCCCGGCCGGGTCGAGATCGATCACTTCATGCGCGCCTACCAGACCACGCTCCAATCGTCGGGCGAGGTGCAGATCCGCGCGCTGACCGAGCCCTATCTGGCGATGAACTCCGCCCTCCACGTCGGGGCGCGCGACCCGCAGCCCGACCTCTCCGCGATCACCTACTCCACGCTCCGGCTCCCCGCGCAGATCATCGGCGTGCGCCTCGTCCTGCTCGGGCAGACCGAGGCCACCTTCGCCCGCCAGGGCTACCCGAACGTCCTCCAGTGGCAGCGCGTCACCGCGCCCGGCCGGCGGCGGCTGATGCTCTACGACGGCGACGAAACGCTCGCCGTCTTCATCGCCTCCCCCTCCGACATCGACGACATCATCCCGATGCTGCTCGCCTACGAGATCGAGTGGAACAAGCTCAATCGCCTGCTGAACGGCTCCCAGGCGGTGCGGCACGCCCTGGCCGACGCGCCCGACGAAGGCGTGCCCGACGCCGATCTCGTCGCGTCGGTGCAGGGCGCGCTCGGGCTGGACGACGGCGGCTGGTCGCGGCTGCGGCTCCTCTGGGACGGCCGGGGCCTGGCGCAACTGAAGCGCATCGCCCGCATCCGCAAGCACTTCGCCATCCGCGTCCTCGGCGGCTCGACCAGCGACTACGAGCAGGTCACCGGCCAGTGGTGGCATCACATCCGCGACGCCACGCTGGAGGCGGGCGGGCCGGACATCGAGATGCACAACGGCCCTTTCTACTTCGTCTCCTCCAACACCCACAGCCTCGTCAACCTCCTCTCCGGCTACGCCGCCGAGCGCGAGGAGGCGCTGATCGAGTTCATCCGCGAGGGCGAGCCCGATCTCTGGGAGGAGTACGAGGCGATCCGCGCGCAGTCGGTGCGCAGCAGCTGGGAGAACTTCCTCTACTACGTCGCCAAGAAATACCTGCAAGGACCGGGGCGCGACGACCTCCGCGCCGAGCGCACCGCGCTCGAACGGTCGGTCGGCATCACCCACGTCACCAGCCGCGACCTGCTCGACATCCACGCCCAGGTGATCGAACTGGCGAAACTCGACCCGGCGCGACTCGACCCTCGCCTCCGGCTGCCCGGCCTGGAAAAGCTGCGCGACTCGCGCGCGATCATCCTCAACATCGACTACCCGCTCGGCTGGGCCGCCTACCAGGTCGCGCGGGCGCTCGCGCGCCACACCCACGGCCTCGCCGGGATGTACGTCATGGGCAAGGCCGCGACCTTCAACGGCCGCATCGGCGACGTGATGATCGCCGACCACTTCTACGACGAGCACTCCGGCAACACCTACCTGATCGACAACTGCTTCATCGCCCAGGATGTCGAGCCCTACCTCAACTACGGCTCCGTCCTCGACCACCAGCGCGCCGCCGCCACCTACGGCACCTTCCTGCAGAGCGAGGGCTACATGGACCTCCTCTACCGCGACGGCTACACCGTCCTGGAGGCCGAGGCCGGCCCCTACCTCGACGCCGTCTACGAGGACACCTTCCCCACCCGCTACCCGATCAACGAAGTCGTCAACCTCTACGAAGCCCCCTACGAAGTCGGCTTCATCCACTACGCCTCCGACACCCCCTACTCCAAGGGGCAAAACCTCGGCGCGAAAAACCTCTCCTACGCCGGCATGGATCCCACCTACGCCAGCACCATCGCCATCACCCGCCGCATCCTCGAACGCGAACTCGCGCGCCTAACCTGAACCGTCAAGCGGGACCGACTAACCGCAGAGGACGCCGAGAACGCCGAGAACTGGCAAGACAACCTCCCGCATG
>JAXLWN010000054.1:0-50415 GCA_046328475.1 Chloroflexia bacterium | reverse complement strand
GGCCCGCCGCCGCTCCCGAGCGCGCCGACCGCCCCACCGGCCTCCGCCTGCCCCCCGACGACTTCATGACCACCTCAGGCGAAGTGATGCAGGAGGTCTACACCCCCGACGACCTCGCCCGGCGCGGCATCGACCCCACCACCGACATCGGCCAGCCCGGCCAGTTCCCCTACACGCGCGGCGTCCACGAAACCATGTATCGCGGCAAACTCTGGACCATGCGCCTCTTCGCCGGCTTCGGCTCGGCCGAGGAGACCAACGCCCGCTTCCGCTACCTGCTTAGCCAGGGCCAGACCGGCCTCTCGGTCGCCTTCGACCTGCCCACCCTCTACGGCCGCGACACCGACGACCCCTGGTCGCTCGGCGAATTCGGCAAGTGCGGCGTCGCCGTCTCCTCCCTGGCCGACATGGAGATCCTGCTCAACGATCTGCCGCTCGACCGCATCACCACCTCGATGACGATCAACTCCCCCGCCGCGATCATCTGGGCCATGTACATCGCCGCCGCCGAGCGGCGCGGCATCCCGCGCGCCAAACTCGGCGGCACGCTCCAGAACGACATCCTCAAGGAGTTCACCGCCCAGAACGAATATATCTTCCCGCCCAAACCCTCCATGCGCCTCGTCACCGACACCATCGAGTTCGCCGCCAGCGACCTGCCCCTCTGGAACTCGGTCTCGATCAGCGGCTACCACATCCGCGAGGCGGGCGCGACCGCCGCCGAAGAACTCGCCTTCACCCTGCTCGACGGCACCGAATACGTCCGCTGGGCGCTCGCGCGCGGCCTCGACATCGACAGCTTCGCCCCGCGCCTCTCCTTCTTCTTCAACGCCCACAACGATTTCTTCGAGGAGATCGCCAAATACCGCGCCGCGCGCAAAATCTGGGCGACGATCATGCGCGACCGCTTCGGCGCGAAGAACCCGCGCTCCTGGCTCCTCCGCTTCCACACCCAGACCGCCGGCGTCTCCCTCCCCGCGCAGGAACCCGAGAACAACATCGCGCGCGTCGCCATCCAGGCCCTCGCCGCCGTGATGGGCGGCACCCAGAGCCTCCACACCAACGGCATGGACGAAGCCCTCGCCCTCCCCAGCGAACTCGCCGTGCGCGTCGCCCTCCGCACCCAGCAGATCATCGCCCACGAGAGCGGCGCGGCGAACAGCGTCGATCCCCTCGGCGGCTCCTACCTCGTCGAATCGCTCACCAAGGAGATGGAAGACCGCTACTACGCCATCGAGCGCGAAGTCGACTCGCTCGGCGGCGTCCTCCCCGCGCTCGAAGCGGGCTACTTCCAGCACCGCATCGCCGACAGCGCCTACCGCTACGAGCGCGAGATCAACGAGGGGCGGCGCATCATCGTCGGCGTCAACGCCTTCCAGACCGACGAAGCCCCCACGATCCCCATCCTCCAGATGGACCCGCAAGGCGAATCGCGCCAGCTCGCCCGCCTCGCCCGCGTCCGCGCCGAGCGCAACCAGGAAGAGTGGTCCCGCAGCCTCGCCGCCCTCCGCGCCGCCGCCAGCGGCACCACCAACCTGATGCCCCCCCTCCTCGACGCCGTCCGCGCCTACGCCACCCTCGGCGAAATCGTCGGCGTCCTCAAAGAAGTCTTCGGCGAACACCGCGAACTGCTGGTGGTGTGAGCGAAGCGGATTGTGCCCCAGATTACTCCGCCCACAACTGGATTGACGACGACAGATCCATCCATACGCGACGCAGCCGGGTTGCTGATCCTTATTTTGTCGCCGGCACAGCGTTACTCTTCGGCCTGCTCATTTATGGCGGGCAACGCCAACACTTGCGATACCGTGGGCATCGTGCGCCTGAGTGGCAACTCTGGGGCTTCGGAGCCTGCTTCTGCGTTGCGCTCAGCGTGATTTGGTGGCTTACCGTGCCAACGTGGCTGCTATTTCCGGCGGTGCTCGTCATGGGGTTGGGCACCCCACTGGTAAGCAGTATCGCCGGGCGGGTATTCACTTGGCCCCAGCCGCTGGCTCAACCATATTTGCTCACAGATGCCCAGTGGCGCGGGTCGGAGTCGCCGCAGCAACGGTGGGGATCGCTTGCATTGTACCTGGCTTCCCTTGCCGCGTTATTTCTCGATGACATTGTCCACCTCCCTCCAATTATCCACGCCATTCAGGTGATGCTTACCGGTCTGCTCCTCGCACCAATTGCTCTCATCGTTGGGTCGAAACAACTCACTCGACGCAACCGAATGCTGAATGAAGCCGAAAGGCGGGCCGCAGAGCAGGCGCTCAATGGATAGTTTTCGTCCTTTTCGCCTCAGGAGTCGGAAAATGGAGCCACTTCAACAGGCGATGGCGCGCATTCAGGAGACGGGAACCGTCCCGTTCATCCGCACCGACTTCTCAGACGATCTGGCCTGGGATTCCCTCTGCACCGCCCTCCGTGTGCCCGACGAAGAATTCGCCTGGGTGCCCAACGTCGTCTGCGTCAGCGATCCGCGCTACGACGGGCTGACCGTGGCACAGCTCGCCGCGCTCATGCCGCCAGGACCGCCCTATTTCATGTTCGTCGCCGACCAGCTTTCTGGCACTCACTCCATCCCGAGCGCCCCATCCTCGTCGTCGATTTGCACGACGAGCGGGGCCGCGCCTTCCGCGCCATCCTGCCCGAGCTGTGGGCCATCGATGCCAACCTCTCCATCTCGAACATGGACTTCTTCGAGTTCGCCGATTCGGTCGATTCAGACGGCATCTTCCGTGGATTCCCGCAACTTGACCTCAATATCGCCATGTTGCATCCAGCGCGATCACGGCCTTATGATTGTTACTCGGAGGGGTATCTCGGCGAACGCCGCAAAGCGAGGATACGCATGTTCAGCAGATGGCTACCGCTGACAAATGTGCCAACGCCAGTACTCTACTCATTGTCGCTTGTCTGCTTCCTATCACTACTTGGCATTGGTATCGCTTCTGGGTTTGTCAGGTACAAAGAAGCGGCACGACACTATCGTCTGACCGGCAATTTCAGGCCGATCACCTCGGTGCTTGGCAACTATCTGCTGAGTGGTGCCCTGGTCAGTGTGAATGTTTGGTTCTTCTGGTGGAGTCTTTTCGGCGTCGTGTGGTTCTGGTTTGGCTTGGCCTGTGGGCTCGTGACCAGTCTGGTGGCGATCATAGTTTACCTGGGCAAGATCGTCACCGAACCGGGCGTGTTGCCATTGCCGGAGGCGTTTCGACTTGCCCCTGAAGCGGTGCGGTATCCCAATTTTGGTACTGTGATTATAGTTTTGAATCTCAGTAGCCTTGGTAATCTGTTTGTAGTTTCCCGCTATCCGTCCTATATCCCATATATGACCTTGTTCCTGTTCGTTGTCGTTGGCGTTTGTCTCTTTTTCCTTCTTCGGTTTGACAAAGTCAGGCACGAAATCTCATCGAGGGAGGCTGCGGCGGAATCCGCCGCAATGCAATGGCAGCTACAATCTCAGTATCAAGTGATGCCAGGTTCCCCCATTGCTCCATTGAGCCTGGAGTCGCCGACCTAGCAGTACCTATCATGAGGTAGACCATGCCACCATCCTCCCCTGCTCCCGACGACCTCCCCCTCGCCCTCGTCCGCTACCGCCCCTGGTTCTACGCCGCCGCCCTCTACAACCTCCTCTGGGGCGCATCGATCATCCTCTTCCCCCGCCGCAGCATGCGCCTCCTCGGCGTATCCGAGACCATGCCCGCGCCCCTCTGGCAGGTGATCGGCATGCTCGTCATGGTCTACGCCCCTGGCTACTTCTGGGCCGCCCGCCACCCCGAACGCCACCGCCACCTCATCCTGATCGGCATGGTCGGCAAAACCTTCGGCCCGATCGGCTTCGCCTGGTCCGCCGCGCGCGGCGACCTCCCCCGCACCTTCGGCCTCACCATCCTCACCAACGACCTCCTCTGGTGGCCCGCCTTCATCGGCTACCTCCGCCTCGCCGCCCGCCAATCCGGTGGCTGGCCCGCGTTGCTCCGGGGAGAATAGCCGCCCCGTCGTCGTCTCTGCGTCGCTCTCTGCGTCTCTGCGTCTCTGCGTCCTTATCCCCGTCCCTATCTCTGTGTTCTCTGTGTTCTCTGTGGTTCAATCCGTTTCTCTTGGTTCTCTCCTCGTCTCTCCTTCGTCTCCGCGTCCTCCGCGCCCTCTGCGGTAAAATCCGGTCCTCTTTTGGCGTCCTTGGCGACTCCTTGGCGTCTTGGCGGTTCAATCGCTTCCTCGGTATGCGATACTACGCGCGTCAGACCAACCAACCCTCGGTGCCACCGACGCAAGGAGAGGACGCGCGATGAGCAAAGCCGCGCCCGTGAACACCGCACTCACCATCAACGACCGCCGCGAAATCTTCGGCTGGACGATGTACGACTGGGCCGGCTCCGCCTTCAGCACCACCGTCGGCGGCGTATTGCTCGCCCCCTACGTCACCTCGCTGGCGCAGAACGCGGTCGGCGACAACGGCGTCATCTTCTCGCTCGGCTTCCTGGGCGATGTCACCGCGAAATCGCTCTGGCCCTACACCACCTCCGTCTCGGTCCTCCTCCAGGTCTTCTTCCTGCCGATCCTCGGCGCGGTCGCCGACTACACCAACCTCAAGAAACGTATCCTCTTCCTCTTCACCTATATCGCCGTCGTCGCCACCTGCCTGCTCTTCTTCATCACCAACGGCCTCTACCTGCTCGGCGCGCTCCTCTTCATCATCGCCAACGTCAGCTTCGGCGGCGCGATCGTCATGTACAACGCCTACCTCCCCGAGATCACCACCGAGGACCAGCGCGACAGCGTCTCCAGTCGCGGCTTCGCGCTCGGCTACCTCGGCGGCGGACTCCTCCTCGCCGCCAACCTCGCCCTCCTCACCCTCAAACCCTTCGGCCTGAGCACCGAGTGGACCGTGCGCATCTCCCTCCTCTCGGCCGGGCTCTGGTGGGGCGGCTTCGCGATCATCACCTTCCTCAACCTCAAAGTCCGCGAGGCCATGCGCACCCTGCCACCGGGCAAATCCCTGCTCACGGTCGGCTTCAGCGAATTGCGCGACTCCTTCCGCGAACTGCGGCGGCTGCCCCACACCATGCGCTACCTGGTCGGCTACCTCTTCTACAACGACGGCATCCAGACCGTGATCGGCCTCGCCTCGGTCTTCCTCACCCAGGAACTCTTCATCGCCAAAGGCCGCTCGGAGGACGACGCCCAATCCTTCGTGATCCTCGTCTTCCTGATGGTCCAGTTCGTCGCGTTCGTCGGCGCGCTCGGGTTCGGTCGCCTGGCGATCTGGATCGGGGCGAAGCGCGCGATCATGGCCTCGCTCGTCCTCTGGACCGCCGTGATCGTCTACGCCTACGGCTTCCTCCAGACCACCGCCCAGGCCTGGGGCATGGCCGCGATGATCGCCATCGTCCTCGGCGGCTCGCAGGCCCTCTCGCGCAGCCTCTTCTCGCGCATGATCCCCGCCGGGCGCGAGGCCGCCTTCTTCGGCGTCTACGAGATCACCGAGCGCGGCACCTCCTGGATCGGCCCGCTGATCTTCGGCTACGTCGTCAGCCGCACCGACTCCTATCGCGACGCGATCCTCTCGCTGATCGTCCTCTTCGCCCTCGGCCTGCTCATCCTCGCCCTCACCGACACCGACCGCGCCATCCACGACTCCGGCAACGAAACCCCCGCCGAAGCCGCCACCCACGCGCCCCATCCCTGAGCTTGCCCGCCCCGGGCGTGGTATCATCCCCGCGCACCGGGAACAACGCGGCCCGCACCCTCCCCCGGCGTGGAGGTTTGATCCGTCTGTCCCGCGCGTGCGGAGGCACCGAATCCGGCAAGCACGAGCCTGCCACCAATGGCACCCGCAGCCCGGAATGAGCTTGCTCGGTGGGCGTGCTCCCTGTTGAGATTTGCCCCCATATGTTCGTGTACGCTCTGCCCGCAGTACTTTGGCCATCCCCGGTGTGCCCGACATGGCGCAGAATAGCCATGCTGGCCCGAAGTCCCGGCATGGCGCGGCGAGCGCCATACGTTCACGGAGGGAAAGATGCGACGATTCCTCGCGATCGGCACGATCCTCAGCCTGGCTGATAGGGAAATCCTTCCCGCCGTCGGCGGCGCGCAAAAGCGCGCCGCCGAGCGCTGCTCGGTGAGGACCGGCTCTTGCATCGAGGAGGCTCTTCTTCGACTACTGGAACGCCCACGGCGGATCTTCTGGCGATCAACGGCTACCCACTGTCCACTGTGTGGTGGCAGGTTCTGGAGGACGGCAAATTCTACCGGGTCCAGTGGTTCGAGCGTGTGCGCATGGAGTACCACGAAGAGAATGCTGGCACCTCCAGTTATATCTTGCGCCCGGCCAGTTCGGGCGAGCGATCCATCCGCCGAGCCCGGAGTTGCCCCGAAAGCGGGATCGCGCTTCTTCCCCGAGACCGGCCACAACGTGCCGGGCGACTTCATGGGCTACTGGGATGGTAACGGCGGCCTGCCGCAGTTCGGCTACCCGCTGAGCGAAGTCTTCCGCGAGAAGCTGGAGAACGGCCAGGAGTACGAAGTCCAGTACTTCGAGCGCGCCCGCTTCGAGCGCCACCCCGAGTACGGCCCGCCCAATAATATGCTGCTCGGCCAGTT
The DNA here is from genome assembly GCA_046328475.1 of Chloroflexia bacterium. Classification (GTDB taxonomy): domain Bacteria; phylum Chloroflexota; class Chloroflexia; order Thermomicrobiales; family CADCWN01; genus CADCWN01. The sequence continues at coordinate 43,818 of JAXLWN010000054.1, read as the reverse complement.
CGGCAGGCGCATCCTCACCGAGCCCTGGGGCCGACCCCTCACGCCGCTGACCAGCAACAATGTCTACAGCGATCCGCAAGGCCGCTTCACCGCCCGTGTCCCGAACAACTGGAAGCGTGACCACGCTATCCGCAGCAGGTTATCTACATAGCGCCACAGGAGTGGGGCGTGGAATTCGCGATCAACGAAGGCAAATGCTTCGCCACCGTCGTTGAAGCGGAGGTCGAGATCAAGAAGCAGGTCGAAGCTCGCCCTGAGTACAAGCCGATCAGCGAGGAACGAGTAAACCTCGGCCCAACTCGGGCCTATCGCCGTATGTTCCAGCATCGGAATGACCAGGGCCAGACTGAAGTCATCGTTCGCATCGATTTCCTCATCGGCCCCGATCTCTACACCGTCAACGGCTTCATGTTCCCGCAGGACGCTAACCAGGTGGCCCCGATCATTGATTCGATCGCGGCGGCAGTTGTCCCGGTGCAGCAGCCTCCACGGTCTTGTGACTGATCATTGAAGACTTCAGCCCACATCACGTGCTGATTCGACGCTTCTTCTTCCCCAGGTGGCTGGGTCTAAACTCCCAGCTACCTGAAGGGGCGACCCGGCGCAGATCCAGCCGGGTCGCCCCTCCGCATTTCGGTCAGGGGTGCCTGATGATGCTGCAACGGCGCAGCGCGCGATCGAAATTGCCTTTCCCACTCTCAGGGTCGCGACCTGCCGCTACCTCAGCGAAGGGTGGGATAGCAGCGCCTGGGAAGTGAACGACTCGCTCGTCTTCCGCTTCCCAAGCGCGCCGAAGCGCCGACTGGCTACGCCGCGAGATCGCGCTGCTCCCCTCGCTCGCCGCCGCCCTCCCCGTGCCGATTCCGCACTTCACCCACATCGCCACGCCGGCGCCCCCAACGACCCCGCCCTCCCCTTCGTCGGCTATCCCAAACTGGCAGGCCGCTTCCTTGACCAATCGCCTGAGCTGCTGCACCCCGCCTCGCCGCTCCTGCCCCACCTCGCCGCCTTCCTCCGCGCGCTGCACGCCTTCCCGCTCGATCGCGCCGTTGCCTGCGGCGTCACCCCCGGCTCCTGGGTGGCCTGGCGCGATCACTGGCACGCCTTCGCCGCCCGCGCCATGCGCGACGACGACCCCGCGCTCGACCCTCCCACCCGCGCCTGGGTCGCCGCCACCTGCGACGCCTTCCTGGCCGAACTCGCCCGCGCCGAGCGCCCCGTCGCCCTCCTCCACCACGACCTCGCCCTCGAACACATCCTTGTCGATCCCCCCGGCGAGCGCATCACCGGTGTCATCGACTGGGGCGACGTCTGGATCGGCGACCCCGCGCTGGACTTCGCCGCCTTCGCCCACGACTGCGACCCCGCCACCCTCGACGCTCTCCTCGCCGCCACGGCCTCGCAGACGACCGCTTTCGCCGCCGCGCCGCCTGTACGGCACCCTCGGCCCTTCCCACTCCTCCACTTCGGCCTCCACCTCAACGACCCCGCCCGCATCGCCGAAGCCCACACCGCCATCCGCGCTGCGGCTACAATACCGACGCACTGACGCACTGACGCACTGACGCGCCGACCTACTCAGCACTCAGCACTCAGCACTCAGCACTGACCACGAACGCACACCCAAACGGAGGCACCCATGGAACTCCCTCGACGCGATCTACACCCTCCGCCCATGCGCCGCCTGAAGCCCGATCCCATCCCCGACGACGCCATCCGCACCATCCTCGACGCCGCCATCCGCGCCGCCAGCGGCGGCAACCAGCAAACCTGGGCCTTCATCGTCGTCCGCGACCAGGCGATCAAGGACGAAATCGCCGCCATCTACCTCGAAGGCTGGAAAGCACTCAAAGCCACCGGCTACGGCCAATCACCGCCTCGACGCCCCCGACGACGTTCGCCGCCGCCAGGAGCGCGTCCTCAACAGCGCCGAGCACCTCGCCGAGCACCTCGCCGAAGCCCCCGTCTGGATCTTCCCCTGCGCCTACATCCCCGGACGCCCCACGATCGTCAGCGGCTCCTCGATCTACCCCGCCGTGCAGAACCTGATGCTCGCCGCCCGCTCCCTCGGCATCGGCACCACCCTCACCACCATCTATCGCCGCGACAACGCCCGCGTGAACGCCCTGCTCAACCTCCCCGAAGGCTGGGACACCGCCGCCCTCATCCCCCTCGGCTACCCCGAAGGCCGCTGGGGCACCGCCGTCCGCCAACCCGTCGAAACCGTCACCTACGGCGACCGCTTCGGCCACCCCTTCTTCCCACCCCCCACCGACTCCTAACCCTCCCCCAGCACCACCTGGTACGGGCGGGTCACCGACCCGCCCGTACCGGAACAGCACCCGTTCCCACATCAACCACCCGCGCCACCCCGCATCCCCACCCTCTCCTGAAGGGGGAGGGTCGCCGCAGCGGCGGGGAGGGGTCTGCCCCACACCGGGCACATGACTCTGCCATCCCCACACCCATCGCACAGCCTGCCCCTCTCCCTCGCGGGAGAGGGGTGCCGCCAGCAGGCGGCGGGGGGTGAGGTCTCTCTTCTCTCCACTCTCCACTCTCCACACCCCCATCTGGCACGCCCCGTGCAGCACCCCACTCCGACGGCACCAGCCGCCAGCGATGAACACGCCGCCAGGGCCGCCCACCCTTCACGTAGCGCAGGGCGCTGTTTGCCATTGCGGGTACAGACGCGACCCGCCGACGCGCCGCGAAAGAGCCGACGCGCCATGCACGCCTACGTAGGCTGCTACACCAGCCCCGATCGCCAGGGACACGGCGAAGGCATCTCCATCTATCAAGTCGATCCCTCGACCGGCGAATGGCGGCACCTCCAGACCGTCCCCGATCTGCCCAACCCCTCGTTCCTGACGCTCCACCCGGAGCGCCACACGCTCTACTGCGTCCACGGCGGCAACGACCACAGCGCCGTCAGCGCCTTCGCCATCGACCGCGCCACCGGCGGCCTGACCTTCCTCAACACCGAGCCATCCGGCGGTGCCAACCCGGTCAGCATCGACATCGAGCCGACCGGCCAGCTCCTCGCCGTGGCGAACTACACCGGCGGCACCGTCTCCGCCCTGCCGCTGACCGCCGACGGCATGCTCATGCCGCTCGTCGAAATCCTCCCGCAGACCGGCGACCCCGGCCCGCACCCGACCGAGCAGACCAGCGCCCACCTGCACCACATCCCCTACGACCCCCGCCGGTCGCTTCGTCGTCGCCCCCGACAAGGGCCTCGACCGCCTCTTCATCTATCGCCCGGAGGTCGGTCGCGGCGCGCTCGTCCCCGCCGATCCCCCCTCCGTGACAACCCGACCCGGCGCTGGACCCCGCCACATCGCCTTCCACCCGAACGCGCCCCGCGCCTACGCGATCAACGAACTCGACTCCACCGTCTCCACCTACGACTACGACTCGACCCACGGCACGCTCAACGAACGGCAGACCATCTCCTCCCTGCCGCCCGACTACACCGAACCCAACACCGGCTCGGAGATCACCGTTGCCCCCTCCGGCCGCTTCGTCTACGCCTCCAACCGGGGCCACGACAGCATCGCCATCTTCGCCATCAGCCCCGACGACGGCACCCTCAGCCCGGTCGGCTGGGAATCGACCCAGGGCACCGTCCCGCGCTTCTTCGCCCTCGACCCCTCCGGCACCTTCCTCTACGCCGCCAACCAGGGCAGCGGCACCATCGTCACCTTCCGCGTCGATGGCGAAACCGGCACCCTCACCCCCACCGGCCAAACCATCCAAACCGGCAGCCCCTCCTGCATCGTCTTCGTCGGCTGAGGAATGACGGTTGAACCGCCAAGACGCCAAGGAGACGCCAAGAGCGCCAAGGCGAGGGGAGAAAAGCAAAGAGAGGGGACGGGATGATTTTCCCGTCCCCTCTCCTCGTTTCTCTGCGCCCTCTGCGTCCTCTGCGGTTAAATCGTTCTCCTCTTGGCGTCGTTGGCGGCCTTCTTGGCGTCTTGGCGGTTCATCGTCCCGCCGCTACCTCGCCCGCCCCTCCGCCTCGAACTCACGCAGGAAGCCCTCGAAGAGCCGCCGGTGCCCCTGCTCATCGCGCAGGATATCGATCACCATGTCCTGCGTGACCCAGTCCACGCCATCGCACGTATCGATAATCTTGTTGTAGTGCTCGATCGCCCCCGTCTCGGCCTCGATCACCCCCTTGATGATCTGCACCAGGTCGGTCTGCTTCGCGGGCGGCTGCAGGAACGTCTGCTCAGCCTTGAACTCCATCGAACCCGGCACCACGCCATACAGTTCCTTGATCCGCTGGGCGAACAACCGGGCGTGCCCCAATTCCTCCTGGATGTCCTCCTCCAACGCCTCCGCAATCTCGCGGGCGCGGACCCCATCGGGGTTGACCGAATTGGCGATGTAGCTCATCACCGTCTCGATCTCCATCCAGTACCCCTTCGTCAGCAGTTGAACGATCTCCTCACGCTCGCGCGCATGCTCGTCGGACAGAATATCCATCGCCTTCTGGCGTGTCGCGGCCATCGTAATCTTCCTCCATCGGTGCGCAATACCACCATGCACATCATTTCACAGACATCGATCCCCTCGGGATCGCACACCCATAGTGCATAATCCATACCAGATAGCACTTCATTTTCATCGTGAAACTGCCGAAGAAGGAATCCAGTTACGCCCCAAAAAGATCCGGCACTGGCGCGACACCCTCGCAGGCCGAAACCTACCACATGCCCAGTCCGCCGCAGCGGACTTTGTGGCCCGCAGGCCCTTAGCCGGGACTTCAGTCCCGGTGCCCCCGCAGACCCGCGAGGCGCATTTTTACCCCCGGTGCCGCCCCAAGAAATGCAACCGCACCCGCGCCTTCTCACCCCCCGGCCAGGGCCCGGCCACCATCTCGGTCGTCCCGCGCCACCCCGCCGCTTCCAGCGCATTCAAAAACGCCCGCGCCGTCTTCCGCCCCGGCTCCGCCAGCCACAACTCGCCATCCGGGGCCAGCAACCGGTCGATCAGCGCGCAGACCGGCGCAACATCGCGGTCCTCATAGAGAATGTCAGCCGCCAGAATAATCGGGAAGGACGGCAGTGGCCCCAGTCGTTCCAGTACCTCCGCCAACGGATCGCGCCAGTTGAACTCCAGCGAACGCGGCGCACGCCCCGTATTACGCAACGCATTGACGCGGCAGAAGGCGAGCGAGATCGGCGAGTAATCGGCGACGTAGAGGTCCGCACCAGCAGCCAACGCGGCAGTTGCCGTCACCCCCAGGCCGCAGCCCAGCTCCAGCACCGGCCTCCCCGCCAGCGCCTCGGCCTGCACCAGCGATAGGTCGGCCAGCGCCACCCCGCTCGGCCACACATCGACCCAGTAGGGCAACTGCTTCTCGCGCGTCGCCTTCGCCTCGGCAAACAGCTGGTGGTGCCCCTCGCGCGCGGGACCGCGAATGGCGAAGCGCGCCCCTGTCCCCGGCAGCGTGATCAACCGATCCCGAGTCGCGATCCGCGCCTCCAGCCATGCCGCAACCTCGTCGATCTGCCGCCGCAAATCGCCGCCCTCCGCCGTAGTCACCGTGTCACCCATCGTCATGCAGATGCCACATCTTGCGGCGCAGCGGGCGCTTGCCCGAGCGCGGCGGGCGCATCCATCTCGTCCCAGCGGATCAGCAAGCTCCCAACCTCAACTCCATGCCCCCAGGCCGGATTCCATCCGGCGCATCTCGTAGCCCGGACACTTCATGTCCGGGCGGGCGCGGCACCAGCACCACCTCCCCCATCACCCTCCGCACGAGTCCCCCCCTCTCCTCGCGGGAGAGGGGGCCGGGGGGTGAGGTCTCTATCGCCTATCGCCTATCGCCTATCGCCTATCGCCTCATCCACTCACGACTCACGACTCGCCCCCCCTCACTCCCGCCGCACAATCCCCTGCCGCCACGCAAACACCGCCGCCTGCGTCCGATCCGCCAGGTGCAGCTTCCCCAGAATATTCCCGACGTGGCTCTTCACCGTGTGCTCGCTGATCGACAGCCGCTCCGCGATCTCCGTATTATTCAACCCATCCGCCACCAGCCGCAGCACATCCAACTCGCGGTCGCTCAACTCGCGGAACGGATTCGCCTCCTCGCCGCGCCGCCCGTGCATCTCCCGCACCACCCGCGCCGCCACGCGCGGGTGCAGCACCGCCTCCCCCGCCGCCGCCTTGCGGATCGCGTCGGCCAACTCCTCCGGCCCCACATTCTTCAGCAAATACGAAAGCGCCCCGGCCCGAATCGCCGGGAAAATATGCTCATCCTCGTGGTACGAGGTCAGCACGATCACCCGCGTGCGCGGCGAACGTGCCGTCAACTGCCGGGTCGTCTCCACCCCATCCATCCCCGGCATCAGCAGATCCACCAGCGCCACGTCGGGCGCGTGCTCTTCGGCCAGTCGCACCGCCAATGCCCCCGAATCGGCATCCGCCACCACCCGGATCCCCGGCTGCGTCTCCAGGAACGCGCGCACCCCCCGGCGCACCACCGCGTGGTCATCCACCAGCAGCACCGTCACCGGCGTTTCCATTGCCATCTCAGCCCCCGGCGTGCCGCTCGCCCAGCGGACAAACACACGTCACCCGCGTCCCCTCTCCCGGCGCGCTCTCCACCGTCACCTTCCCGCCAAGCGCCGCCACCCGCTCGCCCATGCTCGCCAGCCCATATCCCCGGCCATCCAACGCATCCGCCACGAACCCCCGCCCATCGTCCGTGACCCGCAGCGTCACCGCGCCATCCTCACACGCCAATTCAACCGCCGCCGTCGCCGCCCCGCTATGCCGCGCCACGTTCGCCAGCGCCTCCTGCGCCACCCGGAAGAGCGCCTGCTCCGCCTCCAGCGGGATCGCGCATCCCTCCGCCACGCGCACCTCGGCCGCGATATCGCTCTGGCGCGACCACCGCGCCGCATACTCGCGCAGCGTCACCGCCAACCCCCGGCCATCCAGCGTCGCCGGGCGCAACTCGTGGATGACTGCCGCCAGTTCATCCTGCGCCTGCCGCACCAGCGCATCGGCCTCCGCCAGCCGCGCCTTCGCCGCGCCCGGATCGCGCTCGATCAGCGCCAGCGCCGCCCCGATCTGCATCCCGGTCGCAAACACCTGCTGCTTGACCGCATCATGAATCTCGCGCGCCAGCCGCTGCCGCTCGGCCAGCGCCCCGATCTGCCGCCCTTGCTCCACCAGTTGCAGATTCTCCAGTGCCAGCGCCGCCTGCGCCCCGATGGCCAGATAGCCCCCCGCCGCGCCGCCCCCCAGCCCCCGCGCCGACGGGTACGCCATCGTGATCAACCCTAGCCACCCCCCATCTCGCCCGATCAGCGGCACCACGACCGCGCTGCGAATCCCCAGCCGCTCCCAGGTCGCGCGCTCCTCGTCCGGCAGCGCCTCCGGCGCGAGCACCGTCGGCACCTCCGGTCGCAGCCGCGCCAATTGCGAGTTTCGGTCGAGCCGCATCCGCAACTCACCCGGCCAGGGCGGCGATCCGGGCGGTGCCCACGCCGCCAATAGCCCGATCTCGGTCGGTGCCCCCCCATTCCCCCGCGCCGTCACCCGCCACAGCGCCACGCGCCCCACGCGCGGATCGACCTGATGCGCCCCGATCGCCTCCACGATCGCCTGCGGACTCTGCGCCGCGCTGATCGCCCTGCTCGCCTGGTACAGCGCCTCCCGCCCTTCCACGGTGGACTGCGCCTCCAATCCCCCCAGCCACCCCGCACCCACCGTCAGGATCGCCGCCACCCCGGCCCACATGCTCGGCCCATCGTGGAAATGCGACCACAGCACCATCCCGACGCTCGCCGAGGCCGTGCCGATCAGCGCCCCCTGCACCATGATCGGCCCGCCAACGCGCCGCGCCACGAACGACGCCCCGCCGCCGGTCAGCGCCAGTACCAGCACCGGCACCACCCAGACCCCTTGCTCCCTGAAATGCGCGATCTGGCCCGGATCCGGCGCACCGCGCGCCCGAATCCCCAAACTCACACCATACCCAACCGTGACCAGCATCCACAGCGCCACCGCGAGAATCGGGATGGCGAACCCGGCCATGATCACCCAGCGCCACCGCGTGGCCCCGAGTCGCCGCCAGAATGTAGCCAGACCACCCATCATCCGCTTCATCGCACCAGTCTCGCAGAGTTCCCCCCGCCCTACCACCCGCCCCCAACCCTTCATCAAACTTCCATCAAAGTCGTTGGTGAGGTATCAAGGTACACCCATGCCTCTGCCTCCTGTCGTCGGGCCTGCCCCTCTAGCTGGATTGATCCGGTGCATTCACGTAGCCCGGACACTTCATATCCGGCGAACTCTCACCCGCCGTCTCCCTCCACCTCAGCCACCCGCGTGCCCCTGGTACCCCTACCCTCTCCTCATCAGGGGAGGGTCGCGCCGCAGCGCGGGGGGGGGTCCGCCTGCGTGCAGCACTAGCCTACGCTATCCCCCACCCGGTCCCCAATCCGCGAAGGCAGGCTTCGTGCCCCGCAGGTCCGCGTCCCACGCCCTCACTACCCGCCATCCCCGCCAAAACCACCCGCACATTCTCCAAACTCGCCCGCCACTGCGCCTCCGTCTTCGCCCGCAACTCCGCCGGACCCACCCGCAACAACAGCCGCGCCAGCAACACCGCCGTCGGCGACATCTTCATCGCAATCCGCTGCGTCACCCGCGTGCCACCCCCGGTCAATGGGGCAAACTCGAACGCGATCTCAACGCGGATATTCTTCCGTGGCACCGAGTGCGCCTGCAACGCCACGCGCCGGTTCGGCACCAACTCCCGCATCTCCACCAGCGACTTCTCCACGATCCCCGCCCGCCCGCCGATCTCCTCGTGCGGCCGACGATCATCCTGCAACCCCTGCCGCTCATACGTCAGGTAGCACGCCCCGACGCCGTCCACATCCCCCGGTCGCTGCAATTCCAGCCGCTCCACACTCTGCGCCCATTCCCGGTGTCGCGGCAGATCGGCCAGGTAGCGGTACGCAGTCTCGACCGGCGCGGCGACCTCGATCGTCCCTTCCCAATTCACCTCCATCACCGCACGCTCCCCGATACCTTCGCCCGCAGACATGCCCGCCCCACACTCCCCCGCGTCGCACCAAACCGCACCGGCAGGTGCTTGATTCCTCCCACGAATGTCGAGCGCATCCGCTCAACCTCGCCCGCCTGGACAATGTCGGGCAATCGCTCGGCAAGCGTCTCGAACATCACACGCAGTTGCAGCCGCGCCAGCCCCGACCCCAGGCAGAAATGCTCCCCGTAGCCGAAGGCCAGATGCTCGTTCGGCCGTCGACCGATATCGAAGCGATAAGGCTCGGCAAAAACCTCCTCGTCCCGGTTCGCCGAGGGATACCAGAGCACCACCTTCTCCCCCGCCCGGATCACCTGACCGCGCACCTCCACATCGCGCGCCGCCACCCGCGCCATGTGCATCACCGGCGAACTCCAGCGCAGCACCTCCTCCACCGCCGTCGGCAGCAGCCCCGGCTCCGCCCGCAGCCGCTCCCACTCCCCGCGATGCTCCAGAAATGCCAGCATCCCGCCCGAAATTGAGTTGCGCGTCGTCTCGTTGCCCGCCAGCAGCAGCAGGTAGCAGAAGTACGCCACCTCCTCATCCGTCAGCCGTTCCCCATCGATCTCCGTGGCAAGCAGGGTGCTCACAAAGTCATCTCCCGGCCGTCCTCGCGTCGTTGCGCAACCAGTCGGGAGAAATAGCTCAGCAGCCCATGCAACCCGAGCCCGCCCGTCGCCAGCCGTGCACCGTGCCCCAGCAACCCCGTCAGTCCCCGCTCCGTCGTTCCCCTCGGAAAGCCCCCCGTCAAACGGTACTCCGGGTCGGCCGCGCCCAGCACCCTGCTCCCGAGCGCCAGCAACCGCCCCCAATCCTCGCGCGGCACCCCCAGCAGCGTGCCGATGACCGCCAGCGGCAGCCGCGCCGCAATCTCGGTCACGAAATCGCACGCGCCGCGCGCCGCCACCCCCTCGACAATTTCCGCCGCGACCGCCCGCACCTGTGGCTCCCAGCGCGCCGCCATGCGCGGCGTGAACTCCCTGCTCACCAGCCGCCGCACTCGCCCGTGCCGTGGCGGATCCATCCCCAGCAGCATCTTCCCGATCCCCGCCGCCGGACCCGGCTTCCGGGGATCGGTCCCCATCATGTAGCCCCGCCCCGAAACGAACGTCGCCGGATCCCGCGAGATCCGGCGCACATCCTCATACTTCGTGATCGACCAGAACCCCGGAAACCAGGCCGTCCCCGCATTCCAGGCCACCGGCCTGTTCGCGCGCATCCCCCGCCAGATATCGTGCGCCCGCCCCTCGATGAACAGACCGGTATCAGTCAGATCAACCTCGGCCCCGTGCGCCACCGGACATCGCATCGCCACTCGCTCCCCACAAACCACCCTCCGGCACGCGCCGGGATCACCCCACTATCCCCGATCGCCCGCCGCCCGTCATCACCCCCCAGGCTGATTCCCGCTCGTCCTGGCGAACCACCCGGATCCCCCCTCGCGGGCGATGGCGCGGCGGCTCCGCCCTGGCATGATCGGTGGCAGGCAACGTTGCCCGCCACGCCGCATAGTTTGGAAAGGAGACACCGCCAGATGAAAACCACCGCGACCATCCTCCAGCAGATGGTCCGCCTCGCCGGAGCGCTCCAGATCGCCCTCGGACTCCTCTTCTGGGCCGGCTACGCCCTCGACTTCATCGGTATCCACATGCTGCTCGGCCTCCTGCTCGTCCTACTCCTCTGGGTCCTGGCGGGCATGGCCGCCTGGGCGCGCGTCTCGCCCGCCCTCGCCGCCCTCGCCATCGCCTGGGGGCTCGGCACGCCAATCCTCGGCATGTCCCAGGCCCAACTCCTCCCCGGCGCGGCCCACTGGGTCATCCAACTCGTCCACTTCCTCGTCGGCCTCGTCGCCCTCTCCCTCGCCGAAACCCTCGCCCGCCGCCTGCGCACCCGCGAACTCGCCACCGACAGCCTTCGCGAAGCGTTCAGTTAAGAGTAGAATCCCGTAGAGAGGCACGTCGGCCTTACCTGACACTAGGGGGTACTGATGATCTACGCACTCCTCCTGCTCGACTTCCCCGGCCATGCTGGGTGGGGTGGCCCGCCTCCCGGCGCGGATCACTTCCACAGTTTCTTCTTCAGCCCGGCCATCTTCTGGCTCCTCCTCCTCGGCTGCATCTTCCTGCGGAAAGACCTCTCGCAGCCGCCCGTCGCGCCTTCCGCCGCTCACCCCGCTGATCCCTCCGCAGACCAACCCCTCTGGCCCAACCTCGACCCCGCCCCCACCCTCCGACGACTACGTCCCCAAAGGCAAAATCGAGTACTTCTAACATTTCCGTAGCATCCAAATAGCATCGGGCCGGTGGCAAAATACGCCCCGGCCCGATGCTATACTCGGCAAGTCTGCCACCGATTACCGGCCAGGAGCATGCCCGATGAGCACCACATCCCACTTCGCGCGACCTGGAGCTTCCCGGACGATGGAAAGCTCGGGAGATCGTTGATGGAGAGTTATTCGGTCGCGACGCCAACGTTGGGGCATCAGGCATTCATCATCCGACTTGGGGGACGCATCGATTCTGGAACGGCAGGCCCACTCGGCCTCGTTGCAACTGCCCCTGGTCGATCTTCACGGAGGACGATGTCGCGCCCGATCCATCTGGATCAGCCGAGAGCGGATGGCGCGCTATGCACGTGGCGGTAAGCTCTCGGACCCCGAACTGGCGGTCGAAATCCTCTCCCCAGAGCGCACAAAACGCATCGCGACCGAGCCATACTCAAACTCTACGGACGCCAGGGCATCGACGAATATTGGATAGTCGATCTCGTCACCAGACCATCGCGATCTCCGCCTCGGCGATCTGGGCCTTTCCTCGCCACAACACTCGGCCTCAACGACACCCTCACCTCGCCCCTGCTCCCGGCTTCGCCGTCCACTCAACCTCTCGGCATCACGCAAGACGAAGAGTAAACCGCAAGCGGAACCGGCCCCACTACCAAAGCAAATATCCGTTCTCCGCGTCTCTGCGCCTCTGCGGTCTTCCGTTCTCTTCTGACGACTGGCGACTGACGACTGACGAACGACGCCCCGGCTCCTACTTCGGCAACGCCTTCAACGCCCCATACACCGGTCGCGGTGAGTAATCGCCATTCACGATCGAGTAGTACGACGGCCCGTCGTACCAGTTCCCCACGATCGACCAGTTCAGATTCCACAGGAACGCCACCCCGATATACGGGTTGCGCTGCCGCATCTGCACGATCGCCGCTGTGACATAATCCGCGCGCATCTGCTCCGTGACCGTGTTGAACTCCAGATACCCCTTCGTGATATCGGCCTGGTAGTCGCTCCCCCAGCCCCACTCCGTCAGCCAGACCTGCTTCACCCCGTCGCCATACTTCTGCATGACCGCGTACTGCTGCTCGAAGCGGCGGAAATAGAAGCTGTCGTGCGTATTGAACTTGTTCCCCGGTCCCGGATTCCCCTCCGACCAGAGCGTATCGGGCGGATTCGCCATGCCGTACGGGTGCGACCCCAGCACGTCGAAGTAGGAGCGCACCTCGCCGTTCTTATACTGGTAGATCTGCTCCAGATAGATCAGATCGTCGATCGCCAGGTTCGGGTCATTGATGCCGGTCGGCGAGATCGCCCCCATCACGATCACGACCTTCGGATCGATCTTCTTCACCGCCAGGTAACCCGCCTTCACCATCTCCACGAAGAAACCCGCGTTGATCCGGTTGCCCGTCTCGGCCGCGAGATTCGCCTCATTCCACAGCTCGTATGCCGCCACCTTCCCCTTATAGCGCGTGGCGAGCGCCGTCAGGAAATCGGCAAAATCTTGCACATTCGCCGGGGTGCCGTCGTCGGTCTTCGTCGGCGTCGCCCAGAGCGGTGCCTTCACGACCCCGATCATCAGGTGGATATTCTGCGCGTAGAGATAATCGACGATCTCATCGAGATGCCCCCACTGATAGACCCCCTTGCTCACCTCGATATCGCGCCAGATCACCTGCTGCTTCGTCCAGTTGAAGCCGATGTCGTGGATCATCCCCGCCAGCTGGGGCATCGGCTGGCCCCACCACTGCGCCTGGATCCCCAGCGCCACATTCGGCGCTTTCAGCAGCGGATAGAGCGTCGGCCCCGCGCTCTCGTAGGGCACGAACGCCGTCCCGCTCGGCTGTTGTGTCACCGGCGGACTCGTCTCCGGTGCCCGCGCCGACAGCGGCACCCCCACGCGCAGCATCCGCTCGCGCCCCAGATGCCCGATCTCCACGATATAGTCGGTCCCCGCCTTCTCCGGGTGATACTCGAAGCGCGCCCGCTCGAAGTAGAGGACCAGATAATCCTTCCCGTCAGCATCGTTGCGCTCGGTGAACAACTCCGACAGGGGATAGCCAAACACCTGCAGCCCGCCAAAACGCTGCCAATAGCCCATGAAGATCGGCCCGACGTTGTGCTGCGTCTCCGGGAAAAAGGTCTGCTGCGGATCGGTCGACTTCGTCGCGGGCTTGAACGGCGTCTCGCTCCCCCGCGTGGTGATCAACTCCCGCCCCAGGTGGGTCAGCAGCACGTCGTAAGGATACGGATTCTCCGGGTGCTTCTCGAAAATCGCGCGCTCGAAATACTGCACCGTATAGGTCTTGCCATCGGTGGACGGGAACTGGAACTCATTCGTCAGCGGGTATCCGAAGACGAAGAGCCCGCCATTCGCCTCCCAGAACTCGCGGAAGCGCCCGCTGATGTAATGGCTCGTCTCCGGGAAGAAGCGCGGCTCCGTCGCCATCGTCGCCGCCTCAGTCTCGCCGGGAGTGAACAGAGGGAGGACACCACTGAGCAGCATCAGCGCCGCCAGGAGCGCCCCCGCCCGCCGACGCACCGCGAATCGTCGTTTGCCACCGGCCACCAAAGCCCCTCCTTGACGCGCGCTCGCCACCTACCGACCCTGCTCCATCCCCCCACAACCAACCCGCAGCGGACACCCGCACCGCACCCGGCAAACGGCACTCAGGCCGACCTCGCCCCAGTCGGAGAGGCGACCCCCGACCATACCGCGCGTGCCCACATCTCGCTGGCGGGTAGTATACTCAGCCCCTGTCAGCGCCCACCAGGACGCGATCCTGCATTCAATCAGACGAACGGACAGCCCACAGGTTGTGCCCGCGACGAACACGAACGGGCGAACGGGCGAGCGAGCGAAACGGCGAATGGGCGGCACTCTCCCCAACGCCACCGCCGATCGAGTGAGTCACCCCCTCTCCTCGCGGGAGAGGGGGACGGGGGGTGAGGTCCCCCGCCCGTTCGCCTGTTCGCCCGTTCTCCCGCTCACCCCCCCCCCCCGGAGGCCCCATGGAACTCGCCGACATCCGCTCCGTCCTCGCCATCGTCGCCCACCCCGACGACATCGAAGCCTTCTGCGCGGGCACCTTCGCTTTCCTGCGCGAGCGCGGCACCAGCGTCGCCTACCTCCACCTCACCTCCGGCGACAAAGGCTCCGACGACCCGCAGATGGAGCCCCACCGCCTCGCCGCCACGCGCGAATCCGAGCAGCGCGCCGCCGCCGCACTCCTCGGCATCGACGACCTGATCTTCTTCCGCCATCCCGACGGCGGCGTCAACGACGACCTCCCCACGCGCGCCGCCATCGCCGCCCAGATCCGCCGCATCCGCCCCGACCTGATCGTCTCCTTCGACCCCTGGCACCACTACACCTTCCACAACGACCACCGCCAGGCCGGCCTCGTCGCCATCGCCGCCGCGCGCACCCTCGCCCGCCGCCCCGGCCCCGCCCACGACGCCGACGGCAACCTCCTCGAACCCCACGTCTCCGGCCACGCCGCCCGCGCCGCTTGGCTCTTCCACACCGACCGCCCCACCCGCGCGATCGACGTTTCCACCGTGATCGACCTCAAAGTCGCCGCCCGCCTTGCCCACACCAGCCAGGCCAAGAACCCCGAGGCCACCGCGCGCGGCCTCCGCGAGCGCGCCGCAAACCTCGGCGAACCCCACGGCCTCGCCTACGCCGAAGTCTTCCACGAAGCCGCTTTCCCCGCAGACGAAACCATCGCCGCCCGTCACGCCGCCGGCGAGGAGTAAAGGCAAGTCATACTCACGGGAACGAGACCGTCATCAGTGCCACCCGCCCCAGTCCGCGCAGGCGGACTTCGCGGTGGCCCGCAGGCCGCCTCCAGCCGGGATTTCAATCCAACGGCCCCCCTACAAAACAAAGGGAGCGTGCCAGAGCTGTCTGGCACGCTCCTCCCATGCTCCAAACCCGCCTCGCAAACCTCAGCGAAGGGCTACATCCCCCGGTACATCGCCTCGATCTGCGGGAACTCCGCCTCCAGCAACTCCGGATGGCGCGGCCGACCATCCACCAGCGTGTCGTACACCTCGACCTCGTCGCCCGATTGCCCCGGGCGCACGATCACTGTCTCCCCGACCCCGAGCGGGATCCCCCGCTCGCCCGCCGATCGGGCATCAACAAACCGGAACTCCCGCCCCAGGAGCGTGATCCGCTCACCCGCCAACGCCTCCACGAGGCGCACCCCGAACCGCCACCGGATCACCGGCGGCGCGGCGCTGCGGTCCACGGCCACCACCATCCCCGGCCGGACCCGGATACCAGCGTCAACCATGCGCGTGGAAAAGGGCGCGTCGATCACCCCGTCATCATCAAGCGGCTGCACCCGGCAGCCCCCATCAGCGCAGGCGACCGTCCGCGCGAGGATCAGCTCCATGTCGTGCCTCCTTCGATTGGCGAAAGGCATGCGGCGCGGAAACGATCGTGTACCTCATACCCCACCTCCTCCGGCAAGCAGCACAGGCCACCACCAGTCTAGGTCAGCAAAATACCCCAAGGCAAGAGCAACTGCACGAAAACTATGCGAAAGGACAGTCGCAACCCTCCCGGCCTTATCCCCCCTCAGTTCGCGAAAGCCGACCTCGTGCCTCCCCAGCACCCCTACCGCCGACATCCGTCGGCGTCCCCTTGCCCAACCTTCAAACCTTCAAACGTTCGAACCGTCTCCCCGAACTTTGAACCTTGAACCTTGAACCTTGAACCCGCCCCCCATCAATACGCAATCAACGCCTGCACCTCATACCCCTCCAGCGCCTTCCGCCCCTCCAAAAACGTCAACTCGATCAGAAACGCGCAGCCGACCACCGTGCCCCCCACCTGCTCCACCAGATCCACCGCCGCCTTGCAGGTCCCGCCGGTCGCCAGCAAATCGTCCACGATCAGCACCCGCTCCCCGCGCTCGATCGAATCGCGGTGCATCTCGACCGAATTCGTCCCGTATTCGAGCGCATACTCCGCGCTGACCGTCTCCGCAGGCAAGCGTCCCAGCTTCCGCACCAGCACAAACCCCGCGCCCAGCCGATCCGCCAGCGGCGCGCCGAAAATAAAGCCCCGCGACTCGATCCCGATGACCTTATCAACCTCGTACTTGCCGCACAGCGCCGCCAGCTCGTCAATCGACTGCCGGAACGCCGCCTTATCCTTCAACAGCGTCGTAATATCCTTGAACAGAATCCCCTGCTTCGGGAAATCGGGAATATCGCGAATATGCTCCGCCAGCGCACCGCCGCTCATCATGCATCCTCCCACGCACACCCATCGCCCTGCCGACCAACCAGCCGACACGCGCCCGCCTATCTTACCCCATCGCAACCTCTCGCCCCTCGCCTCTTCCCCTCTCCTCGCGGGAGAGGGGTGCCGCCCGCAGGCGGCGGGGTGAGGTTCTTCTCTCCACTCTCCACTCTCCTCGTCCTCCACTCACGACTCACGACTCACGACTCACGACTCGTACACCCCCACCCCACCCAAAACCGTCCGCACCGGCCGAATCTCCTTCATCTCCGCCTCGTCGCAGCCAAGAATATCCCGATCCAGCACCACAAAATCGGCCCACTTGCCCGCCTCCAGCGACCCCCAATGCGCCTCGCGCCGCATCGCATACGCCGCGCCGCTCGTGTAGAGCCGGATCGCCTCCGCCCGGCTCAGCCGCTCCTCGCCACCCAGCACGCGCCCCGTCAGCGTCCGCCGCGCCACCATCGTCCAGATCCCCACGAACGGGTTGTAGTCGCTCACCGTCGAATCGGACGATCCCGCCAGCGCGATCCCCGCGTTCAGATAGGTCCGCCCCGGCTTCATCCGCGCCGCCCGCGCCGCGCCGAGCGACGCCACAAAGCTCTCCCCCATGTAGTGCAGGAACGGCGGATTCACCACCGCCGGAATATCGTGCCGCGCCATGATCGCCAGCGACTTCGCCGTCGGCAGATAGGCGTGGTGGATCCGGTGCCGCAGCCTTGGATTCGGCGCGGCCTCGTAGGCCGCCGCATAGGCCGCCACCACCGCATCCTGCGCCCGGTCCCCGCAGACATGGCTCTCCACCGGCCAGCCCCGGTCGTGGCACCAGCGCACCAACTCCGGCAGTTCTTCCTCGCCCACGATGAACTGCCCCCGGTCATCGCTCCCCTCGTACGGCTCGTGCATCGCCGCCGTCCGGTCGCCGATCCCCCCGTCCACCATGAACTTCACCGCGTCGAACCAGATCCGGTCGCCGCCAAATCCGCCGCCCACGCCGATCCCCTCGACAAATGGCTTGATCTGCGGCTCCCATTCCGCCGTGCCGAACCCCCACCCCGCCAGGCAGAGTCCGCTGCGAATCGTCAGCACCCCCCGCTCCTGCGCCAGGTGATAGGCGCGCAAATCCTCCGGGTACAGCCCCGGATCGGCCACCCCGATCAATCCGAGCGCGTTGAACGTGCGCGACACCCGCCCCAACGCCTCAACCTTCTCCTCGACCGTCGGCGGCGGGATGTGGCGCGTGATCATATCCTTCGCCCGGTCGCGGAACAGCCCGGTCGGCTCGCCATGCTCATCCCGGTCGAACGACCCCGCATACGCCTGCGAGCGGTCGGGATCGGGCGTGTCGCGCGACACCCCCGCCAGCTCCATCGCCATGCTGTTCGCCATCAGCTTGTTCCAGACCCGGTGCAAACAGACCGGGTTGAACGGCGCGACCTCGTCCAACTCCTCCCGGCTCGGCGGCCGACCCTCCTCCAGCACGCTCTCGTCCCAGCCCCGCCCCACGATCCACTGCCCCGGCGGCGTCGCCGCCGCCCGCGCCGCCACGCGCGACAGCACCTCCCGCACCGAGCGACAATCGTGCAGCCCCACATTCCCGAGCAGCAGCCCCGTCGCCAGCATGTGGCAGTGCGCATCGATCAGCCCCGGCACAACCGTGCGCCCCTCCAGGTCCACCCGCCGCGTCCCCGCCCCCGCCAGCCCCGCAACCTCCCCACTCGACCCCGTCGCCAGCACCCGCCCCTCGCGCACCGCCAGCGCCTCAACAACCGAGAACCCCGCATCCACCGTCAGAATCTTCCCATTCGTATAGACCGCATCCGCCACAATCTGCATCGCCATCTCCCATCACGAGTTCCAGGTTCCAAGTTCCAAGTTCGAGAGCCACGGACCCAACCTTGAACCTTGAACGTTGAACGTTGAACAATCCCACGTCCCTCGTTACTCGTTACTCGTTACTCATCCCCTCGCCCCCCGCATCGTCTCCCTCGCCAACGGCAAATACCACAACAGCGCCACCAGCGTCCCCGCCGCCGCGAAGAGAAACGCCGCCGTATACGCCTCCGGCGGATAATGCCCGGCCGCATCCGCGCCGAACGGCTTGATAATCAACCCCAGCCACCACTGGATGCAGAAACTCCCCCCGATACTGAAGAAATTCACCGCCGTCACCGCCTGCCCCGTGATCGCCGCCGGGAAAATCTGCCGCGCGTGCGCCATGCACATGATGCAAAACGACCCGCTCAGCCCGTACACGAAGTAGAGCGGCACGATCACCGCCAGCGGTGGCCGCACCGTCAGCGCGAACTGGCAGACCACGAACAGCGCCGCGCTCCCCGCGATCGTCTGCGCCACCCCGAAGCGATCCACGCACCACCCCGACGCCGCCGACCCGATCGTCACCCCGCCGGCCAGCAGCAGGATCACATTCCCCGCCTCGATCCGCGACAACCCGAGCACATCGAACAGATACGGCCCCGCCCACAACCCCTGCATCGCCAGGATCCCCCCGGTGAAGAAGAAGCCGAGCGGCACGATCTGCCAGAAGCGCCGGTCCGCGAAGACTGCCCGGAATCCTCCGCCGCTCGCCGCAGCGGCGGGCCACTCCACCCCCGGCGGCGTATTCCGCGCCAGCGCCACGATCGCCAGCGCGCTGATCGCGATCGCCACCGCCACCCCCGCAAAGACCGCGCGCCACCCGACGACGCTGGTCAGCCAGGCCAGCGGCGTCGCCGACACCAGCGCCCCGCTCGACCCGATCCCCACCAGCAGCCCCGACATCGTCGCCACCCGGCCCGCCGGGTACCACAGACTGAAAATCTTGAACGAGCTCGGCAGGATCGCCGCCATCCCCATCCCGATCAGCGCCCGCCCGAGCGCCAGCGGCCCGAACGACGGCGCACCGGCAAACAGCGCGCACCCCACCACCGCCGCCGCCATCAGCCCCGGCACCACCGCGCGCGGCCCCCAGCGGTCCAGCCCCGCCCCCAGCGGCAATTGCGCCAGCGCAAACGCCCCGAAGAACAACGACGACATCAACCCCAGCTGCGCCGCATCTAACGACATATCCCTCGAAAGATCGCCCGCAATAATCGCATTCGCCGACCGCAGAAAATAGGACAAAAAATACGCACACGTAAACAACGCAAAAATCCGCCCCCGACTCACCCCATCCCGCCTCGCCCCACCGCGCACCAGCGCCGCCGCCTGCCCCACCGCCTCCTCACCAACCCGCATCGCCCCCATCCCCTCCCAAATACACAAACCCTCAACTACTTCGCCGCCCCCCTCAGCCCCCTCCATCCCGTCCCCCACCCTCCCTTGATCACTCTGATCGCAACAAAGAAACCGTCTCTCCTTCTTTCATCGTCTCTCCCTCGTCTCTGCGTCCTCTGCGTCCTCTGCGGTTAAATCGTCGTCCCCTTCTTGGCGTCCTTGGCGTCTTGGCGGTTTGATCGTCTCTTTCTCCGACTCGTCTCCGTGTTCTCTGTGCCCTCTGCGACGTCCTCCGCGCCCTCTGCGGTAAAACCCTCGTCCCTCCTCGTCACTCGTCACTCATTACTCGTCACCAGCCTCACCAATCGCTCCCTCGCCCACGCATACTCCGCCCGTCGCCCCGTCTTCGCATAGAACCGCAAATCATCCAGCCCGAAGTGGCACGAATAGCACGCGAGGCGCGCATCATACCCCGGCAGCGCGCCATACCGCTCGCGCAAGAACGCTGCACCATCCGCATACCACCACCCCGGCCACGCCGACCCCCAGCTCAGCCGCGCAATGTCGTAGAGCGGATCCCCATAGAGCGCATTCGCCCAATCGATCACCCCCGTGATCCGCGCCCCCTCCCCCACAATATTCATGAACCAATAATCATTGTGAATCAGCCCCCGCTCCTCCGGGCACTGATCCAATAACGCGAGCATATGCCGATAGACCGCCTCAAACACCCCGCGCTCCAGCGACCCATCCTCAAACATCGCGTGCCAGTTCTTGTAATACCCCTCCGACTCATCCTCCATCACCGCCGCCAGATACTCCCGCCAACTCCCAAACTTCCCCTTCCCCTCACCATCCCAATCGCCAAACCCCCGCGCCCCGCGCACATCCACCGCCCCGATCGCCTCCAGCGCAACGAGCAACCCTGGCAGCAACGCCCGCCGCTCCGCCGGATCAAGCTCCGTCATCACCCGCCCCGCCGCCCGCTCACTGATCGCAAAATACCCTTCCCCCTCCTGACCAATCATCACCACCCTCGGAATCGGCAACCTCCGCGACGCAAAATGCCGCCACGCATACTCATCCTTCGCAAAACTCTCCGCCGCATGCACCGCACCATTCACCCGAACAACAAAATCCTTCCCCCCGGCCACAAACGCGAACGCCCGCGAAAACTCCCCGCTCCCCAGCAGCCGCACCTCCCCCACATCCTCCGCGAACCGCCCCACCAGCAACTCGCGCACCCGCCCCACCTCATCACCCGCCACCAGAATCACCTGTTCCATCCCAAACTACACCCACACCAACAAACGAACCCCTATCCCACTGGCCGGTTTTCCGCCCGCAGGCACATATCGTTCTCCCCCGTCTCCCCCTCGTCTCTGTGCCCTCTGTGCCCTCTGTGGTTAATATCGTAGCCCCTCTTTCGTCTCCTCTTTCGTCTCCGCGTCGTTCTCTGCGTCTCTGCGTCTCTGCGGTCTTTTCGCTCGTCTCCTTGGCGTTCTTGGCGACCTTGGCGTCTTGGCGGTTCAGCCTGTCCCCTCTCACGACTCACGACTCACGACTCGCCACTCCAAACCGCTCCGCCCGGAACGCCCCCGACTGCGCCGCCGGACGCCCTGTCAGCACCTCCTCCGCGATCAACCGTCCCAACAACGGCCCCAGCGTCACCCCGCTATGCGTCGCCACCACATACGCATTCGCCAACCCCGGCAACGCCCCCACAATCGACACATCATCCGCCGGGAGCGGGCGCACCCCGATCCGCGCCGACGCCAACCCCGCCCGCAGCACCTCCGGGAAGAACTCGCCCCCGCGCGCCAGCGCCACCTCGCACGCGGGCGGCAGCGGCTCCAGCGGCGTCTCCGAATCGATCGTCGCATCCAGATCCTCGGCATCGGCCAGCAGCAACCCACCCGACGGATCCGCCCGCAACGTAATCTTCTCCGCCAGACAAACCCGCCGCAGCGGCACCGCCACCGGCTTCGTCACCGTCAGCAACCCCGCCAACCGCGTCACCGGCAAACTCGCCCCGAACAGCGCCGTCACCTCCGCCGTGCGCGGCCCCGCGCAGACCACAACCGCATCAGCGGCCACCGTCTCGCCCCCCGCGAGGCGCAGCCCCGCCACCCGGTCTCCCCGTCGCTCCACCCCGACGACCGCCTCCCCCGACCGCACCGTCGCGCCATGCTCGCGCGCCCGGTCGAGCAAATGGCGGATCAGCAGCGGCACATCGCACCACCCCTCCACCGGCGTGAACCAGATCGCCCGCACCACCTCCGGATCGAGCAACAGCCCCGGCTCCATCTCGCGCGCCTCGGCCAGCGAAATCTGCTCCATCGCATAGCCCCAGCCGCGCAGCCGCGCCGCCCGCTCGCGCAGCTCCGCCTCCCCCTGCGGCGTCGTCGCCCAGTGCAACCCGCCATCCCGGTGGAGCCACGGCGCGGCATCAAACTGCTCCGCCAGCGCCAGGTGCGCCCCGATCCCCGAGACATTCAAATCGTGATACGCGCGCGGCTCCTTGCGCGACGAATTCAGCCACGCGAAACTCGACGCACTCGTCCCCCGCCCCGGCTCCCCCGCCTCGATCAACGTCACCCGCGCCCCAGCCCCCGCCAATCGGTCAGCCGTCGCCGCCCCAAGAATCCCCCCACCAATAACCGCAACCTCAACACCCGTACTCACATCACCCCCTCATCCTCATCACACCACAAAACCGCCGCCACACCGCTGAAACACCACCCCAGCCGGATTGATCCGGCGCATTCCATAGCCCGGAGACTTCATCTCCGGGCGGGCGTCGCACGCCACCCATCCCCACCCTCGCCCCGCTTTCACCCCAGAACCTTCCCCTCTCCTGAAGGGGGAGGGGTGCCGCCCGCAGGCGGCGGGGAGGGGTCCGTCTCCCCCTGACGACTGACGACTGACGGCTGACGACTTTCCCCTCTGACGCACCGACACACGGACGCACTGACATGCTATCCTACACTTGGTACCATCCCTCCCCACATTGCGCCCAGTGTACCGGAACTCGCTTCAACGCGTAACCAGCTTCCCCCACCCGATCGATGGGGCAAAATTGCCCGTTTCGGCGTTAATCTGGTGGGGGAAAGCACGGGCAGTCCCGATAGCCTTAACGGCGCGGGTCTGCCCATCGTGCGGCCTGCCAGCGGTGTCAGGCCGGGTGTCAGGAAGGGGGGATCGCATGTCTCACAGAATTCGCTCGCGCCGCGCGCCATGGCTCATCGTCCTGCTCATCCTCACCCCGCTCCTGCTCGGGGCACCCCCGCAGCCCGCCCTGGCCGCCAACTTCCCGAGCGGCTTCGCCGATGCCCTCGTCGCCAACATCCCCGCCCCCACCGCGCTCGCCTTCACGCCCGACGGCCGACTGCTCCTCGCCTCGCAGGACGGCCGACTCTTCGTCAAGCACGGCGAATCCGCCCCCCAGGTGGCGCTCGCCCTCCCCAACATCTGCGCCATCGGCGAGCGCGGCCTGCTCGGCGTCGCGGTCGATCCCAATTTCGCAGAAAATCACCACATCTATCTCTACTACACCCACAAAGTCAACAACACCTGCGACACCGTCACCAACCCGGCCAATCGCGTCGCCCGCTTCACCCTGGAGGACGACGATGAAGCCGAGGATGAGGCGGTCCTGATCGACAACATCCGCAGCAGTCAGCGCGGCATCCACAACGCCGGCAATCTCGAATTCGGCAAAGACGGCTACCTCTACATCAGCGTCGGCGACGGCGACAACCCCCCCGCCGCGCAGCAGCTCAACACCCTCAACGGCAAGATTCTGCGCATCGCCACCGACGGCTCGATCCCGCCCACTAATCCCTTCCAGGGAGCCGGGACCGTCCCCTGCGCCACGACCGGCGGCACCTCGGCGAACCAGGCCTGCCAGGAAATCTACGCGCGTGGCCTGCGCAATCCTTCCGCTTCGCCATGGACCCGAACGCCGCCGAAACCCGCTTCTTCATCAATGATGTCGGCCAGAACACCTGGGAGGAAGTCGATCTCGGCCAGGCCGGGGCCAACTACGGCTGGCCCACGCGCGAGGCTTCTGCGCCAACGGCTCGACCACCGACTGCGGCGCACCCCCAGCGGCATGGACCAACCCGATCTACTCCTACGGCCGCGCCACCAGCTGCACCGCCATCACCGGCGGCGCCTTCGTGCCGGACGGCATCTGGCCCTCCCAATACACCGGCGGCTACCTCTTCGCCGACTACAACTGCGGGCGCATCTTCCTGCTGAAACAATCCGGCGACATCTGGACCGCGACCGACTTTGTCAGCGAACTCGGCAGCAGCAGCGCGGTGAACATGCGCTTTGGCCCCTACTGCGGCACCCAGGCCCTCTACTACACCACCTACCAGGGGGGCGGTCAGGTCCGCCGCCTCGCCTACAACCCCGCCCAGAACTGCCCCCCACCGCCGCCGTGACCGCCTCCCCGGCCTACGGCCCGACGCCGCTCACCGTCCACTTCGACGGCTCCGAGAGCAGCGACCCCAACCAGGGCACCACCCTCACCTACCTCTGGGACTTCGGCGACGGCAACACCACCTCGACCACCGTCCCGACCGTCTCCCACACCTACACCGTCGCCAACACCTACACCGCCACCCTGCGCGTGCGCGACAACGGCAACCTCCTCTCGAACACCGCGACCGTCGAGATCGGCGCGGGCAACACGCCCCCCGTGCCCGCGATCACCGCGCCCCCCGTCGGCACCTTCTACGCCAGCGGTCGCGACTACACCCTGGAAGGGAGCGCCACCGACCCCGAGGACGGCGCGCTCGCGGGCACGCAACTCAGCTGGACCCTGCTCCTGCACCACAACGCCCATACCCACCCGCTCCTCGGCCCGGTCAGCGGCAGTACCCTCACCTTCACCGCACCCTTCCACGAGGACGGTGCGATCTGGATCGAAGCGCGCCTCACCGCCACCGACTCGCAGGGCTTCAGCACCACCACCAGCCTCGCCCTCCTCCACTTCACCGATGTCCCCTCCACCAGCTCCCGCCCACGAAGCGGTCGAGCAACTCGGCTCCTACGGCATCATCCGGGGCTACGGCGAAGCCGGGTGCGCGGGACAAAGCCTGATCTACCCCTGCTTCGTCCCCAACGACACCAGCCTCCGCGCCCAGATGGCCGCCCTGATCGTCCGCGCCATGGGCTGGAGCGGCGAACAGGCCACCAACCCCTTCACCGACGGCGGCGACCTCGCCCCCGCCCTCTGGAACGCCGTCGCCATCCTCGCCGCGCATGACGTCGCCGCCGGCTACGGCGACGGTCGCTTCGGCCCGAACGACATCGTCACCGAGTCCCAGGTCGCCTCCTTCATCACCCGCGCCATGGTCGAAAAGGGCTACTGGCAGCGCGCCACCGAGGACAACCCCGCCATCTACCCGAACGTCCCCGCCTCCACCAACCAGCGCCTCGACCTCGTCACCTACGTCCAGAACGCCGGGAGCCTCCCCGACCACCCCTCCGACGCCACCTGGGCCACCTGGAGCGACCCCGCCACCCGCGGCTGGTTCGCCCGCACCCTCTGGCAAGCCCTCGAACCCATCCTCACCGCCCCCTAAGCGCGAACGGGCGAACCCCAACCAACACCAGGGGCGGGCATCACACCGATGCCCGCCCCAATCTTTGCCTCCCCTTTCCTCCCCACCACAGCTCCGTACTGGTAGGCGCGTCGCGCCGCCCCCGCGCAACCCCGCCACCCGCATCGCATTCGCCACCCACCCTGGTAGGGGCGGGTCGGTGACCCGCCCGCGTGGGAACGGCACACACCTTCGCCCTCGCCAACACAATTGATCGATTCCCAACCAACCTGGCACGATCCGTCCCCCTCAACAGGTACGGTATAGATAGCGGCACCCTAACGCCGCCCGCGCGACCCGGCGCTCATATCCGTTCGCTCACGCCGCGTCTTACCCACCCCAGGAGGCCCACCATGACCGCGCATCCACACCCCAGCCACGGATCAAAGCCCCCTACCTGTGGGGGCGGGCACCCACCGCAGGTGGGTCGGGGGCCAACCCCACCCCAGCCAACCCATTCGCCATGCGCCACCACCTCAAAGTCCCCCCAGCATTGGGGGATGGAGGGGGGCCTCCCCGCATCCCAGCCCCCCCGCATCACCCCCACCCGGAGAAGGAGAAGAAAAAAGTGAAAATGCAAAAACAAACCTACTTTTCACCACGTAAGCGCGCCACCCCGCTTACACGTAACTCGCTTACACCATTACACACGAGCACACGAGCACGCGCCCGCACACCCGAGGAACGAATCTTGCCTCAACGCCACCAGTTGCCCAACGTCTATCGGCCACTACGGCTACAAGTCCCACACGAGGAGGCAGGAGCGATGTCTCGATCCCGCTACACGCGCCTATCCCACTGGCTCGTCGCCCTCCTCATCCTCGCCCCCATCCTCACCTTCGCCAGCGTCGCCCCCGTCGCCGCCGCCACCCTGCCGCCCGGCTTCGTGGACAACCTCGTCGTCGGCGTCGCCACCCCCACCGCGCTCGCCTTCACGCCCGACGGCCGCATGCTCGTCACGCGCCAGACCGGCCAACTGATGGTCTACCTCGGCAGCGACCTCCAGGCCACCGCCCTCAACCTCGCCACGCCCGATCTCGTCTGCACCAACTCCGAGCGCGGCCTGCTCGGTGTCGCGGTCGATCCCGCCTTCGCCGACAACCGCACCATTTTCCTCTACTACACCGTCAAGAAGTCGGCCAACTGCTTCAATCGCGTATCGAGCTTCGTCCTCCCCGACAACAACACGATCAACCTCCAGACCGAGACCGTGCTGCTCGACAACATGCCCTCGCCGAACGGCAACCACAACGGCGGCGACCTCAACTTCGGCAAGGACGGCCTGCTCTACGTCTCGATCGGCGAAGGCGGCGTCTCGTCGGCCGCGCGCCAGCTCAACATCCTCTCCGGCAAAATCCTGCGCATCACCCGCGACGGCGCGATTCCCTCGGGCAACCCCTACCAGGGGACCGGCACCGCCCGCTGCAACGTCAACGGCCAGACCACCACCGGCACCAAGTGCCAGGAGATCTACGCCACCGGCCTGCGCAACCCTTCCGCTTCGGCTTCGACCCGAACGCCTCCGGCACCCGCTTCTTCATCAACGATGTCGGCCAGAACACCTGGGAGGAGATCGACGAGGGCCAATCCGGGGCCGACTACGGCTGGAACGTCCGCGAAGGCTTCTGCGCCATCGACTCAACCACCGACTGCGGCGCACCCCCCTCCGGCATGACCAACCCCCTCCACGCCTACGGGCGCGGCACCGGCTGCCACTCGATCACCGGCGGTGCCTTCGTCCCGAACGGCACCTGGGCCGAGGAATACGACGGGGCCTACATCTTCGGCGACTACGGCTGCGACAAACTCTTCGCCCTGCGCCAGGGCAGCGGCGGCAGCTGGAGCGCCACCACCCTCGCCTCCGACCTCGGCCGCACCGCCGTCCACCTCCGCTTCGGCCCCTACTTCGACACCCAGGCCCTCTACTACACCACCTACGACAACGGCGGCCAGGTCCGTCGCCTTGTCCAGCGCTTCACCGATGTCCCCAGCAACAACCCCGCCTACAACGCCGTCGAGCAACTCCGCGCACGCGGCCTCGTCAGTGGCTACGCCGCCCCAGGCTGTGCCGCGAACGGCGTCTCCGACCCCTGCTACGGCCCCGACGACACCAGCCTCCGCGCCCAGATGGCGGCCATGCTCGTCCGCGCCATGGGTTGGAGCGAAGAGCAGGCCGAGAACCCCTTCACCGACGGCGGCGACCTCGCCCCCGCCCTCTGGAACGCCGTCGCCATCCTCGCCGCCCACGAAGTCGCCGCCGGCTACGGCGACGGCCGCTTCGGCCCGAACGACGACGTCACCGGGGCGCAACTCGTCTCCTTCGTCACTCGTGCCATGATCGAGAAGGGCTATTGGCAGCCCGCCGCAGCCGACGACACCACCATCTACCCCAACGTCCCCGCCAGCACCGGCCACCGGATCGACCTCGTCACCTACGTCCAGCACGTCGGTGCCCTCCCCGACCACCCCGCCAACGCCGACTGGGCCAGTTGGAACGACCCCGCCACCCGCGCCTGGTTCGCCCGCACCCTCTGGCAAGCCCTCGAACCCACCCTCATCGCCCCCTAACCGCGAACAGGCGAACGGGCGAACCGGCGAACCGGCGACACTCCCCTCAACGCCACCACCTCCCCCTCCCCCTCTCCTCGCGGGAGAGGGGAAGGGGGAGGTCCCCAAGCCCAACACACAAAGGCGGGGCACGGCGGTAACCACCGCCGTGCCCCGCTCTTACGACTCACGACTTACGACTCACGACTCCGCCATCACCCCCGCCAACACCCTCGTCGCCACATTCCCGCCGCTCACAATCAACACCACCGGCTCGGGCAACCCCCGCACCCGCCCAGCCTGCAGCGCCGCCAGCCCCACCGCCCCCGACCCCTCAACGATCAGATGATGCCGGTCCACGAACGCCCGCATCGCCGCCGCGATCCCCGCCTCGCTCACCGTCACCACCTCGTCCAGGTGATCGCGCACCAGCGGGAACGTGATCGAGCCCGGCGCGATATTCCCCGCCAGCCCATCGGCCAGCGAGTCCCCGCACTCCACCCACACCAACTCCCCGGCCGTCAGCGCCGCCACCATCGGCTGCGACGCCTCCGACTGCACCCCCACCACCCGCACGCCCGGATTGATCCCCTTCGCTGCCACGCCGATGCCCGACGCCAGCCCCCCGCCGCCGACCGGCACCAATATCGTCCCGACCTCCGGCAGGTCGCGCAGCACCTCCAGTCCCACCGTCCCCGCCCCCGCGATGACGAACGGATCATCATACGGCGACACGAAGGTCAACCCACGCTCGGCGGCGATCCCCGGAGCCCGCGCCTCGGCCGCGTCATAGTCCGCACCGACCAGCAGCAACTCGACCCCCGCGCGCCGCAGCGCCTCGACCTTCGCCGGGGAAGCATTCTCCGGCACCACAATCGTCGCCCGAATCCCGGTCAGCCGCGCCGCCTCCGTCACCCCTAGCCCGTGGTTTCCCGCCGAGCAGGTCAGTACCCCGCGCGCCCGCTCCTCCGCCGACAGCGTCAGCAAGCGATTCAGCGCCCCTCGCAACTTGAACGACCCGGTCCGCTGCTGGCACTCCAGCTTCAGCCAGACCTCGCACCCCAACTCCGCCGACAGCACCGCCGACCGCTCCAGCGGCGTCCCCAGCACATGCGGCCCAATCCGCCGTGCCGCCAGAAAAACATCGTGCAGCGTCACCACGTGCGTTGCTACTCCTTCAGGCCATGATTACCCGAACAGCACATATTCCTGCAAGAAGCGATCGACCGCCGTCCAGAATGCCGCGATCGTCTCGCGCTTGCGCCAGCCGTGCCCCTCGCCCTCGTAGATGTGGTACTCGTGCGGCACGCCATTCCGCCGCAGCGCCTCCACGATCAGGTCCGACTGCGCGCGCGGCACGACTTGGTCGATGCTCCCCTGGAAGATCGCCACCGGGTCGCGGATCTGGTCGGCGAAGAAGATCGGCGAGCGTTCGCGGTAGCGGGCGCTCGTCTGCGGCAGCGGGCCGATCAGCGAGTCGAGGTAGCGCGCCTCGAACTTGTGCGTATCTGCCGCCAGCGTGAAGAGGTTCGAGACCCCGTAGAGGCAGAGCCCCGCCTTGAAGACGCCGGGGTGATGCACGAGCGCCTGCCAGACGGTGTACCCCCCGGCACTGCCGCCCATGATCACCAACCGGTCCCCATCGGCCAGCTGCTCCTCGCGCAGGAAGCGCGCCGCCCCGACCACATCCTCCACATCCGCGACGCCCCACGCCTCGCGCAGCGCCAGCATGTAATCGCGACCGTAGCCGGTGCTGCCGCGATAGTTCACCTCCAACACCGCGTAGCCGCGCGTCGCGAAGAACTGCGCCGCCTGGTTGTACGCCGAGGTCGACATACTCGTCGGCCCACCGTGGACCCTGACGATCGCCGGCGGCAGGCCACTCCCGGTGAAGCGGCTGCTGGCCGGTGGGTAGTAGAGGCCGTGGACCTGCGCCCCAGTTTCCAGCGTCCAGGTGACCGGGCGCGGCGTCGAGAGGTCGGCCTGCGGCACATCCTCCGCCGCGCTGCGGGCGCGGATGCGCGCCTCCCCCTTGCCGGGAATGGCGGTGACCACCCGATCTGGCACCGTCGGCGACGTGCCGACCGCCGCCAGCCGCCCGCTCCCCGGCGCGATGATCGGCTGCGCCAGCCAGGTGTACTCGGCCAGCTCGCGCACCGGCTCGATCTCATCGTTCGCCGGGTCATAGCGGCAGAGCCGCCGGAAGCCTCCCTCATTCCGCAGGAAGAGGATGCCCTTGCCATCGCCCGCGAACGCGTAGGCGCGCATCCCCTGCGCCCAGGCCGGTTGCCCCACCTCCACTCGATCATCGGTCAGCGCGCGGCTCGTGCCGGTCGCGAGGTCGTAGAGGTAGAGATTGTCCCAGCCCCGTCTCATTGGAGATGTACGCAGCTGCCCCCGCCCGGCGAGAACTCGGGCTGGAAGATCGCCGTCTCCCGGTCGCCAGCGATCACCCGGATGTCGGTGATCGTCGGCCTCCCACCCTCGAAGCGCACCGTGCCGATGCAAAGCTCCGCGCCGTCCCACGGCATCAGCGGGTGGTCCCACTGCACCCAGGCGAGCTGCGTGCCGCTCGTGCCAGCAGGGCTGCATATAGAAATCGCAGCCGCTCACGACCTGCTGCGGCCAACCGCGCCCCTCGCTATCCACCATCGCGATCCGGTCGGTCCCCTCATACGAGTGGACATAGGCGACCCAGTTCCCCTCCGGCGAGACGACCGGCGACGCCGCGTGCCCGAATCCCGGCGTGATCGGCCGCGCGCGTCCCCCCGCGAGCGCCTGCCGGTAGAGTCGCCCGGACGACGCCTCCGCGAAATAGACATGCCCGCGCGCCACCGCGAAGTCGCCGCCGCCGTAGCCGACGCGCGCCCGCACCGAGAGATCGCTCGTCAAGTCTCGCGGCGCATCGCCCGATCCGTCGGCGCAGACCAGCACCCCCTGGTCGCTGCGCCCCTCCAGCCAGACCAGCGTCTGCCCGTCGCTATCCCAGGCAACATCGCCCAGCCGCGTCCCCCCCGCCATCCCCTTCGGTGTGATCGGGCTGGGCCAGAGGCCGAACGGTCGCTCCTGCTTCTCCATGCTGCTCCCTTCCACATCTCGCCTATCGCTACCGCCGCCATTATTCCGCGGAACTTGCCCGCCACAGTCCATCGCGGTCAACGAAGTCACAGCGATGACACATCTCCGTCATTCACGCGCTACACCCCGCCCCCATACTCAGCTCAAGCCACAATGTTGTGGCAAGAGCGACGACGCAAGCGAAGGAGGTCCAAAGTGAAAGGTATTGTGAAGCTGGTGGGAGCGAGTTTGCTCCTCGCGGCGCTGGCGCTTGGCCTCGCTGCCTGCCAGATCGGTCCATTGGACATTGTGAATGGTTCTGGTAAGGTGCGGACCGAGACGCGGACCATCCGCAGCTTCAACGAGGTCGAGCTGCGCGATCAAGGCACGCTCATCATCGAGCAGGGCACGACCGAGTCGCTGACCATCGAGGCGGAAGACAACATCCTGCCCCTCCTGACCTCGAACGTTGATGGCAAGACGCTGGTCCTGGATGTGCAAGACAACTACATCCTCCGCACGAAGAAGGAAATCCGCTATCGCCTGTCGGTGAAGGATCTTGGGGCAATTCGTGTCTCCGGTTCTGGCAACGTCGAGGTGGCGAAGCTGCAGGCCGACAAGCTCATGCTCGACATCAGCGGCTCGGGCAACCTGACCATCGACCAACTGACCGCCACCAGCCTCACGGTTGACCTGAGCGGCTCCGGCGATGCTGATATTGCCGGGACGGTCACCGATCAGCGCGTCGAACTCAGCGGCGCGAGCGACTACCGGGCCGAGGGTCTGTCCAGCAAGACCGCGACGGTGCAGGTGAGCGGCAGCGGCAACGCGAAGGTGCGCGTCGCCGATACCCTCAAGGCGCGGGCCAGCGGGTCGGGCAACATTGACTACATCGGCACCCCGCGACTGGACTCCGACACCAGCGGCTCGGGGGACATCCGGCGCGTGGCCGAACGGTAAACCAACGCTCCTCGCAAGGGCCGGGCGGCGCGACATGCGCCGCCCGGCCCTTTTGCGCCCCCACGACCAGCGGGGCTAATCCGCTTGCACTGGCGTGCCCGACATGACCAGGGCTTCGGTGAGCACCTGGTCGAGCGGGATCGCCGCCCCCGTCGCCCAGTCGCTTGCCCAGGCAGCGGGATCGGCCCGATTGCGGGCGAGCGCGAGGTAGTGCTGGTGCTCGGCCTCGTCGGCGGGGTCGCTGGTGCGCGGGGAATTGATCACCCGGCGCAACTGCTCCGCCGCGCCGTAGAACCGCGCCGCCTGCGCGAATCGCCCGAGGGTGACGGCCACCGCGCCGCTGAGTTCGAGGCAGATGGCGATGCCGCGCTGGTGGCGCAGCTCCAGGCGCAGTTCGAGCCCTTCGTGGAGCAAGCGGAGCGCCTCGTTGCTGCCGCCGCGACGCAAGGCAACGATAGCGATGTTGCCAAGCAGCGTCGCTACCCAGTGTGCGGTGCCATCGGCTCGCGTCAACGCCAGCGCCTCGCGATAGTGCTTTTCGGCCAGGCGGTAATCATTGTCGACCGAGCGCACTAACTCTCCACGGGTATTGAGCACCATCGCGAGGTCGCGGTGATCGCCGAGTGCGCGCAGGAGGTTTTCGGCCTCGTCAAGGAGCGCCCGGACCAGATCGTTCTGCCCGGCTATTAACGCGATATTCGCAAGCAGGCGCAGCGTCCCCGCAATCGCGCGCTGGTCGTCGAGGATGCGCGGAATTCGGCCAGGGCTTGCTCGCCATACCGTTGGGCAGCCTCTGCCTCGCCGCTCTGCCAGGCGAGCACGACCGCGCCGTAGAGCACCTGCGCGCGGAGCGGGCTTCGCGGTGCAGCCGTGGGGTGGGATCGGTGGAGAGATCTCCAGCATCGCGTCGAGCCAGCCGCGCCCTTCGCGGAATGCGCCGCGCGTGGTCCAGAAGGAGACCAGGGCATTGCCGAGGCGCAGCGCGATGTGGCGCTCGGCTTCCGCGATGGACCAGCGCAGGGCCGCACGCAGATTATCCTCCTCGGCGAGCACCATCCGTTGCCAGGCGATCTGCTCCATGCTCGACTCGGCCTCGGCGAGGCCGAGGAAGTAGTCGGCGTGGCGTGTCCGCACCGTTGGCTCCTCGCCGCGCGCCGCAAGTTGCTCGCTGGCATACTCGCGCACCAGCTCCAGCATCCGAAAGCGTGGCTCGCCCACCGCTGTGTCGTACCGGTGCAGCAGGCTATGGTCGTCGAGCGCACTCAGGCTGTCCAGAACGAGTAGCGCGTCCGCGTCGGCGACCGCCTCGATCGCCGCGAGCGTGCAGCCACCCTCGAAGACCGCGAGTTGCGCCAGCAGCTGCTGCTCATCGGGTGTGAGAGCAGCGAGTAACTCCAGTCGATCGTCGCGCGCAGCGTTTGCTGGCGCTCGGGTCGGCCCCGTTCGCGCGCAGCCAGCAGCGCGAGGGCATTCCCAGGCGGGTGGCGAGTTGATCGAGCGACAGGACCGCCGTGCGCGCGCTGCCGCCAGTTCGAGCGCCAGCGGCAGCCCATCCAGGCGGCGACAAATCGCCGCAACGGCCTGCACATTCTCGCCCGTGAGCGTGAGATTGGGCCGGTGCTGTCGCACGCGGTCGAGGAAGAGGCGGACCGACGGCACCTGCGCCAGCGCGGCAGGATCGCCGTCGTGCAGTTGCGGCGATGGCGCGGCCAGCGGCGGCACGGGCCAGGCAGTCTCCCCGGCGACATGCAGGCGCTCACGGCTGGTCGCCAGATCTGGAGGTTGGCGCAGCCGCGCAGCAGCGCCTCCGGCAAAGCTCCTGCACCGCCGAGAGGAGGTGCTCGCAGATCCAGCACCACCAATGTCCCCCGCTCGCGGAGCGCGTCGATCAGCGCGGCGAGTGGCGCTTGCCCGCCCCCCTTCTCGCACCCCCAGCACCGTCGCGGTCGTCGTGAGCACCAGCGCCGGGTCGCGCAGCGGCGCGAGGTCGACGAACCAGACCCCCTCGGGATACGCATCCAGGGTCTCGCGCGCGACCGCGAGCGCCAGGCGGGTCTTGCCGGTGCCGCCAATCCCGAGCAGCGTGACCAGGCGCGGGCGCGGGACGGGAGCCGCAGGGGAACCGGTCAGCAATCCCGCAACCGTCGCCACCTCCTGCTCTCGCCCGACGAAACTGGTGAGCGCAGCCGGGAGATTGTGGCGCGCGGGGCGTGGCCGCTCGGCTTCCCCTGGCGATGGCACCTCGCGCGCCCGGCGCTCGGTCTCCGCGCGCCCGGTGGCAATATCGGCGTAGAGGCGGCGCACCGCCGACGATGGTTCGGCATCGAGTTGGTCCGCCAGCGCCGTGCGCAGGGTCTGATACTGGCGGATCGCGAGCGTCCGCTGCCCTCGCGCCGCATAAAGGCGCATCAGGGCCATATTGGCCTCCTCGTGCAGGGGATCCTCGGCGATAAGGCGTTGCAGAGTGGCCAGCGCGGCGTCGCTCGCACCCCGCTCCTGTTGCAGACTCGCCAGGGCGAACAGCAGCTGCCGATAGGTCGCGCGCAGCGGCTCGCGCCGGGCCGCTACCCAGTCCTCGTAGAGGTCGCCGGGCAGGAGATCGCCGCCATAGTGTGCCAGCGCCGCCACGTAGTCGCCCGGATCGCGCGAGTGGACGGCCCGGCGTGCCGCCTCCTCGAAGACGGCAACATCGACCGTCAGCGGCAGCGTCGTTTCGAGCGCGAGTACCCCGTCGCGCAAGCGCACCGTGGCTTCTGGCTCAAGCACCCGTCGCGTCGCCGCCAGGGTGGTGTAGAGGTTGTTCTGCGCCGTCTCGGGGGTGAAATCGGGCCAGAGCGCATCGAGCACCCGGTCGCGCCCGAGCCGCTGGCCAGGGGCGAGCGCCAGCAGTTTGACCAGACTCCGCGCCTTGCTCAGCCGCCACGCCTCCGGCGCAATCGTGCGGTCGCCGGCGCGCACGGTGAATCCGCCCAGCAACTGAAATTGGATGGCACCCTTGGCCGTAGGATCGCGTTTGGTCATCCGTTGCCCATCGCCTGCCCATCGCCGGATAGTCGCAATTTCGAGCCATTATCGCATGCTGCATCCCATTTGGATCCGGTTTGGGATCGCTTAGGAGCGCCTTTGGGGCGAGGGCGTAGGCTAGGCGCAGGTTTGAATGCCTGGCGGCTTTCGTCAGGTGAATGCAAAGGAGTTACGACCATGGCATCTGGTACCGTTTTTCCGACTCGCCACCGGGGCGCACCCTGGATGCGCCTCGTCCTCGCACTCCTGCTGGCGCTCGGCGCGCTGGCGACGCAATTCCCCGCCTACGCGAGCGCGAAGTCGATCGAGGTCAAGAATACGAACGATAGTGGGACGGGCTCGCTGCGACAGGCGATCATCGACGCGGACCCGGGGGACACGATCAACTTCAACTTGCCGGGGAACGGCCCCTGGACGATCAACCTCGCCGGCACGCTACCAACCATCAACAAAGCTCTGACCATCCAGGGACCAGGGTACACCAAACTCACGATCCAGGGGGACAACACTTTCCGGCTGCTCTTCATCAATGCTACCGGTGAGGCGGTAAACGTCAGTGGTCTGACACTGCGGCAAGGGAAGGCGTCGGGCAGCTACGGCGGCAATATCCGCAGCGTCGGCGGCAATCTCTCCCTGAGCTACGTGGCGCTCAGGGACGCCACGGTAGAGGCGACGACCGGGGCGGGGTAAGCGCGTTCCTGTCGAACGGCACCTATTCCCTCTCCAACGTCTTCGTCACCGGGAACACGGCCCCTGGCAGCGCGAAGCACGGGACCGGGGCGGGGCTACACATCTCCGAACTCTACGGCGATACGAGCGTCAAGATCACCAGTAGCGTCATCGCGGACAATGTGGGGACGTCGCTTCGCGGCGCTGGCGTGATGATCTCGCGGACCAGCGGTGTGGCCGGACGCCTCCTCAGCGTTGCGTTCGACAGCAGCATCGTCACCCACAATACGCTGAACTCCGGCGATGGTGCCGGGATCTACAACGATCAAGGTTCGCTGGAACTCAAGGCATCGGTTGTGAACCTCAACACCGGTTACGCGGATGGTGGCGGCATCTACAACAACCTCGGCACCGTGACACTGAACGAGACCACGGTCAGCGGGAATGTCATCTCGCTCGGCAGCGGGGGCGGCCTCCTCAACGACCGGGGCACCATGTCGGTGTACAACAGCACGATCCGCGACAACAAGGCTTCCGTCAACGGTGGCGGAATCGCGACCAATGAGGGCACCCTGACGGTGACTGGGAGCACGCTGAGCGGGAACGACGCAACCAACGGCGGCGGACTGGTCAACGGCGGCGGCACCGCGACGCTGGCGAACCTCACCATCAGCGGCAACACCGTCTCCACGACCGGCGGTGGCATCATGAATATCAACGGGTCGATCGACCTTCTGTTCGCCACCATCGTGGGGAATACCGCCAAGTGGTCCATGGCGGTGGTCTCGCGACATTGACCATCGGCAGCACCCCCGTTTCCACCAAGCTCGGCAGTAGCATCGTCATGGGCAACGGCGGTTCGAGCAATCCGGACTGCCAGGTTTCGAATCGAGGCGCTCGCGCCGATCCCTCAACCGGCTGCGTGCTGAGCTATGGGACCAACTGCCCACGAACGGCACCGGGGATACCACGGCCTTGACTGCTGATGCTGTCCTGAAGATGACACTGGCCGATAACGGCGGTCCGACGAAGACGCATGCGCTCGTCTTCGACTCCCCCGCGATCAACCGGATGCCCTGCGTCAACACGATCGACCAGCGCGGTGCCTCGCGCCGTTCGGTGGCAACTGCGACAGTGGCGCGTATGAAGCCCGCCTTCGGGAGCGTCTCCCTCCCTATGGTGAACGGCGGCAGCGTGGGGCGCAGCCCGGCGGGCAGGGGAATGGCCCGGCCACCTACAACCCTGGCACTGTCGTCAAGCTCACCCCTGGAGTGAACGGGTTTGGACAAATCGTCAGGTGGAAGGTGGACGGCGTCTACAAGGCTGGGCGAATCCGCTGACGATCACGATGAACGCCGACTACAGCGTGGAGGCGCTCTACGCCACGCCGACGATCTTCCCCGACGTCCCCGAGGGCCGCCGATGCCTATGCGATCATGACCCTGGCGGCGCGCGGCGTCCGTGGCTACCAGGGCAACCGGCCCGGATGACGGCGTGACCCGCGCGCAGATGGCCGCGCTGATCGCCCGCGCCACGACCTCCGACCTGCCCGATCCTGCCCATTCGCGCTGACGCCGCCCGCTTGCACGGTGGCGGGTACCTGGGACTGCGAAGATTGGGGCACGAACTTCACCGACCAGGAGGGAGTCACCGGCAACCTCTGGCGCAACGCGCTGGTACCCTCGCGCACTACGGCGTTGCCAGCGGCTATGGCGCGGCAGCCTGCGCAAACATGGGCAAGGCTTCGCCCTGCTTCGGCCCCAACGACTCGGTGAGCTATGCGCAGACGATTAGCTTCATCACCCGTGCGATGATCGCAAAGGGCTACTGGAAGTCGCAACCGGGCGCACTCTATCCCTACGCCGGTGTGCCTGCCGCACACAGTGCCGGATGTCGCGACCTTCTTCTACTACACCTCAGGGATCTCACCCCGCCGTCCGATTGGAATGCGCCAGCGACGCGCGGCTGGTTCGCCCAGGCGCTCTGGGCGGCGCTGAACAGCTACTGGGGCGACGATGGCACGATGACGGGTGGCCTCCCTGGTAAACGGCTACGTGCCCTAACCCATCGTGGGCACCGCGCGGCAGACCCGCCGCGCGGTGCCAGACTCACCACAAATCCATACCAGAATCGGCCTCCGTTGAGATTTGGATCGCATTTGGGATGGGCCGTTACCATGGAGCCAGGTCGCGGGACTGGTCGGGCTTTCCGGCCGAGGCGCGGCCCGTTGAAGAAGGACGAGACGGCGATGACCCGGCGCTATAACGCTTTCTTGATTCGGCACTGGTCGCTGGATGCGGATCAGGGCCAGCGCATCGAAGTCCAGCATGTAGCCACCGGAAGCAGACACTGGTCGCATCGCTGTCGGCGGCACTGGCCTGGATGCAGACGGAGATCGCCAGCGAAGCGAATATCCGCTCCCCACCTCCGAGTGACGCAACTGATCCCGGCGCATTGACGAAGTCTTTCGGCGTGGAATGACCTGTCGCGGTTATTTGGTTAGACGATCAGAAGCCCGAAGATGCAATTGAGGGCGGCGGAAGCGTTGCCCTTGGCCCACATCGCCCTTGATAGCCCTTTCGACTCCAGCGGCACCGTTTCTTGGCGTACCCCAGGCGCGATCTAGCAATCAATGGACAACATGATGACACCGGCGAACGCGTCGGTGCAGTGGAAATGGAGAGGTCACAATGAGCGAGTCGGAGCTGGCAGCACTGCGCGAAGAAATGAGCACATTGCGAGCACGAGTGGCCGCGCAAGAGGCGCGATTTGTCATGCCGGAGGCGATGGGGGTGAGTCGGGCAGCCCGGCCGCGCCGCCGGAGGATGGCGGTGCTGGCCGGAGGGTTGCTGGTCTTGCTGCTGGTGCTCTCGCCGCTGGGGACGCTAGCGGCGAATTTCCAGGATCTCAACCCCAATAGCCCGCATAACACAAACATCAATCTGATCGCCGATGCGGGAATCTCCAAGGGCTGCGGCGATACGGCGCACTACTGCCCGAACGCCTATGTGTCGCGCGAGGAGATGGCCTCCTTCCTGGCGCGCACCGCCGGACTGGGCAACAACCCGCCCATCGCGAACGCTGCGACCGCCCAAACGGCGACGAATGCCGTGACGGCACAGACAGCGGCGAACGCGACGAACGCAGTCAATGCCGAGAACGCGGCAAAGCTGGGCGGCGTGCCCGCCAGCGGCTATCTGCGGACTGTCGGCAAAATGGTCTATGAAATCTCACCATTGAGTCTTGTCGATCTTAATAACCAGATCGGCGTCGATGTTGCCATTGTGCCTGCTTCCACTGGAATCGTGTCGGTCAGTTCGAGCGTCGTCGGTACTCGCAGTGTGGTGTTGCCGCTCCCTGTTCCCCGGTCCATCTTCGGGACATCGTTGTCGATCTCGGCAGTAACGATCTGCTACTCGGCTGAGAGCGGAGCGAAGATCGATATGTCTGGGGTGTATGAGTCGAAGTCTAACGGTGGATATGTTCAAGATCTGCACGATGATACCGATCGAGCGAGCGCCGCGTATGCCTGCTACACGGTCAACGCACCGACGCTCTATGCCATCGCCGGTAACCCATACCTGTCGCTGAGTCTGAAGTTTACGAATACCAGCGCGAAGCTATATCTCGCTGAAATCAGTATCGACTTGACCGCAGTTCCATAACCGTCAGCCCGGATTGCTCACGATGGTTGGCGCGGGTGGATGGGCAGGCGGTTCGCCAGAGCGCCGCAGCAGCCTATCAGCGGTTGCGAGGGAAAGGGGAGTGTGCTGCCCAATGGCGAGCGCGTCGGAGGTGTGCTTAGTACATTGAGGCGATTCTCAGCAAGTTTTCGGGTAGATGTGGCAATGCTGTCGATTGTGCAGAAGGAGTTTGCGATGAATCCCGATGTTTTGGCCGAACTGCAAGGCGAAGTGAGCAAACTGCGGGCCGAGGTGACGGCGCTCCGCGCCGCGCCAGCGGCGAAACGCGCGCCGCGTCGCCGCTATCGGCGCTTCTTGACCGCGTTCCTGGCGGCGGCGCTGCTGCTGACCATCCCGCTCGGCCTGTTCGCGGCGAATTTCCAGGATCTCAACCCCGGCAGCCCGCACAACGCGAACATCAATCTGATCGCCGACGCGGGGATTTCCAAGGGATGTGGGGATACGGCGCACTACTGCCCGAACGCTTACGTGTCGCGCGAGGAGATGGCGAGCTTCCTGGCGCGCACCGCCGGTTTGGGCAACAACCCGCCCGTGGTGAACGCCAAGACGGCGCAGACAGTGCCCGATGGCTCGGTGACGGCGGCGAAGCTGAGCACCGCCGGGGCGCAGACCGGCCAGGTGCTGACCGCGACCGCCAACGGCGTGGCCTGGCAGACGGCGGCGGGCGGGAGCGGGCAGGTGGGTCCGGCTGGCCCGCAGGGTCCGGCTGGTCCGCAGGGTCCGGCAGGACCGGCGGGGGTGACCTACACCCACACGGTCGTGGTCAACTCCGGCAGCGATTCGGCGCAGAATGGCATAACGTTGCTCAACGCGCTCGATGGCATCACCAATGCCTCGGTTAGCAACCGCTTCCTGCTGAAGATCGAGCCGGGTGTGTACGATCTGGGGAGCGACGTGCTGTCGATGAAGTCTTTCGTGGACATCGAGGGCTCGGGCGAGGTGGTGACGCGGATCGTTGGTAAGGGGAAAGCGGCGGCCAACACCGGCACGATCGTCGCCGCCCAGGACTCCGAGATCCGCGAGCTGTCGATCTATACCTCGGTGAGTGGTATGGCGGCGGCGGTGAGTATCTATTCCAACGCCACGAACATTCGCATCCGCAACCTCACCTTGATGACCGACGGCCCTGGCAGCAACGCCTACGGCATCTTCCTCAATGGTGGATTCGCCCAGATCCATGATGTGAACATCCGTGTTGTGACGGGGGGGATTGGCATCGCCACCACGGGCGGTACGCACTTCGTCACCGATATCGTCGTTGAAGGCGGCACCACCGGCGTCCAGATTGGCAATGCCAGCACTCTGCGCATCTTCAACAGCTACATCGGCGGCGTGAGCAACTCGCTGCTGACGCAGGCGGGCGGCGCTATCTATGTCGCGCACACGCTCCTGTACAACCCGGTCTCTGGGACAGCGACCTGTGTGGGCGCGTTCAACAATCAGTTTGTGGAGCTGAATACCTCCTGCAAGTAGGCGCGGGCAGTGGCAATGACTGCCTGTCCTCGGACTATTGAGAAGCCCGGCCCCGCGACAGTCGCCATCGCGGGGGCCGGGCTTCGCTCGTCGGGCAGAAGCGGCAGCCGCGAGCGCGCCGTCTGCGGTATCATTCTCTTCGCGCCCGGCGGGCGCACGCATGCGCGCGTACCTGGACGCGCAAACCTGGAACTGAGAAACGGAGCGACGATGTCGGCGATGCGCTATGTCTTCGACCTGGAGATGCCGCCGGTCTACCTCGGCGAGACGATGGATGTCGTCACGCGGCGCGAGGGCGTCACGATCGCCTATGAGGAGACGCTGACCTGGGATGCCGGGGCGGCGGTCGGCCTCATCCGCGTCGAGACGGGCACGCTGGCGATCGTGGATGATCTCTACGGCTGGTGGCGCATGAAGCAGCGCGCCATCGGTTTTCCCTTCAGCCTGAGCATCCGGGCGGGCAACCGCACGCGCGGCCACTTCAACGCCCTCGACCCCGAAGGGCTGAAAGCCCTCGTCGCGCAGAACCAGGACGAGATGATCGCTCGCCTCACGGAAGGTGAGCGGTGAGTGCCAAGTGCCCAGTGCCAAGTGCCTGGCTATCGGCTACTGAGCACTGAGCACTGAGCGCTGCGCACTGGGGAGTGCATGGAGGACCACTACTCCACCCTCCAGGTTCGGCCGACCGCGTCCGCCGAGGAGATCGAGCGGGCGTATCGGCGGTTGGCCCGGGCGAACCACCCCGATTTGCTGCGCGATGTGCCGGCCGATGTGCGGTCGCGGGCCGAGGAGGTGCTGAAGCGGGTCAACCGGGCGCACCGCGTGCTGGGGGACCGCGAGCGGCGGCGGGCGTATGACCACGAGCGGGTGCGGCGGGCCGCTACGCCACCGCGCACCTCCACCGCTGCCCCGGCGAGGTCCTCGGCGCCGGGCGCGGCCCGG
This sequence comes from Chloroflexia bacterium, assembly GCA_046328475.1. GTDB lineage: Bacteria > Chloroflexota > Chloroflexia > Thermomicrobiales > CADCWN01 > CADCWN01. The sequence continues at coordinate 2,003 of JAXLWN010000054.1, read as the reverse complement.
CCGCCGGTGGCCGAGCGCACGAGCCACTGGGGCGGGGGCGGGCCGATCGACATCGACTGGGAGATGCCTCCTCCCCGAGCACCACGGCCGGTCGATACCGATATCTTCTCGCTGCGCCGCCTGATCTGGGGTGTGGTGTTCATCGTCGTTGTCACCCTGATCCTGATGTTCCTCTGGAACCCTTCGCTCGGGCAGGGTGCGCCGACCCCGGTACCGTTCCCCACCCCCTGATTGCGATTCGCCGGACAGGACGCGACAATGGTGCCACGGGTGGGCGTCGGCTTATCCGGCATCGACGTTGGCGTTGCTTGCGTGAGGCGAGGGTCGGATGGTGACGAGCGCGAATGCCGAGGGCTTGTTCCAGGGACCGGGCGGCGAGGGGCTGCGCGGGCGGGCGGTGCTGGCCGCGTCGGGGATGGTCGCCACGGCGCACCCGCTCGCGTCGGCGGCGGGGCTGGCGGTGTTGCAGGGGGGCGGCAACGCGATGGACGCGGCGATCGCGGCCTCCGCCGTCTGCAACGTCGTGCTGCCGCAGATGTGCGGGCTGGGCGGCGATACCTTCTTCCTCTACCACGAGGCGGAGAGCGGCAAGGTCTGGGGGCTGAACAGCAGCGGCCCCGCGCCCGCCGCCGCCTCGCGCGAGGAGTTCGCCGCGCGCTTCGGCGGGCTGATGCCGTTCACCGGGCCGCTCTCGATCGGGGTGCCGGGGGCGGTGGATGCGTATGCGGTCGCCGCCGAGCGCTTCGCCACCCGTCCGCTGCATGAGCTCTTCGCGCGGGCGATCGACTACGCCGACCACGGCCACCCGCTGACGCCGGGGACCGCCGCGATGATGGCGGAATCGGCAGAGGAGTTCGCGAAGTACCCGTCGTCGGCCGCGATCTTTTTGCCGGGAGGGCGGCCACCGGCGGCCGGGACGCGCTTCGCGAACCCCGCGCTGGCGCGCTCGCTCTGGATCGTGGCGCAGCGGGGGCGCGCGGCGTTCCAGGAGGGGGAACTGGGGGAGCGGATCGTGGCGGGGCTGCGCGACCTCGGCGGCCTCTTCACGATGGACGACTGGGCGGGGCATCGGGCAGACCTCTACCAGCCGCCGATCGCGACGACCTACCGGGGGAAGACGATCTACCAGACGACGCTGCCGTCGCAGGGGCACATCCTGCTGGAGGAGCTGAATATCGTCGCGGGGGACGACCTGGCGGCACTGGGGCACAACAGCGCGGCGGCGATCCACCTGCTGGTCGAGGCGAAGAAGCTGGCGTTTGCCGACCGTCTGGCTTATTCGGGCGACCCGCGCTTCGTGGATGTCCCGCTCGATCAGTTGCTGTCGAAGGAGTTCGCGGCGCGGCGGCGGGCGGAGATCGATCCCGAGCGCGCGGTGGAGGCGGCGCGGCCCGGGGCGTTGCCGGAGCGGGTCGGGGACACGACCTATCTCTGCACGGTGGACCGCTGGGGCAATGCCTGCTCGTGGATCACCTCGCTCAGCGCGGCGTTCGGCTCGTGCGTGGTGGCGGGGGATACGGGGATCTTGCTCAACAACCGGGTGGGGCGGGGCTTCACGCTGGAGGAGGGGCACCCGAACGCGCTGGCGGGCGGGAAGCGGACGATGCACACGCTGAACTGCTTCCTGGTGACCGAGGGGGACCGCCCCTGGCTGGTGGGCGGCACGCCGGGCGGCGACGGGCAGCCGCAGTGGAACCTACAGATGCTGACGGCGATGATCGACCACGGGCTTGGCCCGCAGGAGGCGATCGAGGCCCCGCGCTGGACGAGCTTCCCCGGCACCGACCCGATCAATGCGCACCATCCGTTCGAGTTGCGGCTGGAGGCGCGCTTCCCGGCGCAGATCGCGGCGGAGCTGGCGGCGCGCGGGCATCGCGTGAAGCAGGTGGGGCCGTGGTCGGGCGGTGGCGCGGCGCAGTTGATCGCGATTGGTGCGGATGGGGTGCTGCGGGGGAGCAGCGACCCGCGCGCGGAGGGGCAGGCGCTGGGGTTCTGACACGAGT
>JAXLWN010000053.1:0-50769 GCA_046328475.1 Chloroflexia bacterium | reverse complement strand
GGAGGATGGGCGGGTGCGGGCGCTCTGGGTGCAGGGCGAGGACCTGATCGGTGCCGCGCCGAACCCCGAGCGGATGCAGGGGGCGCTGGAGCGCGCCGAGTTCCTGGTGGTGCAGACGATGTTCCGCACCACCACCGCCGAACTCGCCGATGTGGTCCTGCCGATGGTCAGCGGCTACGAGAAGAACGGCACCTACACCAACCTGGAGCGGCGCGTGCAGCGCGTCCGTCAGGCGATCCCGCCGGTGGCGGGCAGCCTGCCCGACTGGCAGGTCTTCATCGACCTGATGGGCCGCGTCGGCTACGACCTGCCCTACCGCCACCCGAGCCAGATCATGGACGAGATCGCGACGATGGTGCCGCACTATGCGGGCATCAACTATCGCCGGATCGATGCGGACGGGATGCACTGGCCGGTCCCGGCGACCGACCATCCGGGCACGCCGACGCTGCACCTCGACGGCTTCGCGACGCCGAGCGGCAAGGCGCAGCTGGTGCGGAGCCGCTACATCCTGCCGGGCGACGCGTCCAACGAGGAGTTCCCGCTGATTCTGCAAATTGCCGCGTCGCTCCACCACTGGGGCACCGGGGAGTACACGCGCCGCGCGGTCGGGCCGCGCCGCCTGGAGCCGGATCCGGTGGTCGAGCTTGGCGCGCAGGACGCCGCGCACGCCGGGGTGAACGACGGCGACCTGGTGCGCGTGACCTCGCGACAGGGCAAGGTTGAGGTCCGGGCGCGCGTCAGCGAGCGGCTGCCCGCCGGGAACATCCGTATCTTCCCGCACTGGCCGATGGCGGTGCCGGTAGGGCAGCTGGTGAGCGACGCGATCGAAGCGCCGACAGGCACGCCGGAACTCAAGCACATCGCCGTCAATATCGCGCGGATCGACGCGGTCGAGCAGGCGGCGGACTAGCAGGGAGAGGGGCGAAGGGTGAAGGGAGAAAGGCTGCGCATGGGACCACATCACACCCTTCTCCATGTCCCCCTTGTCCCTTCGTTTGAAGGGGAGTGGCGATGAACCAGGGGTTAGGGCTGACAATCGCCTTCATGGGCGTCATCCTGATCATCTTGCTCACGACCATGGCGATGTTGACCTGGATCGAGCGCAAGGTGCTGGCGCGCATGCAGAACCGCTACGGCCCGACGCGCACCGGCCCGTTCGGGCTGCTCCAGCCGCTCGCGGACGGCATTAAGCTGCTGGGGAAAGAGGACTTCGTGCCGGCGAACGCCGACCGCTACCTCTTCCTCGTCGCGCCGCTCTTCGCGTTCGCCACGGCATTCATCTCGTTCGCGGTCGTGCCGTTCGGCCTGGAGCGGGTGCCGCTCCCCTTCACCGATGTGAAGCTCAACCTCTTCATCGCCGACGTGAACATCGGCGTCCTCTTCATCCTGGCGATGAGCGGCCTCGGCGTCTACGGAATCATCCTGGGCGGCTACGCCTCCGGCAACCGCTATTCGCTGCTCGGCGGCTTGCGCGCGGCGGCGCAGGTCATCTCCTACGAGCTGATCCTCGGCCTCGCGCTGATCGGCCCCTTCATGCTGACCGGCAGCCTCTCGATGAAGGCGATCACCCAGTGGCAGAAGGATCACACCTGGCTGATCTTCGTCCAGGCCCCCGCCTTCCTGCTCTACCTGATCGCCGGGATCGCCGAGACGAACCGCGCGCCGTTCGATCTGCCCGAGGCCGAGAGCGAACTGGTCGCCGGGTTCATGACCGAGTATTCCGGGTTCCGCTACTCGCTCTACTTCCTCGGCGAATACGTGGCGATGCTGGTCATCTCCGCCACGGCGGCGGTGATCTTCCTTGGTGGTCCGGCCGGGCCGATCCTGCCGGGGCCGTTCTGGATGTTCCTCAAGGTCGCGGGGTTCATCTTCCTCTATATCTGGCTGCGCGCGACGCTGCCGCGCTTCCGCTACGACCAGCTGATGGGTCTGGCCTGGAAGCTGCTGCTCCCGCTGGCATTGGTGAGCATCTTCATCACGGCCATCGCGCGGGCGTGGCGGTTGGGGTGGTTCTGAGGACGGTTCAAAGGTTAGAAGGTTCGAAAGTTCGAAAGTTCAAGACGCCAACCTTCGAACTTTCGAACTTTGAACATTGAACCGAGCGAAGCGAGTTGGTATAAACACTGCGCCGATGGCTGGCGACTGACGCCTGAAAATTGGCGACTGATGGACCGAGGTGGCGATGTTCTCGCAAGTCAAAGGCTTCTTCGTCACATTCCGGCAGATGTTCACGAAGCCGATCACGATCCAGTACCCGGACGAGCGGAAGCCGCAGTCGAGCCGCTTCCGGGGGATGCCCGCGCTGCGGTCGGACCCGGATACCGGGCGGGTGCTCTGCGTGGCCTGCGGCCTCTGCGAGCAGATCTGCCCGACCGGCGCGATCGTGATCAACGTGGTGCCGACCGAGCGCGATGACGAGCGCAATCTGGTCGAGTACACGCTCAAGCTGGGGCGCTGCATGTTCTGCGGCCTCTGCGCCCGCGTCTGCCCGGTGGATGCGGTGACGATGAGCAAGCACTACGAGCTGATCTCCCAGAGCCGCGATCAGTTCTTCCGCCAGAAGGGCGAACTGTCGATTTTGGGCCAGGATGAAGCGGGGTATTATCAGCAATGAGTGGCGCTGAATTCGTCTTCTACCTCCTCTCCGGGGTCGCCGTCATCATGGCGGCGGGCGTGATTCTCGCGCGCAATCCGGTCCACTCGGCCCTCTTCCTGGTGATCTCCTTCCTCAATGTGGCGGGAATCTACGCCATGCTGGGGGCGGAGTTCCTGGCGGCGGTGCAGATCATCGTCTACACCGGCGCGATCCTGGTCGTCTTCCTCTTCGTGATCATGCTCGTGCGCCCGGAGGACCTGGGCGAACTACGACACGGGTCGCCGATTCAGTCGGTATTGGCCTGGATCCTCGGGCTCGGCCTCTTCGGCGAGATCGCGACCGTGATCAGCACCGGCATCCTCACCGGCCAGCGCGGCGCGCAGACGCCCGGCGAAATCGCCGCCGCCGGGGGCAACACCCAGGCGCTCGGGCGCATCCTCTACTCGCAATATTTGCTGCCGTTCGAGGTTGCCTCGCTCGTGCTGCTCGTCGCGACGATCGCCGCGATCGTGCTCGGCGTGCCGGAGCGGGTGATGAACATGTCCGCGCTCCGCACCAGGGGGACGATTTCGCTCGGCCACCCGACCGGCACCGATGCGCTGCCCGCCATCAATGCGCCCGATCTGGGGCACGCGGGCACGATGGATGTTGACCGGGAGCGGGAGACGGTGGGGGCGCGCTAAGTCCCTATCGTTGGTAGCGCCGGATTGTGCGGGCGCGGGCTACAAGGGGGATGGAGCCGGCCGTTCAAAGCGGATTCTCCCCTGCTCCCACGGTTGGGGGCGGGGGTCGGGGGGTGAGGAGAGGCGATGGGCAGCGGACTGACACTCGAACACTTCCTCACGCTGAGCGCGATCCTCTTCGTGATCGGGCTGCTGGGCGTCCTGACGCGGAAGAATATCCTGATCATCTTCCTGTCGGTCGAGCTGATGCTGAACGCGGTCAACGTCAGCATGGTGGCCTTCGGGCGCTATCTCGACTCGATGGCCGGGCAGATCTTCTCGCTCTTCATCATCACGATCGCGGCGGCGGAGGCGGCCATCGGGCTGGGCCTCATCCTGGTCCTCAGCCGCACGCGCGACACGGTGGACGTGACGTCGGTCAATACGCTGCGCGACTAACGGAGTGATGAGTGATGAGTAACGAGTAACGAGGATTGGGCGAGCCCACTCATCACTCATCACTCATCACTCGTTACTCGTCACTCGTCTCTGGGGGTGTGGGTGGAAAGCTATCTCTTCCTGATCCCGGCGATGCCGCTGCTGGCATTCGTCATCAACATCCTCTTCGGGAAGTTTTTTCCCGGTAAGTGGGGACACTACGTGTCGTGGGTCGCGATGGCGACCTCGTTCGTGGTGAGCGTGCTGGCGGTGCTGGAGGTGCGCAGCAGCGGCCACGCGATCCAGCAGCACCTCTGGAACTGGATGCCGGGCGAATACCTCGGCGGCTTCGAGATCCCGCTCAACATCTACATCGACCAGCTCACGTCGATCATGATCCTGGTGATCACCGGGATCGGCTTCCTCATCCACATCTACTCCGCCGGGTACATGGGCGAGGACGATGGCTACTACCGCTTCTTCGCCTACCTCTCCCTCTTCGTCTTCGCGATGCTCGTGCTGGTGCTCGGCGACAACTATCTGGTGATGTTCTTCGGCTGGGAAGGCGTGGGCCTCTGCTCCTACCTACTGATCGGCTACTGGTTCAACGACAGCGAGGCGCGGCACCACCTGCCGACGACCCAGCTCATCCCGCGCATGGCCGCGCAGAAGGCGTTCATCGTCAACCGCATCGGCGACTTCGGCTTCCTGATCGGCATGTTCCTCGTCTTCACCACCTTCGGCACGCTCAACTTCTTCGGCGAGGAAGGGGTCTTCGAGCATGTCGCGGGCAAGGGCGAGACGACGCTGACGATCATCGGCCTGCTGCTCTTCGTCGGCGCGATGGGCAAGAGCGCGCAATTCCCGCTCTTCGTCTGGCTGCCGGACGCGATGGCGGGTCCCACGCCGGTCTCCGCGCTCATCCACGCCGCGACGATGGTCACGGCGGGCGTCTACATGACGGTGCGCTCCTCGGCGATTTTCTCGGCCGCGCCGAACGCGCTGCTGGTCATCCTGATCGTCGGGCTGATCACCTGCTTCATCGCGGCGACGATGGGCCTGGTCCAGAACGACATCAAGGGGGTGATGGCCTACTCCACGGTCAGCCAGCTTGGGTACATGATCGTCGGCGTGGGCTCGGGGGCGTTCATCCCGGCGATTTTCCACCTGATGACGCACGCCTTCTTCAAGGCGCTGCTCTTCCTCGGGGCGGGCTCGGTCATCCACGGCACGCATACGCAGGATATGCGGCAGATGGGCGGCCTGAAGAAGTACATGCCGATCACCTACTGGACGATGGTCTGCGGCGCGCTGGCGCTGGCGGGCGTTATCGCGACTGCCGGATTCTTCTCGAAGGACGAAATCCTGGTCGGGGCCTGGCACGCGGGCTACCCCTGGGCGGCCGTGATCGGCTGGGGCGTCGCCTTCATGACGGCGTTCTACACCTTCCGCATGATTTTCATGACTTTCCACGGCGAGCCGAAGTTCGATACCAACCACCCGCCACACGAATCGCCGCTGGTGATGACGCTGCCGCTGATCTTCCTGGCAATTCCGTCACTTGCGATCGGTGCGCTGGTGGGCTGGCCCGCCGATGAAGGGCTGATCCACCAGTGGCTGGAGCCGGTCTTCGAGCATGGCGCGGAAGCCCATGCCGGGACGACCAGCGCGCTGGCGATCCTGGCGGCTGAGGATGGCGGGCATAGCGTCCCGTCGGCAATGCTGACCAACATGGGCTTCCTGGCTTCGATCGTGCTCTCCTTCGCCGGGATCGCCCTGGCGTGGCTGATGTACGGCGACGGGCGGATCAGCGCGAAGGCGGTCGGGCGGCGCTTCTACCCGCTCTACGACCTCTTCTATCGCAAGTGGTACGTGGACGAAATCTACACCGCCGCCGTGGTGCATCCGGTCTACGACGAGCACGGCGAATCGGCCGATCTGAGCCTGCCGAACGCGCGCCCCGCCGCACCCGACGCCACACCAACCGGCATCTCCGTGATCCTCGCGAAGTGGGTTGACCAACGGTTCATCGACGGCATCGTCAATGGCGTGGCCTACCTCACCGGCGGCGTCTCGCAGCGCCTCCGCAAAGTGCAGACCGGTGTGGTCTCAAATTACGCGCTGGCGATTGTCCTGGGGACGGTGCTGATCGTGGGCGTCTATCTGATCTTCGGGCCGCAGTTCTTGGGTAAGTGAGCCGAGTGTGGATTCAACCCGCGAAGGCGGGTTTCGTGGCCGCAGGCCCGTAGCGCCGACTTCAGCCGGCGTGCTTCTGAAGGAGTCAGCCGCGTGGACAACTTCCCGCTTCTCTCCGTCATCACCTACCTGCCGCTGGTGGGGATGCTCGCGCTCTTCATCTTGCCGAAGGTGAGCAACGATGCGGCGCGCTGGATCGCCCTCGGCACGAGCATCGTCACGTTCGTCGTGTCGCTCCTTCTGCTCTCCAAAGGGCTGCCGGAGGTGGGCGGCGAGGCGGGCAAGTTCGCGCCGATGATTTTTAGCGAGCAGTATGAGTGGCTGCCCGGGATCGGGATCAGCTACCACTTCGGCGCGGACGGGCTGAGCATCCTCTTCGTGCTGCTGACGACGCTGCTGACGCCGCTCTCGATCATCATCTCCTGGAGTTCGGTCAGCACGCGCGTGCGCGAGTTCCACATCTCGATGTTGCTGCTCGAAACGGGACTGATCGGCGCGTTCCTCTCGCTTGACCTCTTCCTCTTTTATGTCTTCTTCGAGTTGAGCCTCATCCCGATGGCGCTGATCATCGGCATCTGGGGCAGCAGCAACCGGGTCTACTCGGCGATCAAGTTCTTCCTCTACACGCTCGCCGGGTCGCTGCTGATGCTGGTGGCGATCGTGGCGACCTACCAGTCCTATTTCAACCAGACCGGGAAGCACACGCTTGACGTGCTCGAACTCGCCACCCAGACCTACGGCGTCCCGTTCCAGTACTGGGTCTTCGCCGCCTTCTTCATCGCCTTCGCGATCAAGGTGCCGATGTGGCCGGTCCACACCTGGCTGCCGGACGCCCATACCGAGGCTCCGACGGCCGGATCGGTGATGCTGGCGGCGGTCATGCTGAAGCTCGGCGGCTACGGCATGCTCCGCTTCTGCCTGCCGCTCTACCCCGAGGCCGCGCGCTACTTCGCCCCGGCGATCATGATCCTCTCGACCATCGCGATCATCTACGGCGCGCTCGTCGCGCTGCCACAGCCCGACTGGAAGCGGCTCGTCGCCTACTCGTCGGTGAGCCACATGGGCTTCGTCACGCTCGGCATCTTCGCCTTCAACCAGCAGGCGTTGCAGGGCGCGGTCTTTGTGATGTTCGCGCACGGATTGAACACCGCCGCCCTCTTCCTCTTGGTCGGCATCGTCTACGAGCGCGCCCACACCCGCACGATCAAGCTCTTCCGGGGCCTCTCCTCGACCATGCCGATCTACGCGGCCTTCTTCTGCGCCTTCACCTTCGCCTCGATCGGCCTGCCGGGCATGACCGGCTTCGTCGGCGAGTTCCACGCGCTGATGGGCGCGTTCCGTGGCCCCGTGTCCGCGTCTATCGGCAATCTCGACCTCTACCGCACGACCGCGATCATCTCCACGGCGGTCGTCATCCTCTCGGCCTGGTACATGCTCTGGCTCTTCCAGCGCGTCGCGCAGGGCACCGCGCCGGGGCTGCAACTGGCCCACGCGCACGCCGGTGGCCACGGTGGCCACGACGCTCACGGCCACGAGGCCGACCACGGCGGCGACCAGATCGACCAGGACCACCGCGCCGCGCCCGACGCCCACGGCGTGGAGACTGGCCACGACCCGCACGATCCGGCCGAGGCGGCGAGCCACGACATGCACCTGACCGACGTGAAGCCGCGCGAAATCCTGACCTTGGCCCCGCTGCTCGTGCTGACGATCCTCTTCGGCGTCTTCCCAGGTCCGATCTTCCAGCTGGTCTCCCCGACGCTGGAGAGCCTGCTGACGGCATTCAAGTAATGAGTGCTGAGTGCTGAGTGATGAGTAACGAGGGGAAACGAAACCCCAGTCATCACTCAGCACTCGTTACTCGTCCCTCGTTACTCGTTACTTCTCGTCCCGGAGGTGGTTGTGCCTGATCCGATTGCCAATCCGCCCGATTTTCACTGGATCGTGATCCTGCCGCACCTGATCGTGCTGGGGCTGGCGTTGGTGACGCTGGCGTACGACATCATCGTGCCGGATGGGCAGGAGCGCGACTGGTTCATGACCGCGATGTCGGTCGTCGGCTACGGCGGGGCGATCGTCGCCGCGCTGTCGCTGACGGGCAGGCACGAGAGCAGCTTCGTCGATATGGCGGTGCTCGACGATCTCGGCATCTTCCTGATCGTCACGCTGCTCGCGGCGGCGCTGCTGACCGTCTTCATCGCCGCCACAACGATACCGCGCATGCGAATGCCACTGGGAGAGTTCTACACCCTGCTGGCCTTCTCCACGCTCGGCGGCATGTTTGTCTCGGCGACCACCGATCTGGTGATGGTCTTCGTCGGGATCGAGCTCAGTTCCCTCTCCGTCTTCATCCTCGCGGCATTCGCCAAGCGGCGGCGCGAGTCGATCGAGGGCGCGCTGAAGTACTTCCTGCTCAGCGCGTTCGCCACCGCCATCCTGCTCTACGGCATGGCCTGGCTCTACGGCGTGACCGGCTCCACCAACCTGAACACGATCGCCACCCGCCTGACCGCCTACACCGACCGCAACAACGTCTCGCTGTTGCTGGCAACATTGCTGATCGTGGTGGGCCTCGGCTTCAAGGCGGCGGCGGTGCCGTTCCACATGTGGACGCCCGACGCCTACCAGGGCGCGCCGACCCCGGTGACGGCCTTCATGTCGGTCGCGCCGAAGGTGACGGCCTTCGCGGCGATCATCCGCGTGCTGATCGAGGGCATGGGGCCGATGCGCGAGCAGTGGGTGCCGCTGCTGATCGTCCTCGCGGTCCTGACGATGGGGCTCGGCAACCTGGTCGCCATCTCGCAGCGCAGCGTCAAGCGCATGCTCGCCTACTCCTCGATCGCCCACACCGGCTACATCCTGGTCGGCATCGCCTCCTTCCAGGCGGCCAGCGACGGCGAGACGGCGATCTCCAGCGTGCTCTTCTACAACTTCGCCTACACCTTCATGAACCTCGGCGCGTTCGCGATCGTCGCCTGGCTCCAGTCGAAGGGGCGCGACGACTCCGTTGACGACTTCAGCGGCCTGGCCGTGACCGCGCCGCTCCACGCCGCCGCGATGGCCGTCTTCCTCTTCTCGCTGACCGGCGTGCCGCCGCTGCTCGGCTTCTACGGGAAGTATTTCATCATCCAGGCGGCGATCGAGGCGAACCTGACCTGGCTGGCGATCGTCGTGGTCATCTTCAGCGCCATCTCGGCCTTCTACTACCTGCGCCTCGTCGCCACGATGTACTTCGGCGAGCCGCAGGGGGAACCGGCCAGCTTCCCGGCGCGCTTCTTCGGCCTCGGCATCGCCGTGATGGTGGTCGCGACCCTGACGCTCGGCATCCTCTCCGGCCCCATCCTCGACCTCGCGAAGCAGTGGGTGTTCTAGGGCGCGTGCGCAAACGGGCGCTCAGAGCAACGAGCGATGAGCGGGACCGGTGCTGCGGGAGGGAAAGTGGTTGTGCTACATCTCGATGAGGCGACAGCGACCGATCTGGAAGACATCTACTTGCAGTGATTGCGGTGGGTGCGACAATCCCCGTGCCCTCGGCGGAGACCCAAGGACGATTCAGTTGAGTGTACCGTGAGATTTTGCCGCTAACTCCGGCATGGGACGATTGCTGAGGCCATGCAAGCCGCGCTCGACCAGAAGGCGCGCGAGTAGGGCGAACGGTGGTTATGGTTTGCCGCGTTCGGCATGTAGTTTTCAGCGGCGCGTCGGTTTAGTCCCGCAGTTGTACCTCCATGACAAGTGGCAGTGCGAGGGCGGCGAGGATATGAGCGACGAACTGAACTCCAATTCGGCCAGCAGCAGGCGGGACCAGCGTCCTCGGAGATGTTGAGCGGGTGCGCTTGTGCCGTCGACGGCGGCCTTGTCGATAGTGCGCTCACCCACTCTGGTCGGCCGACGGCCCGACGCTCGATAAGAGCAAGGAGGAGGGGCACGGTGGCAACGGAGCGATCCCCGGCGACCGATTTCGCGTCCGCGACCGGCCAGATCGCCACCGGGGTGGCCTGGCTGGACCACCATTTCGAGGCGTGCCAGGACGAGTACGTGGCGATCCTCCACGCGGTCGGCCTCGAGGTGGGCTGGCACGTTCTGGACGCTGGTTGCGGCAGCGGCAGCTACTTGCCCTGGCTCGCCGACCTGCTCGGCACCGCCGGCCACCTTGCTGCGCTCGACCTTGCCGCGGATAACGTTGTGACGGTCGAGGCGCGGCTGGCCGCGAGGCCGCTGCCCTGCCCGGTCGCGCCGCAGCAAGGCAGCGTCCTGGCGCTGCCATACCCCGCGAGGCAATTCGACGCGGTCTGGTGCGCTAACACGGTGCAATATCTGGCCGACGAGGAGGTGGCCCAAGCCCTGAGCGAGTTTCGCCGCGTCGTCCGACCCGGCGGCCTGGTCGCTCTGATGGGCTTCGACGCCACACTGGCACGCCTGGAGCCCGGCGACCCGGCCCTGCGCTGGAGACTCGTCGAGGCGGTGGGACGCTCCGAGCACCGGGGGAGGGCCCTCCTGCTGGCGAACCTGCGGCGCTGGGAGCAGCGGCTGTGGCTCCAGCGGGCGGGGCTGGAGGGCGTCTGGCAGCGCTCGTTCCCCATCGAAATGTGGGCACCGCTAACCCCCGCCCAACGGACGTACCTGCTCTCCCTGTTCCACTATTACGCTGCCCAGGCCGAGGACGTCGGCGTGCCAGCGGACGACCTCCCGACGTGGCGCGCCCTGGCCGACGCCTCAGCGCCCAGGCATCCGCTCGACCAAGCGGACTTCCACTGGTGTGAGACCCATGTCCTGACCGTGGGCCGGGTGCCCGCGACCGGCTAACGGCAGCGTGGTACGCCGGGCTATCGGCAGGCCGTACTATGAACGGACATTGGTCGGTCAGGTGGGTGCGTGCGGAGGTGTGGCCATGCCCTATGTGGACAACGAGGGGGTGCGCCTCTACTACGAGGTCGAGGGCGACGGGCCGCCCCTGGTGCTCCATGTTGGCGGTTTCCAGCGGTTGCAGGACTGGCGACGGGAGGAGGTCGCCGTCGCCCAGGCGCTGCGCGGCGAGTATCGGCTCATCCTGCTGGACCCGCGTGGCCAGGGGCGAGCGACAAGCCGCACGACGCGGCGGCCTACACTTTCGACGCGCGCGTCCGCGACGTGACCGCCGTGCTGGACGCCGTGGGGATCGAGCGGGCACACTACTGGGGCTACTCGCTGGGCGCGCTGGCCGGGTTCGGCCTCGCGACATCCGCTCCGGCGCGCTGCGCCACGCTCATCCTCGGTGGCGGGTCGCCCTATGGCCTGGACTCCGCACGGTACGCGGCGCAAGCGGCGGCCTATCGGCAGGTGCACAGTATGGCCGACTATGTCGCGCAGCGCGAGGCGAGTGGCCAACCGGTCCCGCCTGCGGTGCGCGCGGCCTTCCTGGCCAGCGACCCGCAGGCGCTGGCGGCCCACTTCGAGGCCGCGTGCACTTACCCCGACCTGGCCGCTGCGCTGCCGACGCTCTGGACCCCGGCATTCCTCTATGCGGGCGATGCCGACCCCGGCTTCGCGGGGGTCCGGCGGGCCGCCGCCGAGATCCCGGGGGCCACCTTCGCGGCGCTGCCGGGGCTGGACCATGTGCAGGCCTTCTCTGCCGGGGCGACGGTCTTGCCGCAGGTACGCGCCTTTCTCAACCGTCACGGGCCGGTCGACTAGGGACTTGCGAGAATGTCGCAGCATGCACATGTACGCGACGGTAGGGGCTGATTCAAGACGACCGTGATCGGGGCGGCACCTGTGCCTGTTTCCCGGCCACCCCACACCGCTCCGCCAACATGGAACTGAAGAACTAGTCCCCGGCGCGCCGCGAGGGTACACACTCCATTCGCCCAACAAGCAGCGCCCACCCGGAGTTCCGGGTGGGCGCTCGGTTTCGCCGTGCGGCGCTACCTGATCCAGCAGCAGTAGATCTTCAGCTCCAGGCTCGTGGTCGCCCCGGCGTAGACCGTGGCCGACACCGTTGCCGAGTAGTCGCCGCTGGTCGCCTGGACCGTGTAGTTCCCGGCCGGGAGGTTGCTGAGGACGAAGTAGCCGTTGGCGTTCGACTTCGTCGTGACCCCGCCTGCCGTGACGGCCGCGCCGCTCTGGGCACCGCAATCGCCGTTCGGGCAGAAGTAGACGTAGCCCGCGATCGTCCCCTTCGGCACCGGCGTGTTCGTCGGCGTGGCGGTCTTGGTCGGCGTCTTGGTCGGCGTCTTGGTCGGGGTGCTCGTCGCCGTCGCCGTGGGCGTGTTCGTCGGGGTCGGCGTCTTCGTCGGCGTGTTGGTCGCCGTCGCGGTCGGGGTGTTGGTTGGCGTGTTGGTGGCGGTCGGCGTGTACGTCGCGGTCGCCGCCGGGGTCGCGGTGCGCGTCGGCGTCGCGGTCGGGGTTTTGGTCGGCGTCGAGGTGTTGGTCGGCGACGCGGACGGTGCCGCCGACGGTGCGGTGGATGGTACGACGGACGGCTCAGCCGACGCGGAGGGCGACGGGCTCGCGCTCGGCTCCGGCGAGGGAGTCGGCGAGGGGGAGGCGAAACCTGGGACCTGCCCCTGCGGGAAGAAGCGCTCCGCGCTCCCCAGGACCGCGCCGCCGTCGCGCCCGCCGGCGACCAGGATCGAGCCATCCAGCAGCAGGGTCGCGGTGTGCTCGGCCCGCGCCGACGGTGCGGCAACCGAGGTCCAGTGGTCCGTCGCCGGGTCGTAGGTGAGGGCGGTCGCGGTCGGCAGATCGCCCGCCCCATAGCCGCCCACCACCAGGACCTGGCCGTTCGCGAGGCGCGTGGCGGTGTGCGCCGAGCGCTCGCCCGGCATGTCGGCGGCCGGCAGCCAGCTGTTCGTCCGCGGGTCGAAGATCTCCGCGCTGGCGACCGGGGACAGCGCCGTCGCCGACATCGCGCCGACGACGTTCGGGTCAGCGCCACGGCTCAGGCTCGTCTCGCCGCCAACGACCAGCACGCGGCCATCCGGGAGCAGCGTCGCGGTGTGCGCCTGCCGCGCTTTCGCCAGCGAGCCCGCCTGCGACCAGGACTGCGTCGCCGGGTCGTAGATCTCCGCCGAGGAGTCCAGTTCGGTCGAACCGGCGGCGATCGTCTCGCCACCGGTGACCAGCACGCGGCCATCGGGCAGCAGCGTGGCAGTATGCCCCTGCCGCGCCTTCGCCAGCGAGCCGACCGTCGCCCAGGTGTTGGTGGTCGGGTTATAGATCTCCGCCGCCGCTGTGGATTGCCCGTTGCTCTGGTCGCCGGTCATGCCACCGACGACGAGGATGGTGCCATCTTTCAGCAGGACCGCCGTGTGCTGCGTGAGCGGCAGGGGCGCGCGGGCCAGCGTCTGCCAGCGGTTCGTGGAGGCGTCGAACACGGCGGTGTCGCCGGTGGTCTGCCACGACTGCGCGTCGTTGCCCGGCAGGCGACCGCCGATGACGACCACCCGGCCATCGGCCAGCATCGTCGCGGTGTGATAGCTGCGCGCCATCGTCAGATCGGCGGTGTCGGACCACGAGTTCGTCGCCGGGTCGTAGATTTCGGCCTTGCTGAGCGTCTTGGAGCTGTCGGCGAGGTTCGACGAACCACCGACGATCAGCACGCGACCATCGGGCAGCAGGGTGGCGCTGTGCGCCACCCTGGTCATGCTCATAGTACCGGCGCTCGACCAGCGCCCCCGGTTGTCGCCGCTGACCGCCGTGGGGGAGACCGGCACCGTGATCGTGCCGTTCGGCGTCACGAAGGTGGCGGTGGGCGTGTTCGGGCTGGGCAGCGGCCCCGGAGCGACCCCCGCCGCGCCCGGTGTCGCCGGGATGGCGGTGCTGAGCGGGACGACGACCGTCTCCTGCGGGGTGCCGCACGCGACGAGCAAGAGGAGGAGCACGAGGGCCGAAAGCCAGCGACGTTGCGTGTTCATCATTGCCTCACCAAACGAGCGCGACACACCGGGCACCAGCTGCGCCGATCTCCTCGACCATCACTACGCACCATGGTAGTGCGGAATCACCCTTCCCGTCTGTGCGCTGCGTCACAGTTGCGGGGTACAGTTGTGCCGGAGGGCGGGAGATCACACTCTTTTTACATCCCCTCTATCGCCCCTTCGCACCTCCGCGCCATACTGATCACCAGACGAGGAGGTTGCGGCGGCGAGGATGGCCTCGCCCCCCTCCCGGTAGAGCGAAAGCGCCGCGACGCGGCGGCGAGGAGGGACCGACGATGTTGGCCAAGATCGGGATCGGGCTGCTGGCGGGGACGCTGACCCTGGGCACCGGCGGCGCGGTGGCGGCGAATCACCTGGGCGTGCCGGGCACCGGGGCCGACCGCCAGGCGCGCTGCGAGACATTCCAGGCGCGCTTCGCCCAGAACCTCGGCATCACCGTGGACAAGCTGCGGGATACGCGCAAGCAGACCGCGCTCCAGTTGATCGACGAGGCGGAGCAGGCGGGCAAGATCACGCCGGAGCAGGCGCAGAAGGCGGAGGCGCGGGTGAACGCCAGCCAGGGCGCGTGCGCGAAGGCGGGCGAGGGCTCCACGGTGAAGGCCCAGGTCACGAAGGTCGAGTTGCAGGCGGTCGCGCAGCAGCTCGGCATCACCGAGCGCGAGCTGGTGCAGGAGGTGCGCGGCGGCAAGTCGCTGGCCCAGGTCGCCGGGGAGCACAACGTCAGCCGCGATCAGCTGAAGGCGACGATGCACGACGCCTTCAAAGGCGAACTGGACAAGGCGGTGACGAACAGCAAGATCACCCAGGCGCAGGCGGACAAGGCACTCGCGCAGTTCGACGCGAAGCTCGATACGATCATCGACCGCGTCGGGGGGCAGAAGTCGAAGCCGTAAACTGTGAGTCGTGAGTCGTGAGTCGTGAGAAAGCACGAGCGGCGGCACCCGGTTGGGTGCCGCCGCTCTTTCGTCGGTGAAAAGCTATTCTTCGTTCATGTGGAGCGCCCAGCGCGTCACGAAGATCGCCAGCGCCGCCGCCGCCACGATCCCCCCGATGAGCAGCACCACGCCGAGAACGGTTCCCATCGCCGGGCCTCACTTCGCCACCGGGCGGTGGCCGTCAGCCGATATCGCTGCGTGAAGTGTAGCAAACCGGGCCTGCCAGAGTCTCCGCGCCAGGGCCACTCCCCCGGCGTAATCCGCGCGCGAACCAGGACCGATTCTGCCCTCATTGGGCGCTATCCTGATCCGGGCGATGGCGAATCGCCGCAGGGATGCGCAAGCCGAATGGAGCAGGAGGACACCATGCACCCCGCGCGCACCGTGCCAGATGGCCGGGCCGAGTTCGATTTCCTGATCGGGACGTGGCGCAGCCGCCACCGCCGCTTGCGCGAGCGGCTGAAAGGTTCGGACGACTGGGAGGAGTTCGAGGGGCTGTCGGAGGGCCGGATGGTCCTGGGCGGCCTCGGCAACTTCGACGAGATCACGATCGAGCGCGAGTCGGGGCGGGCGCACGGCCTGACGCTGCGCCTCTACAACCCCGTCGCGCGCCAGTGGAGCCTCTACTGGAGCAGCAGCCTCACCGGGACGCTGGATGTTCCGATGGTCGGCGAATTCGTGGCTGGCCGGGGGGAGTTCTACGCGCAGGAGCAGCACGAGGGGCGGCAGGTGCTGAGCCGCTTCATCTGGTCCGCGATCACGCCCACCTCCTGCCGCTGGGAGCAGGCGCTCTCGCCCGATGGCGGCAAGAGCTGGGAGACGAACTGGATCATGGAGTTCACCAGGATAGGATGAACGATGCAGGGGGGCGGCGTATCGCGCCGCCCCCCTGCGCCGTGGCACGTCAGGAGGCGCTGTCGATCGTCACTTCGATCAGCGGGCTGTAGCGGACCATCTCCTCCAGGTCGTCGCGCTTCCAGTTGCGCGCGACTGCGGTCAGGAGCGTGCGGCGCTCGGCCTCGTCGGTGATCACGCGCGCAGTCGCCGGAAGGTCGGCCTGCACCGACTCCTTCAGGTGGAAGGTCAGGCGCGGGTCGGCTTCGAGGTTGTAGAGCCAGTCGCGCTGCTTGGGGCGCGGCATGCCGCTGATGATCAGTCGCCCGTCGATGTTGTGGAAGACGATCTCCTTGCGCCGCGCCTCGCCGGAATGCCGCCCCGTGGTGGTGATGTCGATGGTGTGCCCCTGCGTGAGCGCGCTGCGGATCGCGTCCTCGTTCGCCATGCTACCCTCCTTCCCATTGTTGGCTTGCTGCAATGCGCCGCCGGTGTTTCCCCAGGCGCACATTGATTTGAACAGGGAGACAGTTGGACCTATTCCTGCGAGTGGCGCGGTGCCCCGCTGCCCGAGGTGCAAGGCTGCTCATAGCCGTCGGCAAGAGCGGCCCGTTGGCGACACAGAATGGGCCTCGCCATCCCGATGGAATGGCGAGGCCCATTGCACTGAGGGCACGCCCTACGGCGGCCCCCCAAGCGCTACAGCAGGGGGAGGCAGTCGAGCGGGTCGCCGCCCGACCGCCTCGGCGAGGTCGTCGGCGCGCCGAGGCGGTGAAAGCGCCCGCGATAGTGGACGAGCGGTGCCCGCCCGGGCCGCCGCCCCAGGCCCAGCACGCGCCCGATGCAGCAGCTGTGGTCCCCGACGGGGAACTGCTCGACCAGCGCGCAATCGACCCAGGCGATCGCCGCCGCCAGCACCGGCGGCCCCGATAGCTGGTGGACAAGCTCAACGCCCGCGAGGTTGGCCCAGCCGGACGGGCGACCGGGCTGGCCGAGGCGCAGCGCGAGGCGTTCGCCGTCCTCCGGCAGCAGGCTCACCGTGAAGCGACCGCCGCGCGCGACCCGCTCGTGGAGCCGACCACCGGCGCTGAGAAAGATGGCCATCAGCGGCGGTTCGATCGAGGCGACGGTGACGGCGGTGGCGGTGGCGGCGTGCGGCTCACCATCGGCCTCGGCGATCACCACCGTGACCCCGGAGACGAGCTGGCCCCGCACACCGATCAGCAACTGGCCCAGGTCTGGCATCGTCTGCGCAACCATGGGTCACCAGATCTCGGCGACATCGACGCCCAGCGCCATCCGCCCGGCGTGGATCAGGGTCTTCTCCGGCGTGAAGGGGTGGAACAGGCCGGCGCGGACATCGCGCTGGGCCTGCTCCAGCGGCGACCGCTTGAAGTACGAGAAGCCGCCGACCAGTTCGCCGGCGATGCCGACGATCTCGATCGCATCCGCGATGACCTGCCGCTTCGCGATCTGGAGCGTGCCGATGGTCCGGTCATCCAGCGCCGGAGCGTCACCGATCTCGTCGAGCGCGCCGAGGAGCGCCCACCAGGATGTCCGCAGCCTGGTCTCCATCAGGCCGACCTGCCGCTGCACGATCGCGTCGTCGGCCTCCGCCCCCCGCTTCCGGCCGATCGCGGCGATCGCCTCGTCGCGCGCCGCTGCGGCGATCCCGTAGTAGACGGACGCGACGAGCGGCGCGAAGTGGAGCAGGGCGTTGCGCAGCGAGGGATCGATCTGCCCGATCTGGCGGCGACCGGCGATCTGCGCATCCGCCACGAAGACCTCCGTCAACTGGATATCGTGGCTGCCGGTCCCGCGCATCCCCAGCGTGTCCCAGGTCTCGACCACCTCGTACCCGGGGCTCGTGGCGGGGATCAGCATCGCCAGGCCCACCGGGCCGGTCTCCGGATCGTCGTAGACCGCCACCGTCGAGATGGCCCCGCCGACCGGAGCCTGGCTGCAGAAAATCTTGCGGCCGGTGACGCGATAGCCCCCTTCCACCCGCACCGCCGTCGCGGTCGGCCAGAGGCCGTCCGAGCCGCCGCTCGACATCAGGATCAGCCCCTCGTTGGCCACCCGGCGCAGCAGCCCATCGACCGGCGCACCGTGGTTCCGGCGATAGACCGTGACGAGGGTGACGAAGAGGTGCATGTTGATCGCCAGGGCGGTCGAGGCGCAGTGGCGCGCGAGTTCCGCCTGGGCGTAGCAGACCTGGCGCACACTGGCACCAAAGCCGCCGAGATCGACGGGGATCGCGAGGCGAGTGTAGCCGGACGCCTGCAGATCCCGGAAATTCTCCTCCACAAAACGGTTGTCGCGGTCATACCCGGCGGCGCGGGGGGCAAACTCCGCCCCGAGCTCGGCCGCCAGCGCGACGAAGCGGTCATCATCTTCACGAATCGCCGCCGGGCGATAGCCTGGTCGCGCCTGCACGTGAGTCAGCATCTCGGTTGCACTCCTTCTTCGCAATGCTTCAATTTCATCGGGGTACGCAAAAGTGTCTGAAAGTCGACGGTGGGCAAAGACCTTCCGCTCGTTATGCCCTGAACAGGTGTTGCCCGATGCCGGGTCGGGCGCGAGCCCACAGTTTCGTGCCAGCTGGTCCGCACAACACGTCGTCGTTTGCGCAGTCGGGCCATGGGGTCAATCCGCTCCGCTTGTCGGGCGGGGGCGCGCGGGGATGGGTGTCACGCCCTGAAGCGCTAGCCAACCCGCTCGCCCTGTCCATCGCTATCCCGGGCATCCGCTCACCTTCATTCGTCATCACCGGCGACCGTCACCAACCATCGCCATCGCCCCTACTCTAGCGGGCGATGATCAGCGGTGATACACACGGATGTTGGTTTCGCACTATCAACGAATGCAGGTATTGGCGCTGAGGGGGTAGGAGTGGCGAGCGGTTCGGGGCACGATTGCCGCAGGCTTGCGCGGACGAGCGCAACCGCCTGGGTGCGACTACCGATACCCAGCGTGCTAGAGCGCTGATGGCGGTGGGGACGGGGCCGCAGTCAGGGTGGAGATGGGCGCAGTCAAGACCCGGTTGGGCGAGCACAGTCGGGAACACGACGCAGGCCATCGCCGCACCCATCTCTCGGGGCGCGACCTCATCGAAGTGCTACATCGCCCCCGCTTACCACCCTCACCGCGCGCCGCCGCCCGAGAAATGGCGCATGACGGAGGCGACTTTCTCCTCGGCGGTGGCCGCCTTGTCGGTGCGGTGGTCCACCTTGATGATGGTGTAGCAGCGCGGGGACCCTGCCGCGAGGATCGCGGTGGACATCGCGCCGCACGCGAGGAGGACGTCGTTCAGTTCGCCGCTGAGGGTGGTGCCCATCGCCCCGAGTTCATAACGGACATTGGGATGCGCCTCCAGGGCTTTCAGGGCGTCGGCGACGAGCTTGCCGACGCTCGGGCCACCCGTGCCGATCGGGATCACGCTAATTTCGGCCATCACCGGCATCGTTCCCTCTCCTTGCGTTGTCGCGCCTCTTCGTCGCCCATACAATAGCAGGAAGTGCGCCGTCGGCGAAGTACGGAGTAACGAGTAACGAGTAACGAGGGTAGCCGAACGCGGCGCGCAACGAGGGGACGGGGAGTATGGCATTCAGCGCGCTCGAAGGGCGCTTCAACGAGACGGTCTATCTCGAACTGACCGAGGCGCTCGATCCCGACGACAATGTCTGGACGGTCGCAATCATCGACATGATGCGCGTCGGGGAGGTCTCGGACGGGCTCTTCATGGCCGCAGTCATCGCGCCCGGGCGGCTCATCCATCGCGCGGCCCCGGTCTGGACGATCGAGGAGGCCCGCGCAATCGCCGCGCAATTCTTCGAGCAGATCGTCACCGGCACGTTCATCCCCATCCCCTACGAGATTAAGCCGCTCGTCCCCAAAGTCGAGCCAGACGAGGAGGATGAGGAAGAGGGGAGCGAAGGGGCGTGAACCGGGTCCCGGCTCCTCGCGGTGGGGCAAGGCGCGGCGGCAGTCGAGCGGTTGCTGGCCAGTGGCAGGGGTCGGCAGGGGTCGCGGGGCGAGACGATCCCCTCATCGCAACTTCCGCAACCGCGGATCCAGCGCGTCGCGCAACCCATCGCCGATGAAATTCAGCGACAGCACCACACTCACGATCGCCATCGCCGGGAAGGCCCCCAGCCACCACAACTGAAACTTCGAGCGCGACGCGTTGATCATCGCGCCCCACTCCGGGTCGGGCGGGATCGCCCCCAGGCCGATGAACGACAGCCCCGCCATCAGCACGATCGCGCCGCCCACGTCGAGCGTCGCCTTGACGATCAGCGGCGCGGTCGTCCCCGGCAAGATGTGGCGCACCAGGATACGCCAGCGGCTCGCCCCGATCGCCTCGGCGGCGGTCACATACTCATTCTCGCGCAGCGCCAGCACCGGGACGAACTTCGTCAGATCGGGCGGATTCTGCGTCACCAGCCCCTCGTAGATCATCCCCATGACCTGCGACGAGACGATCTCGTAGTGCGTGCCGGGGTCGAAGGTAAGCACGTCGGCAAGCACGCTGCGCGACGCAACATCCTGCACAGCGCCCCCCCGAGCGCCCCCCCGCAGCCCTCGCGATCAACTCACGCGCCGCCTGCCAGGTCCCAGCGCCCGACCGCATACCGCGCCACAGCGCCTTCGTCGGGCGCGAGACCAAGCCCCGGGCCATCGGGCACCGTCACCCGGTCCCGGTGATAGGAGTCCCGCAGCGGCGCGAGGTCGCTCGCCAGCATCAGCGGCCCCCATCTCGACCGTCTGCACGTTGTGCAGCGCCAGCGCGAGGTGCAACCCCGCCGCCGACGCGACCGCCGACTCCACCATCGTCCCCACCTGGCAGCCGATCCCCGCCGTCTCCGCGATCGCGTTGATCGCCAGCGCCCCCAGCAGCCCGCCGCACTTCATCAGCTTGATGTTCATCAGGTCGCAGGCGCGCAGCCCGACCGCCCGCAGCGCATCGTGCGCCCCGTGGATCGCCTCGTCGGCCATGATCGGCACCCCGCAGGCGCGGCGCACCTCGGCCAGCCCCTCCAGGTCGCGCTGGTCCACCGGCTGCTCCACATAGGCCGGATCGAACGGCACCAGTTGCCGGATCGCCCGGATCGCCGTCCCCGGCGTGCGCCAGCCCTGGTTCACATCGATCTTGATCGCCACCCCCGGCCCCACCGCCGCGCGCACCGCCGCCACGCGCGCCACATCCAGCGGCAGATCCTCCGCCTGCCCCACCTTCAGCTTCACCGTGCGAAAGCCATCGGCCACATGCCGACGCGCATCCTCCGCCATCGCCTCGGGTGCCTTCATGCTCACCACGCGCGAAATCGTCGCCGCCTCGCGCGCCCGCCCCCCAGCAGCGCCCAGACCGGCACCCCCGCCGCCCGCCCCGCCAGGTCGTGCAGCGCGATATCGAGCGCCGCGCACGCCGACGGCGCGCCCGTGATCCGCGCCTCCACCGCCCGCATCGCCCCGCTGCGGTCGCGCGGATCCCGCCCCAGCACCGCCGACGCGATCTCCCGCAGCGTCTCCGCCACCCCGCCGAACGTCTCCCCCGTCACAAACGCATCCGGCGTCCCCTCCCCCCACCCCACCAACCCCTCGTCCGTCTCCAGCCGCACCAACACCGTCGGGACATCAGGAAACGTCCCATACGCAATCACAAACGGCTCCACCAGCGGCAACCGCACGGCGATGATAGCGACACGCGTGATCCGCATGGGATACCTCCACAACACCTAGGGGCGCGCGGCCTCCCGCGCGCCCCAATGGTATCCCAAACCGCCACCTGGGGAACTCAGTCGGCGCTCGCCGGACGCGTCGGAATCCGCCAGCGCCGCACAGTCACCGCCCCTGCCCGCCACACACCGGGCAGATTGCACGCCCCGACGAGGGCCACGACAAGGAACCCAACCGACGCGATCATGCTCACGGCATACGCCTGTCCATAGTTGCGCGCGTTCGCCCGCCGCAACGCCCCCTCCACAGCCGCTTTGACCAGCGGATCCACCGACAGGAGCGTCGGCACGCGGCAACTCGCGGGCGTCAGCGCCGGATCGTGGCTGCGCGCCCGATCCTCCGCGCAGACCCGGAAATCGCCAACCGTCGCCGCCGCCCGCTCCGCGTCGAGCGGCGTTGCCGCCAGTTGCCGCGCGAGGTCCGGAGCGACGGTGCTGCCCACACTTGGGGCATTCCCGGCCAGGAAACCGAAGAAGATCACCCCGATCAGCGCCACGCCCAGCGCACTCCCGATCTGCTGGCAGGTCGTCAGCACCCCCGACGCCGACCCCGCGTCATCGCGATCGATCCCGGCCAGCACCGCACCGATCAGACGCGGCGTCGTCGAACCAACCGAGAACCCCGAGACACCGATCGCCAGGCCGAGCGGGAGGCGCAGCGGTGTTTCGACATCGAGCAGGACAATCGCGCCGATCGTCGCCCAGGCAGCCATGCTGAGTGTGACAGCGAAGGCGATCAGCCGGTTGCCCAACCGCCGCCCCAACCGTACGCCGACCAGCGCGGCGATCAGGAATCCGCCCGACGACGGTGCCAGCGTCAGCCCCGCCGCCAGGGGCGAGTAGTGCAGCCCCAGTTGGAGATAAAGCGCCAGCGCAAAGGTATACGAGGAGACGGACGCGCTCGACGGGAGCGCCACGAGCAACCCCGCGATGAATGCCCGCTGGCGGAAGAGGCGCAGGACGACAAGCGGCGAGCCACCCCGCGCCGTCACCCGGCGCTCGTACCACAGGAAGAGGCCCAACGCAGGCAGCGCGGCCAGCAGCGAGAGCCAGGCCCACCACGGCCAGCCCGCATCCCGCCCTTGCACCAGCGGATAGACCAGTAACAGGAGCGCCAGGGTGATCAGGCCCACCCCGCCCACGTCGAGTCGCAACGCCGTCGCCGACCGCGACTCGGTGAGTAGCAGCGCCGCCGCGCCGAGCGCGACCAGGCCGACCGGGAGATTCACCAGAAAGACGAAACGCCAGGAGAGCCCGAACAGATCCGTCTTGATGAGCAATCCCCCAAGCACCAGCCCCGCCAGCGACGTGAACGCCGCGACCATGCCGAAGGCCGCCAGCGCCCGGCCCCGGCTCTCGGGCGCGAAGGTGACCTGAATGATCGCGAGCACCTGCGGCGTCATCACCGCCCCCGCCAATCCCTGCGCGATCCGCGCACCGATCAGGACCGGCGCACTCGGCGCAAGCCCGCAGAGCGCGGAGGCCGCGATGAATCCGGCCATCCCCAGCATGAACATGCGCTTACGCCCAAAAATATCCCCGAGCCGCCCGCCAGTGACCAGCGCGACCGCGTAGCTCAGCGAATACCCCGCAATCACAAACTGCACCTGGGCAAAGCTCGCCCGTAACTCGCGCTGGAGCGTCGGCACGGCAACATTAACCACAAAGGCGTCGAAAAACGTCAGAAATGACCCGCAGAGCACGATCGCCAGCGTGAGCCACTGGCGTGCTTCGACGCGCGGTTCAGCAACGGTCCCATCGGCCATGATCGCGACCTCCTTTCGGTGCAAAATCCGGTGCAGCAGGCCAGCGAGGCACGCGCGCACGAGGAAGGAATCGCCACCGGGCATACCCGGCAGTCGCCTCATTCGCGGTCGCTGTCCTCATCGTGGCACGACACCACTCTAGCCCACGCACCAGGGCGACCGCATCGGTTGACTCCCGCAATCGCACGCGCACCACCCAAGCGGGCAGTTAAGGGAGTTCCCGTATTGATCGCATGGAGAGTGCGTTAGCTCAGGCGGTGCTCGGCGGCCCAGCGCGCCGCAGCGGCGCGCGACGAGACCCCCGTCTTGTTGAAGATCGAGCGCAAGTGCTGCTCCACGGTGCGCGGCGAGAGAAAGAGTTCCCGCCCAACCTGCGGATTCGACAACCCGGCCGCCACCAGCCGCAGCACCTCAACCTCGCGGGCGCTGAGTCCCAACGGATACTCGGGCGCAACAGCCCGCCGCGCCGCCAGCCGCGCCGCAAGCTCATCGACCCGCGCAAGCGCAGGCGTGGCCCGCAGCGGTTCAAGCATGACTCGCGCTTCGTTGAGCAACCGCCCGGCCTCATCGTTGTGACCCAACGCGGCACCAAGTTCCGCCATCGCCACCAGCGTGAGCGCTCGCTCATACGGTGCAGCGCAGACTTCTGCCAGGGCAAGAGAAGCGGTCAGGTACTCCGCTGCCTCAGAAAATTGCCCTGCCTCGTTACTCAACTCACCGAGCAAGCGGTAGGCCGCGAGCAATGTGAGCGGTTGGCGCGGCTCGCTAGCCAGGGCAAGGGCAGCCTCAGCATGTTCGCGCGCCCGAGCCAGTTCGCCAACGGCACGATAATAGGCGGCCCAACCCAGTGCGCTATCCGCCCTCCCCCGGACAGCACCAGCCCACGCCAGCCAGCGATCATGCGCCACCAGCCAGGATCGCGCCGACTCGAAGTTACCCGCATCGGTCGCCAACGCGGCGGCAAGACGCTGGAGCGCCAGAGCAGCAGTGCATATGGCTTCGCCCGGTTCGCCGGCCGCGCCGTGCGGCAAAGCCCGCCGAATGAGACTCCAGGCTGCCCCCAAATCTCCACGACACCGGGCAACTTGGCCGACTGCCTCGGCCACGTAGACCAACCACATGTGCCGATCTCCCGGGTCAACCGCGCGCCCCAGGGCCTCGACCTCATCCCAGCGCCCTCCGAGCCGCAGGAGAGCCACACACAGCGCCCCGGCAGGAAATCCAGGATGGACCGACTCACCATCTCGGGCGAAGATTCCCACCGCCTCGGCAGCCAGGTGTTGCAGCCACGCCGGGTCATCGGCATGACATGGAATCGCCAACTCGACCAGGGCCGAAGCGGAGGTCGCCGCAAGATTGTGGTAGTGCCCAGCTGCGGCGTAGTATTCGCGCCCCTGCGCATAGACCTGACGCGCTTTCCCCGGTTCCCCCTGCATCGCCAGCGCCAGCGCCGATGCACAGCACGCATCGCCGTAGGTGGATTGGCCGCGTCCGGTAGCCTCGGACGGAGGTGGGGCTCCAACGACTACCCGCTCGCCGATAGCCCGCGCTTCGCCGTAACGTCCGGCGAGGGCGAGCCAGAGGGCCATGGTCCCCTCAACGCCCATCGCACCCATCGTCAACGCTGCGTGACCGCTCTCCTCTAACGCCTGTAGCGCACTTGCCCCGGAGAGCATCTCCTCCATACCCCGGCGCAATTCGCCCACAAAGCAGCGAAGCATCCCGCCTTGGAAGGTCGCGCGGGCAGCGACTGGCTGGTTACCTTCCTCTCGCGCCTCCTGCACCGCCTGATCCATGTAGCCGATCGCCCGCCGTCGGTCGCTGTGCCGGAGCATATTCGCCAGGCGCAGCAAGAGGTTGCCACGCTCGGCAACGCCAGTTGCCAGCGCCGCCTCATACCGCTCGGCAGCAGTGAGCCAGGCGTAATCCTCCTGCGCACGTTGCCCGGCCATAACCAACCACTCCGCCGCCCGCGCATCCCCCGCCAGGCGTAGGTGGTGAGCCACCGGGTCCGGGTCCGGGTGGGGCGCAGCGATCAGCGCATCGGCCGCACGTTGATGATGTACCCGCCGTCGCAGCGGCAGCATCCCCTCATACAACGCCTCGCGAATTAGCGCGTGGGCAAACCGCATCCCCTCAGCGGTCGGCTCCACGACGCGCGCCTCCGCCGCCCGCTCGATCAGGCCGAGCACCCCCCCCTCGTCCGCCCCCGCAACGGTCGCCCACACGGCCAGCGGCACCTCCTGCCCGATCACCGCCGCGACCGCCAGCAGCCCGCGCGCCCCCTCGCCCAGCCGGTCAAGCCGCGCATCGATCACCTGCCGCAGCAACGACGGCACGCCGATCGCCGACAGATCCCCCAGCCGCCAGACCGCCCCCTCCTCACGCAGCACGCGCGCCTCCTCTAGCGCCCGCAGCATCTCGCCCGCATAGAGCGGATTCCCCTCGGATCGCCCCGCCACATAAGCCGTCAGGCGGCGCTCGGCGTCGTCAGGCAAGCCATACCGACTCCGCACCAACGCGCCCAGTGCCTCCTCGTCGAGCGGCGACAGATCGAGCCGCGCCGCACGCCCCTCGCGCACCAGGAGCGGGAGTAGAGCATAGAGGGGATGGCGGCGCATCAACTCATCCGCCCGATACGTCGCCAGCAACAGCAGCGGCAGGTCGGCCACCTGCCGAGCCAGGGCACGTAGCAGGTCGAGCGAAGCGGGATCCGCCCAGTGCAAGTCCTCCAACAGCACCACCAGCGGGCGGTTGCCAGCGAGCGCCGCCAGATACGCCCGCACCCGCGCAATGATCGCCTCCTGGCTAGCCAGCGTCTCGCCATCGCGCTCCAGCGGCAGCACCGCCGCCGGGAGCATCGGCAACCCCGCACCATCCGGTGCCCGACCAAACACCTCCCGCCAGGGACCATACGGCGGCGTCTCACTCAGGTCATAGCAACGCCCTACCAGCGCCAGCGCGCCCGACCCGGCGTCCTCGGCGCAGACTGCCTCAACCAGCGCCGTCTTCCCGATCCCCGCCTCCCCGCCAACCAGCACCAGCACCCCGCGCCCAGCCCGCGCCGCCGCCCACCGCTCGCGCAGCACACGTCGCTCTCGTTCCCGCCCGACAAGAGCAGTTGACGAATGACCTGGCACCTGCATGCGATCCTTCAGCAATTGTGCGGATGAACCGGCAGCGAAAGTATAGCAGTGCGGTCTACTCCCTCCCTCGTCTCTGCGTCCTCTGCGTCCTCTGCGGTAAAACCGTCTCCTCGTCTTGGCGTCCTTGGCGTCTTGGCGGTTCAACCGTCCCTTCGTCCAGTTGCACTCCCCCCCATCCTGCGCGACAATACCCCGCACAAATGTTCGCCCACAGGGAGGCACCATCCTATGCCCAAGCGCGCCGCATCACCCACCACCAATTCCGCACTCCGCACTCCGCAATCCGCAATCCAAATCTCCCCCACCACCGCCCGCCGCATCGCCATCCTCCGTCAACGCCTCGCCGGGCCACGCCCCGATCCGACCCCCGAGGGCATCCTTGAAATCGCACGCTCGCTCCGCGCCCTCCAACTCGACCCCATCAACGTCGTCTCGCGCAGCCACACCCTCGTCCTCTGGAGCAGGCTCGGCGTCTACGACCCCGCCCACATCGAGACCGTCCTCTACCGCGACAAGCACCTCTTCGAGTTCTGGGCGCACTGCGCCTCGCTCGTCCTCACCGAGGACTACCCCATCCACCACCTGATGATGCGCGAGCGACACAGCGGCGACGGTGCCTGGGAAACCCGCTCGCGCGAGTGGCTGGAAGCCAATCACGACATGGTGGACGAAATCCGCACCCGCCTTCGCACCGAGGGACCGCTGCAACTCAACGCGTTCGAGGACCGCGCCGTCCGCTCCTGGCAATCGACCGGCTGGACCTCCGGCCGCAACGTCGCCCGCGCGATCGACCACCTCTGGCTGCGCGGCGAGGCGGTCGTCGTCGGGCGCAACGGCATCACCGCCTCTGGGGCCTCGCCGACGAGCACCTCCCCGCCTGGACCCGCGCGAACCTGAAACCGCACGCATCGTCCGCCAGGCCGCCAACAACGCCCACCTCCGCTATCGGCGTCGACCCTGCCCGTCAAAAGATCCGCTGCGCGCGGACTCCCCGGCCTCCCGTAGCCTCATGATCTGAAACTGAGGGCCAGATCGCCCGCGTGCAGATCGCCGACGGGAAAGGCCCCTGGTCCGGCACCTGGTACGCCCACGCCGACGACCTCCCCCTCCTCGAACGCCTCGAACGCGGCGAAGCCTGGGAGCCGCGCACCGTCCTCCTCTCCCCCTTCGACAACCTGATCTGCGACCGCAAGCGCACCCAGACCCTCTTCAACTTCGACTTCACCATGGAAATCTACGTCCCCAAGGAAAAGCGCCGCTGGGGCTACTACGTCCTCCCCATCCTCCACGGCGACCAGCTGATCGGCAAAGTCGACCCCGCCACCGACCGCGCCAAAGGCATCCTCAACGTCCACGCCCTCCACGCCGAACCCGACGCCCCGCTGAATCGCGCCACCGGCCGCGCCATCGGCGACGCCCTCGAGCACCTCGCCCGCTTCGTCGGTGCCCGCGACATCGCCCACACCACCCCCGGCCCCGCCAAATGGGGCCTCGACGCCCCGGCAACCCCACGCGTGACACAAACGGCGCGGCGTTCGTTCTCCCAACGAGCGCCGCGCCGCATCGCTAAAGGGGTCGCCATGTCACCCATCGCCAGTCACCCATCCTGGTCACCGTCGCCCTGATCGCCATCCTCCGGCATCTCCGCCTACATCATCATCCGCAACGGCGACCTCCCCGTCCCATCGGCGCGGGCATCGGCATCCTCGTCGTCCTCATCATCAACAACCGCCTCCGCAACCGCCGCACCCCTAATTCGCACCAATCCTGTTGGCCCCCTAAATCCCCCATATATGGGGGACTTTAAGCCGTGGCTGGGAGGGTAGGTGGCGGTCATGGTGGCCTCCATTCGCGAGTGATGCGGTGGGTGTTGGCGGCGCGGGTGCCGTCTCCACGCGGGCGCGTCACGACGCGCCCCATGGGCATCAACTTAAGGCACCTCCTGTGGCAGAATCGTCGGTGCTGAGACGACGGTGCTGCGCGCGAGGAGGTGCCGGGTGGCGAGTATTCCACAGGTGGCGCGGGCGCTGCAACCGCTGCTGACGACGGTGGCGGACGCGGCGGGGCGGGAGAGCGGGTTCGTGCGGCGGGTGCGGAAGGTGACGGGGGCCAACTTCGTGCAGGCGCTGGTCTTCGGCTGGCTGGGGCGGCCGGACGCCAGCCTGGGCGAGTTGGCGCAGGCGGCGGGGCGCTGCGGGCTGGCGATCAGCGCGCAGGGGCTCGACCGGCGCTTCACCGAGGCCGCCGCCGACTGCCTGCGCCGGGTGCTGGAGGCGGCGATGGCGGTGCTGGTCGCGGCGGCGGGCCCGGCGGCGGTGCCGCTCTTGGGGCGCTTCGCCGGGGTCTACGTCTCGGACAGCACGACGGTGATGCTGCCCGACAGCCTGGCGGGGGTCTGGGCGGGCTGCGGCGGGCGGGTGGCGGCGCGCACCCAGGCGGGGCTGAAGGTCCACGCGCGCTGGGAGCTGGGCCGCGGGCGGCTGGAGCTGCTGCCGCTGACGGCGGCGCGCGCGAGCGACCAGGCGGCGGACGCGGCGGCCCCGCCGCTGCCGGCCGGGGCGCTGCGGCTGGTGGACCTGGGCTACATCACCCTGGCGCGCCTGGCGGCGTTCCTGGCGGCGGGGGTGGACGTCATCTGCCGCCTGCCCGCGCGCCCCACCCTCTTCGACGCGGAGGGCTGCCGCTGGGCGGTCGGGGCGCTGCTGGCGGCGCAGCCGGGGGACACGGTGGACCTGCCGGTCCTGCTCGGCCAGCACGAGCGGGTGCCCCTGCGGCTGCTGGCGCGGCGCCTGCCCGCCGCCGCCGCCGAGCAGCGCCGCCGCCGCATCCGCCAGGAGGCCAAGCGCGCCGGGCGCACCCCCTGCCAGGCCCGCCTCGCGCTCGCGGACTGGGACGCCTACGTCACCACCGTCGGCCCCGACCGCCTGGGCCTGGCGGAGGCGCTCACGCTGGCGCGGGCGCGCTGGCAGATCGAGCTGCTGTTCAAGCTCTGGAAGCAGCACGGGCGCGTGGACGAGTGGCGCTCGGCCCAGCCCTGGCGCATCCTCTGCGAGGTCTACGCCAAGCTCGTCGCCCTGCTCATCCAGCACTGGTGCCTGCTCCTCGTCGCCTGGGCCGACCCCCGCCGCAGCCTGGCCAGCGCCGCCCAGCTCGTGCGCGCCCACGCCCCCCTCCTCGCCCTCGCGCGCGGGCACCTCCCCGCGCTCCGCGCCGCGCTCGCCGCGCTGCGCGACGGCCTGGCCCGCGCCAGCCGCGTCGCGAAACGCCGCCACGACCCCGCCACCGCCGACCGCCTCCTCGCCCCCGACGCCTGGCTGGCGGACGCCATGCCCTAAGTTGATGCCCATGGGGCGCGTCGCGACGCGCCCGCGCCGTGCGGCTGCCGCCAGCCAGGGACACCATGGCGGTTCACGAACCGCCCCTACAAGAGCCGCCGTCAGGCGAGCATTGATGCGCCCCAGATATTTGTGGGAACCTGAGGTTGGTGCGGGGCGTAGTCACAGTACGGGGGTAGCGGTCGGCTACAATTGCCCGACTGCTGATTGCGCGATGGCGCTTGTGTCCGCGATGGGGTGCGCTCCTTGAAGAAATCGAATACCACGCGCCGGAATGTGATCATCGCGCTGGGCGTGGTGGTGCTCGCGGTCGTCGCCCTGTTCGTGTGGCGCGGGCTGGGGACGCGCGGTGGTGCCGATAGCCGGACGGCGACCGTGCGGCGCGGGTCGCTGACGGCGACGATCGAGACGAGCGGGCGGCTGGCGGCGCGACGCGTGGTCAGCGTGACGACCCCGGCGAGCGGCACGATCAAGATCGTGGCGGTGAGCGAGGGGGAGGCGGTGCGCCAGGGGGATGTGCTGGTCGTGCTCGACGACGCGCAGATGCGCGCGGCGGTGACCAATGCCGAGAAGGCGGTCGAGACGGCCGAGACGCGCGTGGGCGTGGCCCGCCAGCGCGCCGCGACCGACGACAAGGCGCTGCCCGACCTCGCCGCCGCGCAGAATGACGCCGACACCGCCCGGACGGCGCTCGTCGCCGCGCAGGAGCGGCTGGCGGCGACCCTCGTGCTGGCCCCGTTCGACGGGGTGGTGGCGGCGGTGCGCGTGGGCGAGGGGAATGGCTTCGGCGGCGGCGAGGTGGCCGTGCTGGCCGACCCGACCGATCTCTACGTCACCGCCGACCTGGACGAGATCGACCGCCCGCTGGTGTCCGAGGGGCAGGAGGTGACGCTCACGGCAACGCCCTTCTCCAGCACGGAGCTGAAGGGAAAGATCGCGGTGCTCAGCGCGACCTCGCAGAGTCGCGGCGGGAGCACCGTTTACCCGGTGCAGATCACCTTCACCCGCCCGGCGGATAAGCCGCTCGCGCTGCTGCCGGGGATGACGGTGGACGTGCGGATCGTGACCAACGCCCGCGAGAATGTGCTGATCGTGCCGAGCAACGCCGTGCGGCGCGCGGGCGAGCGGCAGTACGCGACGGTGAAGCGCGACGGGAAAGAGGTCGACGTGGAGGTCCGCACCGGGACGCGGGCCGGGGGTGACGTGGAGATCACCGAGGGGCTGACCGAGGGCGAGGTGGTGGTGCTGCGCTGACGCGATTCAACGTTCAACGTTCAACGTTCAACGTTGGGGGAGAGGGCGCGCACCGGGTGGGCTATGCCCGTGGGGGTGGTACTTACCGGCAATAGGAGCAAAGGTCTATTGAGCGCGGCGAAGCGGGGGTGCTAGGCTAAGGCTGGATTTCGTGGGCGCAGCGGCATTGCCGGGTGGCCAGCGCAAACGCATTCACCAACCGAGGCTGGGACAACGAATGACCGTGGGATACTGACGAGGGGCTATGAGCGCGGTAGCGGCACGCCCACAAAACAATGTCGGGGCACTGGTTAAGGAACCAACATCACTGGAAGAGACCGGGCTCGACCTCCCGTTTCTGGCCGATCTGGTCCTGAAAACGATCTATTTCAACAACGCGATCACGGCGCAGCGCATCACCGAAATCCTCTGCCTCCCCTACTTCAATGTGATCGACCGCGCCTTGGTGATGCTGAAGCGCGAGGAGTTGATCGAGGTCAGCGGCTCGAACGGCTTCGGCGAGCTGGGCTACCAGCACTCGATGGCCCCGAAGGGGTTCGTGCGGGCGCACGAGGTGCTGGAACGCTCAACCTACCTCGGCCCCGCGCCGGTGACGCTGGAGGACTACATCAAGGTCGTCAAGGCCCAGGCGATCGCCGAAGTACGGGTCAGCCCGGCCGACGTGCGCGCGGCGATGTCCGACCTGGTGCTGGAGGAGCTGACGATCGACATCGTCGGGCAGGCGGTGAACACCGGCCGCTCGATGTTCCTCTTCGGCCACCCCGGCAACGGCAAGACGGTCCTGGCGGAGCACATCCGGCCGCTGCTCGGCGGGCACATCTTCATCCCGCACTGCATCAGCGTGGACGGGCAGATCATCAAGGTGCTCGACTTCCACAACCACACGCCGGTGATGCCGACCGGGACGAACCGGCTCGACTGGGACCGCCGCTGGGTGCGCTGCGAGCGCCCGATGATCATCGTCGGCGGCGAGTTGACGCTGGAGGCGCTCGACCTGACCTTCAACCCGGTCAACCGCTTCTACGAGGCCCCGCTGCAATTCAAGGCGAACGGCGGCCTCTTCCTGATCGACGACTTCGGGCGGCAGCAGTGCCACCCGCGCGAGCTGCTGAACCGCTGGATCGTCCCCCTGGAGAAGCGCCACGACTACCTGACGCTGCACACCGGTAAGAAGATCGAGGTGCCGTTCGACCAGTTGATCGTCTTCTCGACGAACCTGGAGCCGAAGGATCTGGTGGACGAGGCGTTCCTGCGCCGTATCCAGAACAAGATTCGCATCCAGAACCCGACGCCCGAGGCGTTCCGCGAGATCTTCCGCCGCCAGTGCCGC
Organism: Chloroflexia bacterium; assembly: GCA_046328475.1. GTDB lineage: Bacteria > Chloroflexota > Chloroflexia > Thermomicrobiales > CADCWN01 > CADCWN01. Next base: position 18,617 of record JAXLWN010000053.1, on the reverse strand, counting down.
GAGTTCAACGTCCCCTTCGACCAGGACACCCTGATCTACCTGCTGAAGGAGTACTACATCAAGCCGAAGCGCGAGCTGCGGTCCTGCCACCCGCGCGACCTGCTCCGCGTGCTCGTCGGCTTCGCGCGCTACCACAACGTCGCGCCCACCTTCACGCCGGAGATGATCGACCGGGCCTGCCAGGTCTACTTCGCCGTCTTCTAAATCGACGGATCGCGTCACAACACCAGAGCCATGCGTCGCAGGTCGTCAGCCCGCTGCGGCATTGTGGCGAGGCTGGACTGGCACCTGCGACGGGGCACGCCGCAGGAATGAGCGCGGGGGCCGATCCGGCTGCGGATCGGCCCCCGCGTGCGATGCTAGAGGGTGATCACCTGGTCGGGCATGTTCCCGGCGAGTGCGCCGTAGAGATCGGGGAAGCAGCCGACGCGAACCCCCTCGACTACGCCGACCGGCTGGAAATCGGCACCGCTCCCCGCCGGTGCCGGTTCGGCCAGGCCGCGCTCGTTGGCGCACTGGTCGCAGAGCATCAGCAGCATGCCCTGTTCCCGCGCGATCGTGCCGATGCGCTCGCCGATCGGGTCGCCCGCACGCAGGATGTAGGTGTTGTCGTCGAAGAAGAACATGCCGACGACCTCGACGCCGTGCCGCCCCGCTTCCAACTGCGGCAGGATCATCTTGCCGAGCTTGTAGCTGGCGGTGTGCCCCGAGGTGCTGAAGACGTAGGCGACTTTCATGCTGGGCTACCTCCACTCCTGGCGCGACTCGCGCGCCTCGCTGCGCCACCCGCCATGCACCAATGCGCACCGGGCTCAGGAGTAGTGTACTCGAATATTCTGCATTCGGTGACACTCACGCCGAACAGAGAGCGGCCCCGCGCCAGATGGCGCGGGGCCGCCTTTATCAGTTGCTCGCGACGCTGCACTAGCTCAGGGTGAGGCCCAGCACATCGCGCCCGAGTTCGCGCAGCAGGACGCGGGCGGCGCTGGCGTCGGTGCCGGCCGCGCGGGCGGCCTGGATCTGCTCGGCGAGTTCGCGGAGGATCGCCGTGGCGGCCGGGGTGTCGAGGTCGTCGTCCATCGCCGCGTCGAAGCGCGCCCGGAAGCCGGCCGAGTCGATGCCGCTGTCGGCCCCGCCGGACGCATCCGCGTCGTCGGCGGCATCCTTGAGCAGGTTGGCAAGCGCCTGCCCTTCCTCGATCGCGCTGTCCACGTAATCCCAGGCCTCGCGATAGCGGTGGGAGAAGAGGCAGAGCTTGATCGCGTCGGGCGAGTAGCCTTCGTCGAGCAGCTTCGGCGCGAGGACGAGATTGCCGAGCGACTTGCTCATCTTCTCGCCCTGGTAACAGAGCATGCCGACGTGCATCCAGAAGCGGACGAACGGCTTGTGCGAAAACCCCTCGGACTGGGCGATCTCGCTCTCGTGGTGCGGGAAGATCAGGTCGCTGCCGCCGCCGTGGATATCGATCGTGTCGCCGAGGTAGCGCATGCTCATCGCGCTGCACTCGATGTGCCAGCCGGGTCGGCCGGGTCCCCACGGGCTCGGCCAGGTCGGCTCGCCGGGCGCGGCGGCCTGCCAGAGCAGGAAGTCGAGCGGGTAGTCCTTCAGCGGGTCCTCGATCTTGCCGCCGCGCTCGGCGGCGATCGCCAGCATCTCCGCCTCGCTGAGGCCGCTCAGCTTGCCGTAGTCGGGATCATTCTTCACCCGGAAGTAGATATTCCCCTTCTTCTCATACGCCAGCCCCTCCTCCAGCAGACCGGAGATGATCTCGACCATCTTCTCGGTCTCCTCGGTCGCCTTGGCGTAGACATCGGGGCGGTTGATGTTCATCCGGTCGTTCGTCGCGAGGTAGCGCGCGGTCTGGGTGCGGCCAAGTTCGTCCCAGGCGACGCCGTCGCGCGCGGCGCGCTTGAGGATGTCGTCGTCGATGTCGGTCACATTCTGGACGTAGCGAGTCTGGTAACCCTGGTAGCGCAGGTAGCGCGCGATGGTGTCGTAGGTGACCCCGACCAGGACGTGGCCGAGGTGGCTCACGTCGTAGGGGGTGATCCCGCAGGCGTAGATCGTCACCGGAATGTCCGGCCCGCGCGGGGTGAAATCTTCCACCTGCCGGGACATGGTGTTGTACAGGCGCATCGTCCCCGTTCCCTCCCACTTGTCGATGTAGCATCCGCCAGCAGGGACAACGCCGGAAGGGTACGGAACCTTCCCATTGCCGTGCAGCGGGCAGAATCATACTACGGGATGGCGCGGGGCGTGGGGCGGTGGGGGCGTGAGGACGTGAGGGCGTGAGGGTGGAAGCGCAATGGCGTCAAGGGAGATAGAAGAGCGCAAAGAAAAGGATTTGGGAATGGACCAAGCAATAGTGATTGACGCCGCATCGCCCTGCCCTGTATCGTTGCCCAGAATGTGATCGCTCTATTGCACCTTACCGGGAAGGGACCAATGGCAGCAAAACCCTCGCCGCATCAGGCAACGATGAGCGCCCAAGGGCGGCTGACCGTGCCGGTTGAGGCACGTCGCCAACTCCATCTTGATGGAAAGACCCAGTTTGAGATCGAGGTTATCGACGGGAAAGCTCGTGCTCAGCCCGGCGATCCCGGATGAGGATGCGTAGGCCTACACCCCGGAACATCTCGCGTTGGTTGAACGGGCGCGCGAGGATGGGCGCATGGGCCGCGTCTACCGACTTGGGCGGAGTGACCTGGAGCGACTGATCGGTGAGGAAGATGAGCGGGACTGAGCCGTACAGTTCGCTCGAAATTACCAGAACGTTTCTCGAAACGTTGTGCAGTCGCGAGTTCAGCGTCGCCGAGCGCCGACAATTCCTCAATGCCCTTGACTTGCTCAATACCAATGAACGCCACCCTTCCCTCCGCGTGCATCAGCTGCGCGGCGAACTGATGGGGTCTGGTCGGCTTCCGCCTCACGCAGCTTGCGAATCACCTTCGAGCGACGAACCGGCGGGATTAAGCGACTGATCGCTTGCACGCGCCACTATGACGAATGAACGCCATACACTTTCGGGCAGTACGAAAGCGTTGCAAGAAAGACCTCTGGGGCGGGTCCCTGGTACGAATTTCCTGGGGCGGGTCGCGCAATTCGCCATCCGAGCGAGTATACTGGAAGGTGTCGGGGCCACCCGCCCAGTTGTGAGAAACAACATTGCCGATGCACCTACGGAGGTTACTCCCGTGTACGCTCGTGTTATCACCACGCAGGCGCGCCTGGGGACGAAGGTCCAGGATCAGCAGCGAGTCGTTGAGCAGGAATTATTGCCGCTGATGCGCCAGCAGCCGGGTTTCCGTGGCTACTTTGCGATCAACGATGCCAGCGGGAAGGTCATCCAGATCAGCCTGTGGGACAGCGAGGCCGATAACTACGCGTTCGGTTCGCAGCGCCTGGTCCAGGAGATCAACGCGAAGTTCCAGCCGCTGATCGTCGCGGGCATGGGCGGGGCGGAGAGTTTCCAGGTCTTGATCGACGCGTTGACGAAAGAGTAAGCGGGCGCTTGCTTGCATTCAGCCATCGCCGACGGCGATGGCTGATTTTGTTCCCCCGATCTGCAATCGTGGTATCATCCGCCGACGTGGCAGCGGGAGCGGGCAGGGGGCGGTGGTGCGATACGGCAGGGTGGCGCAGGCCGACGGCGAGACGGTGCGGTCGCTGGAGGTGCGCGAGGTCAGCGGCCCGCGCGACCTGCGGGAGATCATCGCGATCCGGCGGGCGGTCTTCACCGACGAGCAGCATCTCACCGACACGGTCGATCGCGACCCGCACGACCAGGGGGCCGGATCGGTGCAGGTCCTGGCGCGGCTGGATGGCGAGTCGGTCGGAATCGGGCGGCTGCACGTCTGGCGCGGCGAGGGGAACATCGCCTGGGTGGCGGTGCTGCCCCCCTATCGCGGCCTCGGCATCGGCTGGGAGATCATGGACGTGCTGCTGGAAGCGGCCGGGCGCATGGGGGCGCAGCGGGTGACGCTGAGCGCCCAGACGCACGCGATCGGCTTCTACCGGCTGCTCGGCTTCCGAACCGTGGGCACGACCTGGATCATGGGCAACATCGAGCACATCACGATGGTGCGCGAACTCGATGAGTAACGAGTAACGAGTGCCGAGTGCCGAGTGCTCAGTGCTCAGCGGCGCGTTCAACGCTCATGGTTCGGCCCGACTCACTCGGCACTCGGCACTCGGCACTCGGCACTTCCCCGTTGCGTTATACTGTCAACGGGGATGGTATCCCCCGGCAGTCGTTTTCCCACGCGCGCGTCATGCGAAGCACAATTGAGGCGAGGCTTGCGACTGACTGCCGCGTTTTTGGCGTACCCGACAGCGGTCCGCGCGGGGCGCGGGATGGGGAATTGCCAACCCTCGTGGGGGCGAGGCTGGCGATCGCGGAAGGATGGCGCTGGTGGGTGAGGCGCGATGAACGAGGAACAACGCGCGGTCCTGGCAGCCGTCGGGCGCATGGAACAGGGGAGCGGCACCCTGATCGACGAATACACGGTGGCGAAGGAGGTGGGGGTCGTCCGGGGCGACATCCCGAGCCAGGAGTATGTCCACTCGCAGGAGCGGGCGCAGATCCGGCAGCTGCTGGAGGAGCTCGAACGCGGCGGCATGATCCGGGTGAGCCGGGAGGGCTACTGGCGACCGCGCACGACGCTGGTGGGGCGACGCGCCTGGCAGGACCCGCACGCGTCGCTGCTGCCCACGGCGGTGGTGATGCCGCCGCAGCCGCCGCCGCTCTCCGGCCGGGGCGGGTCGGCCCCGATTCCGGGCATTTTCGGCGACGACGATGACGACGACGAACCGCCCCAGCCGCGCTGGGCCAGCCAGCGGCAACCGCGCGAAGCCGAACCCGAGCGCGAGGAAGCGCCGCAGCAGCGGGCGTGGCCGACCTGGTGGCCGGCCGCGCTGCGCTTCGGCGATCCCGGGCTGACGCCGCTGATCGGCGCGGCGGCGGCGGGTCTGCTGGCCCTGCTGCTGATCGTCGTGGTGGTGACGCGGGTTGCCGGGGGGCGTGGCCCGGCACCGACGCCGACGATCAGCGCGGTGGCGCAGACGGCGACGACGGTCGCGGGATTGCCGCCCCCAGCGCCGCCCACCGCGACGCAGCCGGTCGCGGCCGGTAGCGCGTCCTCCGTCGGCCCCCTGGCGAGCGCCAGGGCCTCGTCGAGTGGACCGGCCCAGCCGACGCAGCCGCGCCAGCCGACGGCGACGGCCGGGCCGCAGGCGACGAAACTGCGCATCGCCAACACGGAGTTGCAGGGGGCGTTCCTCTACGCGACCCCGGCGGGCGAGCGCACGACGCTGGCGGTCCCGGAGGAGACGCTGGTGGAAGTCGCCGGGCCGGACGAGCGGGACACGCAGGGGCGCAACTGGAAGCAGATCCACTGGGGCAACGGCGTCTACTGGCTGCTGGAGGAGTACACGACAGCCGGCGGAGTGACGAGTAACGAGTAACGAGGAGGGGACGGATCCTTCGCTGCGCTCAGGATGACACCACGGAGGCTAACGCCTTTCCCTGTCATCCTGAGCAGCGCGAAGGATCCGTCCCCTTGAGTGCAGAATCAGGCGCGGTGGCCGATGGCGGCGGTCGCGGCGGCGGTGGCGGGCGGGATGCGGCGACCGAGCAGCAGCTTGATGATGCCGTGCGTGAGGCGCTTGCCGCGCTCGCCCGCCTCGATCGGGGTGCCGACGCACGAGGGGCAGCCCGAGGCGCAGCCGCAGGCGTCGATCAGGTCGTGCGCGGCGGTGAGCAGCGTCTCGTGGGTGTCGTACAGCTTCTGGCTGAAGCCGACGCCGCCGGGGATCTTGTCGTAGATAGTGACGGTGGCCTTGTTGGTGAACGGCGACTTCACCTCGGCCGCGACGCCGATGTCGCGCGGGTCGCACATCAAAAAGAGGGGCGCGATGGTGCTGAGCACGCTGGCGAGGCCGACGAGCGCCCCCTGCAACTCGGCCACCTGCATCCGGTCGGTGAGCGCGTGGGGCAGGCAGAGCCAGTAGGCCCCGGTGTGCATCTGCGCCTCGGGCAGATGGATCTCGCCCCAGCCGACATTCTCGTGCGTGTGCAGCTTGATCTTCTTGTACTTCGTCGGCAGCGCCCCGACCAACACCTCGCCGTGATTGCGCGGCGAGCCGACCGGGTCGACCGAGAACTGCTCCAGCACCTGCACGCGCACGGCCATGTCGGCATCAGTGTAGTAGTCCACATCGACCGAATGGACATAGGCCTTCTGCTCGTCGGGATCGTAGCGATCGACGTGGAACTGCTGCCCCTCGTGCAGGTAGATCGCCTCGGTGTGGACCAGCATCGGCGCGCTGAACTGGTCCACCTCGCCGATCACGCGCGGGCGGGCGCGGTCGGTCTCGTCGATGATCACCACGTTGTCGCGCGCGGCGGTGCGCAGGCTGATCGCCTCGGCGGGATAGGCCTGGTCGGTCCAGTGCCAGACGCCGTCGACCTCCTGCACCACCCGGTCCTCCTCCAGCATCGCCAGCGCCGCGACCACCGTCGCCGGGTCGGCCGTGCCGAACAATTGCGGATTGCGGATTGCGGATTGCGGAATGAAGTCCGACGGCTCACGACCGACGACTGACGACTCGCTCGTATCGAACGGCAGCTCGAACGCCGCGCACTTCAGGTGGCTGATCAGGATGAGCAGATTGTCGGGGTTGATCAGGCCGTGCTCGGGGGGCTGGCCGAAGAAGTAGTCGGGGTGGGCCATGATGAACTGGTCGAGCGGGTTGGACGAGCCGACCATGATCGCGGCGGCGGTCCCCTGGCGACGCCCGGCGCGGCCCGCCTGCTGCCAGGTGGAGGCGACCGTGCCGGGGTAGCCGGTCATCACGCAGGCGTCGAGCGCGCCGATGTCCACGCCCAGTTCGAGCGCGTTGGTGCTGACCACGCCGGTGATCGCGCCGTCGCGCAGCCCCGCCTCGATCTGGCGGCGCTGGTTGGGCAGATAGCCGCCGCGATAGCCCCGGACCGACGCGTCGCGGTCGAGCGTATTCGGCAGGCTCTCGCGCAGGTAGGTCAGCAGGATCTCGGCGGTGGTGCGCGCCTTGGCGAAGACGATCGTGTGGATGCGGTTGCGGATCAGCTCTGAGGCGAGGCCGGTCGCTTCGAGAATCGAGCTGCGCCTGATGCCGAGTTCCGCGTTGACGACCGGCGGGTTGTAGAAGATGAACTCCTTGCGCCCGCGCGGCGCGCCGTTGCGGTCGATCACCGACAGCCCGGCCGCCCCGGCCGGTTCGCCGATGATGCGCGCGGCGAGTTCGCCCGGATTGGCGATCGTCGCCGAGCAGCAGACAAAAACCGGATCGGAGCCGTAGAAATTGCAGATGCGCCGCAGCCGCCGGATGACATTGGCGACGTGCGAGCCGAAGACACCGCGATAGCCGTGCAACTCGTCGATCACCACGAAGCGCAGCGACTCGAACAATCGCACCCACTTGGTGTGGTGCGGCAAAATCCCCGAATGGAGCATATCAGGGTTCGTGATCACCACGTGTCCGGCCGTCCGGATCAGCTTGCGCACATTCGCGGGCGTATCGCCATCGTAGGTGTGCGTCTTAATCTGCGGAAGTGCTGAGTGCTGAGTGCTGAGTGCTGAGTGACGGATATCCAACACCTCGTCACTGCCCGACCGCCCGACCGCCCGACCGCCCGACTCGCCAAACGCCGCCGTGAAGCGCCGCAGCACCGCCGACTGGTCCTGCGCGAGCGCCTTGGTGGGGAAGAGGTAGAGCGCGCGGGTGCCATCGTCGCGCAGGATCGCGTCGAGCACCGGCAGCGTGTAGCAGAGCGTCTTCCCGGACGCGGTCGGCGTGACGACCACCGTGTGGTGCCCCGCCACGATGCTCTCCACGGCATCCGCCTGGTGCGAATAGAGCCGCTCGATCCCCTGCGCCCTGAGCGCGGCGGCGAGGCGCGGATCGAGAAAATCGGGAATCGGCGCATACTCCGCCGCGACCGGCTCCTGGGTAAACCAGTGCGTGATATTGCGCCGTCGCTGCGGATCGTGGCGCCAGGTATCGAGCAATTGATCGAGGTTCATTGGCTGGTGCTCCGCCCTTGCAGGATTGGATTATCCTCGTCGCGATGCGTGCGCTGTACGTACAAAGAGAGTATAATGCATTGAAATAGCTTTTATGTGTTGTCTTCAAGAGGGATGCCCCGGATGGCAATGCGCACTATCCCTGAAGAAGAGTCGCTGACTGTAGAGTTTAAGAGTGATTTGCGCAGATTATCGGATACAGATCTTGTCGCCGCTGTCGTGTGTTTAGCCAATACAGATGGTGGCGAGATCTTCCTTGGCGTAGAGAAGGATGGCAGGATCAGTGGACTGCATCCAGAGCATCAAAACATCGCGGGCTTGGCTGCAATGGTCGCGAACCGAACCAACCCGCCCGTGAGTGTGCGGGCGACACTGCTCCAAGAAGCTAATCATGCAGTGGCACGGATCGAGGTTCCGCGTTCTGTGCGACTAGTCGCAACCTCTGATGGATTACTCCAGCGTCGTCGCTTACAGGCAGATGGAACTCCTCAATGTATTCCCTTCTACCCACACGAATTTGCAAGCCGACAGTCGGATCTCGGACTCCTTGACTACTCAGCCTTACCTGTTGCGGGAGCTTCGGAGGCTGCATTTGATCCTTTGGAGCGTGAACGACTTCGCCAGATCATAGAGCGATATGGAGGTGATCGGACGCTCCTTGTTCTTTCGGATGAGGAACTTGATGGGGCACTCGGACTCGTCAGGCGAGAGGGAGCAGCGCGACTGCCCACGGTCGTAGGATTGTTACTCCTCGGCCGGGAGGGTGCCTTACGGGATTATTTGCCTACTCACGAAGTAGCGTTTCAGGTTATGGATGATACAGCAGTACGGACCAATGACTTCTACCGTACACCATTGTTGCGTCTTTTTGAGCGCGTCTATGATCAGTTTCTAACAAGGGTCACCGATGATGAGATTCAAGTGGGACTATTCCGCGTGCCTGTACCAAATTACGATAGCCGCGCCTTCCGCGAAGCCTTCGTTAATGCACTTGTGCATCGAGACTATACACGCCTCGGAGCGGTGCATGTGCGCTGGGAACGAGATGGCATAGCGATCAGCAATCCGGGCGGATTCGTTGACGGGGTAACACTGGATAACCTTCTGATTACTGAGCCGCGACCCCGAAACCCTGCACTCGCAGATGCGGTCAAGCGGATCGGGCTAGCAGAAAGGACAGGGCGTGGGGTCGATCTCATTTATCAAGGGCTGCTTCGCTATGGTCGGCCTGCACCAGATTACAGGCGTAGCGATCGGCTCTCGGTGAGTGTAAAACTCTTTGGTGGTGATGCCGATCTAGGTCTATTGCGCCTCATCCTCGAAGAAGAAACTCGTACCAACAGCACCCTTCCCGTTGAATCACTCATTGCTCTTGCGCTGGTGCGCCATGAGCGCCGTATCGATAGTTTATCGTTGGCCCATGCTATTCAACGCGACGAGTCGTTTGCGCGCAACGTATTGGAACGGCTTGTCGAAGCTGGGCTAGTCGAAGCATTTGGGGTGGCGCGCAATAGGACCTATACACTGAGTTCCCGTATGTATCGTGCCTTGGGCCAACCTGGCGACTACGTACGGCAAGCTGGCTTTGCTCCTATTCAGCAAGAGCAAATGGTATTGCAGTTCACCGAGAAACATGGTCGAATATCGCGTAGGGAGGTGATCGAGCTCTGCCGCATCACCGAGAACCAGGCGCGTCATCTCCTAGACCGCCTAGTTAAGCGCGGAGAACTGCGCCGAATTCCGGCCGGACGTGCGTCCTACTATGTGAGAGCGAGACTCGACAGCCTCGCTAGCGCAAAACGCGCATAAAGCGTGCGCGAAACGCGCATGCGCGAAAGTTAAACGCGCATGCGCGTTTGTACATTGTTGTTGCTGTCATCGAAGCATCAACGTGAATACCAGCGGCGTCGAAGATGCTACAATGACAGCAACATGCGCGGCCCTGTGGTGGAATTGGCAGACACGAGGGACTTAAACTCCCTTGCCGCAAGACGTGCGGGTTCGAGTCCCGCCGGGGCCACCAGCCTGTTTTACAAGCTATAGCAACGAAAATGCCCCGGCGCTCATTTGACTCCGAGCGCCGGGGCATTCGTTTGACCACAATCTTGACCACAATCCGCGCCGGGTGCCTAATCGCCTGCTGGGGCAAGGGCGCGCTCCAAGAGAGTTGCCGCGTCACGCTGCGCCTGGGGGAGTACGTGGCTGTAGGTGTTCATCGTCAGGGTAATCGTGCTGTGACCGAGGATTTCCATCGCTACGCGGGGATGAACACCCTGGGCGAGCAGGAGAGAGGCGCAGGAGTGGCGTAGGTCGTGGAAGCGCATCGCGGGGAGTTCGGCGCGCTGTAGGTGCTTCTTTGAACTGCGGGATCAGGGTGTGCAGGGAGAACGGCCCGCCGGTCGGTGTCGTGAATACGAGTCCCCACGCCTCGCCTTCCCATTTGTCGCCGACCAACAGCCGCTCCTCTAGCTGTCGGACGCGATGAACGCGCAGTTGGGCGATCAGCGCGGGTGTAAGGGGGAGATTGCGACGACTCTGGCGCGTCTTGGGTTCGCTGAGGCGGAAGGGCTGCCCATTCAGCTTCACCAGCGTGCGCCGGACGCGCATTTCACCCGCGTCGAGGTCTACATCCTCCCAGCGCAGGCCAAGCGCCTCGCCTTGCCTGAGTCCGAGCGAGAGGGCGACCGCGTAGAGAGCTTCGAGCCGGTCGCCTTTCACTATGTCGAGGAAGCGTCGCGCCTGAGCCTGCGTGAGTGCCTGGATCTCCTGCTTGACGACGCGCGGCGGGTTGGTAAGCGCGGCGACGTTGCGGCTGACTAGCCCCCACCGGAGCGCCTGATTCAGTGCCCTGCGAAGAATCGCCCGCGTGTATTCGACCGAGCGCGGCGAGAGGCCCCGATCCGCCATTGCCGTCATCATCGCCTGGATGTGCTGCGGCGTCAGCGCGGTTAGGCGGTGCTTGCCAAGCGAGGGAAGGATGTAGAGTGCGATCTTGCTCTGGTAGCTGACGAGGGTGGAAGGTCGCAGGGTCGGCCTAGCCGCGTCGGCCAGCCAGCGATCGAGAAATTGAGCCACGGTCTGACGATTGGCGATCAGTTCGTCGCCTTTGTCGAGCGTGCCGCGTGCCTCGGTCAGCTTGCGCCGAACCTCAGCCTGAGTCTTGCCGTAGATGCTGCGCCGCTTCGTGCTGCCGTCCGGTTGTGGAACGGTGATCATCGCCTCCCAGCGTCCGTCAGCCCGCTTGCGGATCGTGCCCTCGCCGTGTGCTCGCTTGCTCATGCTAGACTCTCCCCGCCGACGATGGTTACAGCATCGTCAGCAACGCGGCGCGCGTAGGTCACTCTACGCCGCCGCCTCGCCTTTTCCCTCGGGCATTGGCTTCGGTCGCGCGAACTCAGCGATCTCTGCCGCGTCTACTAGCTTTTCGCGTGCATCGAGCGGGTTCTCGTAGACGGTAAATCGCCCCTCCTTTACCAGCTTCGTCATCGTCACTCGGCTGATTCCCAGCCGCTCCCGCGCTTGTTTGAGTGTGATTAGCTCCCGATCTGCCATGCTCACCCCCTGGCTATCGCGCCACTCGCCGACACATCGATTGTAACAGATAGAGAAAGATATAGCAATATAAGGATTGACGAGGACATACGATTCTGCTAAGATAGAGATAGATGGGGAAAGAGCCTATCTAAAGCAAGGCCCCCACCGTCAGCCTGGTCAGCAAAGCCGGTGGGGGCGCAAGTGAGCCGGTAGGCTCGGGAGAATCGTACCATGTCCGCGCCGCACAGTCCCAATCGCCTCGGTGAGTGCGAAGTTAGCGCCGCCTCCACCGCCCTCGTCGCGCTCCTCGGCGCGAGTTGCTACGCCCCCACCCTCTCCCACGACGAGCGGATGGCCGCGTACCGAGCAATCATGCGGGTGATCGGCTTCTCCTCCCGCGAGATCACCCGCCGTAAGCGCCGCGCGAATATGCAGCGCCTCGCCCGTAATCAAGCCTATGACGCCTATCTGGCGGAACGCTGGGCGGCGGAACAACTCGGCGCGGCACTCGACGCCGACCGGGTTGCCGACTTCCTCCACGGTGGCCGCGATCTGGCCCCGGAGTGCTAAGCGGCGCGGCTGGGGGCGGGCCAACCGTCCCCAGCCACCACCAGAGGAGGAAATAGGCCATGACTATTCAGAATGCCCGCGCCATCCTCGCCGCCGCCCTCGTCCACGGCGGCACCCTCAACGCCATCGAACTCGGCCACTCGCGCGACGGTCGCCGTAGGGAATGGCGGTTGCTGATCGCCACCGGCAGCACTGTGGCCGATGTAACCGCCGCTGTCGCTGCCCTCACCCACTGGGAATGCGGTCGCAAGGGTGGTGTCATCCTCGACCGCCACGGCTACGACGGGATCGCCCGCCTCACTGACGCCCTGATCGCTGCCGGGCAGTATGTCGGCATGGGCACCGTCCACTAAGATCCGACCAGGGTGCCGCCAACCTTGGCGGCACTTCAATCAATTCCGCCAACGCTTGGCTTCGCAGACACAGCTTCCTACGATCATGAATTCTCAACCTTTAGACCGTAGCGAATTAGGGCGCGCACCAGGGCGAGGCTATTGATTTCGACGGGTAGCCCCAGTGTCTCGTTTATGATGCTACCCAGAGTCAAATTGAGCAAATTATCATCCCATGGATATTCAATCGCGCGTCCTAGCTCGCTCGGCACGCGGATGTCATCGGCGAGAATCACGGGCAAACCAACTTTCTCTACATGCTCACCCCATGCATCATGATCGAAGAACGGCACTGCTCGCCAAGCAGATACTAGTCGTATTGCCACCTTGATTGATGATGGGCCAGCAGCGCCAAACTCGTCGCGAATCCAGTCGCGGTAGAACGCCACAAGTATCGCAACGCCCGCCCACAACTGGGCAACATCAAGGAATCGAAGTAGATAGGAGTTATCATCGCCTTCAAGCGAGCGCAACACTGACCGAACACGGCTCGATTCAACTTGGTCTATGTCCTGCAAGACATTCATAGCATGGATTGGAATGAAAAGCTTTGCACGTCCATCCTCGAACAATTCGACGGAGAGTGAGTTATAGGCACGGCTTATCCCTGCATGCTGACGGAGGATGGTGGACTCGTGAGTAGGTAGGGCAGTATCGAACGGAGAGTTTCCAGTGATCGGCTGCTCAGTAGTCAATCCCAACTCTGAAGGCAGTATCACCGTTGGTTGCCGACTTCGCTCCAGAAGCCGCTCGGCGGCACGCTGGGTGCGCCGCCTATCCTCTGTGTCGCTTTTGTCAGTAACCACAAGTGGTGGAGCAGGAGCTAAATACAGGTGTACCCATGCCTGTCCATCCTCCCCCCGCGAGAAAGTCCGAGTATCCTTGCAGAATCGCTTGAAACGTCGCCTTGCGTCCCGTCCCTGCTCCACAAGCCGATCCATAGCATAGCGATTTGTTTCGGGCACCGGGTCAGAAGCGTCGTGGTTGCGGCGGTAGACCCGCCCATCGCGCGAAATGAATGGTGTGTCCTGGTCGCCAGGGATGTAGACTAGGACGACGATTTTGCCACTTGCCAGTGTGACGACCTGGGGGAAAATCACCGGCAGTGGATCGATGTGCGTCTTGGCGATCTCGCGCACTTTGGCGATAGGGTCGGACGCAAGTGTGGGATCAAAACCCGGAACTTCTGTTGCAACATTGTGTCCGTCTGTAATTACCCCGACGATATACCATCCGCCGTAGGTATTGGCGAATGATGCCAGACTGCGCCCGATCTTCTCGTTGCCGGGAAAGATTCCTTTGTACTCCACAAAGTAACCTTCGGCGACACTTCGGCTAACCAATACAGCTAGATCGGTTGACTCCAATGGCGAACCAATCGATTTGTCGAAAGGGTTATAAGCCATCAGTCCTCCATTTGCAGCGCGGAAAGGTAGCGCAATTGACTGGGCAATGATCCAATATGAACTAGGGATCTCAGACAAGAGTCGCACATCATATTATGTACGTACTATAGCAGATCAAGTCTCAGCTAGCCTATAGCACACAATAGGAAACTGCGTAGGCCAAACTATCATCTAACTTCAGTTTCATACTCAGCCGGTTGCTGCAAGAGATCGGCAGGCTTGACGCCCAGCACGGAGGCGAGCCGGTAGATGTTGAGTAGGCTGACGTTGCGGTGCCCGCGCTCGACACTGCTGATGTAGGTGCGGTCGAGTCCGGCGTCGTCGGCCAGCGCCTCCTGCGAGATGCCGCGAGCGCGCCGCAACTCCCGCAGCCGCAGCCCGAATAGCACCCGAGGATCGTCGCCCGCCCATTCGCCCATACCCCGATTGTTGGGCGATGTGGACGATCGGTCCACGGACTTTACGTCACATCTGGGCTATACTCCCGACAGTCGAGCAAACTCGAATGCCTGGGAGTAACGCGGCATGTATTGCGGCCAGTGCGGCGAGAAAGCCTTTCCCGATCAGCGGTACTGCTCTGCCTGCGGTGCGGCGTTGCAGCAAGCCCCGCAGCCGATTCCTGTCGGTGGCGGGGTGGCCATCGCGCAGCGTGAAACCATGCCCCGCGTAGAGTGGTTCCGCAGAGTCATTCTAGCTGCAATGGCGATTGTCACCCTCCTGATCGTGGTGCTCATCGTCTCGTGGGGCATCAGTTTCGCCAGGCAATCGTCGGCGTCTGTGCCAGATGGATATGTCCTTTGGCAGGGGCTGCCTATCCCCGACTACTTCGGGAAGGACATGGAATACCCGGTGGACCGTAATTACAACGCTCAGGGCACCCAGCCGCGTGACTGCACCCAAGCATGGTTCAACCACGGACTCGATGATTACCAACTCGTACAGAAGCAGCTAGCGAGTGTCTGGGCAAAGCGCGGGATTACCTACAGCGGCAATCCGATCCCGCTCGTTGGCGATGCGTATCAATCATTTGCGCGCAAAGAGGGCGGGACAATCGCCGTGATATGGCATGGGAAGGACTCGCCTCTCTTCGTGCTGGGCAAGGTGGAGATCATCTCTTGCCCTCCCTAAACGGGGCTACACCTCCCGGTGAGGGGGTGGGAGGGGGCAGGCGCGGAACGGTACGGGTTTGGCTAGTGCGATGGTCGCCCGAGCGGGAACACAAAGAAAACGAAAAATCCGCGAGGGTGACGGGCGTAGCGGTACAGGTGTCTACGCAGTTGCCCCCAGCAATGCGCCCACAGCAGCGGCGACAGGCTCGCGCCAGCATTGCAGCGTTGGGTTGTCCGAACCTGTCCCTGGTTTGGTTCCGAGGCCGGTGTATAGCCGTCAAACAGCCCGTGCGCCGCGCCGTTGGTGCCCTTGCGGCGTCTGGCATCATCCCGCCCGTGAATGGGCCTCTGCGATGGCCTTCTGCATCGCCCGCTTGCAGAGAGGGCACACCGGCTGATCAGATGGATCGCGCGGCTCACCGCAGGAGACGCAGCAATCATCGACGGGCATACGATCGGGCCGGGCTGACGCGGGGATGATGCGCCCAGCGGCGTGAAACTGGCGACTGAACGATATAACTCGCCACGTCACCTCCTCATCATCAGACAAGCGGCGCGGTTGGTTGGACTCGCCGGGTGGGGCGATGAGCGGGGCAGGGATGGGCCAGCGTAAACGACCGCATCGGGGCTGTGGCTCAACCAGAGCGAACCAGGGGCCATGCTTGCGCTTCACGAGGCCGGACCATGACCAGCGGCGGATCACTCCCGCGTGCAGCAACTCGCCGATTGGCGCGTCGAGGTCGGTGACGCGCCGATAGCGGGTGCCGCTCCTGATCCGCTGGTGAATGTCGCGGCGGGACCACAGCCACTCACCTCGCGTGAGCCACCAGTGCATCAGTCGCCAACAGAGCCGCTGGGCGTCGGTTGAGAGCCCAGACAGGCGCGTTGCGGTATCGCTCATTGTTTCGGCTCCTCCATCATTGGCAGCTAATCGCGCACCGTTGATCACCTATGTATAGGCGGCGGGTCAAATTCCCCATTCTAAAAGGGCAAAGCCATAGGAGATCATGGAAAGCAAAACTGATCACCTATGGACTTCGACTGAGGTCATAACAGTCGCACCGGAGCCATAGATGCTCACACCGGGAACCTAGATCACCTATGCATTTCCCTTATCACGAAGCAGGAAACCGACGACACCCCGCCATAGATGATCGAGATTGCAGGCAATAGCATCTATGGCGGGGCTGATCAACTATGGCCGCTCGTCGTCTGGCGTTGCCTTCGGCAACCGCCAGTAATAGCGTCCGTCCCCGCCAAAGCCTATACGCCTCGGCTTGATGCCGAGTGCCTTCTTGGCGCGATTCAGTGACGCTGGGGAGATGTGCGCCTCCTTCGCGAGTCGCGTAACCTCATTGGCGGACAGGCCATACCCTTCCCTTGCTCGTGGGTCGGAGAGGATGTCTATCAGGAACGACTTGGCCTCTTCGACCGCGTTGCGCTCTTCCTCGTTTCCAGAGAGCGCGAGGAGTGAGGGGGCGCTGTGGTGTGATGTCCCCTCCCAGGAAACCCGTACCGTTCCGTTTTCCGCTTCTACCAAGCGAAATGCCAATGAGGGTACAGGAGGGCCAAGATTGCCTTTATTCCGGGCCAACACTCGACGTGTCGGATCATCGGGATCTGCCGCGACCAGCAGGCCCGAACGGGCTGCCGCGATGATCCCGATGCTCCCACCACCCCGGTACAGGGCCGGGCCGGTAGATTGCTTATTCAAGTGCCGTACAAGCACGATCGCCGCGCCGGTTTCCTGGGCAACCTCGGCCAGCGGCGCGAGGGCGCGGCGGATATCCTGGTCCCTGTGACTGTTGACTTCTCCGCCGAGGGCAGCCATAAGCGGATCGATGATTACAAGTGTCGCTTTCATGCGCCGGATCGCGCGCCGGAGGTAATCTATGTCGCCAGGAAAGGAAAAAGGCCGCTCATCATCGCCTTCGCGTACCCTTGCGGCGAGGATCGCGGGGAGGTATGCGCCGGCTGCCTCCAGGCGCGGCTTGATGGTATCGCCCAGGCCATCCTCGTAGGTGATCAAGATTACGCCGCCTGCCGCTAACGGTTCACCGATCGGCAGGGCCATGCCAGCACTCACTCGGGCGGCGAGATCAACCGTCAGCGCCGATTTACCCAGGCCGGGATCGCCGTCGAGCGTGGTGAGTTTGCCGAGCGGGATACGACCAGGCCAGAGCCACTGTAGTTGCTCTGAGATTACATCGCTGAGGAGTATTCCGCCGAGTGAGCAATCGTCCTCCGGCCCCGGATTCGTGGCCCTTTCGATAATGGTATATCGAAACTCGTTATCTGGTGGATCATCCGAAAGGACGCTCTCTTGCCACCACTCGCTGTAGTCCAAATAACTATGATCTTCGGGTTCGGGTGGATCTTCCTGATGCCAGCTACCAGCGGCACCATCAAGAGTCTCGATGTAGCGGATACGCTTGCGGTACTTGGTGGAGAAGCCTCGCTGCACGTAGACTTCGGTAGTACCCTCTGGAATAGGTTCGGGCCAGTTCTCGTCACGCACATATGGCCGCGTGCGTCCTAGCGACTTCGGGTTGGCCTTGAAGTATTCGTCGTCCGCCGCCCTCACCTGCCGCTGCACCTCCCGGATGCGAGGGGGCGGGTACTCGATAAGCAGCTGCTCCTTAAAGGTCGGCCAATGGCCTAGAATTTCTGCTCGCTCCACCGCCGAGAGATAACCCTCGCATTCGAGGAGCCGCCTCGCAAGTGGAGTAAGGGCATATTCGTCCGCGCGCCGATCGTGGGCCTGCATTCCCGCACCTCCATCGACCCGCGAAGGGTCGAGAGGACGTGGTACAGTTACCACATCCTGCATTGATGATGCTCTCGGCGCTTTGGATTCCCGACCGAGACGCCGAGAGCATCAATTCAGCTTCTTCTCTCAGCCGTTTGCCCTACTGTGGCGCGGGAGGAGAATGTCCTTGTCCTCATTTGTGGGAGCGCACCGACTGGACAGAATGCGTTCCAAACCAGAGCGCGGGATTACCAGTCGCCGTCCAATCCTGACTGCGGGAATCACGCCAGCCCGGAGTGCCTGACGGACACTGGTTTCGGACAGGCCAAGCGTCTGCGCCGTCTCGGCGACTGACAGCCCCATTGATTCGTGTTGAGTACCTGCTGTCATGACATACCCCCCATTCGCTGTGCTTTGACGATGGAAGCCGATACTAGCCATCGTCAGAGTAATGGGGGTGATGAGGGAAATATAGGTGGAGAAATCCGGTCGGATTTCTTCCCTACTCGATATTGCTCCTAGCTCTCACCAGTTGTTCCCGACCTAAGCGAGCAAAATAGCGAGCAGTATCGCATCGGGGCTTGCCATAGTCGTCCTCGCCAAGTGCCCAGCCATAACGCTCTGCTAGCTGTGCCTCAGTCCAATCATTCTTCACAAGAATCGCGACTTGCAAGGCGAGGAGAGGATCCCGAGGTGGACGCCCAGCCTTCACGCGCGCTTCCTGCTGATTCTTGATTGAGCGAAAGTCGCGTAGCAACTGCTCCCTTGTAGTGTCCTCGCCAACTCGAATATAG
>JAXLWN010000052.1:0-51148 GCA_046328475.1 Chloroflexia bacterium | reverse complement strand
GCTCGGCGGGGCCGACCAGCCCTTCCGCCGCGAGCTGGCGAGTCATCGGCATGATCAGTTGCAGCCCGCGCTCCGCATCGTCCTGGCTATCCCACACATGGACGACGGCCGAGTCTGTCTCGCCGGCATTGATGAAGTAGAGCGTCTGGAATCCCGGCAGCTTGCTGAGCGGGTCGATGATCTCCCGCTCGACTCGCGCGCGAAGCGCGGCATCGGGTGTGGCACGAAAGGCGAAGCGTCCGATCACTGCGTACATGGTCTTCCCTCCATTGCTGCTATTTCAAGCGAGTCCTGGCGCGATGGTCGTCAGGCTGTCGCGTCTTCCTCAAGGATTGTTTTGATGTTCTCCAGGCTTGCGGCCCACTGGGCGCGGGCTTTCGCGGGCGTGGTTTTGAAGACGAGTCGGCTGACCAGGAAGCCGAGCCAGTTGTCGGTCAGGGTGGAGTGCTGGACGAGGGCGGTGCCGCCGTTCCCGTCGGAGGCGAGTTCGAAGGCGTAGTCGCCGAGATGCTTGACCACGGGATAGGGTGCCCAGGCGTGCCAGGAGATGCGCTTGTTCGGCACCAGTTCGCGCATCTCGCACAGGAAGTCTCCCGTCTTCCCATACCGGTCGGTCAGCGGCGTGCGTGGGCGTCGGTCGGTCTGCCAGATCTGCCGCTCGATGGCGCGATAGCGTGCGCCGACACCAGCTTTGTCCCCGGGGCTGATCAATTCCAGCATCTGAACCGACTGCGCCCACTCGGCGTGACGCGGCAGATCGGCGAGATAGCGATAGACCTGCTCGACCGGGGCGTGGATGGTGACTTTCCCTTCCCAGGCGATTTGCTGCATGATTGGCCTCCCATATTGTTGCAAGTTGGCAGGTTGCAGGTTGCAGGTTTCTCAACTTGGAACTTGCCAACCTGCAACCTGCAGCATCCGCTAAGGTACGACGCCGAGCTGGCGCATCAGGCCGAGGTCGTCGTTGCTGCCCCAGTGCTCGGCGATCTTGCCGTCGGCGATGCGCAGGACGTGGACGCCGTACATCGAGACCTGCTTGCCGGTCGGGGGGATGCCGAAGAGCTCGCCCAGGTGGGTGCCGGTCATGGTGGTGCGCGCGACGACGCGGTCACCTTCGGCGATCATGTCGTCAACCCCCCAGTTCATGTCGGGGAAGGCACCCCGGAAGAGGGTGACGATCGCCTTATGCCCGGCGATCCCTTCCTGCATCCCCGGCGGGTTGGTGTGGTCGAAGAAGTCGGGGGCGATGATCTCGTCCGCGACCGCCAGATTGCCGGTGCTCAGGTCCTCATCCATCAGGCGGCGGACCAGGGACTTGTTCTGCTCAACCGATGTGGTCATTCGTGGCCTCCTTGCTCAGTGCGTGTCATTCCGATATCAGCAGTCTAGGTTGCGGCGCGGCTGGCGACTTCCCTCGGATCATGTAATTGCGAGCGGGTGGTGCGCGCGGGTGGCGATGGAGTGGATCATGTAGGAGCTCAGCGCATCGCCGCTTTACACCCGCAATTGTTCCTCAAGATCGCCATAGCTGCGGCTGCGGTTTCCGGCGACCTTCACCGCTGCGGTCGCGGCCGGGCACACGGAGGTTGCCCCAGAGCACGCGCAGCGCGATATCCGGCCGCAGCAAGCTCGGCGGCGCGGCGAGCAGATTGGCGGCCCGCAGGAAGGCGTAGGCCACCGTTTCGTCGTGCCGGGCGGCGACTTGCAGTTTGCCAAGGTACCAGTTGAGCAAGCGCTTGACACCTGTCTGACTGTCCGGCGACCCGGACAGCTTGCGATCGTTGCCGACCGTGATGCTCCAGGCGATGGCGATCGCCTCACTGGCGCGTTTGAAGAAGCGCGGCGCGAGCCGGTCCGTGCCGCGCGCCAGGCAGTCGCGCAGCGCCAGCGCCTCCCGGGCGGCGACCGTCATCCCCTGGCCGTAGATCGGCGTGAAGCTGGCGACGGCATCGCCGATCACCAGCAACCCTTCGGGGAAGCGTGCCAGGCGCTCGTAGTGACGCCACTGGTTGGCCGGGAAGCGGAACGGCAGCAGATCGGTCAGCGGCGCGGCGCTGCGGACCACCTCGGCGATTTCCGGGGTCGGCAGGCTGCGCGCGAACTCCAGGAACCCCGCCTCGTCGGTCGGCGGGTAGTCGCCGAAGTAGCCCGCGAGCGTGATGATCAGCGATCCCCCTCCTCGGCCAACATGCCGCAGGCGCGTCGATTGGTGCGGGTTGGGGCCACGGTGAGCATCAGATTGCCGTCGAGGTGCGCCGGCTCACGCTGATACTCGCGCGTGGCATAGCCCATCTTTACGTCAACTAACTCCTCCTCCGGTTGCGAGTATCCCAGGGCGTCGAGCCAGGCCGGGGTGCGCGAACCGCGACCACCGGCCTCCACGACGAGATCGGCCGCGACGGTCTCCTTCTCCGCCCCCACGCCACGGTGAGTGAGGAACAGGCCATTCACGCGCGTGCCGTCCGCGCTCGTGGTGAGTCCGCAGGCATCGCATCCATCGATGATGCGCACGTTTGGGAGGGCGCGCACGCGGGTGCGCACTTCGTCTTCCAGCAGCGGGCGGCTGACGAACAATCCCTCGGGGCCACGGCGCACCGGATGATGATAGCCGCCTCCGGAGAAGATGCGCCTACCCCCGCGCACGGCACCGCGAGCCACCAGGGCATCGGTCAGGCCCGGCAAGAGCGTTTCCAGCGCCTCGCGCCCACCGCCCAGCAAGGCGTGCGCGTGGCGCGACTGCGGGACACCCCGGCGATGGTCGGCCCCGCCGGGCAGCGTGTCGCGCTCGAAGATGATGACTTCGCCGCACCGCTCCGCCAGGACGCGCGCGGCGAGCAACCCCGCCATGCTCGCGCCGATCACCACGGCGGTACCCCCGATTCGCTCTCCTTGTGCCATCGTCGTGCCTTTCTCTGTTTATCGCATCGTGCCGTCACAGCCTGCTGACGGGCAGCCTACGCCGCCCGGCGGGACGACGCTTCCCCCGGATCATGTATTCGCGGCGGGTGCGTGGGTGCTATGGGAATGCGGCGAATCATGCAGGCGTTCAGGCATGCTTGTGCCGCGAACGCTGCGTCGCTGAATTCTGATTCGGGGTCGGGGCCGCCTACTCGTCAGCCAGTGGGCGTGGGAGGGGGGTGATGCCGTGCTGGAGGGCGTAGGCGGTGGCATCGGCGCGACCGCGCGCGTCGATCTTGGTGTAGATGTTCGCGAGGTGGCGCTGGACCGTGGTGACACTCAGGAAAAGTTCGTCCGCGATCTCCTTGTTTGTGCGCCCGCTCGCGACGAGCCGCAGGACTTCGGCCTCGCGGGGGGTGAGGACGTGGGATGTGTGGGCGTGAGGGCGTGGGGGCGTGGGGGCGTGGTTCGCCTGTTCTCCTGCTCCCCTGTTCTCCTGTTCAGCGCGCAGCGCCCGCGCTCGCGCTTCCCAGCCGACCATGCCGAGGGCGGTGAACTGGTCAAGGGCGGCATCGAGGAGGGCGGCGATGCGGGCGTGGTCGGGGGAGTTGGCGCGGGTGAGGGCGAGGGCTTCGTCGTAGTCCACGATCGCGCGCATCGTGCGATGTCCGGCGGCGTCGAGGGTGACGCGGGCGCGGGCGAAGTAGTCGGAGGATTCCTCATGGTGGCCGAGGAGCGCGGCCATCAGGGCGACATCGCGCTCGTAGGCATTGACCATGCCCCGGCTGTCGTTGCGGGCGATCAGGGCGTGCGCCAGGCGGTGGTACTGTTCGGCGTATTCGGTGGCGGCGAGTTCCCAGATGACGGAGCAGGCGCGGTCGAACGTGGAGCTGTACATGTAATCGGTCGGCTCGATCGCGGCATGCACCTGGGCCAGCCCGGCCAGCAGCCGCCGGGCCGCCGACTCGTCGCCCGCCCGGAGAACATTCATCGCACCGAGCGCGGCGGAGGCGAAGCCGACGGATCCCTGCCTGGCCAGCGGGGCATCGCCAAACCGCCGGGTGGAGGCCGCCAGCGCCGCCCAATCCCCCTCGAAGAAGTAGGCGAGCATGCTTTCCACCGCGACCGGCGCGAAATGCAGGCGATGCATCGTGCCAAGGCGCGCGGTCAGGCTGCGCGACTGGGCCAGGTGCTCCTCGGCGAGCGCGCGGTTGCCGAAGAACATCCGGGCGATAGCCAGATTGAACAACGCTTCAACCTGACCGACAACGGAACCGTAGCGTCGCGCCAGGGCCAGGAGCCGCAGCACCACCGCCTCGGCCTCGCGGGTGTCGCCGTGGCGAAAGAGGAGATCGCGCGCGATCACGTCGAGGGCACGCAACACCGCCGCCGGGCGCTGCCAGGTGTCGGTCAGGGCCAGCAGGTCCAGCGTTTCGCGGCGCGAGCGCCACGCGCCCGGTTCGAGCGTGCGGGCGTAGTCATCCTCGCTCCCTTCGCGCCGGGCGATGACGATCGCCTCCGGATCGGGACCGATCCAGCGGGCAACGGTGACGACCCCCGCCGTCAGCGGCTCGACCCGGTCGAGCAGGAGCGCCAGCCGCGCCCAGGTCAGGTCGCGCCGCTCGCCCGCCAGCGACAGCCCCTGCCGCACGAGCGGCTCCCAGAGCGAGCGGTCGGCCCCACCATCCTTCAGGCCGCGCGCGACGCCACCAAGGAAGGCGGCGAGATCGCGCGGATCCTGCGACCCGGTGCCGAGCGCGACCGCTTCCTCGGCCGATTGCCGCGCTTCGGCCAGCAGCAGCGCATCGGCCTCCGCCAGCGCCAGGCGGCGGAGAATCGTCGCCCGCGACGCGGGATCGGGCGCGAGGTCGCGCGCGAGGCGGAGGTAGTGGGCCGCCCGCTCGTGGGCATAGCCGTCGTGCGCCGCCTCGGCCGCCGCGAGGGCGTAGGGCAGGCCATGCTCGCCGCCGGGGATGGCGCGCGAGGCGTGGTATTGCGCCGCGATCTCGGCGGCCGATTCATGACCGTCGGCGGCCTGCGCCAGCGACGCCGCGATCCGGCGGTGCAGTCGCGCACGGCGGTCGGGGTTCAGCGCGTCGTAGAGCGCGTGGCGGACGATCGCGTGGACGAAATCGTAGGTGGCGGGCGGCCCTGGCTGGGATATGCGCAACAGCCCGGCCTGGATCGCCTCGTCCAGGCTATCGAGCAGCGGATCGTCGTCAAGGCCGGTGAGCGGCCCGAGCAGGTGCAGCGTGACGCCACCGAAGCAGGCCGCCGCGAGTTCGAGCATGGCCCTGGTGGCGTCGGTGAGTGGGGCCATGCGGCGGGCGATCCCCTGCCGCGCGCCCCCCGGGACACTGAGTGAGGGTGGGTCCCTTTCTGCGCGAGCGCGCGCCCCGGTCGCGGCGAGATCGCGGCAGATCTCGCGCAGGTAAAAGGGGTTGCCACCTGTCTCGGCGTGGACCGTCTCCGCCAGCCCGCCGGCAACGGCGTGCCCGGCCATATCCGCCAGATAGGCCGCGACCTCGCCCTGATCGAAGCCGCTCAGGGCCAACCGTTGCGCGTCCACCTCGCGATGGAGGACGGCGAGCACGTCGATCAGCGCCCGCTGGCGGTCGAAGTCGCTGGCGATGTCGCGGTAGGTGCCGACGATCAGCACCGGCGCGCGGACGGCCGTCCGCGCCACCTGCCGCAGCAACCAGAGGGAGTCGCGGTCGGCCCAGTGGAGATCGTCCAGCACCAGCACGACCGGGGATTGCCGCGCCAGCGCGAGCAGCCACTGGGCGATCGCGTCGAAGAGCCGGGCGCGCTCCTCCTCCGGGCGCAGGTCGGCGGCGGGGGGCAAATCGGGGATGGCGGCGCGCACCGCCGGGAGGAACCGCGCCAGGACCGTCCCGCCGTCGCCGATCTCGCGCACCAACTGCTCGCCATCGAGCGTCGCCGCGTGTCCCCCGAGCGCTTCGGCCCACGGGCCATAGGGCGGCTGCCAGTCCCCTTCGAGACAGGCACCCCAGAGCACGCGCGCCCCGGCCTCGCGCGCGTCGTCCGCGAACGCCCGCGCCAACGCCGTCTTGCCGATGCCCGGCTCCCCGACGATGAACGCGACGCCGCCCCGCGCCGCGCCGACGGCGGGCAGGGAAGCGTGCAGCAGGCGCAATTCGCGCGCCCGGCCGACAAGCGATGGTGTGGCGTGCATGGCGCATTCCCGGCACGATTCAGTTGCCAATGCGCCTATTATATGCGGGCGGAAGCAGATTGACGGGCGATTCAGCGCCAGCGGGTGAGGATGACTTCGCGCTGGAAGAGGCGCGTGACGCCCCAAAGGGTCAGGGCGGCGATCAGGGCGAGGACGATGCTGGCGATCAGCACCAGTCCGGGGCCAAGGACGACCAGCCCGGCAATCTGGCCGACGAAGATCAGGACGAAGGGAATCACCAGGAAGCCGGAGACCTGCTGCGCGGTGCGCGGGTCGTTGACGCGCGACGAGATAGCCACCAGCGCGGCGATGACGGTGAGCGCGAGGAGCGGGGTGACCACGAAGAGGATCAGGAGCCACGCGGGGCTGACGATGGCGGCAAAAACCCGCCGCGAGGTGGTGACCGCCGCCATCCCGGCGATGAAGAGGCCACCCGCGAACCAGCTGAGCGCGACCGCCGGGATCAGTGCGGCGAGGATCTTGCCGAGCAACAGTTCCCAGGTGCGCACCGGCGTCGCCAGCAGCGGCTCCAGCGTGCGGTTCGTCTTCTCGCCGACGACGCTGTACGACGCGAGCACGCTCGGGGTGATGATCGGCAGCAGGACGAAGAAGGTCGAGAATTGCAGGCCGACCACCGCCTGCGCCAGTTCGATCGCGTCCAGACCCGCCAGGGCGCTGTTCGCGGCGATGAAGCGGGAGAGATCCTCGATGTCGCTGCTGCCCAGCGGCGCGAGCCGGACGAAGTAGACCACCGCGATGGGCAGTAGGGTGAAGATCAGCGCGGGTGCGGTCGCGCCGAACAGGATCTTGGCGTCCTGCCGCAACTCCAGCCACTCTTTGCGCAGGATGACCAGCACTTTCCTCAACGCAGCACCCACCTCACCCTTCGGAGACAGCTTCGTTCAGCAATTCCAGGTAGACATCCTCCAATGAATGGGCGCTCGGTTCGACGTAGCGGATCCTGGCCCCGGCATCGAGCAGGGCCTGCACCAAGGCGGGGTTCTCGCTGTCGGGATCGTCCAGGTTCACGGCAAGGGCGTCGCCCTGAATCGCGACGTTGCGGGCGAACGGGAGTGCCTGCACGGTCGGCAGCCAGGGTTCGGGCGGGCCCACGACGCGCACGCGCGTGCCGCGCCCGAAAAGCGCCGCGCGGAGGTTGGCGGGGGTGTCGAGGCGCAGCAGACGACCCTTGAAGATGCCGACCAGATCGCAGAGTTCGTCCGCTTCGGGCAGGTTGTGCGTCGTCAGGAAGATCGTCCGCCCTTCGGAGCGCAAATCACGGATGAAGGCGCGCACGGTGAGCGCGGCCTGCGGATCGAGCCCGGCGGTCGGCTCGTCGAGGAAGACGACGGCGGGATCGTGCAGCAGCGCGCGGGCGATGGCGAGTTTCTGGCGCATCCCCTTGGAGAAGCTGCCCGCCGCGTCGTCGCGCCGGTCCCAGAGGCCGAGCAGGCGCAGATAGCGCTCGGTCTGCGCCTCGGCGGTCTTGCGGTCCAGATCGTACATCTCGGCGAAGAAGACGAGATTCTGCCGCGCGCTGAGGCGGTCGTAGAGCCCCGGCGTCTCGGTGAGGATGCCGACCGAGCGTCGCAACGCCGCGTCGTCGGCCCCCAGGCGATGCCCCGCCACCACGGCGCTGCCCCCGGACGGCGCGATCAGCGCGGCGAGCACGCGCACGGTCGTGGTCTTGCCCGCGCCGTTCGGCCCGAGGAAGCCGAAGACGGTGCCGGCCGGGATCGCCAGCGTCAGGTCCTCGACGGCGGTGCGCTCGCCGAAGCGCCGGGTCAGGTTGGTTGTCTCGATGGCATTGGCGACCATAGCCCGCCTCTCACCAGCCGAGGCGCAACCGCGCCGCCTCCGCCAGGGCGATCATGCGCTGCGTCCAGGGCGGCACCTGCGGGTCGGCGGCGGTCTCGGCGGCGGTCAGCCAGACCACGGCCGCGACCTCGTCGGGATCGGCGGCGACCGGTTCGCCCGCCGCGTGGCGGCAGAGGAAGGCCACATCGACCACCGGGATGCCGTAGTCGGTGACGAAGGCGGTACTGTAGATGTAGGCCAGCTCCGGGGCGATGGTGACGCCGACCTCCTCGACGATCTCGCGCCGCAGCGTCTCCTCCAGCACGTCGTTCGCGTTGCCGACCACCTCCACCTTGCCGCCAATCAGCGCGAGGGTGCCCGGGGCGTGCGCCTCGCGCTCGCTGCGTACCGCCAGCAGGAAGCGGCCATCGCGCACGATCGCGCCCTCGACGTTGACGATATAGCGCTGTTCCATCATTCGCGCAACTCAGAACGAGTTCGGCAGGTCGGGAAGATCGGCGGCATCGGGCGCGCAGACCATTTGCCCATCGGTCAGCGCGAGGATGGCGAGCCAGGCATCCGCGAAGCCGCCGCCGCGCTCGGTCCAGCGGACCAGCGCCGCGAGCAGCAGGTCGCGCTGCTCGATCAGCACGCCACGCGCGCTGACAATCCCCCGGAGGTAGCGCCCGACCGCCGCGCGATCGGTGAACTGCTTCAGGGTCGGCAGGATGGCGATCAGTTCGTGCAGGACGAGCGGTTCGAGTCGCCCCTCGGCATCGCCGGACTGCAAGTCGGCGAGGATCGCCTTGCAGCGCGCGTGCCGCGCATCGCTCGGGAAGAGCGCGTAGATGAACACGGCGCTGTCGAGATAGCCGAGTTGCCGGGCCATCATTCCGCCTCCTCGGGGACGAATGGTTCCTCCAGTCCATCGCTCGCGCCCGGTTGCAGGGCGCCGAGATTGGGCGCGGGGCCCTCGGCGCTGAACTCCTCCATCAAATCGAGCAATAATTCCGGCCGCTCCAGGCGCTGCAGCGTGTACAACCCTTTCCCGGCCGGGACGAAGAGGAGATCGCTGCCGGTCGTCGCGCCCAGCGCGACGCGCACCGCCAGCGGCAAGGTAAGCTGGCCCCGCTCGCGCACCCGTGCAATCGACATCGCACGCCTCCAGGCATATCGCACGAATCCATGGTTTGTGCGATCAGATGATACAGGGTGCGAGGGCACGGGGCAAGCTGGTTCAAAGTTCAAAGTTCAGGGTTACGGTTCGAACGTTTGAAGGTTCGAAGGTTGCAAAGTGGATCCCATTGCTCATCACTCATCACTCGTTCCTCGTTCCTCGTTACCCGTCCCCGCCCCCCGGCGGCGACAATTGGCGGGGGTGCGCCGGGGGCCTGGTGGGGGAACCATGGGCGAAAGCGAGGCTGACCGGACGATCGTGGTCTGGTTCCGGCGAGATTTGCGCCTGCACGACCATCCGGCGCTGGCGGCGGCGCTGCGCGATGGCGCGCGGGTTGTGCCACTGTTCGTCTTCGACGAGGAACTGCTGCGCGGGCGCTGGCCGGCGCCGAACCGGGTCTGGTTCATGCGCGAGGCGGTCCGTTCGCTGGCGGCGGATCTGGAGGAGCGCGGGGCGCGACTCTGCGTGCGGCTGGGCAAGCCCGAGATGGTCGTGCCCGCATTCGCCGAGGAGGTCGGGGCAGCGGCGGTCTACGTCTCGCGCGACTACGGCCCCTACGCGCGGGTGCGCGACAGCCGCGTGGCGCGGGCGCTCCAGCGGCGCGAGGTGCGCTTCGCGGCGAAACGCGGGCTGCTGATCCACGAACCGGAGGAGGTGCTGACCGGCGACGAGCGGCCGTTCGCCGTCTTCACGCCCTACCGGCGACGCTGGGAGGCGCTGGCTGTGCGCGAGGTCGTGCCGCCGCCACGGCAAATCGCGACGCCGGACGATCTGAAGGTCGGGCGCATGCCGTCGCTGGCGACGCTCGGGTGCGACGGCCCGACGGCGCGCGACATCCCGGAGCCGACCGAGTCGGCGGCGCGGGCCAGGCTGGCGGCATGGGTGCGGCGCGGCCTTGAGGACTACGCCGAGCGTCGCGATCTGCTGGCGGACGACGGGACCTCGCGGCTGAGCCAGGATCTCCACTGGGGCCTCCTCTCGCCGGTCGAGGTGCTGACGCGCGCGGCGGGGCAGGGCGCGGGCGCGGCGACGTTCCGGTCGGAGCTGTGCTGGCGCGACTTTTACCACCAGGTCCTCTGGCACAACCCGCGCGTGGCGCGCGAACCGTTCCAGGCGCAATACCACGACCTGCGCTGGGAGAGCAAGCGGGAGTATGTCGAGGCGTGGTGGGAGGGGCGCACCGGCTACCCGGTGGTCGATGCGTCGATGCGCCAGATCGTTGCGCTCGGCTGGATGCACAACCGGGCGCGGATGATCACCGCGTCGTTCCTGACGAAGCACTTGCTGACCGACTACCGGATCGGCGAGCGCTTCTTCATGGAGCACCTGACCGACGGCGATCTGGCGTCGAATAACGGCGGCTGGCAGTGGGCGGCGTCGGTCGGGACCGACGCGCAACCCTACTTCCGCATCTTCAACCCGATCATCCAGGGGCAGCGCTACGACCCGGACGGCGAATATGTGCGCCGCTGGGTGCCGGAACTCGCCGGGGTGCCGACGAAATACATCCACGCCCCCTGGGCGATGCCGCAGTCGGTGCAAGAGGAGGCCGGGTGCGTGATCGGCAAGGACTATCCCGAGCCGATCGTGGACCACAAGCAGGCGCGCGAACTGGCGCTGGCGCTGTTCGGCAAACGGTAGGGGCCGCCGCGCGCGGTGGCGTACAATTGCGCGATTGATGCCGGGGCGGCGCGTTACCGCGTGTGGATGTGGGCGGGGCTTGGACGTAGCCGAGGCGCTGGCGATACTGGAGCAGGGCGAGGGCGACGCGCGGGCGATGGCGGTGCGCTGGCTGGGCGACCACGCGCCGCACGCCTTCACGCGCGAGCACGAGGCGTTGCTGACCGATGCGGATCTAGCGGTGCGCGCGGCGGCGACGGTGGTGCTGCGTGCATCGGCCAACCTCGATCGAGTGCAAGCGGCGCGGCTGGCGCTGCGCGACATGGTCACTTCGCCTGAGCTCGCCGTGCGCCACGCCGGACTGCGCGCGGCGGCGGGGATCGCGAACCCGACACTCGCACCGCGCCTCTTGCCATTCCTCGACGATCCCGACCCCGAATCGCGACGGCTGGTGCTGCTGGCGCTGGCGGCGGTGCCGCACGGACTGCTCGCGCCCACCCTACTACGCGACCACGCCGAGGCGGCGCTGCGCGATCCCGACCCAGGTGTGCGCGCCGCCGCCCGCACCCTCCTGACGACCGATGACTGACGACTGACGACAAATTTCGGAGCGAATGATGCCGGAACTTCCCGAGGTAGAGACGGTGCGCCGCATCATCGAGCGCGCGGCGGTGGGCAAGCAGGTGGTGGCGGCGCGCAGCGACCGCACGAAGCTGGTCGAGGCGATCGACACCGAACTGGGCGTGGAACGCCTCGTCGGGTCGCGGCTGGTAGCGGTGGAGCGGCGCGCGAAGTGGCT
Source organism: Chloroflexia bacterium (assembly GCA_046328475.1). Taxonomy (GTDB): domain Bacteria; phylum Chloroflexota; class Chloroflexia; order Thermomicrobiales; family CADCWN01; genus CADCWN01. The sequence continues at coordinate 39,661 of JAXLWN010000052.1, read as the reverse complement.
GACGCTGCGCTTCGACCGCGACCCGCAGGCGATCCTGCACCTGCGGATGACGGGGCAGATCGCGACGATCACGCCCGGTGGCGAGCGGGCGGTGGGCGGGCACCCGGTCCCGGCCTACGACGCGCCGCTCCCCGCGAAGACGACCCACCTGACGCTGGAATTCGATGACGGCGCGTTCGTCTACCTCCAGGACCCGCGCCACTTCGCCAAACTGACGCTGATCCCGGAGGCATTGATTGAGGAATTCCTGACCGAACGGGATCTCGGACCGGAACCGCTCGATCCCGAACTGACGCGCGAACGCTTCGCGGAGCAGCTGGTGACGCGCGGCCGGGGCAAGCTGAAACCGCTGCTGCTCGACCAGTCGTTCGTCTCGGGGCTGGGCAACATCTACGTGGACGAGGCGCTGCACCTCGCCGGCATCCATCCCGAACGCACCGGTAGCAGCCTGGACGACGACGAGATCACGCGCCTGCACCGCGCGATGCGGCAGGTGCTAGAGGAGGCGATCCCGATCGGCGGAGCGCGCATCCACAGCGGCAAGGCGACGCAGGTGAACGGCTTCCCCCGTGTCCACGCACGCAAAGGCGAAAAGTGCGCGCGATGCGGCGGCACGATCCAGAAGTACACACTCGCGGGGCGGGGGACCTACTTCTGCCCGGGGTGCCAGAAGTAGGGTCGAGAGACGGTTCAAGGTTGAAAAGTTCGAAGGTTGAGCACTTGAACCTTCGAACCTTCGAACTTTCGAACCGTATCCCTCCTGACGACTGACGACGACTGACGACTGGAGCAACCATGACCACGACGACCGAATTCCACGGCATCATCCCCTACCTCGTGTCGCCGATCGACGAGGCGACGGGGCGGGTGCGCGAAAGGTGCTGCGCGAGCTGGTGGAGCACCTGATCGGGCAGGGTGCATGGGCTGAGCCCGCTGGGGAGCACGGGGGAGATTCCGTACCTCACGTTCGAGCAGCGGGTCGAGATCGTGCGCGTGGTGATCGACGCGGCGGCGGGGCGCGTACCGGTCATCCCCGGCGTCGCGGCCTTTTCCACGACCGACGCCATCCGGCAGGCCGAGGCGCTGGTGCATCTCGGTGCCGACGCGCTGATCGTGATGCTCCAGACGCAGTTCCCGGTGTCGCGCGCGGGGATCGAGGGCTACTTTCGGGCGGTTGCGGGCGCGGTGCCCTGCCCGATCGTGCTCTACACCAATCCGGGCCTCGGCGTGGCCGATCTGACGCCGGAGATGGTGGAATCGCTGAGCGCGGTGCCAAACATCCGCTACGTGAAGGATGCGTCGGGGCGCACCGGGCGCATCCTGGCGATCCTGAACCGCGTCGGCGACCGCATGCGCGTCTTCAGCGCCTCGGCGCACATCCCCACGGTCGTCTTCCAACTCGGCGGGGTCGGCTGGATGGCGGGTCCAGCCTGCGTGATCGCCAAAGAGAGCGTCGCGCTCTACGAGCTGGCGCGGCAGGGGCGCTGGGACGAAGCCTACGCCATGCAGCGCCCGCTCTGGCGCATCAACGAACTCTTCGAGAAATACTCCCTCGCCGCCTGCATCAAGGCCGCGCTGGAGGTGCAAGGCTTCGCCGTCGGTGGCCCGATCGCCCCAGGAACCGCTCGGCGCGGCAGCCATCGCGGAGATTCGCGCGGCGCTGGAAGGGCTACGAGTAACGATAACGAGTAACGAGTGATGAGTAACGAGGGGAGAGTCGTCAGTCGCCAGTCGCCAGTCGCCAGTGCTGAGTGCTGAGTGCTGAGTGATGAGCAGGATCGTCCCCTCCTCGTTACTCGTTACTCATCACTCGTTACTCGCTCCTTCGTCCTCACTCAGCACTCAGCACTCAGCACTCAGCACTTAAAAGGGGTGGGCGGCCCTTGGGGGTCGGGCCGCCCGATGGATCGTGATGCGGGGGCATCACGGAGATGGGGTTAGTATTGAGACGTTGGGTCCTCGAAAAAAGTTCCCGCTGCGGATGAGTTTCCGCAGGATTGTGATCTGAGCGCGCGATCTGCCGGGGGCGCGAGCGTCAGAACGGGACAGATGGCACCCCGCGCGGGCGAATTCCGCGCGCAGGCAGCCTGGCAAGCACGCCGAGGGCCGCCGCTGATACAGCGGCGGCCCTCGGCTCTCCTCTCCCGGGTCAATCGCGCGGCGGGATTACTCCTCGTCGAGCGCCTCCCCCAGCACTGAGCGGCGGCGGCGAGCGGTGCGGTCGATGCTGGTCTGCAGGGCCTCGCGCATCGGGGCGTCGTAGCGCCACTCGTAGTAGTGCAGACCAACGTTGCCGAGCTCGATCTTCCAGCCGTCCGGGTTGTCGGGCGTGTAGGTCATCGTCCAGCGCTCGAAGACCTGGACCAGCACGTAGCGGTCGTTGCCGTCGACCGTGACCTCAACCCAGAAGGGGTCGGTCAGCGGGTGGCCGGGATCGAAGCCCGCGACCTTGTCCTTCAGCAGGGCTTCCAGCGTGTGGGTCGGGTCGCCGTCCCGGCTGGTCTGGAAGGTCTGGAGATACCAGTTGGCGAAGACATCCGCCGTGTGGTGCCCGGTCACGACATCGTAGTTCGCCAGGTAGGTGCTCGCCGGCGGCGCGAAGGGCTCGATCGCGCCACCCGGCCGCAGGATCCAGGCGATCGGCGCGCCGTTGTAGTTCTCGGTCCGCTTCGACGCATTCAGTTCCGCATCGGCGTAGGTCGGCGCGAGCTTGATCGGGGGCAGGTTGGCGGCGGCGCGGTCGGCGGCCATCTTGTCGTCAACCTTCAGCAGGCCGACGAGCGGGATCTGCGCCGGGCCGACATCGGCCGTCTGGCCACCACCGAGGTCCACCTTGCCGGTCAGCAGCTCCCAGCCGAGCTTGCCGACGGTGAAGAGGAAGCCACCCTTGCCGTTATCCTGGCGCTCCATGCGCCCCTTGTCGAAGTACTGGACCATGCGACCGCTGACCTGATCGCCGGTGTACTGCTCCAGCAGCGGGCCACCGAAGGGCTGCGGACCCCAGAGCCAGGCCTGCTGCTGGCCTTCGAGCGTCGCGCGGTCGGTCATGCCCCAGGTCGCCTCGAACGTCGCCTTGTCGGCCGGGCTGTTCGAACTCTTGATCGGCATGCCGTTGATCAGCGCCTGCCCTTCCATCGGCTCGGGGCGGACCGAGACCCACCCGGCCTCCTGCCAGGCGTAGAGCGCGAAGTGGAGGTGCGCGCCGGTGGAGGTCGCGCCGGTGTTGCCAACGTGGCCGATCGCGGTGCCGTGCGGCACGATCGTGTTCACCTTCAGACCCAGCGACTCGCGCGGGTCCTCGCGCAGGTGCATGTAGAGCGTGCGGAGCAGCGTGCCCTGCGGCGAGCGGTGGTACATCTCGACCGTCCAGCCGCCGCCGAGCGTGGAGTAGACGTTGTTGATCACGCCGTCCGCCGCCGCCAGCACGAGCTCACCCTCATCCTCGCCGGAGACCTTGTTGAAGTCCACGGCGTAGTAGGCACCGCTCGCGTCGTTATGGAAGCCGCCGCCGTAGAAGGAACCGGCACCACCCGCGATCCAGGTCTGGCCCGAGGTGAAGGGCGCGTAGAGCGGGATGGACGAGAGGGCATCGACGTGATTGCCGTACTGCACCGGCTGGAGCGGGTTCTCCGGCGCGACCAGGATGACCGGCGGGCCACCATCGCCGCGATTCGGGTCGTAGAGGGTCGGGTCGGGCACCGGGCCACCGGCGTAGTGCGCGGCCCAGGCGAGGATGAGGTTCACGTACCAGTCGGCGTTGTTGTACGCGAAGAGGGCGCGGCGCATGTCGCCGGGTGCCCCGCTATCCTTCAGGTAGAAGGCGGCGGCGTAGATGGCCGACTCGGCGTCCCAGATGCCGCTCATCCCGAGCTTCTTGCCGGTGGCCGCGTCCACGCGACCCATCACGCCGCGATAGGTGCCGGGGAGGAACTGCATCATGCCGAGCGCGTGCTCGTTCTCGGTGCCCGCGAACTGCGGCAGGTAGGGGCCGACGGCCAGTTGATCGAAGCCGGATTCCACGCGAGCGATCGCCAGCAGGACTTCCTGCGGCACGCCGGTCAGTTGCGCGGCGGCGGCGAAGGTCGGGAGCAATTGCGACGGGGCCAGCGCCGGGCCTGGCGGCGGCATCGGCACGGCCGGGCTGCTCGCGCCACCCAGCGTGGCCGCGTTGTCGGCGACCGGGCGGCGGGCACCGGCCCAGTGCTGCACGTAGACCGACTCGCCGAGGCTGCTGATGATCGTGCCCTGGCTCTCGTTCGCGGCCTGGATGAACATGCCGCCGCCGAGCGCGATGCCGACGTGGCTGATCCCCGGCGCATAGGTGTCCTTGAAGAAGACGATGTCGCCCGGCTGGATCTGCGAGGGCGACGTTCACGCCCACGAAGGACTGGTCACCGGCGGTGCGCGGCAGCTGCACGCCGATCGCGTGGGCGAAGATCCACTGCACGAAGCCGGAGCAGTCCCAGCCAGCCGGGGTGGTGCCGCCCCAGACGTAGGGGACGCCGAGGTACTTCTGCGCCTCGTTCACGACCGCCGCGCGCCAGTTGCCACCGGCGGCGTAGAGCGGGCCATCGCCCGGGATCGACAGCGGGCCGACCGGGACGTTCGATGAAGGGCCGGAGAAGGGGGACGGCGAGGGCGACGCGGATGGCGACGGCGACGCGGACGGCGACGCGCTCGCCTTAGCCGACGGCGACGGGCTGGGGGCGGAAGACTGGGCCGACGGCGATGGCACGCTGCTCGTCGTCGGGCCGGTGCTCTGCTCGGGCTGCGCCGGGGCGGCCGACGGCGACGGCGACGGGGACGGCGACGGCTTCGGGGCCTCCGACTGGACCGGGGCGCTGGTCGGGCTCGGCTTCGCGGTCGGCGACGGCGACGGCGCGACCGACGGCTCCGGCTCGGGCTCCGGCTCCTTCGTCGCGGCGGGCTTCGGCTTGGTGGAGGTCGAGCTGCTCGGCTCGGGGGACGGTTCGGGCGGCGCGGTCGGCTTCGGCTTCGCCGGGGGGGCGCTGCTCGGCGCGGCGGCGGGCGGCGACGAAGGCGCGGTCGATTGGACCGGCTCGACGGTGGGCTTCGCGGCCGGGGCCGCCGTCGGCGGCGGGGTCGGTGCCGATGATGGTTGTGCTGATGGGGCGGCGAGTGCGGCCTGTTCGGCCGATGCATCCGCCTCCGCGGCCAGGGCAACCTGTAAGCCTGGCAGGAGTGGATTCAACAACGTAACGGCGAGGGCAATCGCCACCGCCGCGCGCGTAAGGACCATCATCATAGCGCTTCCCTCAAACTGGCACGACCCACAAGTAACAGGTACCGATTGGACCGGCGAATGGCACGACCTTACCCAGGGCGATGGTGCTGCGGTACCAGTGCCTGAGGCACCACCGGTACCGCGACGACCCTCTCCCGGAGCGGTCTTTCCGAACGGGTTTGCCACCCTACTTGGTTGCACTATACGGCAGGATCGCGCGTTTGGGGGGATCCATAGTACCAATTCGCCAATTCATGGGTGGGGGTCGTACCTGACCTCCCAGTACGCAAGGACCGTGGCGGGCAGTCGAATGGCCCGATTGGCTATTACGACGGGCAAACCGCCCGATCGCGTCGGTACGTGCGGGCTATCCGGCAGCCCCGCAGACGGCCGCGCGACGCCCACCATCCGGCCCCAAGAGGAGGAGATCTGGCGGGCGAGGTACCGAATGGGGCGACGTTCAGGAGAGGGCGATCAGCCACTGGGCGACGAAGTAGGTGCCGAGCACGAGCGCCTGGGCGGCGCGGAAGGGGCGCGCGAAGCGATTCAGCGCCAGCGCGGAGTCGGAAATGACGAAGAGCAGCGCGCCAAACGCGGCGGCGAGCGAGCCGAGGGCCGGATATTCGCGGGCATACTCGATCGCGCGCCAGGCCATCGCGAGGATGACCAGCATGTAAGCCAGTACTGGGACCAGGAGCGGGCCGAGGTGCGGGCGCAGGACAGCCAAGACCGCGAGACCATACGCGAGCAGGGGGATGAGGGGGAGGACCGACGTACCGGAGAGGGGGCGATCGGCGGCCCGAATGAACGCGGCGATGTAGGCCAGATGGGCAAGCAGGAAGCTGACGAGGCCGGGGATGAAGCGGTCCTGCGGCAACATCAGGAAGATATCGCCCGCCAGCGAGCAGACCAGCCCGGCCGCGATCAGCGTGGAATAGGCGCGGTCGTCGCCGCCCGTCGCGAGCGCGAGCGCGAGGATGAGGGCGGTCGACAGCGGCTTGCAGGCGTAGACCAGCCAATGCGGCCCGCGATACTCCGCGCGTATCGTCAGGAACGCGGCGACGGCGATGAGGGGGGTGAGGAGCGCGATCCAGGGCGTCATCCGCGCCTCAATCCGACGCGGCGAGCAGGTCGCTGTAGGACCCGGCGATCGCGGGCAGTCGGTCGAGGCCGAGGAGCGCGATCACCCGCCGGTGCTCGGCCTCGGCACCGGCCTGGCGCTCCTCCGCCGTGCCGGAAAAGTGCTCGACCACTGTCTCCAGCTCGACGAACGGCCCGAGGTCGGTGACGCGGTCGAGGTGGATGCGCGTGTGGCCCCACAGATAGAGTGCCCGCCGCTTCTCCACCACCAGCCTGGTGCCGAGCGACCGCGTCAGCGCCGCGCGCAGCGCGTCCGGGTCGAGGCCGGACAGAGCAGGTAGTCGCTCACCCGCGAACCGGTCTCGTCCGGGCGGTCGTAGGCGATCAGCACCGCCCCCGGTCCCCCGCCTCGGCATCGTCGCCCGCCGCAACCGCCGCCGCGCCAGCATCCTCCCGCCGCCACTCGCGCAGCTTCAGGCGACCGTGCGGCGCGGCGAAATAGGTGTCGCGCTGGAACATCGTGCGCAGGAACGCCGCGCCCTGCGCCCCGGCAACCGCCTCCAGCGCGACGAGCGCCGCCTCGTCCGGGCAGCGGACTTTCAGTTCGAGGTTGTGCATGACCTGCTCCACCACGCTCGTATACCGAGGGTTCGCGGCGGTGAGTATAGCAGGGGCGGGATCGGCGCAGGAAGAATAAGAGCCCCAACGCGCATCAGCCCGTTATCGCGCTTCGGGGCTTTCCTCGGTTCGGAATGTGGCAGGCAACGCCTACCGCTTCGTCCCATCCTCCGCCGCGACCACGCGCCAGGCGCGGGTGGTCGCTTCCAGGGTGTCCCAGCGGGAGAGGGTGTCGTCGCGCACCGGGGGGCGGCGCATCGCGCGGACGAAGGCTTCGACCACGGCGGGGTCGAACTGGCGACCCGACCCGGCGGCGATCACCTTCAGCGCCTCCTGCGGCGGGTGGGCGGCGCGGTGGGCGCGCTCGGTGGTCAGCGCGTCGTAGGTCTCGCAGAGGCGGATGATCCGCGCGCCGAGCGGGATGCGCTCGCCGCTGATGCCGATCGGGTAGCCGCCGCCGCGCCAGTCCTCGTGGTGGTGGACGACGATCGGGATGATCGGTTCGAGCTGCGGCACGCCCGAGAGCATCTCGGCACTGCGGAGCGGGTGGTGCCGCACGCGCGCCTGCTCCTCCGGCGTCAGCGGGCCGCGCTTCTGCAAGATCGCCTCCGGGATGCGGAGCATGCCGAGGTTGCAGAGGATCGCGCCGAGTCGGACGTGCTCGACCTGATCGGCGGGGAGGCGCAGTTCGCGCGCGGTGGCCACCGCGTAGGCCGTCACGCTGCGCGTGCGGCTGCGCACGTAGGGCTCGCGCGACTCGACCGCATCCATGATGCTCAGGAGCAGCGGGAGGGGCAGGGCGTTCAGCACACCGCTCTCGGCCAGGTGCGACACCTCGGCGGCCAGGTCGGGATCGGGCATCGACGAATTCGCAGCGACCACCAGCTTCCTCCCCTCCATCGCAGACCCACGCCCCGCCTGGTCGTCCTTACTCTAGCAACGGCCCGACAGCAGGGCTATCACCCTAATGGGCTGTGCCGGTCCTGGGAGGGGTACTAGGACCGATAGGGCGCACTACTCGCTCCAGCATTGCAGGGCGAGACAGCGCGAATCCGGCGGTCAGCGACACGCTATCGCGCAACGGCGGTGGATCTGGACAAATGGAGGCAGCCCGGCGACGAACTCGTCGCCGGGCTGCGGAAGCAGGCATCGCGCGAACGCAAGGCAGGCGTAATCCGGGCCTCTCTGACACTGCCGGTGACGCGGCCCCCTCTCCAGGCAGCACGGCAACTGACCTCGCGGTCTATGCCGCTTCCGCGTCCGCGATTGCAATCTTTCGCTCGCGCGGCACCAGCGGCTCGATCACTTCGATCACCGCGTTGATCGCCGCCTGCGAGGCCAGCAGTTGGTCGAGGATGTACTTGAGGCTGGTCGGTTCGAGCATCCCCGGCCCCGGCTGCTCGGTCTGCTGTGCCGACAGAACGGCATCGGTCAGGCGCACCGCCTGGCGCAACGGCAGGCCCCGCTGCAAACCCTCCTTGATCAGCGCGACCCGATCGACGGCCGCGCCGTCGAAGCGGTCGTCGTCGCGAGCGCAGGTATGGATGTAGCCCCGCGCCGTCCAATGGCCGATCTGTCGCGTGGTCACCCCGCAGAGCAGCGCGAGTTGTGTCTTGGTCAGGGCGAGCTTCGACCACAGGGCGGCGCGGTTGGGCAGGACCAATTCCTTTGTCAGCATGTTCACCTCCTCGCCGTCATGCGACGGACCTTGCACAGTCAGCGTACTGCGGGAAGGTGAAGGAACAGGTTGCGCTCCATTGCTGGAAGATTAACAGCATGGTTGGTTTCGGTACATCGGGCACGCGACGCTACACCACGCCACCGAAGGCAGCGGCCTACCCGGCCCAGAAGCCGTTGACGAAGAGGAAGGTGTGGTAGACGCCGAGGAGGCCGCTGAGGGTGAAGATGGCGAAGGCGACGGGGCGAGAGCGCCCGGCCAGGGCGAAGGCGAGCGGCAGCGGGAAGAGGATGAGCGCGATCCGGTTGAGGCTCTGCGGCGAGCCGGAGTAGGCGGCGGTGGCCAGGACGGCGAGCACGAAGAGGCCATACGAGGCGCGCAGGCGCAGGCAGAAGACGAGGCCGACCGCGAGGCCGATCAGCAGGAAGGCGAGATCGAGCACCATGAAGGCATTGGTCGAGGGGAGCGTCACGCCCGCCTGCGGGTAGAAGTAGTTGATCACGCTCGCCCCGTCGCCCCGCAGGAAGGCGGTGAGAAAACCCCAGCCATCTGGGAAGAAGGGGTGGAAGAAGGATTGGCGGTACCAGGCTTCCTGCACGTCGAAGTAGACCTTGTAGGAGCCGAAGCGCACCTGGAGATAGCCCAGGAAGGAGAGCGCCCCCGCGACCGGCAGCAGCACCGCGACGCCGCCGACCCAGTGCCGCCGCTGCGGCCCCTCGCGCAGCACCCGCCGCCCCCACTCCCACAGGATCGCGACCGCGACCGCCGCGCCGACAAACTTCGTCAGCCCCGCCGCCAGCCCCCAGAGGCCCGCCGCCCACCATTGCCCCTTCCGCGCGTGATAGACGGCCGCGATCATCGTCAGCAGCAGCAGCGACTCGGTGTAGATCGCGGTCAGGAAGATCGCGGTGGGAAAGAGGAGCAGCGCCGCGACCGCGCGCAGGGCGGTCGCTTCGTCGTGATCGAGCCGCACCAGGGCGTGCAGGTAGAGCACCGCGCCGAGCAGCGCGGCGTGGACGACGAGCGCCCCGGCCGCGTGCCAGGAGGGAACCACCAACGCCACCAGCCGGATGAGCAGCGGCAGGAGCGGGTAGAAAGCGATGTTCCCCTGCCCGGTCGTCGGCAGCGAGTAGCCGTCGCGCGCGACCGCGATGTACCACCCGGCATCCCAGCGGTCGGTCGATTGCAGCAGCAGCTGACCCAGCCCCGCAGGCGGCTGGCCGCTCAGTTGGCTCGCCACCACCGTCGTCAGGAAGAGGCTCACCCGCCAACCGATAAAGACGAGGAGTGCGGAGGCCGGGATGCGGAGTGCGCCATCGCGAAATGCGGTGCGGAGCGCGGTCAGCGCGGCGACAAACCGCGCGCTCGCCGCGCCCGCGCCGATATCCGCCACATTCGCATTCCGCATTCAGCACTCCGCATTCGCGATTCAGATCGGCCAGAAGCCGTTCACCGCCAGGTAGAGGTAAAGCGCCAGCAAGTCGATCCCGACGATCAGGAAGAGGTAGCCGACGACCGGGCGCGCGAGCCAGCGGGCGAGCACGAAGTAGATCGGGACGAAGGGGAGCAGGTTGGCCGCGCTCCCCGGCAAGCCACCGATCAGCGCGGTGGCGGCAGCACCGGCCAGCACGAAGAATGCATACGAGCGTCGCCCGTTGCGCAGCAGCCAGAGGCCGCACAACCCGGCCAGCAGGATGATGCACCCGTCGATCGCCGACGGGATGTAGAGGTTCGGGAACGGTACCTTGCCGACGGGATAGCCGCGCAGCCAGGGCGTGGCGTTGCTGATGATCCCGCGCCAGTCGAGCAGCGTCTCCAGCCCGAGCGGGTGCAGCAGCGCGCCGGGCGCGACCTCGGCCTGCGCCCGGAAGTAGGCGAAGGGCGTGCCGATGTGGACTTCGAGCAGGCCGAGGAAGGCCAGGAAGGCGGTCGGGGCCGACAGCACCGCGCAGAGGCCGCTCAGGGCGACGCCGCGATGGAGCCGCCAGGGGCGATCCTCCAGCCATTCGACCAGCAGCGGGATCATCACCAGCACCCCCACGCCACCGGTGAGGCTGGCGTGCGCGGCCCAAACCCCGGCCCAGCCCCACTGCCGCCGCCGCGCGTGATAGAGTGCGGCGGTGACGGTCAGGAGCAATAGCGACGAGGAGGTGATCATCCCCAGGAGCGGCGCGGCGGGCCAGAGCAGGGCGACGCCGACCGAGCGCGTGGCCTCGGTCTCCTCGCAGTCGAGCCGCGCCAGCGCGAGGAGGTAGACCAGCGCGGCGACCAGCGCGACGTGGCCGACGATCGCGCCCGACCAGGACCAGGAGGGGACCACGGTCGCCAGCAGTCGGGTGAGCATCGCGAAGAAGGGCGGGTGCGCGGCCGAGGTGGCGTCGTAGCCATCTCGCGCGATGGCGAGGTGGCGGCGGCCGTCGTCCGAGAGCAGCACGCGACTGAAGAACTCGGGCGCGGTCCCCGGCGCGGTGCCAGGCCACCCGGCATAGGAGGCGAACATCGCGAAGAGCCAGGCGATCGCCTGCCAGGCCACCATCAGGCCGGTGGCGGCGGCGACATCGTTGACCAGTGTGGCTCGCCAGGGGATGGCAAAGGAGCGCGGGCGCGCGATCGGCCCGGTGTTCGCGAGCGTGGCGACTACCGGGGCAACCCGCCCCGCCCGTCCCTCGGCCCCCTCGGTCGCCATTTTCTCGTCCCTTGTGTCCGCCTCGGGTCGCGCCAAATCTCCCCGGCGACCCGCTTGACGACTGACCTCTTATGTACGTACACTTCGCACGAACGAATCTCGCCGGGCGCACTATAGTGTACGCGCGCCGTGTCGTCAACTAAACGTAACACACTACCGAGTGGTGTCAAGTATTACGACAACCTGATCGTGCGTTAAAGCTACAAGTGCGCCAGGGAGGGAGCCATGAGCAGCACCGCAACGAGCGCCGACCCCCGCTTCGACGAGTCGGTCGAACCGCTCGCTCGCCCGACCAACGAGGCGGTCGATGCCATCCTCGGCGTCCCGATCCGCCTCCTCGACCACGGCTTCGTCCGCCTGGTGGACTACATGGGCAACGACGCCGCGATCGTCCAGGCAGCGCGCGTCTCCTACGGCCAGGGCACCAAGAAGCGCAGCGAAGACGCGGGCCTCATCCGCTATCTCATGCGCCATCGCCATACATCCCCGTTCGAGATGGTGGACACCAAGTTCCACATCAAAGCGCCGATCTTCGTGGCGCGGCAATGGTTAAGGCACCGTACGTCATCCGTTAACGAGGTCTCGGCCAGGTATTCGCTGCTGCCCGAGGAGCTCTACATCCCCGAGGACGCGCAAATCAGCTTCCAGAGCGTGGACAACAAGCAGGGCCGCAGCACAACCGAAGTGCCGCCCGAGGTGAAGGCGCGCGTGCGCGAGTTGCTGCTGGCCGGGCAGCGCGAGAGCTACGCGAGCTATCAGGAGCTGATCGACGCCGAGATCGCGCGCGAACTGGCGCGCATCGCCCTGCCGGTGTCGATCTACACCGAGTGGTACTGGAAGATTAATCTGCACAACCTCTTCCACTTCCTCTCGCTGCGCATGGATGCCCACGCGCAGTACGAGATTCGCGTCTACGCCGACGCCATCGGGCTGATCGTGCAGCGCCTGGCCCCGGTCGCCTACGGCGCATTCACCGACTACATGCGCGAGTCCACCACGCTCTCCGGCCCCGAGCGCGCCATCGTCACCAAGGCGCTGCACGGCGAGCCGATCGCCCCCGAGGACTGGGCCAAGATCGGCAAGCGCGAGCGTGGCGAATTCGCCCGCAAGTTCGGCCTCGACATCCCCGACCTGCCCCCGGCCAAACCAAAGGCAGCAGCACTGAACGGCAACGGCCACGGCGGCTGAGGTACTACCAAACGGCGCAAGCAGAGGGGCGGGAGGTTATCCTCCCGCCCCTCTCTCTTCTCTCTTCTCTCTTCACGCCTCGTCTCTGCGTCCTCTGCGTCCTCTGCGGTTAAATCGTCCCTCGTCTTGGCGTCCTTGGCGTCTTCTTGGCGTCTTGGCGGTTCAACCTCGCCTACGGTGCATAGCCTCGGTCCCGCGCAACCGCATCGAGCGGCAGGAACGCGGTATCCACAACCGTCAGCAACTCGGGCGGCGTCGGCGCGGTGGCGACGGCGATCTTCAGGTAGCCGTGGCAGTGGTCGCAGAGTTCCAGGCGATTCGCCACGTCGGGATGGTCCTCCGGCAGGCTGTGCAAGAGCGTTTCATCGGCATTGCCGCAATGGACACAGCGTACGGACGGGAAGGGCCAGCCGATGCCGCAGGCCGCGCAGCGCAGCAACCTCGTCTCCTCCTCGCCGATGCGCTCGGCCAGCAGCGGCGGACCGCCGCAGATCGGGCAGGCGGGCTGATCCCAACCAGCGCCCTCCAGCAGCGGTTCGAGCGCGCGGCCGGTCTCCAGCAGCGCCGCGCTGACCGTGAAGCCAACCAGCGTCTGCACCATCTCGATCGGCACGCCGAAACGCTCGGCGGTCGCGGTCAGTTGCTCGTCGTCACCGTTCAGCGCCGCGTCGAGCAACTCCTCGACGCGCAACTCCTCCATGATCAGCGCCCGCTGCAAGCGGTCGCCCGCCGCCGCGAGGTCGGGCTGCCCGCCCGCCCAGGTGCAGAGGCGGTAGAAGAAGCGCTGGATGCCGGGGAGGTCGAACTGGACATCCTCCTCCTCCAGCAGCGGCACCCCGGCGGCCAGCTTCTCACGCGCCGCCTCCGGGCTGAGTTCCACAACCCCCGCAGCGGGCAGTTCGTTGATGTAGAGCTTGACCAGGCCACGCCCGAAGGCGATCGTCTCGGCGAGGTCGGGATGGTCTTGGCCCAGCTTGCGCCAGCGCCACTCGGCTTCATCCTGGAGGTGTTGGCGGTCGCGGGGCGTGGTCGATTCTTCCATGTGACTCCGGCGCTGTCGGTTGTCCCGGGTCGTCTCATTCGCGGCTGCCGCACCTGCTTAACGCGCGGTCGCTGGGCCAGGAACCATCGGACCGTCGCCACGACGGTTGACAGCCCCACCCGGCTAGGGCGATTATCGGCGGAATCGGTGCGCGGGACAAGCCATCCGGCCACACACGCGGTCGCCGGTGCGGTATCATGCCCCCGCCTGCGCCTCGCGCGGCGCGATCCACAGCAATTGTCCGGCGTCGAGACCAAACGGAGGTCAGAGCGTGCAAGAACACAAGAGCCCGGTCATCTTCTGCGGGGAGAATCCCGGCCTGACCCTGCACACCCCCGGCGGCGATGGCATCGCGGTCGCCGCCAGCTACTGGCGCTGCACCTACTCGGAACATGGCGAGGGGAACGCGCTGATCATCCGCGTCGATACGCCCGACCTCGGCCGCTGGGTGGCGATCTACGCCGACAACGCCGCGATGGGCCGCTTCGTGACTGACGCGATGACCCAGCACTTCGGCGACTTTAAGGAGATGGGCTTCGCCTCGGTCGCGATTCGCCCGGCGCGCTTCTTCCAGGAGTCGGACAGCCGCCGCTACCACCGCGTCGTCTGCCACGGCGAGGATCGCTCGTTCGAACTGACCTGGCGCAACGTGTTGGATCGGCAATTGCTGCAAGTATCGAACATGGAACTCGGCCCCGCCCACTTCGACCTCGCCACTGTCATCTGCCCGTGCGGCGCGGCAACCGTGACCATCGACGACGCGCCCATTCCCGGCGACGTGCGCACCTCCACCAACGCCTCCGGCCTGCCGAGCAGTTCCGCGTTCCTCGCCTTCTCGGAGACCTGGGTACAGCGGTAGGAGAGACGTGAGACGTGGGTCGTGAGTCGTGAGAGGGCTTGGCGGAGTTAGCCGCCGCTGTGAGGCTACCAGCCACAAGCAAGAATCTCACGACTCACGTCTCACGTCTCACGACTGAAATACGGAGCATCATGTCCCCCACCACCAACATCGCGCCGATCAGCGAGTTCGCCGAGCGGGTCATCGCCAATGTGGAGACGGTCATCGTCGGCAAGCGGCGGCAGATCGAGTTCCTGCTGGTCGCGTTGCTCTGCCAGGGGCACGTGCTGATCGAGGACGTGCCAGGGACCGGCAAGACGATGCTGGCCCGCGCCGTGACCGCCAGCATGGGGCTGACCTTCAAGCGCGTGCAATGCACGCCCGATCTGCTGCCGAACGACATCACCGGCGTGAGCATCTACAACCAGCGCGAGGGGAGCTTCGAGTTCCAGCCCGGCCCGGTCTTCGCCAACACGCTGCTCGCCGACGAGATCAACCGCGCGACGCCGCGCACCCAGGCGGCGCTGCTGGAGGCGATGCAGGAGCGCCAGGTGACGATCGACGGCGTGACGCGCACCCTGCCCGCCCCCTTCCTGACGCTCGCCACCCAGAACCCGATCGAGTTCGAGGGCACCTTCCCGCTCCCCGAGGCGCAGCTCGACCGCTTCCTGCTGCGCCTCTCGCTCGGCTACCCGGACGAAGCGGACGAGCGACAACTGCTGCGCAACCTGCGCAAGAGCCACCCGATCGACCGGATCGCCGCCACCGTGGACGGCACCAGCCTCCCGGCGCTCCACGACATCGTGACCGAGGTCCACGTCGAGGGATCGCTCGAACGCTACCTGCTGGCGATCGTGCGCGCCACGCGCGAACACCCCGACCTCGCGGCCGGGGCCAGCCCGCGCGGCTCGCTGGCGCTCTACAAGGCATCTCAGGCGCTCGCAGCGCTGCGCGGGCGCGACTACGTCGCCCCGGACGATGTCAAGACGCTCGTCCCGCTCACCCTGGCCCACCGCATCATCCTGCGTCCCGAGAGCCAACTGCGCGGGCGCACCGCCGAGTCGATCCTGTCCGACCTGCTGGAGCGCACGCCGCTGGAGTTGGGGTGAGGATATGCGGTGCGGAAGCAAACAGGTTCGATACTCTGCTCGCGGTATCAGGCAATGGTGGTTATTGAATCCAGATTAGTATAAGTAGGATTATACTAATCTCGCCTATACTAGCCGCTCGCACACTCCCGCTATTAACCGTCCGCAACGGTAAGCTGCTGAATCATGCGCTACTTCACGCCCTTCCTGCTCCTCCTGCTGCTCGTCGCGCTGCTGCTGCGCATCGAGTTCATCTTCACGATCTTCTATCTGCTGGTCGCGATCCGCGCCTTCGCGACGCTCTGGATGCGACGGGCGGTGCGGCAACTCTCGGGCGAGCGACGGTACGTCAACCGCGCCTTCACCGGCGACCGGGTCGAGGTGCGGCTGACGGTGCGCAACGGCGGCTGGCTGCCGCTGCTCTGGGTGGAGATCGACGAGTTGCAGCCGCTGAATTTGCGCGCCGCGCCGTTCGAGCGGCGAGTGTTCGGCCTCGGCTCGCACGACACCTGGACGACCGAGTACTCCCTGCTCTGCCAGCGGCGTGGGCGCTACGAGATCGGCCCGACCATCCTTCGCACCGGCGACCCCCTCGGACTGGCCCGCCACCAGTTGACGCTCGGCGGCCCGGAGGAGTTGATCATCTACCCGCGCATCGTGCCGCTGGCGCAACTCGGGCTGCCGACGCGCTCGCCGCTGGCGACCCTGCCGACCTCCTCGCCGATCTTCGAGGACACCAGCCGCCTGCTGAGCATCCGCGACTACCAGCGCGGCGACCCGCCCCGGCGCGTCCACTGGCGCGCGACCGCGCGCACCGGGCACCTCGTCGTGAAGCAATACCAGCCCGCCATCGCGCGCGAGACGATGATCTGCCTGGATCTCCACGACGAGGGCTACCCCACGGCGCGCTACCGCCACGACGCGGTCGAACTGGCGATCGTCGTCGCGGCGTCGCTGGCGAACCACGCGATCGTGCGCGAGCGGCTGCCGGTCGGGCTGACCACCCAGCCGCCCGCCCGCGTCCCCGGCACGCGCGCGACGGAGGACAGTGAACCCGCGAACCTGCGCTTGCCGCCGCGCCACGAGCGGGCGCACCTGATCCGCATCCTGGAGACGCTGGCCGACGTCGAGCTGGTCAGGGGCAACGCGCACCCCTTCGCCGCGCTCCTCCGCCGCGACTGGCTCGATCTGCCGTGGGGCGGCACGGTGGTGGCGATCACCGGGCACGTCGATCTCGCGCTGACCGAGGCGCTGCTGCACCTGCGCCGGGGCGGCCTGGCGGTCGCGCTGATCCTCGTCGCCACCACCGGCGCGGCGGCCGAACCGGGCTGGGTCGCGCCGCCGGGCGTGGCGCTCTACACCATCCGCAGCGAGCGCGACTTGGAGGTGTTGGCGTGAGGTTCCGCGACGAACTCGGCAGCGCTGATCGCGCACTGCCGCCGCTGCATCTCGGCGATACCGGCCCGACGGCCGAACTGGCCGCGCGCTCCTTGCTCGTCGGCGGCATGGTCGGCGCGCTCGTCGCGGCAATCGCAGCGATTGGCGGGCAGATCATCCCGAACTGGGATGGGCGCTTTCTGGTCGCCTGGTGCGTCGTGGTGGGCGCGGTCGCGCAGTGGACCGACTGGCTGATCCGCGAGCGGCTGCCGCTCAACTTCAATCGCGCCTGGTTCCGGGGGAGCGAGCTCGGCCTGCTGCTCGCCCTCTTCCAACTCGGCGATTGCCTGATCGGCGGGCGACCGGGCGGGCTGGATGATCTCTTCAAGCCCGACGTGCGGCTCGTCTGCTCGGCATTCCTGCTCCTGCTCGCCTGGGGCGCGAGCGCCGCGACCGCCGGGGAGTTCGGGCGGTTGGGCGAGGTGCCGGGCAACGACACGGAATATGTCCCGCCGCTCCAGACGCTGACCGGCCGCTTCCTCGGCGGCGGCGTATTGCTGCTGCTCGCGGTCGCCCTCGGGCAGGTCGCCCCGCGCGAGTTCCTCGACCTCCGCCGCGAGCCGGTGACCGGCGCGATCCTGAATCTGCTGGCCTACTTCGGGCTGGGCATGGTCCTGCTGGCGCTGGCGCAGCACACGCTGCACCGCCGCCGCTGGCAGGAGGAGGGGCTGACGGTCGCCGAGGGGATCGGCGGGCGCTGGGTGCGGCACGGCTCGGTGATCATCGGCGGGGCGACGCTGCTCGCCTTCGCGCTGCCAACCGCCTGGTCGGCGATCCTGATCGACCTGCTGTCGCTGGTCCTCCAGGGCATCATCTTCGTCCTGGCCTTGCTCGGCATCGGCTTCACCGCGCCGTTCATCTGGCTGCTGTCGCGCTTCGGCGGCGACACCTCATACGAGGCACCGCCCCCCGCGCCAGCCCCCGTCTCGCCGCCACCCGACCTGCCGTCCGCCGATTCCGGCGGCCCGCCCATCCTGGAAATCATGCGCTGGCTCCTCTTCGCGGCGGTCGCCATCGCGCTGATCACCTGGTTCGTGCGCGGCTGGCTGGAGAATCGCGGCGATCTGCGCGGGGCGCTGGGGCGGTTCGCACCGCTGCGCCTGCTGCGGTCGCTGCTGGCCGCGCTCCTCGCCCGCCTGCGCGGCTACGCCACCGCCATCGCCGAGCGCCTGCCGCGCCGCCTCGGCGACCGCGTGCAGCAGCTCGCCGACGCCCGCCCACGCCTCCGGCTGCGCGGAGCGCGCACGCCGCGCGACCAGATCGTGCGCTACTACCTGAGCGTGGTGCAGCGCGCGGGCGCGCAGGGCGTCCCGCGCCAGCCGGGGCAATCCCCGGAGGAATACGGCCCCATGCTCGCCCCCCACCTCGCCGACGCCCAGACCGACTGGTCCGCCCTCACCGCCGAATTCATCGAGGCCCGCTACAGCGCGCACGACCTCGCGCCCGACGACAGCCGTCGCGCCCGCAGCCACTGGCAACGCGTGCGCGACGCCCTCCGCCTGCGTCGGCGCGGCGAAGACGCGCCAACCGAGGACAAGAAGGACACGAGCGCGGGCTAGTTCCTAACCGACGCAGGTCGGTTTCGTGGCCCGCAGGCCCTCAGGCGCGGTTTCAACCGCCAGCCCACCCAACCGCCAACGCATCAGCAGCGACACTCCCCCAAACAGCACGACAAATCATCCAGGAACATATTGTTGTCCCGGTAGATCTCCAGCGGTTCGAGATCCAACCCCAGCCGCGCGCCAATCGCCGCCGCGACAACCGCGAAGCGCTGCCGGAACTTGTAGATGTAGCAGAAAATCACGCCCTCGTGCCGCAGGCTCGGCCCCACCACGAATAATCCGGGCGTCTTGGTCGATTCGTCGTCGTCGGTCAGGATCGCCCGCTGCATCTCGTCCCAGGCGAAGTGCTCGCGGACCAGATCGAGGCTCCCGACGAACCCCGTCGCCAGGATCGGCGGCGCGGGCGTCTCCCACGACGCTCCCTCACCACCCACGACCCGAAAGCCGCTATCAGTGCGCTCTACGTTTTCCACCCAGGCATTGCCGACCAATTCCAGCCGCCCGGTTTCCATCGCCAGGTCCAGCCGCTCGCGCGTGTAGGGCGAGAGCGACACGCTCGGGTCACTCGTCTCCAACTCCCACGCCGCCGCGTCGTCGAGGACGCGCACCCGCTTCCCCATCCGCGTCAGATGGTACGCCGTGTCCATCCCGCTCTCAAACCCGCCGACGATCACAAAATCGTCGCCGTCCAGATCGCGCCACGAGCGCACCGTCGAGGCGTGCAGGCAATGCTCCGCGCCCGGAAACGCCAGGGCACGCGGATACTGGAACTCGCCCCCGGCCCAGACCACAAACCTCGCCCGCACTTCCCCCTGCGAAGTCCGCAAGGCAAAGCCTTCGTCGCCCGGCAGCGCTTCCAGCCCGAGCACATCCACACCAGTGCGAATCGGCAACTCGAAGTGCCCCGCGATCAGCTGCAAATACTCGGCATACTCGCGCCCGGTCGGGTGCTCGCGGTTCAGCGTGAAGGCGGGCGACGTGTCGAGCGCGACCGCGTTCAGATCGAGCATCCCGAAGCCGTTCGACGTGAATGACGGCGTGATGAAGCGCATCTCGGCCGGCCAGCGCGCGAACGACGCCCCAACTTCGTGCCGCTCCAAAATGACGAACCGCTCCACGCCGAGATCGCGCAGCACGATCCCGCACCCCACCCCCGCCGCCCCCGCCCCGACAATCACCACGTCGTACGCAGGAGCCTCACGCGCATCGCTATGCTGTTGTGCCGCCACGGGCGCGCTCGTCACGATCCAACCCTCCCCAATCACCCCGGATAAGAAAACAGGGACGGGTCTGAGACCCGTCCCTGTTGGCAGATGCCGCGCGCATGGCGCAGGCACCCGGATCACACTAGTCGCTCAGCAAAGTCCGTGCCCGCAAACCACGGTCGGACTGCTCCACCACCAGCAAGATCGTATCGCCCCGCTGCAGATCCTGCCGCGCGAAGAGCGAGCCGTGGACGTAGATATCGTCCCCGACGCTCTCCGACCGCGCGAAGAGGAAGCGCCGCGCCGGATCGACGCGCAACACCTCCGCCTCCACCGGACCAGCCGGGATCGGCCCGCTGAACGGCTGCCGCTCCCGGTGCTGCACCGGACCGCGCGCGGATGCATACTGCTCCGCCTGCTCATACACACGCCGCCGCGCCGCCGGGACCTCCGCCACGTCGTGCGTGACGCGCACCTCGGCCGCCTCGGGACCCTTCAGCCCCTGCCGCAGCGAAAACTCCACCTCCTGGCCGTCAACCAGCCAGGGTCGCCCATCGGCGATCGCCTTGCGATGGACGAAGAGGTCCTGCCCCTCGCCCGTCGTGATAAATCCGTAGGCCTTCTCCGGGTTGTACCACTTAACCGTACCGTACCCTTGAGCACTCATGATCTTCCTGAACCTTCTTCGCCGAGGACCACTCGACCGAACCAACCAAACGACATCGCCGCTCGCGACGCCAGCCAATACACATCAGTGCGTATTGAATACACACATAATACTCCTCACCCGCAGCAATGTCAAGGGGTAAGACGGCGGGCGGTTGGAACCGCCGACGCACCGACCCACCGACGCACTGACCAACGCCCTACGCCCCACGCCCTCACGCCCCCACACCCCCACATCCCTGCTATACTCCCGCCCGAACGCACGACGCCCCAGGCAACCCCGAGGAGAGCACATGGCGGCTGGCTCAGCGCGCGGCATCCCCGCCACCGGCAGGACCAACGGTGTCGGCAGCCGCCTCTGGCGCGCATCGCGGCGCATCCTCGGCCGCGACTGGCCCGTCGCCTACCTCTTCGCCGCCCCCTGCTCATCCTCCTCTTCGGCCTGATCGGCTACCCCCTCTTCGGCGCGGTGCGCCTCAGCTTCCTCGACGCGGTCGGGCGCGGCACCCGCGGCTACGTCGGCTTCGAGAACTACGTCCGCACCTGGCAAAACTCGTCCTACCGCAACATGCTCGGCATCACCATCCGCTTCGCGCTCCTCTCGCTCGCCGGGCAGGTCACGCTCGGCATGATCGCCGCCCTGCTCATCCAGCGCGTCGCGCGCAACTGGCGCGGCCTCGTCACCGGCCTGCTGCTCCTCCCCTGGGTGCTGCCGGAGGTCGTCACCGCGCTCACCTGGCGCTGGTTCTTCGACCCGATCCTCGGGCCGATCAACAAAGGACTCTTCGCGCTCGGGGTCAGCTCGCCAGTCAAACCGATCGTCTGGTTCGACCCCCACACCGCCCTCTACTCGGTCAGCGTCGTCAATGTCTGGCGCGGCACCCCCTTCTTCGCCCTCATCCTGCTGGCCGGGTTGCAGGCCATCGACACCTCGCTCTACGACGCGGCGGCCGTGGACGGCGCGGACGCCTGGCAGCGCTTCCGCCACATCACCCTCCCCGGTCTGCGCTACGTCCTCGCGGTCGGCGCGCTCCTCTCGATCCTCTTCAGCCTGAACGCCTTCGCCCTCGTCTCGATCATGACCGGCGGCGGGCCGACCAACGCCACGCGCATCTTCCCGCTCTACGTCTCCGGCAGCGCGCTCGGCATCGGCGGTCGGCGCTCCGCCGCCGCCGCGCTCGCCATCGCCCCCTTCCTGCTCGCCATGATCGCCCTGCTCGGCCTCCTCCTCCGCGCGGGCGACGGCCTCCCGCCCGCCCGCCGCAACCCGCTCGCCCGCGCCTGGCACGCCCTCGTCCGCCCCGTCATCTGGGTGCTGAAACTCCCGCTGCTCCTGCTCGACGAACTGATCGCCGGGGTCGCCCGCGCCCTCCGCGCGCTCAACGCCCGCCTCGCGCCGCGCACCTTCAGCGGCTGGCTCTGGCGCGAGCGCCTCGGCGCGCTCGGCATCGCGCTGGCGCTCGGGGCCATGCTGCTCGTCGCGCTCGGCCCCCTCTACCTGATCATCGTCACCGCCTTCAAGACCAACACCCAGATCACCGGCTTCCGCAGCCCGTTCTGGCCCGAACCCTGGAGCATGCAGCAGTTCGACTTCGTCTTCCAGCGAACCCAGTTCACCACCTGGTTCCGCAACACCCTGCTCGTCTCGCTCGCCAACAGCCTCATCTCCGTGACGGCGGCGGCGCTCGGTGCCTACGCCCTGGCCCGGCTGCGCTGGCGCGGCGGCAACCTGATCGCCACCGCCATCCTCGGCACCGCGCTCGTGCCGCCCGTCCTCTTCCTCATCCCGCTCTACCTGCTCCTCAGCCAATTGAAGTTGATCAACACCCTCTGGTCGCTGCTCGTCTCCTACCCCACCTTCTCCATGCCGATGGCCTGTTGGCTGATGCTCGGCTACTTCCGCTCCATCCCCGAGGAACTGGAGGAAGCCGCGCTGCTCGACGGCTGCTCCCACCTGCAAGCCTTCTGGCGCATCATCCTCCCGCTCAGCTGGCCCGCCATCGCCGCCGTCTCCCTCTTCACGCTCACCCAGGCCTGGAACGAGCTGATGTTCGCCGGCTTCTTCCTCCGCTCCGAAGCCAACTGGACCCTGCCGATGGGCCTCGCCCGCATGGTCACCGGCGACGTCTTCCCCTACGGCCGCATGTTCGCCGCCAGCATCCTGATGGCCCTCCCCGTCACCACCTTCGCCATCCTCGGCCAACGCGCCATGATCAGCGGCCTCACCGCAGGCGCGGTCAAAGGCTAGTGCTGAGTGCTGAGTCGAGTCGGTCAGTCGGATAGTCGGATAGTCGGAATAGTCGGGTAAGGACCCTCATTACTCATTACTCATCACTCGTTACTTCGTACTTCGTCGTTCGTACTTCGTACTTTTCGCTGGTTGCGCCGCGATCTTCGCGTGCTATAATCCCGGTCGCAACAAGCGAAGGGGCGGTTAGCTCAGTTGGTTAGAGCCGAGCCGTGTCAACTGTCAGGTGCTACGCAGACCGTCCGGGAATGGATCACTCGAATCTCGACAAAAATAATGCAAATATTGTGCCATAATTGTACGTTCGCACGACTGTGCGTTCGCACATGGACGAGGGTAGTGCGTGTTTGCCTACATGGGCGCGCACGCGCATGGGCAATTCCTGTGCCTCACGGGTGGGCGTCAGTTTACCGCTGGCGGGTGGCGGGGCGTAGAATGGGGGCGTCGGGGTGGCGGGTGCGGCGGAGGGGGCAGATGCGGGACGACTTCGATGCGCGGTGGGCGGCGGAGGCGGGGGCGGTGCTGGGCGGGTTCAAGGAGTGGCGGCTGGCGCACCCGCGCGCCACGCTGGCCGAGATCGAGGCGGCGTTGGATACGCGCTGGGCAGAGGCGCGGGCGCGGCTGCTGGCGGACGCGGCGCAGGCGAGCGATGCCGCCGACCCGCGCCAGGGGGCGGCGGTGCGCTGCCCGCAGTGCGGGGGGCGGATGACGGTGCGCGGGCTGGAGGCGCGCACGCTGACGACGACCTACGAGCAGCCGCTGCCGCTGCGCCGCCGCTACGCCGTCTGCGCCGCCTGCGGGGAGGCGCTTTTCCCCCCTGGATGAGGAACTGGGGCTCGTGCCGGGGCCGTGGACGCCGACGCTGCACGAGGGGGCGGTGCGCCTGGGAGCCTGGCTGCCCTTCGCCCAGGCGGCGCGGCTGCTGGCGGCGTTCGCCCACACCGCGCTCTCCGAGCCGACCGTGCGGCGGCAGACCGAGGCGGCGGGGGCGGCCTACGTCGCGCTGCAGGCGGCCGCGGCCGAGGACGAGGCGCGGGGCGCCGCCGCGCCGCCGCCCGGCCCGCCCGTCCTGCAGCTGAGCGTGGACGGGGCGATGGTGCCGCTGGTGGGCGGCGCCTGGGCCGAGGTCAAGACGCTCGCCCTCGGGCTGGTCGAGGCCCAGGGCGATGGCGCGGCTCCCCGGGCGAGCCACCTCTCCTACTTCTCCCGGCTCGCCGACCACGCGACCTTCGCCCGCCTGGCGTTGGCCGAGACGGCGCGGCGCGGCGTCGGCGAGGCCGGGGTGGTGGTGGCGCTGTGCGACGGGGCGGCCTGGGCGCAGGCCTTCATCGACGCGCACCGCCCCGACGCGGTGCGCATCCTCGACTGGTGCCACGCGGCCGGCTACCTCGGCCAGGTGGCGGAGGCGTGCTTCGGGGCCGACCCCGCCCAGGCCGCGCGCTGGCTGGCCGCGCAGACCCGCGAGCTGCTGGAGGGCGACCCGGACCGCGTGCTGGGCAAGCTGCGGGGGCTGCGCGAGGGTCTCGCCCCGTCCGCCGACCCCGCCGCCCAGGCCAAGCACCGGGTCGTCGCCACCAGCCTGCAGTACCTGGAGGCGCGGCGGGACCAGATTCAGTACGCTGCGTTCCGCGCGGCGGGCTACCCCATCGGCAGCGGCGCGGTGGAGAGCGCCAACAAGCTCGTCGTCGAGGCCCGCCTGAAGGGGGCGGGCATGCACTGGGCGCGCCCGCACGTCGACCCCATGCTCGCGCTGCGGAATATCGCCTGCGCCGACCGCTGGGGCGAGGCCTGGCCGGCGATCACCGCAGAACTGCGCCGCCAGGCTCGGGCGCGCCTGCGCCGCACTCGGGCGGCACGCCGCCCCGCCGCCCCCGCGCCCCCGCCGCGCACCCCGCTCGCGCCGCCCGCGCCCGCATGCGTGCTGGCCCTCCCCACCGGCCGCCACGAGGACGGTCCACCCGCCCCGCCGACGGCGGCCACCCGGCCTGCGGCACCGCGACCGGCACCCACCCATCCCTGGCGACGCTACCCCGCCACGGTAAAGTGACGCGCACCCGCCTCACCGGCGCGAACGTCCGCGCACGCGCCCATGCGCTATACTGAGCGCGCCCATGCGCGTGCGCAGGGCAGCCATCTGGGACTTTTGGGCTATAGCTGAACGTTTCGCCGGTTGGGGATGATCCATCACGGGTCATGGTGCGTAGCATGGATCGAGGGAGAGCATTGCGGGGAGCATGGCAGCGGCCCGGATGCCGACAGCGACGACGCGCTGCTCGACGCCATCCGCCGTCGCGATGAAGAGGCGATCGCAGCCTTATACGATCGCTATGGCCGACTTGCGTTCGGCCTGGCGTACCGCGTCGTGGGCGAGCGCAATGCCGCCGAGGACGTGGTGCAGGAGGCATTTCTCAGCATCTGGCGTCGCGCCGGGAGCTTCGAGACGACGCGCGGCAGCGTCCGCACCTGGGTCCTCTCGATCGTCCACCACCGGGCGATCGATCGGCTGCGCGGCACGGCGGGGCGAACCCGCCAGGATGCGCCGATCGACGACTTCGAGCGCGTCCTGGCGATCGATGACCCCTGGCGCGAGGTCTCGCAGGTGATCCAGCGCGAGTCCCTGCAAAAAGCAATCGCGACCCTCCCCGACGCGCAGCGCCAGGCGGTGGAGTTGGCGTATTTCGACGGCTACACGCAGCAGGAGATCGCCACCAGGATGGAAGTGCCGGTTGGCACGGTGAAAGGACGCTTACGACTAGCGATGCAACGCTTGCGCTCACTCCTCGCGGGCATTGAGGACGACCAGGGATGAACGAAGAACGACAGCGACAATTTGCTGCCACGCACTGCAGGTTCGCCGACGAGGGTTTCCCGGCGGCGTACGTCCTCGACGCGCTCGACGGCACGGATCTCGCCCAGTTCCGCGCCCACGCCCACCTGCCCCATCTGCACCGCCGAAGTCGCCACGCTTGGCGCGACGGCGGCGCAATTCCCCTCTTGATCGACGAAACCGCGCCCGAGAGCCAGCCCACACCCGCGCTGCGGCAACGCCTGCTCGACTCCGTCGCGGCCGAGCGGCCCGCTGCCGCCGCGCCGCCAGCGCCGATCTCCTTCCCGGCCGCGCGTCGCTGGGCGCAGCCCTTCGCCGTCGCCGCCGTCCTGCTCCTCGCGCTCAGCCTCAGCCTGCTCGCCTGGAACCTCAACGTGCAGGGCGATCTGCGCGCCGCGCGCAGCGAACGCGACCAGGCGGTGGCGACCATCGCCCTCACCCAGCAGCAGCTGCAGCAGGCCCAGCGGGAGCGCGACCAGGCCCAGGCCGCCCTCGCCCAGACCCGCTTCCAGCTCGCCGCCACCGCCGGACAGGTGGCCAGCGGCACGATCACCTACCTGCCCGCGCAGCAACAGGCCGTGATCGTCATCAACGACCTCCCGGCGCTCGCCTCGGGCCAGGTCTACCAACTCTGGCTGATCACCGGCAATAACGTGCAGCCCTCGACCGTCTTCCTCTCCTCCACGACGGCGGTGCGCAAGGCCAACCCTGACCCAGTTCCAGGTCGCCGCGATCACCATCGAGCCCGGCCCACGGCCGGCACCGCCCCGACCTCAGCCCCGATCGTCACCGCCAACCTCGGCGGCCAATAACACACGCCGGGCGGGGTGTTCGCTCTGCCGGCTCCCGCCCGGCGCATCGATCACCCCACCGCCACGCTCTTTCGCACCCCACCCGAGCCAGATTCATCCGGCGCATTAACGTAGCCCGGAGATTCATCTCCGGGTCGAACTGCGGAACGCCAACCCCGCTCTACCAAGACCCTCCCCATCGCCCTGTACGTACAACCCCTCCCGCGTATAATCCTCTCGTGGGCGCATCCTCGCCGGTGCGCCCCAGAATCGGTATCGGTCGGTGTCAGTCGGTGCCAGGAGGTTCGGCCATGTCCAGTCGCCCGCCGCTGACGCTCGATCCGCACGACGAAGAGACCCAGCCCCTCCCCTTCGAACCCCTCGATCCCGCGCCGCCCCCGCCCGACTACGAGCGCGAAATCCGTCGCACCAACGCCCAGTGGACCGCGCGCCTGATCTACTTCGTCTTCGGCGTGATCGAGATCATCATCGGCATCCGCATCCTCCTGAAACTGCTCGCCGCCAACGAAGCCAGCATCTTCGCCCGCGTCGTCTACGGCTTCACCGCCCCCTTCCTCGCCCCCTTCCAGGGCGTCGTCAACTCCCCGCGCGCCCGCAACGGCTCCACCTTCGAAATCCCCTCCATCCTCGCCATCCTGATCTACCTCCTGATCAAAACGGCTAATCGTCCCGCCTCCTCTTCCTCCTCCTCGACCGCCCCACCCAACTTATCCGGCGGCGCTCCTTAACCCACCTTTGGGCACAACAAAGGGCAGGCTCACACCCGCCCCACCACATCCCCTTTCCCTTCCCCGCGCCTCCCCACCCTCCCCTCGCAGGGGAGGGTCGCCGCCGTAGCGGCCGGGTAAGGTCGTTGCCGACGCACTGACGCACTGACGCACAGCCCTCCCCCGCTCCTCGCGGGAGAGGGGGTGCCGCTCCGCAGAGTGGCGGGGGTGAGGTCCCCCTCGTTACTCGTTACTCGTTACTCGACTCAGCACTCAGCACTCAGCACTGCCGCACATACCCCGCCCCAAACTCCCTCGCCCACCCATCCGCCGCCTCGATCGCCTCCAGCGAGACCACATCCGTCCCATTGTACGCCCCCAGCGCCGCCTCGATCAGCGCCGGGATCGCCGCGAACGGCAGCTTCCCGGCCATGAACGCCTCCACCGCCACCTCATCCGCCGCGCTCAGCACCGTCGGCAGCAGCCCACCCGCTTTCCCCGCCTCATACGCCAACCGCAGACAAGGAAACCGCCCCAGATCAGGCTCCTCAAACTCCAATGTCCCCGCCTTCAGCAAATCCAGCCGGGGGAACGGCAACCCCGGACGCTCCGGCCAGTTCAGCGCATAGGCGATCGGCAGCCGCATATCGGGCAGCCCCAGCTGCGCGATCGTCGCCCCATCCTCGAACTCGACCATCCCATGCACGATACTCTGCGGGTGGATCACCACCTCAACTTGCTCATACGGGAGATCGAAGAGCCAGTGCGCCTCGATCACCTCCAGCCCCTTGTTCATCAGCGAGGCCGAATCGATCGTGATCTTCCCCCCCATCGTCGGCCAGGTCGGGTGCTTCAGCGCCGCCTGCGGCGTCACCGCCGCCATCGTCGCCGCATCCATCCGTCGGAACGGCCCGCCCGACCCCGTGATCAGCAGCCGCCGCACCGCGCTCCCCGGCGACCCCTGCACGCACTGCCAGAGCGCACTGTGCTCACTATCGACCGGCCGGATCACCGTCCCGCGCGCCCGCGCCGCCGCCGTCACCATCGCGCCCGCGCAGACGATCGTCTCCTTGTTCGCCAGCGCGATCCCCTTGCCCGCCTCGATCGCCGCCAGCGTCGGGCGAATCGCCGCGTGTCCCGAGGTCGCGATCACGATCAGGTCGGCCTCCGGCAGCATCGCCAGCGCCAGCAGTCCCTCCGCCCCGGTCAACACCCGGTCGGCCAGATGCTCGACACCATCGCGCGCCCCCTCGATCTCAACCGCTACCACCGACGGCCCAAACCGCCGAATCTGCTCGTTCAACAGCGCGACATTCCCCCCGCGCGCCGCCAACCCCACCACCGTGAACCGCTCCGGGTTCGCCTCCACCACCTCCAGCGTCTGCCGCCCCACCGAACCCGTACTCCCAAGCACGACAATCCGCTGTGGTGTACTCATAACGACCCCCACGGAAGTGATGAGTAACGAGTAACGAGTAACGAGGAGGGACCGAAACCACTCGTTACTCGTTACTCGTTACTCGTTACTTTCCTACGTCAACACCCGCGCCAGATAGTACGTCACCGTCACCACCACCAGCAGGCTATCGATCCGGTCGAACACGCCGCCGTGGCCGGGAATCAACGTGCCGCTATCCTTCACCCCGGCCTGCCGCTTCAGCAGCGACTCCGCCAGATCGCCCGCCTGCCCGATCGCGCTCAGCACCACCCCGACCCCGAGCGCCGCGAACGGATTGAGCGGCAGCCCGAACGCCACGGCGCAGGCCAGTCCCGCCAGCCCGCCGAAGGCCAGCCCCCCCAGCCCGCCGGAGATCGTCTTGCCCGGACTGATCGCGGGTGCCAGCTTGGGACCCTTCAGCGCCCGCCCGACCAGATACGCCCCCACATCGCACAGCCAGGTGACGATCTGCGCCAGCAGATACCACCCCAGCCCGAGCGACGTATCGACCCCCGGTCGTTGCCAGCTCCCGATCCCATCCAATCGCGACACCACCGAATCGAGCGGGCCGATCAGATCGCGCAGCAAAACAAAGTGCGCCCCCAGCAGCCCGATGTACAGCATCCCCGCGACCGTCAGCGCCCAATCGGTGAGCACCCCGTGGTAGTCGCGGCGGAACATCAGCCCGAACAGCGTCAGCGCCACCGCCGCCGTGACGACCGCGCCCCCCCACCGCTCCCAGCTGTCGAAGAGGACCGTCAGTAGCAGCGCCCCGAGCGTGGCATACCCGGCCCACGCCGCCGGGCGATGCCCCGCGACCTGCACCATCGCGAAGAGTTCGTGGAGTGCCAGCCCGATGATCAGCGCGATGAACGCCGCAAAAATATACCGCCCGAAGAACGCCGGCCCGAGCGTCAGCAGCACCACGATCACCGAACTGATCGCCCGCTGCCGCATCACACGCCCCCGGCAGAAGTATGAAGTACGAAGTACGAAGTACGAAGTACGGCGTTCGTAAAGCAGTGCCTAGCCTGGAAGGCAATTATCCCAGGCGAGCCTATTCGTACTTCGTACTTCGTACTTCGGCCTTCGCGATTGCTTCGTTCGCCAGCGCGTCGCACCGATTATTCTCCCGGTCTGCGGCGTGGCCCTTCGTCCAGCGCCAATGCACGTCGTGGCGACCGACCTGCTCGAGCAATTCGCGCCAGAGTTCGGCATTCTTCACCGGCTGGCGATCCTTCGTCCGCCAGCCATTCTTCTGCCACCCTATGATCCAGGAGGTGATGCCATTCCGCAAGTATTCGCTGTCGGTGACCAGCGTGACGTGACAACGGCGATTGAGCGTCTTCAACGCCTCGATCGCCGCGCGCAACTCCATCCGGTTGTTCGTCGTCTCCGGCTCGTAGCCCGCGATCTCCCGGCGATGACGCCCCGCCAGCAGCACCGCCGCCCAGCCGCCCGGACCCGGATTCCCCTTGCAGGCCCCGTCGGTGTAGATCGTCACCTCGCTCGGCGGGCGCGCGGCCGTCGGTTGCTCGGTCGGTCCAGCCGCCGTCACGAGAGCCCGTTCGCCTGCGCGACCTCAAGCTCCGGCAACCCGCCGAACTTCCGCTGGCGCGTGCCGTAGATTGCCACCGCCTCGCGCAGATTATCCGCCCCGAAATCGGGCCAGTTCACCGAAGCCGACCAATATTCGGCATACCCGGCCTGCCAGGGCAAAAAGCCGCTGAAGCGGTACTCCCCGGCGGTGCGAATGATCAAGTCGGGGTCGGGACTGTCGTGCGTCTGGAGGTATTGCGCAAAAAGCTGCTCGTCCACCGTGGTCGGATCGACGCGATCCTCCAGCAACCGCTTCACCGCGTGCAGGATCTCCGCCCGCCCGCCGTAATTGAAGGCCAGCGTCAGCTTAATCGTGCTGTTATTGCGCGTCCGCTCGATTGCGCCGATCACCGCCTCGGCGAGCTGCGGATCGAGGCCAGCCAGCGACCCGATGTGGCGCAATTGCGCGCCCTGCTTGTCAAGCTCGTCCAACTCCAATTCGATCGAGCGCGCCAGCAAGGAGATGATCGTCTGCACCTCGTCGAGCGGGCGGCTCCAGTTCTCGGTCGAGAACGCCCAGAGCGTCAGATACTCGATGCCCAACTCGACCGCCGCCCGCACCACGCGCCGGATGTTCTCCGTGCCCGCGTCGTGCCCGAAGGTGCGCGGCAGCCCGCGCGCCTGCGCCCAGCGCCCATTGCCATCCATGATGATCGCAACGTGTCGCGGCACCGCCGTCACCGCCGCCTTCGCGCCCTCTGCCGCCCCCTCGACCGCACTCATCGCTTCGCTCCATTGCGGAGTGCGGATCGCGAATTGCGGATTAGGCAACGAAGGTAGGCTGGGACGTTCCCAGTTCCCTTCGTCAATCTGAAATCCGCAATCCGCAATCCGCAATCGTCAGACCTGCATCACCTCGCGCTCTTTGTCCTTCCCGATCTCGTCGGCACGCGCGGTGAACTTGTTCGTGATCTCCTGGATCTGCGTCTCGGCGCGGCGCTCCTCGTCCTCGCCGATCATCTTCTCGTCCTTGAACTCTTTCGCCTGGGCGATCGCGTCGCGCCGGATATTCCGCACCGCGATCTTGGCATCCTCCACCTTCGTGTGGACGACCTTGACCATCTGCTTGCGGCGCTCCTCCGTCAGCGGCGGGATGGCGATGCGAATCATCGTGCCGTCGTTCGTCGGATTGAACCCCAGCTCAGACTTGCGCAGCGCCTTCTCGATCGCGCCGAGCGAACCCTTGTCCCACGGCGTGATCGTGATCATCCGCGCCTCGGGCGCGGCGATATTCGCCAGCTGGTTCAGCGGCATCTCCGTGCCATACTGCTCCACCTGCACCCGCTCGACCAACGACGGCGAGGCGCGTCCCGTGCGGACCGCCACCAGCTCGCGCTGCAGCGCCTCCATCGCCTTTTCCATCCGGGACTTCGCGTCATCGAGTACTTCTTCGACCATCGCTGTCCTCCCCATGCTACCCGGCGAATCGCTGGCCCCATCAGATTCAACCGGTGAGAGCTGTTATAGGTTCCGAGTTCCGCGTGCGTACTGAAAACTCAGCACTCAGCACTCAGCACTCAGCACTCCTACGCCACCCCCGCCGGAATCGCCGCCGAGATCGTCGTCCCGATCGCATCGCCGCGCACCGCACGCTCGATATTGCCCGTCGCCTGGAAATCGAAGACGACGATCGGCATCGCATTATCCATGCACAGCGACAGCGCCGACGCATCCATCACCCGCAGATTGCGCTGCAACGCCTCCAGATAGGTGATGTGCGCGAAACGCTCCGCCGTCGGATCCTGGCGCGGGTCGGCGCTGTAAACGCCGTCCACGCCATTCTTCGCCATCAGCAGCACCTGCGCCCCGATCTCCACCGCCCGCAGCGCCGCCGCCGTGTCGGTCGTGAAATACGGATTGCCCGTCCCCGCCGCCAGGATGATCACCCGCCCCTTCTCCATGTGGCGGATCGCCCGGCGGCGAATATACGGCTCGGCGACCGCGTGCATCTCGATCGCCGTCTGCACGCGCGTGTGGATGCCGATCCGCTCCAGCGCATCCTGCAACGCCAGCGCATTGAGCACCGTCGCCAGCATCCCGGCATAGTCGGCCGTCGCGCGGTCCATCCCGCCCGCCGCCGCCGAGATCCCGCGCCAGATGTTCCCCCCGCCGACCACGACCGCCACCTGCACGCCCATCGCCAGGACGCGCCTCAGATCCTCGGCGATCACGCTGGCCACCTTCGGATCGATGCCATACGCCTGGCTCCCCATCAGCGCCTCGCCGCTCAACTTGAGCAGCACGCGGGAATAGCGCGCCTCCGTCGCAGGCACCGCGCCGTGGTCTGCCGTCGTCATCCCCACCCCTTCACTGTTCCGGGCTCGCGTGCCGATTGGCCTCGACTTACTCAGCACTCAGCACTCAGCACTCAGCACTACACATATGATAACAGCGCCGCCCCCGGCATGGGAGCGGCGCTGTCTGTCACCGGGTATTACTGCGCGCTGCGGCCAAGCTCGTAGCGCGCGAAGCGGCGCACCACGATGTTCTCACCGAGCGTCGCGATCTGCTCCTTGACCATCTCGCCGATCGTCCGCTTGCTGTCGCGCACGAACACCTGCTCCAGCAGCGCCTGGTGGTCCGGATCGTCGGCCGCGATCCCCTCGGCGCGCTCCTCCGCGCTGATGTAGCGCGGATTCATCGCCACCACCTGCATCGCGATATCGCGGGCCAGCGCGCGGAAATTCTCGTTGCGCGCCACGAAATCGGTCTCGCAGTTCACCTCCACGATCGCGCCGATGCGCCCACCGTGGACGTAGACCTCGATCAACCCCTGGTTCGCCTCGCGGTCCGACTTCTTGTCGGCCTTCGTCAACCCCTTGATCCGCAGCGCCTCGGCGGCCTTATCGAAATCGCCGCCCGCCTCTTCGAGCGCGTTGCGGCACTCCATCACGCCAGCGTTCGTCCGCTCGCGCAGCTTCTTCACATCAGCAGCACTGATCGCCATGCCTCGTCTTCCTCCATTGCTAGGTAAATCGCCCCACCATCGCCCAGTCGCGTTATCCATCACCCCCTCTCCCAGCGGTTGGGAGAGGGGTGCCGCTCCGCAGAGCGGCGGGGTGAGGGCTGTCATTCATAACGCGCGGCGCAACAGCATCATCGAGTGCTGCGCGCCGCGAAACCACTCGCTCATCGCCGACCAGCGGCAGCTGGCTACTCCGCCGCTGGCTCGCCCTCGGCGGCCTCGCCCTCGGCCTCGTCCTCAACGTCCGCGTCATCCACCGCCGGCGGCGCTTCCAGCATCTCCGCGAAGGTCAGGCCCTCCGCCTCGGCCGTGCCCAGCCCGCGCCCTTCGAGCGCCGCGTTGGCGATCCGGCTCACCACCGCGCGGATCGAGCGGATCGCGTCGTCGTTCGACGGGATCACGAAGTCCACCTGATCGGGATCGCAGTTGGTATCGACCATCCCCATCACCGGCACGCCCAGCCGCAGCGCCTCCGCGATGGCATTCTGCTCGCGCTTCGGGTCGATCACGAAGACGATCGCCGGCAGCCGGTCCATCTCGCGCAGGCCGCCGAGCATCCGCTGCAGCTTCTCCAGCTCGTGCATCGTGCGCGTCTGCTCGATCTTCGGCAGATGCTCCAGCCCGCCCGTCTTGAACTGCGACTCCAGATTGCGCATGTAGCGCAACCGCGCGCGGATCGTCACGAAGTTGGTCAGCGTGCCACCGAGCCAGCGCTGGTTCACATAGAACTGGCCGCTGCGCTCGGCCTCCTTCTTGATCACATCCTGCGCCTGCTTCTTCGTGCCGACGAACAGGATGCGCCCGCCCCGCCGCGTGGCATCGGCGACGCGCTCCGCCGCCTCTTCGAGCAGCGCGGCCGTCTTCTCCAGATCGATGATGTGGATGCCGTTGCGCTCGCTGAAGATGTACGGGCGCATCTTCGGGTTCCAGCGCTTCTTCTGGTGACCGAAGTGGACGCCCGCCTCCAGCAGCCGGGTGATCATCGCGCGCTGGCTCTCCGGGTTCATTGCAGACAAGGTCTCCTCCTCAGAACGGTGTGTTATACATCCGCGCCCGTCACCCCCCGCACGAACCCCCACCGGGAGCACACCGCGCAGAGTCAGGGCGCGTGTCAAATACAACGCTCGACAACGTCGAGCGCCACCGGAGAGTATAGCACAGCATCAGCCGAAATGTGCGGTAGAATCGACCTGTCTGCGTACCAAACATGGAAGCTCCCGCCCCAGTTGACGCCCCTCCCCACGCCCCGTATAGTCCCCCATCGCTATCGGCCCAGCGGCGCGGTCATTCCCGCAATCCGCAATCCGCAATCCGCAATCGAGGTGCCCGTGGACCAATCCCTCCCCCTCGGCAAACTCCCCAACGCCCTGCTCGGACGCCTCCTCGCCCGCTACGCCACGCCCGACCCCCGCCTGATCATCGGCCCCGGCGTCGGCCACGACGCCGCCGCGATCGCGCTGGACGACGCGCGTGCCCTGGTGGTGAAGAGCGACCCGATCACCTTCGCCACCGCCGAGATCGGCTGGTACCTCGTCAACGTCAACGCCAACGACCTCGCCTGCCTCGGCGCGACCCCGCGCTGGCTCCTCGTCACCGCCCTGCTGCCCGAAGGGCGCACCACCCCCGCCACCGTCGAGGCCATCTTTGCCGGGCTGCACGACGCCTGCGCCCCGCTC
This sequence comes from Chloroflexia bacterium, assembly GCA_046328475.1. GTDB lineage: Bacteria > Chloroflexota > Chloroflexia > Thermomicrobiales > CADCWN01 > CADCWN01. The sequence goes on along the minus strand of JAXLWN010000052.1, from coordinate 5,056 downwards.
AACATCGCGCTCGTCGGCGGCCACACCGAGATCACCCACGGCATCGATCGCCCCATCCTCGTCGGCACCCTGCTCGGCGAAGCCGACCGCGCATCACTGGTGAAACCCGGCGCGGCGCAGGAAGGCGACATCATCCTCCTGACCAACGGCATCGCCGTCGAGGGCACCGCGATCATCGCCAGCGAGCGCGCCGACGAAGTCACCACGCGCCACGGGGCCGACTTCGCCGCCCGCTGCCGCAACTTCCTGCGCGATCCCGGCATCAGCGTCGTCCGCGCCGCCGCCATCGCCCGCCAGCACGGCGCGACCGCCCTCCACGACCCCACCGAAGGCGGCGTCGCCACCGGCCTGCGCGAACTCGCCGCCGCCGCCGACCTCGGCCTCGCCATCGACGCCACCAGCCTCCCCATCTATCCCGAGACCGCCACCCTCTGCGCCGACTACGGCCTCGACCCCTTCGGCCTGATCGCCTCCGGCGCGCTCCTCGTCATCGCCCCCCCCGCCGCCGCCGAAGCCATCATCGCCGCCCTCGCCGCCGAGAACATCCCCGCCACCCCCCTCGGGCGCTTCACCTCCCCATCCGCCGGACTCATCCTGTGCCATCCCGACCGCGACGACCCCCTCCCCAGCTACCCCGCCGACGAAATTACCCGCCTCTTCGCCGCGCCACCATCCTGAACCCATCGGTTCGCCATCACCCATGCACTTCGTGTAATGTTTCCCCGCTCCTCGCGGCCGGGGACCCACCGCAGTGGGTGGCGGGTGCCGCCGCAGCGGCGGGGTGAGGTCTCCTCTGACGCACTGCCCACCGTCCTCCTCTCCCAGCGGTTGAGAGAGGGGTGCCGCCAGCCGTCGGCGAGATGCGGCCCGGCAGCGGCCCGGTCTCTTCCCCCTCTCCTCATCAGGGGAGGGGGTGCCGCCGCAGCGGCGGGGGAGGGGTGAATTACCCCCCGACGAAACGCCAGCGCCCATTCTGCGTTCTTCATAAGCAGGAACAGCTCGTAAAATGTCCCGCGTGCATGCGCGTTGTCCATCGTCAGCCATCGAGCACCAGCGATCAGTAGGTGCAGCTACACTCACGACTCACGACTCACGACTCACGACCCAGGAGCCTCGACCATGCGACAACACCGACTCCTCGCCCTGGTGCTGGTCCTCCTCCTGCTCGCGGCGTGCAGCGGCCCGCAACCGACCCCCACCCTCCCGCGCCCCACCCACACTGTCGCCCCGAACCTCACCCTCGTCACCCCGACCACCGGGCTGGCGGCGTCGCCAACGATCCTCATCTCGACACCCACCGGCACCATCTCCCTCACCGCCGTCTTCACCGCCACACCCGGCGGCGGCGCAGACGGCAACACCGGCTGGTCCGCCGCCGGTTCGCTCGCCTCCGGCCGCGCCTCGCAGACCGCCTCCCTCCTGCCGAACGGCCGCGTCCTGGTCGTCGGCGGCGAAACCAACGCCACCTCCGGCCAGACCTCGCTGGCCCGCGCCGAGATCTACGACTTCAGCACCAACCGCTGGTCCGATGCCGGCTCGCTCGCCAGCGGCCGTCGCAACCAGACCGCCACCGTCCTCCCCAACGGCCAGGTCGTCATCATCGGCGGCGAACTCAGCCGCAGCGGCAGCAGCACCTCCGCCACCACCCCCACCGCCGAACTCTACGACTCCGCCTCCAACAGCTGGCATTCGCTCGCCCCGGCCGCCAGCTCGCGCAGCCGCCACACCGCCACCCTCCTGTCCGACGGCCGCATCCTCGTCGTCGGCGGCATCTCCGTCAGCGCCGACGGCTCCCTGGCCAAATCGGTCAGCACGGCGGAACTCTACGATCCCGCCTCCAACACCTGGTCCTCCGCCGGATCGCTCGCCCAGGGGCGCAGCGGCCACACCGCCACGCTCCTCCCCGATGGCCGCGTCCTGATCGTCGGCGGCGAGTCGATCTCCGCGTCCGGCTCGGCCGACCTCACCGCCTCCTCGGAAATCTTCGACCCCCGCACCGGCACCTGGTCCCCCAGCGGCCCCCTGACCACCGGGCGCGAGGGCCACACCGCCACCCTCCTCGCGAATGGCAAGATCCTCGTCGTCGGCGGGCAGACCGACCTCTCGCGCGGCGGCAATGTCCGCTTCGTCTCGGCCGGGCAGGCCGCCACCGCCCCGTCATCCAGCGCCGAACTCTTCGACCCGCAGACCAATAGCTGGAGTCCGGTCGCCTCCCTCGCCACCGAGCGCGCCGAGCACACCACCACCCTGCTTTCGGATGGCCAGGTCCTCGTCGTCGGCGGCATCGGCAAGGCCAGCGACGCCCCGCTCGCCACGGCGGAACGCTACGACCCGGTCAACAACCGCTGGCTCGTCATCGCCGCGCCGACCGCCCGCGCCAGCCACACCGCCACCCTCCTGCCCGACGGCAGCGTGCTGGTCGTCGGCGGCAAGGGCAGCGGCGGCACCTATCTCGCCTCGGCCGAGCGCTACACCCCGCGCGCCACGCCGCCCGCCACGCCATCCGCCTCCCCGAGCGCCAGCGCCAGCCCGAGCGCCAGCCCGAGCGACTCGCCCAGTCCGATCGCCGTGCCGTCCAGCAGCCCCACCCCCACGCGCACCCCGACGACGGCCCCGGCCAACACCTCCACGCCCACGCGCACCCCCACCCCGGTGACGCCGGGCGCGCCGACGGCCACCTCGACCTACACGCCAACCAATACCCCCATCCCGCCGACAGCCACCTACACGCCGACAAACACGCCTGTCCCGCCGACCGCCACCGCAACCTCAACGAACACGCCTCGGCCGCCGACCGCCACCTCGACCAACACCCCGCGCCCGCCAACCGCCACGTCCACGCGCACCCGACGCCGGTGCCGCAGCCGGGGAATGTCGACGGCTACGTGCGCTTCTGCTCGGCCGCATGTTACGCGGCCTCGGGCGCGAGCGTCTCCGGCGGCGGGAAATCGACCACAACGGATGCGGACGGCTACTACCTGCTGAAAGGTGTCGGCCCTGGAACGGTCAGGGTCACCGTCACGTACCAGGTTCCGGGTGCCGCCCCGATGACCAAAACGCAGTCGATTAATGTTCCACCTGGCGGGGCCGTCGAACTCGACTTCACCTTCCCGTAGACCTTCCGCCTCTATCCGATTGCCCCCGCGCCCGAACTCGGGCGCGGGGGACTTCCCTGGACGACGTATCTCTCATGCCGGATGCCGCTCAGCGCGGGAGACAAACATCACGCACCCCATCGTGTCGCTTGACTCAGCAGTTCGACCGAGGCACCGCCCATGATCGTCCTGATCAACGGCTCCATCAACTCCGGCAAGACCACCGTGGGTCGCCACCTCGCCGCCATGCTGCCGCAGACCGCCCATGTCGAGGTCGATTCCCTCCGCGAATTCGTCGCCTTCCTCCCCCTGGACGACGCCATCCCCATCAGCCTCGAAAACGCCGCCGCCGTCGCGCGCAACCTCGCCCGGCGCGGCTTCCACATCGTCCTCACCTACCCGCTCGGCCCGGAAGACCACGCCTACCTCCGTGCCCAGTTCGCCGACCTCGACACCCCCATCCACACCATCACCCTCAGCCCACCCCTCGCCATCGCCCTCACCGATCGCGGCACCCGCCCCCTCACCGACCACGAACGCCGCCGCATCCGCGAACAATACGCCGACAACCGTCACAACCCCCCATTCGGCATCACCATCGACAACAGCACCCAAACCCCCACCCAAACCGCCACCACCATCCTCCGCACCCTCAACCTCCTCCCCACCAGTCCCTGACGCCCCCCAACCCGATGATCACACCACCCCCATAGCCGATCATCCGGCGCATTTCTAGGAGACTTCGGGCTCCCGGGCGAGTGCGTCTAACGCCACCCACCCCCACCATCGCCACCTGCTTCCCCTGGTGCATCCCCTCTCCCAGCGGTTGGGAGAGGGGTGCCGCCCCGCAGGGCGGCGGGGTGAGGGCCGTCCCTTCTTACGACTTACGACTTACGACTTCCGACTCGCCCACTCAGCACTCAGCACTCAGCACTCCCCACACAGTACAATTCCCCCATCGCCCACCCGGCGACCCAACACCGTCCCCCCCAGCCCCAGGAGGCCCGTGGACCAAGCCGAGATCGAACGCCAGGTCGAGCAATTCGCCGCTGCCTACCCCTTCCCGCTCGATCCCTTCCAGATCACCGCCCTGCGCCACTTCTTCAACGGCGACTCGGTGCTGGTCGCCGCACCGACCGGTACGGGAAAAACGATCGTGGCGGAGGGTGGCATCTACGAAGGCGTCCGTCGGCGCGGGCGCATCTTCTACACCACCCCGATCAAAGCCCTCTCCAACCAGAAGTTCCGCGACCTCCGGCAAACCTACGCCGACGGCGTCGGCCTGCTCACCGGCGACATCAGCGAGAACCACACCGCCCAGATCGTCGTCATGACCACCGAAGTCCTCCGCAACATGCTCCTGCAAACCCCCTGGGAACTCGACGCCGTGGACGTGATCATCTTCGACGAAGTCCACTATCTGGCCGACCCCGAGCGCGGCACCACCTGGGAAGAGGCGATCATCCTCTGCCCCGAGCACATCCAGCTCGTCTGCCTCTCCGCCACCGTCGCCAACGCGGGCGAGATCGCCGCCTGGATCGGCCGCACCCACCGCCCGATCACCCTGATCACCCACTTCGAGCGCGCCGTCCCCCTCGCCCTCTCCTACTTCCTCGACGGCGAAGCCAAGCTCGTGATCGACCACACCGGCAAGCAGGTCGCCAACTTCCCCCGCGTCGGCGGCGAAGCCCGGCGGCGCGGCCAGGGCGGGCGCCACCTGCCCGACGAATCGCGCCCCGAACCCCACCCGAACGACATCGTGCGCCACCTGCGCAGCCGCAAGCTCCTCCCCGCGATCTACTTCCTCTTCAGCCGCCGCGACTGCGAGCGCTACGCCGAACTCTGCGCCAATCTCCGCCTCGACTTCATCCGCGACCTCGGCGACGAAGCACAAGGTGCGCGCGAGGCGATCGAGCGGATCCTCGAAGCCCACCTCGGCCAGATGGGCACCAACGACCGCG
>JAXLWN010000051.1:0-51269 GCA_046328475.1 Chloroflexia bacterium | reverse complement strand
CAGGGTCCTCCAGCCGGGATTTCAATCCAACGGCACCCCCGCGAATACGCATCTGAGGTGAACGTACACCTCCCGCTCATTCGTGCTATACTCCCCCCGTAGGAGTGCGACGAGCCAACTGCTGACCAACATTGGGGTACGGGCAATGAGCGTTGAGATTGCGGAAGTCCAGCGGCAGGTGCTCGAACTGCGCGAAAAGATCGAGCGCGGCAATTACGAGTATTTTGTCCTCGATAACCCCACCATGAGCGACGCCGAATGGGACATGGCGCTGCGCGAGTTGCGCAAGCTCGAAGAGGCGCACCCCGAACTGGTCACGCCCGACTCGCCGACGCAGCGCGTCGGCGCGACGCCGCAGGGGAGCTTCGAGCAGGTGCGCCACCCGCTCCCGATGCTCTCGCTCGGCAACGTGTTCAGCGAGGACGAACTGGTCGAGTGGGCGAAGCGGGTCCATCGCCTCGCGGGGCGCGAAGAGGGGGAGATCACCTTCATCGTCGAGCCGAAGATCGACGGCTCCGCCATCGCGCTCACCTACGAGAATGGCCAGTTTGTGCGCGGCGCGACGCGAGGCGACGGCACCATCGGCGAGAATGTCACGGCCAATCTGCGCACGATCAAGCAGATCCCGCTGCGCCTGCACAAGGCGGAGCGCCCCGCGCCCCCGACCCTGGAGGTGCGCGGCGAGGTCTACTTCCCGCGCAGCGCTTTCGCCGAGCTCAATCGTCGCCGCGAGGAGGCGGGCGAGGCGATCTACGCCAATCCGCGCAACGCCGGGGCCGGGTCGCTGCGCCAGCTCGACCCGAGCATCACCGCCTCGCGCAATCTCCGCTTCTTCGCCTACCAGGTCGGCTACGCCGAGGGCGGGCCGATGCCGCGCAGCCAGCACGACGTGCTGGAATGGCTGCGGGCGCTCGGCTTCCCGGTCAACCGCGACATCGTGCGCTGCGCCACCGTGGCCGAAATCTGGGAGCGCAGCCAGTGGTGGCAGGGGAAGCGCGACGAACTCGACTACGAGATCGACGGTGTGGTGGTCAAGGTCGATTCCTTCGCGATCCAGGACGAGCTTGGCGTGGTCGCGCGCGACCCGCGCTGGGCGACCGCGATCAAGTTCCCCCCGGCGCAGGTGACGACGCGCCTGCTCGACATCGAGGTCAACGTCGGGCGCACCGGCTCGCTCAACCCGCTGGCGATCCTCGAACCGGTCGCGGTCGGCGGCGTGACCGTCTCCCGCGCCACGCTGCATAACGAATCCGAAATCCGCCGCCTCGATCTCAAGATCGGCGACTGGGTGATGATCGAGCGGCGCGGCGACGTGATCCCGAAGATCGTCATGGCGATCCCCGCCCGCCGCGACGGTAGCGAGCGCGACTACGTCTTCCCCACCAGTTGCCCCTCCTGCGGTTCGTCGATCGAGAAGACCGAAGACGATGTGCTCAGCTACTGCACCAACGCCTCCTGCCCGGCGCAGTTCAAGGAGCGCCTCACCCACTTCGCCTCGCGCGGCGCGATGGATATCGAAGGGCTCGGGGCGGAGCGGGTGATCCAGTTCGTGGATGCCGGGTTGCTGCACGACGTGGCCGACCTCTACCTCCTGCAAGCCGATCAACTCGTCGCGCTCGAACGGATGGGTACACTGAGCACCGACAATCTGCTGAAGGCGATCGCGGCGAGCAAGACCCGCCAGCTGTCGCGGCTGATCGTCGGCCTCGGCATCCGCCACGTCGGCGAGCGCAACGCCACGCTGCTGGCCGCGCGCTACGATAGCCTCGAATCGCTCTGCGCCGCCAGCCTGGAAGAACTGACCGCCATCCCCGGCTTCGGCGCGATCGTCGCGCAGAGCGTCTACGACTTCTGCCAGGAGGAGCGCAACCAGCAGCTGATCGCCAAGCTCGCCGAGGTCGGCGTCAAGCCGCCCGCCGGTCAGCCGGTGGTCGCGCGCAGCGGCCCACTCACCGGCAAGACCTTCGTCCTCACCGGCCGCCTCGACGGCCTGACGCGCGGCGAGGCAACCGCGCGCCTCCAGGCGCTCGGCGCGACGGTCGGCGAGAACGTCACCAAGAAGACCGACTACGTGATCGTCGGTGCCGACGCGGGCAGCAAGGCGGCGCGTGCCGAGGCGCTGAAGCGCGACATCCTCGACGAGGAGAAATTTCTGGCGTTCCTGGCTGAATACGAAGGAGGTGGCGAAGCAACTGAGAGCGAGTAGCGAGGAACAAACGCCGGGGTTCAGCGTTCAATGTTCAGCATCGAGATGAGGAACCCGGCACACTTCGCGATCCGACGATGAGTCTCAATACGGCACCCGTCATCCGCGTGCGCTATACTCCGCGATGGAGCAGGCGAGCCGACCACGATTGTCACCCTGGAGGAATCATGGCGGGCTTCAGTGCCCCGACCCGCGAGGACGACCCGATCCACGTCGTGCGGACGATCGGGCGGCTGGCGCAGATGTTGATCGAGTTGCGCGACGAGTACGAGCGTCGCCCGCGCCCGGACACCCTGGCGCAGATCGATCAGCGCCTCAACGACCTCGCGGACCAGCGCAACAAGCTGAATCAGCGGCGCGGCATCGCCACCGACAGCGGCACCGCCGCCCAGTAGCCGCCCCACCCCCACCGGCTGCGAGCGCCCCCCTCGCGGCTTGGCCTAGTCACCCCTGCGAAATACGGTTCAAAGTTCAAAGTTGGGCCACACCCCTCGAACCTTGAACTTTGAACTTTGAACCCGTCCCCCTCGTTACTTCGCCTCATCCAACCGCGCCCAGCGCCGCTTGTCCGCGTCGCGCAACTCCAGTTCGGGGCGGATGCGAATCTGCCCCAGGTGCGCTGCCGGGACGATCTGGTTGTACTGGTCGTGATCTTCTGGTTCAGGTCGCGAACGCGGCGGCGATAGTCGTTGGCGAAGCGTTCCCGGCGTTCGCGATCCCGCTCGGCGACGTAATAGTCGATGATGCGGCGACAGGCGGCGTGGTCCGGCAATTCTGCGTCCTCTGCGTCCTCTGCGTCCTCTGCGGTTAGATCGTCCCCCTCTACCCCTCGATCTTCTCCTCCAGGAACGCTCCCAACTCCGCGATCGCCACCCGCTGCTGCGACATCGAGTCGCGGTCGCGCACCGTCACCGCATTATCTTCCAGCGAGTCGAAGTCCACCGTCAGGCAGAACGGCGTCCCGATCTCATCCTGCCGCCGGTAGCGCCGCCCGATGTTCCCCGTCTCGTCGTACTGCACGACATAACGACGCTGCAACTTCTTCTGGATCTCGCGCGCCAGGTTGACCAGCGGCTCCTTCTTCGCCAGCGGCAGGATCGCCGCCTTGATCGGCGCGATCTGCGGCGCAAGCCGCAGCACCACCCGCGTCCCCTGGTTATCCGGCTCCTCGTCGTACGCATCGAGCAGCAGGATCAGCATCGTCCGGTCCACACCGGCCGCCGGTTCCACCACGTAGGGCACGATGTGCTCGCGCGTCTCCTCGTCGAAGAACGACAGCGGCTCACCGCTCGCCTCGATGTGGTGGCGCATATCGTAGTCCCCGCGCGACGCCACCCCCTCCAACTCGCCCCAGCCGAACGGGTAGCGATACTGCAAGTCGGTCGTCCCGCGCGAGTAGTGCGCCAGCTCCTCCTTCGGCGTGTCGAAGAAGCGCAGATTCTCCGCGCGCAGCCCCAGGCTCAGGTACCAGTCCATGCGCGCCTGCCGCCAGTACTGGAACCACTCCTCCTCGGTCCCCGGCTTCACGAAGAACTCCAGCTCCATCTGCTCGAACTCGCGCGTGCGGAAGATAAAATTCCCCGGCGTGATCTCGTTGCGGAACGACTTGCGGATCTGCGCGATCCCGAACGGCAGCTTCTTGCGCGCCGTCTGCTGCACCAGCGCGAAATTGATGAACATCGACTGCGCCGTCTCCGGTGGCAGGTACGCCACCGTCGCGTCCTCCTCGATCACCCCGACATACGTCTTGAACATCATGTTGAAATTGCGCGGATCGGTGAACTGCCCCACCTTGCCGCAGTTCGGGCAGGGCAGATCCTCCGGCAGCGCCACCTTGCCTCCCGCCCCGATCACCGCGCCCGGCAGATTATCTGCCCGGAAGCGATTGTGGCAATTGCGGCACTCCACCAGCGGGTCGGTAAAGCTCTCGACGTGCCCCGACGCCACCCACACCCTCGGGTTGGTGATCAACGCCCCCTCGATCCCCACCACATCGTCCCGCTCGCGCACCATCGCCCGCCACCACGCATCCTTCACGTTGCGGCGCATCTCCACCCCGAGCGGTCCGTAATCCCACGCATTCGCAAACCCGCCATACACCTCCGCCGACGGGAACACAAACCCCCGCCGCTTACACAGCGCCACAATCTGATCCATCGTCACCGAATTGCTCTCTCGAATGCTCATCTCTCCTCCTACGTTCTACCCGACTACCCGACTACCCGACTACCCGACCCACTCAGCACTCAGCACTCAGCACTCAGCACTTAACGCAAAACGCCCCGCGTCCCCAGTCTAGGGACGCGGGGCGTGACCCCACGCGGTTCCACCCTAGTTGACGCGGCCATCGCGACCACGCCCACTCGTGTGCGCCAGCTCAGGAGCGCCTTCGCCACCGTGCCGCGCGAGGAGCTTGCAGCAACTGCTCCCCTCTCTGTTGCGGGCGGCGCGCCGGCCATTCCTGGCCGATCGCGCGGTGACTACTTGTTCCCCGTCAACGCCGGGCTCTGAATTGTTCCCACGGCAGGTGTACCTACCGCACGCCGATTGTAGCCCACCAGCCCCCCAACCGCCAATGTCCTCTCGTACAGGAATACCAGAACAGTCAACTGCTGCGTTTCGCGCGTACTTGTCGGGCTAGAACCCCCCTCTCCTCGCGGGCGGGTACCCACCGCAGTGGGTGCGGTGCCGCCGCAGCGGCGGGGTGAGGTCCGCCACTCGTTACTCGTTACTTCGTACTTCGTCGTTCGTACTTCGTACTTCACTCACGACTCACGACTCACGACTCAAAACTGGAGGCAGCCATGCCGACGCGCCCCCGCTTCGACGACCTCCCGGTCCTCCCCGGCCAGCCGAAGAACTCGGCCTGGGGCCTCTGGGGCGACGATGACGAGACCGGGACGATCAACCTGCTGACCACGGAGCGGATCGCGGCGGCGCAGGCGCTGGCGCGCGAGGGCAAGTGCTTCCCGCTCAACTGGGAGATGGAATTGCCGAATCCGCCCCTTTTCGGGCGCGAGACGACGATCCACGAGTTGAAGCCGCGCCGCAACGTCGTCCACGACGATGTCTATCGCGAGTTCAACCCCCAGTCCTCCAGCCACTGGGATGGCCTGACCCACTACGGCAACGTCGTCTGCGACTGCTTCTACGGCGGCGTCAGTCGCGAGCAGGTCACCGGTCGCCCCGGCACGCGCAACGGCATCCAGGTCTGGGGGCGGCGCGGCATCGCCGGGCGCGGCGTGCTGCTCGACTACCGCCGCTGGGCGAACGCCAACGGCATCAGCTACTCGCCGGGCGAGCGCCACGCGATCACCGCCGACGAATTGCGGGCGGTCGCCGCCGCGCAGAACGTCACCTTTCAGGAAGGGGACATCCTCGTCGTCCGCTCCGGCTGGGTCGAGTGGTATCTGACGCTCGACCAGGCCGGGCGCGAAGCCTGTGCCACGCCCCCCTATTTTGGCGTCGGCGTGGCGCAGGGCGATGCCACGCTCCGCTTCCTCTGGGACACCGGCTTCGCGGCGGTCTGCGGCGACGCCATCGCCTGGGAAGCCTTCCCCGGCACCCGCGAGGATGGCTTCATGCACGAGACGATCCTCGGCCTGTGGGGCATGCCGATCGGCGAGATGTTCTACCTGGAGAAGCTGGCCGAGGATTGCGCCGCCGACGGCCGCTACGACTTCTTCCTGGCGGCGGCCCCATTCAACAAACTCGGCGGTGTCGCGTCACCGTCAAATACGCTCGCGTTCAAGTAACGCGACGCGCTGGTTCAAAGTTCAAGGTTCCATAGCCCTCAACTTTGAACCTTGAACGTTGAACTTTGAACCCACCGCAAGGGGAGCAGCGTGATCCCACCGTTTCTACTGAGAACGTTTTTCAACGACGACGAGGCGCTCGCCGCCCGTGGCACGATCAGCGGCTCCTACTCCGAACTCGCCACGGTCGAGAGCCTGCTCGCCCTGGAACCGGGCGCGGCGGAGGCCTACCTGCGCGTGCCGCTCGGCTACGCCGCGCTGAACGGCGGTGAAGAACTGCGCACCCTGATCGCCGCGCACCTCGGCGCACTCGCCGCCGACCACGTCATCGTCACCGCCGGGAGCGACGACGCGATCGCCCTGCTGATGCTGGCGTTGCTGCAAGGTGGCGAGCACATCATCGCCCATGCCCCCGCCTACCAGCCCCTCACCGATCTGGCCGCGTGGCGCGGTGCTGAAGTAACCCCCTGGGAAGCCGAGGAAGCGCACGGTTGGGCACTGTCGCTCGACCAACTGTCCGCGTTGATCCGCCCCACCACGCGCCTGCTGATCGTCAATTTCCCGCACAATCCGACCGGTTGGTGTCCCGACCCTTCGTTCGTGCATGGTCTCGTCACCATCGCCGAACTCCATGGCCTGCTGATCCTCTCCGATGAGGTCTACGCCGGGCTGGCGCTGACCGATGGCGAACCATTCCGCCCCCTCGCCAGCCTGACGCCGCAGGCGATCTCGCTCGGCAGCCTGACCAAAGTCTTCGGTATGCCGGGCGTGCGCATCGGCTGGCTGGCGACCCGCAACGCCGAGGTGCTGGCGCAGGTGCGCCACTTCCGCATGTACCTGAACGCCTACGCGACGACCCCCGGCGAATTCCTCGCCTGCCTCGCGCTGCGCCACGCCGACGCCATCCTGGCGCGCAACACCGCCATCGCGCGCGGCAATCTCGCTCTGCTCGATGACTTCATCACGGCACGGAGCGTGCTATTCTCCTGGCAGCGGCCGGTGGGCGGCACGATCTGCTTCCCGCGCTGGCTGGGGCCGGGCGACACCACGCAATTGGGCCGCGCCTTCCTGCAACAGTCGGGCTATCTCCTTGCCACCAGTGAGCATCTGGTCGCGGGCACCCGGCACATGCGCCTCGGTTTCGGGACCAGCGGATTACCGCGCCAGCTTGCGGCGTTCCAAGAGTTTGTCGATCACTATGCGATCACCGCGCACCTGGAGGACTGATGTCGAGCACCCCACCCCTGCGCTTCGTCCTGACCTCGCACGTCGAGGAACACGATAACCGCCCGGCGGCGGCGACCTACCGCGAAATCTTCGAGCAGACCGATCTCGCCGATCGCCTCGGCTTCGACGCGCTCTGGCTGGCCGAGCACCATTTCGGCGCGCAGAGCGGCATGGTCTCGCAGCCGCTGATGGTCGCGCTCGCCGCCGCGCTGCGCACGACCCGGATCAACGTCGGCACGTCGCTCGTCGTGCTGCCGCTGCACCACCCGATCGAGATCGCCGAGCAGATCACCACGCTCGACACGCTGACCGATGGCCGCCTCTCGATCGGCTTCGGCAGCGGCAGCGCCCCGTTCGAGTTCGCGGGCTACGACGCACCGTTCGACGCCCCGCAGCGCCACGGCCGCTTCCGCGAGTCGCTGGAAGTTTTGGAAGCCGCCTGGTCGGGCGAACCATTCAGCTACGAAGGACGGCAGTTCCGCGTCGGCGAGGTCCGCCTCGTGCCGCGCCCGGTGCGCCCGTTGCGCGAGATCGGCTGGGTCGGCGCGATGAGCGAGCAGTCCGCCGCGCTGGCGGGCGAATTCGGCTACGGCCTGCAATTGCCGCGCGGCCACGGTGCCGACCACTACGCCAACGTCCTCGACGCCTATCGCACCGCGCTACGCCAACACTGGGGACCCGACGCGCCCGAACGGATCGCCATCGCCCGTTGCGTCTTCGTCGGCGCGGACGATGCCTCGGCCATCGCCGAAGCCGGGCCGTCGATCACCCGTTTCTACGCCTCCGCCAAGACCACCCCGAAGGACCAGCCGATCCCCCCGGTCGAGGAGCTGATCGCCCGGATGCACTTCGTCGTCGGCGGCCCCGAACGCTGCGCCCGCGAGATCGCCGACTTCGCCGCCGCGACCGGCATCACCCACGTCAGCATCCAGCCCACCTGGGTCGGGCTGCCGCACGCCGCCTCGCTGGCCTCCCTCCGCCGCCTCGGCGATGCGGTGATGCCGCGTGTTAGTGAGCAACTCCGCGCCGCGGTGGTCACCGGCAACTGAACCAGCGGCGCGTTCGTCCGGGCACCGCCAGCCGCTACGACGCGGCTGGCGGTGCCCGGCGTCTTTCGGTATCGTTCCTCCGCTCTCTGTGGCCCGATGTTCCACACGAGGCGCGCGATCCCCGGGATAGCCCTCTCTCCCCGCAGGGGGCTATGGGCAGCGCCAGCCACATGTGCCATCATGGAAGGTGCGGGGCGATTCGGCGGCGTTCGGCCAGATCGGGCCGGAGTGTGGCCGCGCCTACCGGCTCCAGAAAGCGGACGCGGGCGATGATCCCGGGGCGCACGTCGCGTCCGCCTTGCACGATAGGAGGTTACCGTGTCATCCCTCAAACCGATGCGACGGCCCGCCGCGAAACCGGTCCGGCGCAACGCCCCCACCAAATCCTCGCCCGCCAATAACCGCTCGCTGCTCGTCTTCATCGGCCTGCTCGGCATCGCGGCGGTCCTGGTGGCGGTGCTGGTCTATCGCGGGCGCGCGAACGCCCCGGTCGATCAGAGCAACGTGCCGGTGGACCAGGCGGTCCGGCCGCTGAACGCCCAGGTCGGGCAGACCAACCAGGGCTACTGGTACAAGGGTGCCGCCGACGCGCCGGTGCAGGTGGTCGTCTTCGGCGATTTCCAGTGCCCCGCCTGCCTCACCGCCTACCAGCAGATCGAGGGCGGCATCGATAAGAACTACGTCGAGACCGGCAAGGTGCAGTTCGTCTTCCACGACTTCCCGCTGACGATGCACAAGAACGCCATCCCTGCCGCGCTGGCGGCGCGGGCGGCGGGCGCGCAGGGCAAGTTCTGGCAGTTCCACGATCTCCTCTACGCGCGCCAGACCGAGTGGGAGAACGACAGCAACAGCCAGGCGATCGCCCGCTTCAAGAGCTACGCTGGCGAGCTGGGCCTCGACCAGGCAGCCTTCGACAAGGCGCTCGACGACAACACCTACAACGCCGCGATCACCGCCGCCGTCAGCGACGGCACCGCGCAGGGGATCAATGCGACGCCGACCTATCTGGTGGATGGCAAGAAGACCGACGCCAATGCGCTGATCGCCGCGATCGACGCCGCGCTGAAGGCGAAGGGGCGCTGATGGCCGTGCCGGAGCGCGCCAGCGCCACCCACCCACTCCCGCGCCTGATCCAGCTTGCCTGGGTCCAGGCGCTGGTCGCCACCTGCGGCAGCCTCTACTTCAGCGAGGTGATGAAACTGACGCCCTGCGTGCTCTGCTGGTACCAGCGGATCGCCATGTACCCGCTCGTGATCGTGCTCGGCGTTGGCCTGCTGCTGCGCGAGCGGCGCATCCAGTTCTACGCTCTGCCGCTCAGCCTGATCGGCCTCGCCGTCGCGATCTACCACAACCTGCTCTACTTCGACATCCTGCCGGAGAGCATCCAGGCCTGCACGGCGGGCATCTCCTGCATCACCCGCCAGATCGAGTGGTTCGGCTTCATCACCATCCCGCTGATGTCGCTGGTCGCTTTCTGCGTGATCAACGCCGCCCTGATCGCCTATAGCACCGGCGGTGGCGGAGAAGCGGAGGTTGCGGGATGATGCGCGCCTGGAGTCGGGCGATGGCGCGCGGGAGAGGGCGATGGCCGACGCGGCGGGGCAAGCAACGCGCGAGCCTGACCTGAGCGCGCGGCGCCTGACGCAACTGAAATGGCTGACGACGATCGTCCCGGCGGTCGCCGTCTTCCTGTACGAGACGGTGCGGCACGACCTCTTCGAGCACCGCTTCCCGACTACCTACGGCAATCTCGCCGTCGGCTTCATCACCCTCGGCTTCTCGCAACTGATCTTCGGGATCGTCGCCCGCCTCCAGGACCAGGCGGTGGCGCGCAGCCGCGAGGTCGCCGCGCTGAATGCGGTGATTGCCGAGCGCGAGCGCCTGAGCCGCGAGTTACACGACGGCCTGGCGCAACTGGTCGCCTACCTGCTCGTGCGCCTCGACACCGTCGCCGACCTGCTCGCCGCGCAGCGCGAGGCCGAGGCGCTGAAGGAGCTGGCCCGCCTCCGCACCGTCGCGGACGACCTCTACGCCGACATCCGCGAATCGATCGCCGCCCTGCGCACGCGCCTCTCGGAGCGCGGCCTCCCGGCGACCCTGCGCGACTATCTCGCGGCCTTCGAGGAACGCCACGACATCCCGGTCGATCTGCGCGACGGCGATCTCGCAGCCGACATCGTGCCGCTGGCGGGCTATCAGCTGCTGCGGATCGTCCAGGAATCGCTGGCGAATGTCCGCAAGCACGCGCAGGCCACGCACGCCTGGGTCGCCTTCGCGCGCCCGCAACCCGGTTGGCTCGCCCTCACCATCGGCGACGACGGGCAGGGCTTCGATCCGTCGCGTGCGAGCGACCGCGCCTCGCTGGGGCTGACCGCGATGCGCGAACGGGCCGAGAGCCTCGGCGGCCGGGCGACGGTCGAGAGCGCGCCCGGGCAAGGCACGCGCGTCGTCGTCACTTTCCCCACGGTGCCGCCACCGGATGCCGGCAACTGAGCGGGGGCGCAATCGCTCCGCATCACCGCTCCGGGCCATACCCGCGCCCGCTGGCCTCTGCTATGCTCTCATCCGGGCAATCGGAACCGCCGCTCGCCCGCCATAGCCGAGGGGTATCATGCCGCCGATTCGCTTGCTCCTGGTCGATGACCACGCCCTCTTCCGCGAGGGCCTGGCCGGGCTCTTCGCCTACCAGCCCGATTTCGCCGTGGTCGGCGAGGCGGAGGACGCGCGGGGCGCGCTCGCCCTGGCGCTGCAACTGCGCCCCGATCTGGTCCTGATGGACATCGACATGCCGGGCGAGGATGGGGTCGCGGCGACGCGCCAGCTTAAGGCCGCCCTCCCCGCGACCATCGTCGTGATGCTGACGGTCTACGACGACGCGGACAAGCTGCTGGAAGCCTTCAAGGCCGGGGCGCAGGGCTACCTGGTCAAAAACATCCGCTCGGCGGAACTGCTCGACCAACTGCGCCGCCTGGCGAACGGCGAAGTCGCCATCTCGCGCCGGATCGCCGCTCGGCTGCTGGAGGAATTCCAGGGGCAAGAGGCGGCGGAACCCGGCGAGCAACTGACCGCGCGCGAACTGGAGGTGCTGCAACTGGTCGCCGCGCGCCTCCTCAACAAGGAGATCGCCCAGCGCCTCGGCATCAGCGAGAACACCGTCAAGAACCACCTCAAGAGCATCCTCGCCAAGCTCCACCTCACCAGCCGCCAGCAAGCCGCCGTCTACGGCCTGACGCGCGGCTGGTTCCCCCTCCGCGACGAACCGCACTAGCCGAAGCGAATGATCCCATCGGCGTCCAGTTGCCACTGCGGGAATGCGGCGGCGAAGTGGGCGCTGATCCCCCACGCGGCGTGCGGGGCGTAGAGGAAGACCCACGGCGCATCGTCGCGGATGAGGTTGAACGCGCGCTGGTAGAGTCGCGCCCGCGCCTCCGCGTTCACGACCCCGTGCGCGGCGTCGATGATGCGATCAACCTCGGCGTTGGCATATCCCTGCCACCACGGCCCCTGCACCCCGGAATGGAACTTCTCGCGCAGCACCCGGTAGGTGCTCGGCGGCGAGGAATCGAACAGGCAGAGGTCGCCGATCTGCTTGTCGCGCACCATGTAGGCGTAGGCGACCCGGTCGGCGTGCTCGCGGACGGTCACCCGGATCCCCGCCGCCGCGCAATCCTCCACCAGATAGCGCGCCAGCTCCCGCGCCTCGTCGGGCATGCTCGTCGGGATGTCCAGCGTGAGCGCGATCCCGTCGGGAAAGCCCGCCTCCGCGAGTAACTGCCGCGCCCGCGCCGGGTCGTGCGCGTATGGGTGACTTGCCGGGTCATACGCCCGGTGCAACGCCGTGAACGGTCCATGAAGCCGTTCCGCCGCGCCGTCGAACAATTCCTCCACCATGCGCGGCACATCGACCGCGTGATTCAGCGCCTGGCGCACGCGCCGGTCCGCGCAAACGCCCGCTGTCAGGTTGCACATGAAGATGATGCAGGTCGTGGCGGGCATCGTGATCGCCCGGCCCGCCGACGACGCGCGCAGCGCCCGCACGCCGGTCGGTGTCACCTTCGTGGCGATGTCGCCTTCCCCAGCCAGCAATCGCTCGACGCGCCGCTCGTGGTCGGGTTCGCGCACCCAGCGCAGCCGCCGTGCGGGCGGCTCGCCGTGCCACCCGTGCGCGAATGCCTCCATGCCGAGCTTGCCGTCGCCCGCCTCCACCACCCGGAACGGCCCGCTGCCGACCGGTCGCGTCGGCAAATCGGCGAGCGCGTTGCGCGGCACGATCGGCAGCGCGACCAGCAGATCGAGCAGATCGGCGCTCGGTTCCTCCGTCACGATCTGCACGGTGCGCTCGTCGGTCGCCAGCACCGCCGCCCCCGCCACATAGCTGCGAAAAACACCATCGGTGCCGTAACTGCCGCCCATCCCCGGATTCCGGGCGCGTTCGAAGCTGGCGACCACATCCGCCGCCACCAGCGCCTCGCCGTTGTGGAAGCGTACGCCATCGCGCAGCCGGAATGTCCACGTCCGCGCATCGGGCGCAAGCTCCCACGCCTCCGCCAGCGCCGGCGCGAACCCCTCCCGCCCATCCGACCGCACCAGCGCATCGTAGACCGCCGCGAGCAGGTTCAGCCCCTCGCGCGCGTCGCTCAGCACATGCGGATCGGGCAGCGCCACGCTCGACTGCAGGATGGTCACGGTATCGAGTTGATCCATGCCATTCGTCCCTTCCACGGTCCACTTGTTGTCCCACGTCGCATCCACTATAGGCGAAGCGTACCACGCCGAAGGCTGTATACGTGGCTCCCTGCTCACCGTCCCTGGTCCGGGTACCCTATACTTCCCTTGCACCGCCCGGATTGTCCGGGAATGGTGGAACAGCATCCGCGCAACGATCATTCGATCACCCCGCGATCACGCATGGAGCGAGGCGATGCCCGAGAAGCGCAAGGAAAAGGAAGCCGCGCCGAGGATCACCATCCGGCGCGGCAAGCAAGAGGACGCCGCGATCCTCGCCGAACTGCACCGCGACGCCGACTGGTGCTACGACGACGCGGCGATCGTCACCCAGTACTTCGACGACTCGTTCGAGCCGAATACCGTCATCGGCGCGGACGTGGCGGGCCAACTGGTCGGCAAAATCGAGCTCTACCTCGGCTGGAAATCGACCAGCGGCCGGTTTGGCATCATCCGCCGCTTCGTCGTCCACCCCGACTGGCGCGGGCGCGGCGTCGGCCACCAACTCCTCGACGCCGCCGAAGCCGAAGCGCGCCGGGCGGGCTGCGCCTTCCTCGAACTGAGCGTGGACGAAGCCAACGACGGCGCGCGACGCCTCTACGACAGCATCGGCTTCACCGAATCCCGCCGCGAGATCATGCTGCGCAAGTCGCTCGACGGCCGCGAGCACCCCTCGCACTATCACGACCAGCGGCCGGATTGAGCACACCAATGGCCGACTGGCAGACACTCCGCCCCGGACATAGCGACCTCGCGGTCCATTTCCTGGCGCAGGGCGACCAGCGCCCGGAGGATGTGGCCGGTTGGCTGGCGACGTTCATCGGCCAGGCGCGGCGCAGCCTCGACCTCGCGCTCTACGACGCGCGCCTCAGCGGTCCCCTGCGCACCATCCTGGCCGACGCCCTGCGCGTGCGGGCCGAGGCCGGCGTCGCCATCCGCCTCGTCTACGACGCCGACAAACCCGAGCCCCCGGACCTCTATCGCGGCACCGACCCCGCGCCCGCCGGCACCGGCAGCTTCATCCAGGCGCTCGGCTATCCCTTCCGACGCGTCGGCGGCCCCAAACTGATGCACCACAAGTACATCGTGCGCGACGCGGGCGAAGCGAACGCCGCCGTCTGGACCGGCTCGACCAACTGGACTGACGACGCCTGGTCGCTCCAGGAGAACAACATCGTCGTCATCGGCTCGCCCGAGATCGCCGCCGCCTACGCGCGCGACTTCGCCGATCTCTGGCGCGAGCGCGAGAACGACGGCACCGGCGAGTTCGACGTGCCGCCGGTCGCCCTGCACTACGCGGGCGAACCGCTGACCGTGCAGCTCTATTTTTCGCCCGGTCGCGGCCTGGTGATCGACGAAGCGGTCGCCGCGCGCGTCGCCAACGCCCAGCGCCGCGTCCGCATTTGCAGCATGCTGCTGAACTCCGGCACCCTGCTCAACGCCCTGCTCTACCAGCTCGACGCCGGGCGCGTGCCGGTGGATGGCGTCTACGACGCCACGCAGATGGAGGGCGTGCTGGAACAGTGGGAAACGGTCCCCGGCAACCACTGGAAGATCGGCGCAGTCCGCGAGATCGCCGAGCGGGCGCACCTGGCGGGCAAGCTATCGCGCCGCTACCGGCCCGATACGCCCCACGACTTCATGCACAACAAGATCCTGGTCGTGGACGACGCCGTGATCACCGGCTCGTTCAACTTCTCCCGCAGCGCCCAGGTCAACGCCGAAAACCTGCTCATCCTCGACAACGCCCCGCTCGCCGCCGAATACAGCGCCTACATCGACCGCCTGATCGCGCGCTATGGTGGGATAACGTAGGCGCAGGGGCTTGTTAGCAGGGCGGGATAATCGCCTCCACCGGGATCGCCAGCTCTGGCAGCACGGCCGACACCAGCATCTCGCCGCGCAGCACAATATCAACCCGGCGATAGCCCTCGGCGCTCGGCTCGGTGTGCCGCTCGACACGATCATCAACGAGATCGATCAGCCACGCCTCGGGAATGCCCGCCGCCGCATAGCGGGGCAGCTTCGTGTATCGATCGTAGGTGCGCGTCGTATCCGAGACCTCGATCACCAGCAGCACATCCGCCGGGGTCAGCCGCGCACCGACGCGATCCGCGCGCTTGCGGTAGACCATCAGATCGGGCTGCGGTTCGTCCCGCCGCCCGAGCCGGATCGGGTTCTGCACGCTCACTCGCAAATCGCTCATGGGAAATAGCTGCGGAACGATGAGACGGGTGGTCTCGTCCACCGCCGTCATGTGCCGGAGGCCGATTGCCGCCATCTGCACTATCTCCCCATCGATCAACTCGACGCGCATATCCTCGTGCAGGATGCCCGCTTCTGCCATGCGATCGTAGTCATCGACGGTGAAGCGGTAGCGATCAACTTCCGGCGGGAGTGTAGTCTGCTGTGGGGGGAGAGCCGTTCGCACCATCTCTTTACCTCGCGGGATCGGTCATTCCATGTGCTGCATTGAGTATAGCCGATGCCCGGAGCGCCCTACCCAGGTGGGGCGGCGCTTGACGCCCTTCCCTCCCGCCCTCTATAGTGCACCCCCGTGCACACCTGCGCGTCGCTATCTCCTGCGCGTCGCTATCTCCTGCGGAAAGGGGGGCTTATGAAGAACTCCACGCTGCGAACGCCCTCCCGTTGCGCCCTCGCATCCCCCCCGCGAATCGGCTAGCTCCGGGTCGGGCGTCTCCCGCCGACAACCAGATTGCACCGGCGGCTCTTGCCGGTGTGCGCGGTGCCGCGCGCTTGCACGCGGCAATCCGATGGAGTGGAGCCGATGAAGCTGCCCGACCACGTCGCCCTGTCCGACGAGACGCTGCATGAAATCGCCGCGCGCCACGGCCTGCGCGTTGCCAGTGTCGCTCGCCCGCCGGAAGTTGGCATCATCAACGTGATCTACCTGCTCGGTGACGACTACGTGCTGCGCGTGCCGCGCAACCATCCCGCCCACGTGCGCCAACTCCGCAACGAACTGGCCGCCAAGCGGCCGCACGCGCGGCCCGACGTCCGCACCCCGCCCTGATCGCGGTTGACGAGGCCTGCGACCTCGTCCCCGTCCCCCTACGCCATCGTCGAGCGTCCACGGCGCAACCCTCGGCCTGCTGGATCGCGACCCCGGCGACACGATCGACGCCTGGCACAAGCCAGAGGCGCGACTTGGCCCGCCTCCACACCGGCGTCGCGCGCACCGGTCCCGCCAGGCAACTCCCGCACCGCCGAAACCCTCCCCGATCCCCGCGTCTCGGTCGAAGATCGCGCCCGCGATGGCTGGTTCACCATGCAGGCGCGCTTCGACAGCCGCCTGGCTCGCACGCCTCGCCCCCGCCGCGCTGACCCCCGCGCCCGAGCGTTTCCTCCACCTCGACGTGCAGGCGACAAATCTGATGGTGGACCCGGATACCCTGGCCTACCGCGCGATCCTCGATTGGGGCTGCGCCCGGGTGGGGCGACCCCGCCTGGGACTGCTTCGGCCTCCCCCTGCGCGCCATCCCGCACCTCCTGGCGGGCCATCGCAGCATCGCCCCGCTCGACGCCGACGACACCGCCGAGCGCGTATCCTCTGGCGGCACCTCAGTTCAGCCTCCACGTCCTGCCGCGCGGCGCGACCCCGGCCTCGCCTGGGGCGGCTGCCCCGGTCCTGGCTGCTGGAAGTCATGCGCTTCTTCCTCGGCCAGCCGGGCGACATGAACTTGCGCCGTAGGCGTGATGGAAGAGAGCGGACGGATGAACCGCCAAGACGCCAAGGAACCAGAAGAAGGGGAAGGGCGAATGGAGAAGGGAGAGAAGAGTGGAGGACGGTGCGAGGATGGTAGAGGGCGTGGATGAAATCGGTAGATTGCGGGCAGCTACCATCCCAGTCCGCGCAGGCGGGCTTCGCGGCGACCGACGGGAGCCTTCAGCCGGGACTTCAGTCCAACGGCTCTCCGACAACAACCTCTCTGTACGCTGATACCCCAAGTATAGCCGATCCTGGCCGGTGGCGTCATCGGTCGAAGGTACGGTGATTTTTCCGCGCCCGCCCGATATAGTGGAGACTATTCGTCGTACCCGCCGATCCTTATCTATGCCCAGCCCTTCAGGGAGGAGTATGACCGCCACCCCGGATCTCAACCGTATTGTCGACCGCGTAAAAAAGCTCCTGGCCCTCTCCACCTCGGCGAACCCGCACGAGGCGGCGTTGGCCGCCGCCAAGGCCCAGGAGATCCTTTTCCGGCACAACCTCAGCATGGCGATGGTCGAGGCCGAATTGGCCGATGGCAAAGCCTCCGCCTACGTCAAGGACCGCTTCGACAGCGGCGGCTGGATGGACTGGCGGCGGCGCTTGCTGGCCGCCGTCGCGCGCAACAACTTCTGTCGCGGCGTCAGCTACCAGGGGACGCGCGATGTCGGCATCGTCGGCGAGCCGCACAACGTCCTCGTCGTGAAGCACCTCTACGCCTTCCTGGTGCGCGAATTGCTGCGCCTCGCCGAACTGGAGGCCGCCGATCAGCCCGGCCTCACCCCCGACGACGCCCGCTCGTGGAAGCGCAGCTTCTTCCAGGGTGCCGTCCGCACGATCGCCCATCGCCTCGCCGAGCAGCGCCAGCGCGATGTCGCGGCGGATCACCGCGCGATGGCGCTGGTCGTCCGCAAGGACGAGGAACTCGCCGAAGCCTATCGCCAGCACTTCCCCGATGCCCAGCCCCAGCCCGAGGATGAACCCGTCCCCGAGCAACCGCGCCGCAAGCCGCGCAAGCCGCGCAGCACCGATGGCTACCGCGCCGGGGTGCGCGCGGGCCAGCGCATCCCGCTTAACCTGCCGCTCGATGCCGGGCGCGAGGCGGTTGGCGGCAGGCGGAAAGCCTGAGCGGCCAGCAGCGTTCCGCAGTCACCGCGAGGAGGAGCCATGTACGCGCGCTTCGTCACCGTGCGGTTCTACCCCGACAAGATCGCCGAAGCCGACCGGATCATGGAGAACGTCGCCGCGACCCTGCGGGGCTACGCGGGCTTCCACGAGGCGACGCTGCTCGCCGACGAGTCCACCGGCCACGGCTACATCATGACCTTCTGGCAGACGCGGGAAGAGATGCAGGCCAGCGAAACCAGCGTCTATCAGGAAGCGATGCAGCGCCTCGCCGCCACCTTCGCCGCCCCGCCCCGGCGCGAGCAGTTGAGCGTGATCATGCACGCGCACGTCGGCACCGACTGAAGCAGGCGAGCGCACCCGACATTCGGCTATACCACGGCAGGATCGGCAAGGGGCACGCATGTCGCGTGCCCCTTGCTCATTTGCGTAACGGCAATCGTCAATGACTATCGATCAAAGAGACGCCGACCGTTCAGCGCCTTCAAGCGCAGGCTCTCCAGGTTGCCCCGACCATCGCTTATCGTCGCGTTGAGTTCCTCGTGGTGCCCCCGCTTGCCCGCCAGGGTCAGTACCACCGCCACCGCGAGCAGGAAGCCGAGCAGTGCCATGGCGAGTGCAAAGAGTGCATTGGTACCGAAATAGATCGCCGCGCCGCCGAAGAGGAAAAATCCGAGGAAGCCACCGATGAACGGATGCTCGCCGATCCTGAGCCTGAGAGCTGCCATGAGCCCCTCCGTATTGAATGCCAATTGCCCCTCGCTTTCCTTACCTACGTCCCCTGCGAAAAAACGTTTCGGTCGAGTCGCCGCTACCGATATCCCACCGCCCGCTGCACCGCATCGTACTCCGCCACCGCCACCTGCTCGTCGAACGGCAGCATCTCGATGTTGATCAGCTGCTTGCTCTGGGGCGTGCAGTAGGCGCGATAGCGAGCGCCACTGAAGAGCGCCCGAAACGCCGCTCGCGAGACCTCGAAGTGCTCCGTGCCGCAAATATAGCGGTAGATCCAGACGTTGCTCCCCTCGGGATCGTGGTATTTCCAGCCCTCCCACTTCGTGACCACCCCGGTGTAGGTCAGCACCTGCCCCTCGTCCGCGTCGCGGTGGTGCCTCGCGCGATCCACGAACTGCTTCACGAGCAAGCCGGTCCAGGCCGCCGCCCAGAACAGGCACCCGGCGACGCCCCAGAGTCGATCCTCGCTGAAGCCGAATTGCAGCACCTCGCGCCCGTTTGTGACGATCCCCGCCACCCCGGCGGCGATGGCGACGCCGTGCAGCGCGAGCGTGCCGCAGCCGATGTCGGGCGCAACCGCGCGCAGCCAGCGCGCCTGCACCGGCGTCAGCCTCCCCGCGCGATTCTCCGGCAGCGAATCCGGATCGAAGCCATTGACCCCGCTCAGCGAGTAGCGGAGCGCCACCGCCTCCTCGGCGGGCGTCGGGCGCTCGTGGTCGCCCAACCGCTGCGCGGAGAGCAGCCAGTCGAAACGCGGCAAGACATAAAAGCGATAGCGTCCCGACCCCGCCCCCGCCAGCGCCTCGGCGCTCCATGGCCGCACCAGCCGCCCACCGAAGAGCGCGATCGGCTGCCGGTTGGGGTGCCACACCTCGCCGACCACCGTCTCGATCCGCCCGAACAGCAGGCTGATCAGCAGGAACAGGAAGGCGACGAGATTCTTGATCTGCCAGGCGAACGCCACCACGTAGGCCAGGATGAAGAATGCCAGGAACCAGCTCAGCAGCGTCCAGAGCGGCAGCGTCACCGTGGTACCGCCGATTTCAACCGGCGCGTCCCCCCGGTCGCCAACGCCGAACAGGCCAGGGATCACCTTCCTGGCCACCGGAATCAAGATCCAGAGCATCACCGTGCAGATCAGCAGCCAGAAACAGGTCGCCGCGACCCGCTTGAAGTGGTCGCGCAGCAGGTCGAAGCCGAGCGCGCGTTGCTGCGCCCCGGTGAGACGCCCCCGCGCGTTGGCGGCGACGATCTCCGGCGCTTCAAGCAGTGAATACGCAGCGTTCATGGCGGTGCCCTCAGAATCCTGGTCGTGCTCCCCGCGCGATCGGATGCGCGTCGCCCTCGTGCGGATCCTAACCGCCGCAGGGCGGTTTCGTGGCGACCGCAGTCGCCCCCAGCAGCGGTTTCAACCGCCGATGCCACTCACCCACCCTCGTATCATCGCCCATCTATTGCTACGATGATAGCCATCCTCGCGTTTCCGCTCCCCGTTTGCCGTGCGAACCTTGAACCCACGATGGAGGCGACGATGAGCACCTGGGAACGACCCGCCGTGACCGTTGAGGGCAACCTGATCGCGCTCGGGCCGTTGCGGCGCGAGCTGATCCCCGACTACGCGCGCTGGCAGGGCGATCTCGCCGTCCAGCGCACCTACCGCACCCCCGGCCCGGTAACGGTCGAGGCGGCAACCGCCTGGTTCGAGTCGCACGCGAACGAGCCGCACGACTGCTGGTTCACCATCTACGAGCGCGCCACCTGGCGGCCGATCGGCTACACCGAGATCGACAACATCGACTGGCGCTGCGGCACCGCCACCTTCGGCATCCTGATCGGCGAGGCCGACTGTCGCGGGCGCGGCTACGGCACCGAGATCACCCGCCTGATGCTCGACTTCGCCTTCACCGCCCTCGGCCTGCGCAACGTCCTGCTCACCACCGACAGCTATAATCTGGCGGGGCAGGCGGCCTATCGCAAGGCGGGGTTCAAGGAAATCGGCCGCCGTCGCCTCTGCGTACCCCTCAACGGCCAGTTCTACGACCTCGTCTACATGGACGCCCTCGCCACCGACTTCACCAGCCCCCTCCTCGCCCCCCTCTTCTCCCCCGATATCCCCCGCCCCATCACCTAGCCTCCGCGCATCAGCGCGGCACCCGCATCACCTCACACCACCCACCTCGCCCGAAACTCTCACCCTCTCCCTCGCAAGGGGGAGGGTCGCCGCCCGCAGGCGGCGGGGAGGGGTTATCCCCCCGCCGTTCGCCAGCCACGCCGCTTTGCGGTACGATAGTTGCAAGAAAACTGGGCGGTGGCGCTGGATCTACCGATAGGCTACGATACGCCCAAGTGGGAAGATTCGCGCGCTCCGGGCGCGCATCGTTTTTTCGTTCTAGCGAGGAGGACTATTGTGACAGCAGCGAGCGGCGGCAATCCGGCGGCGACGCGGGGACTCGACGGCATCGTCGTCGCAAACACCGAGATGAGCCTGGTCGACGGACAGGTCGGCCACCTGGCGATCCGGGGCTACGATGTCGAGGAGTTGGCCGGTCGCGCCTCCTTCGAAGAGGTCGCCTACCTGCTCTGGCATGGCACCCTGCCGACGCAGAGCCAGCTCGACGAGTTCAACGCCAAACTCGTCGCCGCGCGTGCCCTGCCGGAGGAGACCGAGGCGGCGATCACGCTGGCGGCGAAGCGCATGGGGCCGATGGACGCGCTGCGCTTCGCGGTCGCCTCCATCTCGGCCGACGACCCCAATCTTGAGGATGAGTCGCAGGAAGCGAAGTTTGACCGCGCCTGCCGCATCCTGGCGCGCGTGCCGGTGATCGTCGCCTCCTACCAGCGACAGCGCAACGGCGAAAAACCGGTCGCCTCCCGAGACGACCTCGGCATCGCCGCGAACTACCTCTACGGCATCTCCGGCGAAGTGCCGGGCGACGCCGAGACGCGCGGCCTGAACACCTACCTCTGCACCGTCTCCGACCACGGCATGAACGCCTCCACCTTCACCGCGCGCGTCATCGCCTCCACCGCCTCCGACATGATCTCGGCGGTGACCGGGGCGATCGGCGCGTTGAAAGGTCCCCTGCACGGCGGCGCACCCGGCCCGGCCCTCACCATGATCGAGGAGATCGGCACCCCCGACCGCGCCGAGGCCTGGATGAAGGACGCGATCGCCAAGGGCAAGAAGCTGATGGGCTTCGGCCACCGCATCTACAAGGTGCGCGACCCGCGCGCCGAAGTCCTCTACGCCGCCGCCGAGGAGCTGGCCGACGAGACCGACGAGCGCGAGGCGCTGGCGCTGGCGAAAGCGGTCGAGCAGGCCGGCATCAAGGTGCTGAACGAGGCCAAGCCCGGCCGCAACCTCAACACCAACGTCGAGTTCTACACCGCGCTCCTCCTGCGCGAACTCGGCCTCTCCGCCGACCTCTTCTCCCCGACCTTCGCGGTCGGGCGCACCGCCGGCTGGATCGCCCACATCATCGAGCAGCAGACCGGTGGCCGCATCATCCGCCCGCAATCCGAGTACGTCGGCCCCCGCGACCTCCGCTACGTCCCCATCGACCAGCGCTAACGCCGCAGCCTGAGCGAACGGAAACGAAGGGGCCGGGCAGAACTGCTGCCCGGCCCCTTCGTTTGCTCGTGAGTTCCAGACTCAGCACTCAGCACTCAGCACTCAGCACTCCGTCTATTGCGGTGCCTTAATCGGTGCCACCTGATTCACCTGCGTCACATCCATCCGCAGCTTCGTCGTCCCGGCCTTCGGCGACGTGACATTCACCGTGATATCGCCCGCCACCAGGAACGACTGGCCCGTATCGACCCAGACCGGGCCGGTGATATCGCCGTTCGCCCCCGCGAGCGCGACCGCCAGCAGCGGGTTGGTCGCCAGCTTCGACAACGACCCCACGCCCGCATACTTCGTCGTCGCCCGCCCGTTCACCTGCTCGTTCCCGGCGGCGGTGAAGGTCATCGCCCCCGGCGCGGTCAGCGTGCTGTAGAGCAGATCGGGCAGCGTGTATTGCAGCGGCAGGGAGGTCACCGGGGTCGTCGCACCATTCGTCACCGTGTAGAACTTGCCACCGACCTTGTAGGCCTCCTGCTTCGTGCCGCTGCCGTCGTCGAAGACGATCTTCTGGTCCCCCTTGTTGTAGTCGATCGAGTAGGTCAGCTTGTTCCCCAGCCCGAACTGGATCAGGTTGCCGATATCGGTGACCACGATTTCCATGTGGTACGAATCGAGCTTCGCCAGATTCGCATACGCCCCCGACACCGCCACCGGATTCGCCGCCGGTGTGCCACCGGGCGTGCCGCCCGGCGTCGCACCCGGACGCACCGCAACCGCCGTCGCCGTCGGAGCTGTCGTCGCCGTCGGCGCGACCGTCGCGGTCGCCGTCGGCACCGGCGTCGCCGTCGGGTTCGACCGCCCGCACGCCGCCAACACCAACCCCAGCACCACAACAGCCGCCCCCTGCTTTACCCTACGCATTGCCCGCTCCTCATATGCCAGTCGTCAGTCGTCTACAAGGTTCAAAGGTTGCGATGTCAGGCAGTTGAACTTTCGAACCTTCGAACCTTCGAACCGTTACTCATCACTCATCACTCATCACTCATCACTCCGTCCCCTGCCAGGACCGTGCCAAC
This sequence comes from Chloroflexia bacterium, assembly GCA_046328475.1. GTDB lineage: Bacteria > Chloroflexota > Chloroflexia > Thermomicrobiales > CADCWN01 > CADCWN01. Next base: position 28,076 of record JAXLWN010000051.1, on the reverse strand, counting down.
ATCATCGATCAAACGCGCCAGCCAATCGCCAGGTGCCACATCGATGCGCCGCGCCGCGCGATTGCGCCGGAACCAGGTCTCCTGATGCCGCACGTAGCGGTGCGTGTTGAACTTGATCCGCTCGGTCGCCTCGGCCAGCGTGCCCTCGCCGCCCAGATACGCCGCAATCTCCGCATAGCCGATGCCGCTCATCGACGGCAGCGCGGGCGAATACCCCCGCTCGATCAACCCGCGCACCTCGTCCACCAGCCCCGCCGCGACCATCCGCTCCACCCGCGCGTCGATGCGCGCGTGCAGCGGCGCTCTGTCCAGCGTCAGAATAATCGTGTGGACTCGATACGGCGGCGGCTCCTTCCCCTCCTGCGCCGACATCGGCACGCCCGTCGTCAGAAACACCTCCAACGCGCGCACCACCCGCCGCAAATTCCCCGCCGACCGCGCCGCCGCCACCGGATCGGCCGCCGCCAACCGCGCCTCCAGCGCCGCCAGCCCCTCGCGCTCCGCCTCGGCCTCCAACTCGGCGCGCAACGCCGGGGCGGGCGGCGCGTGCGGCACCCGCCACCCCTCCGCCACCGCGTTGAGGTAGAGTGGCGTCCCCCGCCAGGATCGGCAGACGCCCACGCGCCAGGATCGCGCCGATTGCCTCGCGCGCCAGCGTCACATACTGCGCCAGCGAAAAATCCTCGTCCGGGTCCACGATATCGATCAAGTGGTGCGGTGCCTCGGCCTGCTCCTCCCGCGTCGGCTTCGCCGTCCCGATATCCATCCCGGTAGACCAGCCGCGAGATCGGCCGACACCACCTCCCCATCAAACCGTCGCGCCACCGCAATCGCCGCCGCAGTCTTCCCCACCGCCGTCGGCCCACCCAGCACGAGTAACGAGTGATGAGTAACGAGTGACGAGTGACGAGGTTCGCTCTCGGAGGCTGTCTGCTCGTCAGGCGTGTTCCATCGCCATTGCCCACTGCTCATCACTCATCACTCATCACTCATCACTCCGCTGAAACATCGGCATCTCCCCCTCGCGCGTATCCGCCGGGTCGAAATGGGTGCTGCCGTCGCGCAGCGCCTCCAGGCAGCGCGCGATCCGCCGGTCGTGGCCATAATGCATCTCGGTCGGGAGCACATCGGTCGGGAAAAAGCGCGCGTCGAGCATCTCCATCCGTGCGCCGGGGTCAACTCAGCGCTGATGACGTGGAAAACGAAGTGGACCATGTGAACCTTCGTGCGCGAGCCCCAGGCCCGGCTGTCGAAGACCCCCAACAGCCGCTGCGCCTCGCCGCGCAGCCCCGCCTCCTCCACAACTCCTTCAGCGCCGACTCGGCGGGCGAATGCCCGATCTCCGCGATCCCGCCCGGCATCGCCCAGCGCCCATTATCCTTCCGCTGCACCAGCGGCACCCGCCCCGCGCCATCCAGCACCAGCGCGTCCACCCCGGCCGCCGGGGTCGCCCGGTGCCACGGCTCCGCGTCGAAGATCAGGCGCACCTCCTCGCGCGTCTCCCCCTCCGCCAGCGCCGCGACCGCCGCCGCCAACTCCATGATCCGGTGCGCCCGCTCCGTCTCGTACACATTCGCCGCGAACGTCCGCCCGAGCGTCGCCATCCCGCGCATCTCGTCCGCAATCAAATACAACTGCTCTCGTAGCTCATTCACCCGCACTCGCTCCTCACAGGGGCTCTCTTGATACAACGCGGCGCAGGCTGACGTGCGGGCGAATCTTGTAGGGGCGTTCAGTTGAACCCCCTACTCCGCATGGCAACCGCTATCCAGAACACCAGGACCAGGGACAGAGACCCAGCCCGCGCAGGCGGCTTCGCGGCGAGCCGCAGCGAGCCCTCAGCCCAGGGCTTCAGCCCTTGGGGCCTCTCCCTTCGGGACACGCATCTTCTCGCTAAGCCCCCCTCCCCTCGCCGGATCGCCGCCTCGATCACATCCGCCGCCCGCGCATCCCCCGGCTCATTCCGCGCCCGCAGCCCCGCGACCACCTGGCGCTTCACCTCCGGCGGCGCAGCAGGCCCAACCTTAAACTTCGCCTCGGTGTGCAACACCTTCAGGCGTACCACTGCTAGCCGCTCGATGCGCGGCCCATAAAACTCCCCGGGCACAATCGGCTCATAACTGTCCAGCATCCGGCTCGAACGCGCGCACCAGCCGCGCTAGCGCCGCCGCGACCTCGCGCGGCTCGGTCGACGTCTCCGCCGTGCAGGAATACGAAACCGCGCGGAAATTGAGCGTCCCCCGCGCCCCATCGCGCGGATCGACCCAGTCGTGGCGCGAAAACGCCAGGAAATCGGAGACCAAAAATGTCACCAGCGGATTCGCGCAGACCGCCGCGAAGGTCGCGTCCTCCTGCACCATGTGCAGCTCGATCTCGTCGCCCACCTTCACAAAAGGGATGATCGTAACCTGCGGGTGGCCACCGGGCGGCGTCGCGATCAGCGTCCCGTGCCGCTGCCCCGCCACAAACGCCTCGGCCTCTTCCAGACTCGTCGGATACTTCGCAGAACGATACATCGACGCTCCTCTCCCTACCCAGCGATCATACGGCGGCGCGCGGAGAGGAGCAAGGTCGCCCCCACCACAACGCAAAAGGGCGACTCCTTCGCTCACACCCAGAATGCCACCCCGGAGGACCCATCCTCCCCCTGTCATCCTGAGCGCAGCGAAGGATCCGCCCCACTCTCTTCTCTCTTCTCTCCCTCACTCCTCATCATTCATCACCCGCCACCCACGCTCCGCCGCTATTGCGCCAAGCCGCGCATTCCTCCCCACCACAACCGCCGCCGCGCTCAACTCCAGCATCGGCACATCGGTAGGCGTATCCCCATACGCCGCGACCAGCCTGCCATCCCCCAGCAACGGCCGCAAACTCGCAACCTTCACCGCATCATTGTTCACCGGCCCCGCCAGCGCCGCCCCGTCGCGCGACCCTCCCGCACCTCCAGCGGCGTCCCGATCGCCTCCGCCCCGATCCGCCGCGCAAAGACCTCCAGCACCGGCTGATACGTGCCCGACACCAGCAACACCCGCCGCCCTGCCGCCCGGTGCGCCGCCAACTCCGCGATCACCACCTCGCGCCGCTTCGGCCAGAGTTCCCGCTCAACCACCCACTCCGCCATCCGCCCCAACTCAGCCGCATCAAACCCTCGGAAAAAGCGCGACAGATCGCGCATCCACCGTATCCGCATCCCCTGCTCATCAAAAAGCCCGCGCCTCGCCAGCAATATCCCCGGCGTATTCATCGCAAAGAATGCCCGGTACCGCATCCCCGCCCACGGCCCCCGCTCCTCGCGCAAATACCGCCCCACCCCCCGCCACGTCTCCCCCGTCGTCAGCGTCCCCTCCAGATCAGACGCCACCAACTCCGCACTCATCCTACCCACTCCCAATTCCACCACCTGCGTTCCCTCGTATTCCCACCCTCTCCTCATCAGCCGGGTACCCGCTTGCGGGTGGCGGTCGCGCCGCAGCGCGGGGAGGGGTCCGCCTCATACCCACCACTCGCTTCCAATTCACCTGAACTCTTCACGAAGACCCCCCCTCTCCTCGCGGGAGAGGGGTGCCGCCGCAGCGGCGGGGTGAGGTCCGCCCCCACGCCCTCACACCCTCACGCCCCCACATCCAACACTATGCGCTCCCGCTCCGCCAGCGCCGCCGCGATCCGCTCCGCGATAAACCGGTACCCCCGCGCATTCGGGTGCAGATCATCCGCACTCCACGCCTCGCGCCCCAGCGTATCGGTCAGCGGCCAGAAATCGACGAACACCGTGTCGTACTCAGCGCTTACCTCGCGAATGATCGCGTTCGCCTCCGCCGAGCGGTCGTGCAGCCGCCGGTACGACTTCCCGCCGCCATTGCCGCTCGCCACCGACGCGAAATTCGCCATCGTCGCCGTGATCACCGTCGCCCCCGCATCGCCCAGCCCCGCGACCAGCGCGGTGAAATCCTCGCGGAAGCGCGCCGGGTCCCACCCGAGCCCCAGCACATCGTTCGCCCCGGCGATCACGCTGGCGAGATCCGGGCGATACGCCACCGCCCGCGCCAACTGCTCCTCGCGGATCTGCGCCGTCCGCAACCCGTGCCGCGCCAGGTTGTGATACTCCAGCGGCCCCTGCTGCGCGCGAATCGCCCGCGTCAGCCAGTCCGCCCAACTGATCAGCGGGATCCCCTCCACGCGGTCCCCAATCCCCTCAGTAAAACTGTCCCCCAGTGCCACGAAGCAACGCCAGCCCATCAACTACCCCTTCCGCCCATTATCCGGGCGCAAAATCATGCACGTCGTCGTCGCGCGGGCATATAACGTGACAGCCGCATCGATCACGCTCGCCTCGGCGGTCGCGATCCGCCCGCCCGCGTGGATCAGCGTCCCCTCGCAGCGCAGCCGCCCCGTCGCCTCGATGATCGGCCGCACAAAATTCACCTTGCACCACCCCGGCCGGGTTATAGTGGTATTCCCTCGGCTCAACCCCAAAAACCACCCGCCCCTCATCAACCCCGTCGCCCTCACGCCCTCACGCCTACGCCCTCGGATACAGCAACATCTGCGTACACCGAAACAGCGCAATCGTCTTCCCGTTCGCCTCGTCGAAGACCCGCGCATCCCACACCTGCGTCTGCCGCCCTCCATGCATCAGCGTCGCCTCGCAACCGACCGCGCCCTCGCGCACCGTGCCGAGATAGTTGCACTTCAACTCAATCGTCGTGAACCCCTGCACCCCCTCCGGCCTATTCCGCATCGTCCCCGCGCCGCAGGTCGTATCGGCCAGCGCGATTACCGACGCCGCGTGCAGATAGCCATTCGGGGCCAGAAACTCGGGGCGTACCACCATCCGGCTTGTCATGGTCCCCTCGGCACCGCCCGTGAACTCCAGCCCGAACATCCCCGGCAACGTCCCCGCCCACCGCGCCTGCGGATTCGCCTCACCCTCTCCCGCGCTCATCCTCGCTCCCTTTCCGCTCTTATTGCCGACCGCGCGCCGCCGCGAGCCGCATCCGCCCCTCCCGGCCAGCGGTGCGCCTCAATCGGCTGCGCCAGCGCCTCGCCCTCCCCGGCGCGAGCGGCCCGCTCGGCAGGCCGCCGCCACTAGTTGCGTGTCGAGATACGGCCGGAACGCGACCACCCGCCCCCAGCGCAGGTGCATGATGTGGACCCCCTCATTCTCGTAGTGGCTGCCATCCACCAGCGTCGCGCGGTCGATCCACTCGATCGCCACCGTCGTCTGCCAGGGGCCAACCCCGTACCAGCACCCCTTAATCTCGAAGTGCAGCCCAGGGAAAATCGCGTACAGCCGCTCGAACCAGCGCCGCATCCTCCGGGGTGCGCCGCGTCCCGCCGAGCGCGTGGTCGCCCGGGAAAAAGTGCTCGATGCGCGTCGGGAACCGCGCCAGCGACGACGCATAGTCGCCCGCGCCCAACTGCGCAAAGACCCTGCGGATCCGGCGTTCCACCACGAAGCGGTACATCGCACAACCTCCTGCCGAAGGTGACACGCGCCGCCAACGTGCGACGCCAGGTGCTGCGTTTCGCAATCGCTCGTCAGTCAATACCCTTCCCCTCTCCCAACCGCTGGGAGAGGGGTGCCGTCCGCAGGCGGCGGGGCGAGGGCCGTAACCACTCACGACTCACGACTCACGACTCACGACTCGCCCGGCACGGCCAGCGAGGCGAGATACGCCGTGAGGTGCTCGATCACATGCCGCATGTGGGTCGGCTCACCGTAGAGCTTGGTGAGCATCACCGCCCCCTCCAGCGTCGCCGTGACGATCGACGCTACCGCGCGCGGGTCGGCTTCCGGCCGCAACTCCCCCGCCAGCACGCCCTGCTTCACCGTCACCCCGACCAACTTCTGCCAACTCGTCATCGCCGCCCGCGCGCGGTCGCGCAATGCCGGATTGGTATCATCGGCCTCGATTGCCGTGTTCAGCACCGGGCACCCGCCCACCAACGGCTGATCGGCCGCCAGATCGCGGAACACATCCACAATCGCCAGCAGCCGGTCGAGCGCCCGCTCCTGCCCCGCGATCGCCTCGCCAAACCGCTGCGCCACCAGCCCGACCGCATGGTCGAACGCCGCCAGCGCGATCTCCTCCTTGCTGTGGAAATGGTTGTAAATCCCCCCCTTCTCCAGCCCCGTCTCCCGAATCAAGTCATTCAGCGACGCCCCCGAAAACCCCCGCGTATTAAAGAGCGGCATCGCCCGCTCCACGATCAACTGCCGCGTCCGCTCCCCCTTCGTCATCGCCCCATCCCTTCCCGCGCACCCGCCAGAAAGAAAACCGACCGGTCGGTCTTATTTTAGGCCCCGCACTCTTTCCCGTCAACCACCACACCCGCCTCGCCCTCACCCTTCCCCCTCGTCTCCGTGCCCTCCGTTTCCTCTGTGGTTAATATTGTCTTTCTCTCCCCGTCTCTGCGCCGTTCTCTGCGTCTCCGCGCCTCTGCGGTCTTACTCTCTTCTCTCCACTCTCTTCTCTCCACTCTCCCCTCACCCCGTCCAGGTGCTATCATCACCACCGGCGGGCGGTAGGGGCAGCGACAGGGAAGGCAGCAGCATGCTTGAGCGAGCACGGTCGGTAGTACGCGGCGACAACCACCGCTGGTGGGCGCTCAGCACCGTCGCCATCGGCACCTTCATGTCCACCCTCGACTCCAGCATCGTCAACGTCGCCCTCCCCGTCATCCTGCGCGACTTCCGCAGCGACCTCGCCACCATCCAGTGGGTCGTCCTCGCCTACCTCCTCACGATCACCGCCCTGCTCCTCACCTTCGGTCGCCTGGCCGACATCTGGGGGCGCAAGCGGGTCTACACCCTCGGCTTCGGCGTCTTCACGCTTGGCTCCGTCTGCTGCGCCCTCGCCACCTCCCCCGACCTGCTGATCGCCGCGCGCGTCCTCCAGGCCATCGGCGGCGCGATGGTCCAGGCCAACGGCCTCGCGATCACCAGCGCCGTCTTCTCCGACAAGCAGCGGGGCCGCGCGCTCGGCATCCAGGGCACCGTCGTCGCCACCGGCACCACGCTCGGCCCCTCGATCGGCGGCCTGCTCACCGGTGCCTTCGGCTGGCAATCGATCTTCCTGGTGAACCTCCCGGTCGGGCTGATCGGCATCGGCCTGGCGCTGCTTGTGCTCGAAGAAAGCCGCATCACCACCCGCCGCCCCGAGGCCGGGAAGTTCGACCCCCTCGGCGCGCTCCTCGCCGCGATCACCCTCGTCACCCTCATCCTCGCGCTCAATCGCGGTGCCGCGAGCGGCTGGGGCTCACCGGCGATCCTCGCCCTCTTCGCCGTCGCCGCCGTCGGCTTCACCGGCTTCCTGATCACTGAAACGCGCGTCGCCGCGCCGCTGATCAGCCTCGGCCTCTTCCGCATCCGCTCCTTCGCCACCGGCACCAGCGCCGCCTTCCTCTCCTTCCTCGCCACCTCGGCCCACGTCTTCCTGATGCCCTTCTTCCTCCAGCTCGTGCTCGACTTCCCGCCCGAGAAGGCCGGCCTCCTCCTCACGCCCACCTCGCTCACCCTCGCCGTCATCGCCCCGATCAGCGGCTACCTCTCCGACCGCCTCGGCGCGCGGATCCTCTCCTCGATCGGCCTCAGCATCTCCTGCCTCGCCCTCTTCTTCCTCAGCCGCCTCACCACCGACATGCACTACCTCGACGTGCTCTGGCGGCTGATCCTGCTCGGCTTCGGCATGGGCCTCTTCAACTCGCCGAACAGCAGCGCCGTCTTCTCCTCCGTGCCGCGCCCGCAGTACGGCGTCGTCGGCGGCTTCATCTCGATGGTCCGCAACAGCGGGCAGGCGGTCGGGCAGGCCATCGCCGGTGCGGTCGTCGTCAGCGCCATCGCCCCGGTCGTCGGCAGCGGCGGCCTCGACGCCCTGCGCGCCAGTGTCAATGCCGGCGTGGACGCCACCCCGCTGTTGCGCGCCTTCCTCACCGGCCTCCGGCACGCCTACCTCCTCTCCGCCACTCTCGCCGCCTGCGGCGCGCTCATCTCCATCCTGCGCGGCCCGCGCCCCGCAACCGCCCCCACCCCCACCCGCGACCCCGCCCCCGCCGCCCCCGCCGCCCACAACGCCGATTGAGTCGTCAAGCGTAGAACGCCCTCACGCCCTCACGCCCCTTCGTCGTTCGTACTTCGTACTTCGTACTTCACTCACGACTCACGACTCACGACTCACGACTCCCCACACAGCGGCACGCGACTTGCGATAACCCCTCCGGTGGCACGCTGAGGCGACCGTTGTGCGGACTGGGTACCGGGGACGAGGCCGTGAGCATCGCAACCGACGAACTGCAACGCCTCCTCTTCGACCGCATCACCGACGCCGTCGCCATCGTCGATGCCAGTTCGGCCGACTTCCCCCTCATCGACGCCAACGAAGCCTTCCGCGAGCTGCTCGCCGACCCCGAGCGTCCCCTCGCGGGCGCGCCCTGGGCCAGCGTCATCCCCCGCGCCGAGGAGCAGGGCCTGGTCGACATCTTCGCGCGGGTGGTCGCCAGCGGCGAACCCTTCCAGGCGCGCGATTTCCCCTACCGCCCCGTCCTCCCCCCGGACGGCATCGCCCGCCCCAACGACATGCGCTACTGGGACTGGCAGTGCCTCCCCCTCGGCAGCACCTTCGGCGCGGTCGATCGCCTCGTCGTCATCCTGGCCGACGTCACCGACCGCCAGCGCCAGCGCCGCACGGAGTTGATCAATCGCCGCTTCGTCACCCAGGTCTCGCTCGGCGTGCTGGCAACCACCGGCATCGACCATCGCGTGGTGGTCGTCAGCCCGCGCCTGGTCTACCTGGGCGATCAAACCGTCTCGCGCCTCATCGGTCGCCCGGTCTTCGCCGCCTTGCCCGTCCTCGCCAGCGCGGGCCTGGCCCCCCTGATGGCCGAGGTTTACGCCACTGGGATCCCCCACGTCGCCGAAGAATTCACCTTCCATCTCGACGGCGAGCGCGACCCGGTCGTCTGGAATCTCTCGATCCTGCCCCTCCCGGGACTCGACGGCACGACCGAGGGCCTGATGCTGACCGTCGCCGACCTGACCGCCCAGGCGCGAGCGCAACGCGAGAGCGCCGTGCTCGCGGAGGCCGCGCAGCGCCGCGCGGGCGAGCTAGAGGCCGTGATCGGCGCGATCGCCGACGGTGTATTCCTCCTCGACAGCCAGGGGCGCGTGATCGAGTCGAACGAGTCCGGCCTGCGCCTCTCGGCCTATCGGAGCCTGTGCGCCACCAGCGCCTGCTTGAAATCCTGGTCTACGGCGACCTCGCCTGGGACGATGGCCGCCCCCTCCACACCGGCGATGCCCTCCTCTCCGGCGCTTTCAGCGGCCAGCGCGGCGCAAACGATCTCGTCCTGGTCGGCCCCGTCGCCCCCGGCCACGGTCGCCGCTACCTCAGCCTGCGCGCCGTCCCGATCACCGGCGACGAGGTAGCGTGGATGGCGCGGTCGTCCTCCTGCGCGACATCACCCCCCAGCGCGAGGCTGAGCAGGAGAAAGACGCCTTCCTCTCGCTGATCGCCCACCAGGTGAAATCTCCCCTCACCGCCATCAAAGGCTTCGCCCAACTGGCTCGCCGCGCGGCGGCCCCCACCGGCGACCCCGGCGAGCGCATCGCGCGCCACCTCGCGGTGATCGAGCAGCAGTCCGACCGCATCGCCCGCCTCGTGGACGAACTCACCGACGCCAACCAGCTGCGCAAAGGCACCCTACGCCTCGACCCCGCCCCCTGCGACCTCGCCGACCTCGCCCGCGCCGCCGTCGCCGACCAACAACCAGCCCTCACGTCCCACCGCATCGCCCTCACCATCGCCGCCGAACCGTTGCCGATCCACGCCGACCCTGCCCGTATCACCCAGGTGGTCGCCCACCTCCTGCTGAACGCCGCCAAGCTGGCCCGCCGCCGACCGCATCGAACTCACCATCTCGCGCGACAACCACCACGCCCACCTCGCCGTGCGCGACCACGGCATCGGCATCCACCCCACCGACCTCGACCGCATCTTCGAGCGCTTCTACCGCGCCACCAACGGCACCGCCGCCAACCCCGACGGCCTCGGCCTTGGCCTCTTCATCGCCCGCGAAATCGTCACCCGCTCCGGCGGCACCCTCCGCGCCGCAAGCACCCCCGCTGCAGGCACCACCTTCCACCTCACCTCCCCTCGCGGATGACATAGCCTAACGCCTCGCTGCATTTGTGATGGTTGCGTCGGCGGTTGAAACCGCGCCTGGGGGCTGTGGCCAAAAAACCCGCCTTCGCGGGTTAGGCTCCGACATCAAGGTGGGAGGCCTAACCGACGAAGGTCGGTTTCGTGGCGCGTAGGCGCCCTCAGCCGCGGTTTCAACCGCCGACGCGCAACGACGAACGCACAAACGCACGAACGCACAAACATACGCCCTCACGCCCTCACGCCCTCACGCCCTCACGTCAACACACTGCGCTACAATGCGCCCGCCATCGCCCCGTCGCGATCCGGCACCCTGCACATCACGCTCGCATGGAGGCCGCATGCCCGCCAACCCCACCACCCTCCCGCGCCGCACGGTCGGCGAGTGGACGCTGCGTAGCGCCGCAGCCTACGCCGAACCATTCGCCGATGTCGCGGTGGAGGCAACCTTCACCGGCCCGAGCGGGCAAACCGTCGCCATCCCCGCCTTCCACGACGGCACCGACGAGCAAGGCCAACTCTGGACGGTCCGCTTCAACCCCGACGAAGCCGGTCGCTGGACCTATCGCGCCACCGCCACCCCGCCCGACGCCGGCCTATCGGTCGAAGGCAGCGTCGAAGTCACCGACAACGCCTCGACGCGCGGCTTCCTGCGCGCCACCCCCGGCGCAGCCTGGGGCCTCACCTACGAATCGGGCGAACCCTGCTTCGTCTTCGGCGACACCCTCTACAACCTCTTCGGCATGGCCCACTGCGGCCTCGACGTAGAGGGGCTGCTGCGCCGCCGCGCCGCCCAGGGCTTCAACTTCCTGCGCATCCGCATCCCCTGCAGCCCCTTCCATCCGCCCGATGGCTACAACCAGTGGCAGACCGCGCGCACCTGGGCCTGGGGCGGCAGCGAGCAGGCCCCGCGCTTCGACCGCTTCAACCTCGACTACTTCCGCACCGTCGATCGCGTCGTCGCGCTGGCCGAGGAGCTGGGGATCGGCCTCGAACTGATCATGGAAGCCTGGGGCTTCGAATTCCCGTTCAGCGCCCGCCAGATCTTCGTCGCCGAGTGGGAAGAACTCTGGCTCCGCTACCTGATCGCCCGCTACGACGCCTACACCTGCGTCGTCTGCTGGACATTAATGAATGAGTATGAATATTATCCAAATGGAGATTGGCACTACCAGCCGGTCGCCGACCGCTGGGCCATGCGCATCGCCCGCCTGGTGAAGCGGGTCGCCGGGCACGGCCACATCGTCGCCGTCCACAACGGCCCGCGCCTGCCGCCCTTCGCACGCCGCTTCGCCGCCGACCCCGGCGCGATCGACCTCATCCTCTTTCAGGACTGGGGCACGCGCGACGAGGCCGACGGCTGGCTCGCCGCCGGGATCGAGGAGCAGATCGACGGCGCGCTCGACGGCTGGTGGGGCGCGGCGATCTTCTCCGAGTGGGGCTACGAGCGCAATCCCGACTTCCCGCTGCTGATGCCCTCGCACGAGTGGTGCGACGTGGAGCACACCCGGCGCGGCGCGTGGCGCGGTGCCTTCCGCGCGCTCGGCATCATCCACGGCTTCGAGAACTCCTGGGGGCCATTCGCCCTGCTCGACCAGGATCAGCCGGGCATGGCCGACCTCCTCCATGTCCGCCACTTCTTCACCGAGGTCGTCCCCTTCGCCCGCCTCCGCCGCGCCCCCGATCTCCTCCCCGCGCACAACGCGCCACCCGGCCACGCCCCCGCCGCCCTCGCCACCCCCGAGCGCGGCATCATCGCCATCTACCTCCCCACCGGCGGCGAAGTCGCCCCCGACCTCCCACCCGACCGCACCTACATCGCCCGCTGGTTCGACCCGCGCACCGCCGAACTCCGCATCGCCACCCCCTTCGGCGACACCTACCGCGCCCCCGCCACCACCGACGCCAACGCCCATCCCCACGACTGGGTGCTGCTGCTCACCGGCGACGAGTAACGAGTGACGGGGACGGTTTGAAGGTTAGAAAGTTCGAATGTTCTCAGCCTCCTAACCTTTGAACCTTCAAACCTTCGAACCGTAACCCCTTCACTGACGACTGACGACTGACGACTGACCTCTCGTGGAGGCCCCCATGCTCCCCCTGAACGCCCTCCGTTGGGGCCACGACGCCCCCCAACCCGAACGCCGCACCCTCCGCGCCGGGCCGCTCACCATGCTCTTCGAGTCGGGCGACCTCCGCTACATCCGCCCTCGGTGACCGCGAAGTCCTGCGCCGCGTCTACGTCGCCGTGCGCGACCAGAACTGGGACACCATCCCCATCGCTATCTCCGACCTCAGCATCGAGCAGTCCGAGCGCAGCTTCACCATCACCTTCCAGGCCGACCACCGCCAGGGCGAGATCGACTTCGGCTGGCGCGGCACGATCACCGGCGACAGCCAGGGCACCATCACCTTCGCGATGGATGGCGCGGCGCGCATCGCCTTCCTCCGCAACCGGATCGGCTTCTGCATCCTCCACCCACCCGACGGCTGCGCCGGGCGCTCCTGCGTCGTGGAGCACGACGACGGCACCCGCGTCACCGACGAATTCCCTATCACATCTCCCCGAACCAACCCTTCAAAGAGATGCGCGCCATCGCGCACGAAGTCGAGCCCGGCACCTGGGCCGAAGTCCGCTTCGCGGGCGACATCTTCGAGATGGAGGACCAGCGCAACTGGACCGACGCCTCCTACAAGACCTACTGCACCCCCCTCCGCCTCCCCTTCCCCGCGCCCATCGCCGCCGGGGAGACCGTTGTCCAATCGGTCCTGATCACGCTCACGGGAGGGGAGAAGGGGGAAGGAGGAAGGGAGAGTGACACCAGCACCCCAATCACCGTAACCATCGGCGACACCCCGCTTGGCTCCCTGCCGCGCCTCGGCCTCGGCGTCGCCAGCCACGGCCAGCCGCTCAGCGAGACCGAAATTGCCCGCCTCCGCGTCCTCAACCTCGCCCATCTCCGCGTCGATCTGAACCCTGCCAGGAACGGCGCATTGGCCCGCAGTCACGCTCGCGCAAGCGACCGCCGAGGCGCGGGCACTTGGCGCAGAACTTGAAGTTGCGATCCCCGGACGACGCCGAGGGCGATGCCGTTGCGTTGAGTCGAATTGATCGAGACTCCGCCCAGTCGCCCGCTGGCTCATCCATTCCACGCGGGACTACAGTCGTTACGCGAACTCTCCAGACCTCGCGCGAGCAAGCAACTCAAGCACGCCGCTTGCCCGAGCCGATCGGTGCCGGTGGCACCGACGCCTATTTCACCGAGTTGAATCGTGACCGTCCCGAGCGGGATCAACCTCGAACTGGTCACCTACTCGATCAACCCCCAGGTCCACGCTCGACGACGCCCTGCTCGTCGAAACCCTACCCATCAGCTGCCACGGTCGAGAGTGCCTGTCAGTTCATCGGCGACACCCCCATCGCCATCTCCTGATCACCCTCCTGCCCCGCTTCAATCCCAACGCCACCGGCCCGCAGGCCGCGCCCGACCCCACGCAACTCCCGCCCGAGGTTGACCCGCGCCAGCCCCTCCTCTTCGCCGCCGCCTGGACCGTCGGCAGCCCGCCGCTCGCCGCCGTCCGCGTCGCCAGCGCCACCTACTACGAAACCACCGGCCCGCGCGGCATCATGGAGACCGCCAGCGGCTCCCCCTGGCCCGCGTTCCACTCCCTGCCCGGCACCGTCTACCCCGTCTACCACATCCTCGCCACCGTCGGCGAACTGCGCGACGGCGATCTCCTCCCCGTCACCACCGGCGATCCCCTCCGCGCTGCTGCCCTCGCCATCCGCCACCAGGGCCAGACTCGCATCCTCCTCGCCAACCTCCTCCCCGAACCCCAAACCATCGCCCTCCGCACCACCGGCGACCGCGCCACCATGCGCCACCTGGACGAAACCACCGCCCTCGCCGCAATCCAAACCCTCGAAGCCTTCCGGGCAGCCCCCGGCTCGCCACTCACCATCACCGCTGGCACGCTCACCCTCGACCTGCTGCCCTACGCCGTCGCCGAGATCGCCATCGAGTAGCATTGGAGTCGCACCAGCCAGGCACATCCACACCGATTGCCACCCGTGAAAGTCCCCCCCCAGCATTGGGGGGATTTAGGGGGGCCTCTCCCCATACAAGGAGGAATCGCACCCATGTCCGCCACCCCCACCGCACCCCGCGTCATCCGCGCCGGAACCCTGCTCGACGGCACCGGCGCACCCCCGATCCACGACGGCCTCGTCCTGATCGACAACGGCCACATCGCCTACGCCGGACCCGCCGCCGACGCCCCGCCCGCCGCGCACAACGCCGAGGATCGCGTCGATGCGCCCGATGCCACCCTCCTCCCCGGCCTGATCGAGACCCACGTCCACCTCACCTTCAACGCCCGCTCCGCCGCGACCGTCGAGGCCGTCATCCACCAGCTCGAAACGGACGACGACTGGACCATCGCCGTCCGCGCCGTGCAGGCGGCGCAGGCCTGCCTCAGCGTCGGCATCACCACCGTGCGCGACTGCGGCGCGAAGGGGTTCGTCGTGCTCCGCCTGCGCGACCTGATCGCCCAGGGCTTTATCAACGGCCCGCGCCTCCTCTCCCCCGGCATGCCGATCACCACCACCGCCGGGCACTGCCACTGGTGCGGCCTGGAGGCCGACGGCGAGCACGGCGTGGTCGTCGCCACCCGCCAGATGGCCCGCGCCGGGGCCGACTTCATCAAAGTCATGGCGACCGGCGGCGGCATGACCCGCAACAGCAACATCACCGAGCCGCAGTACACCGTCGCCGAACTGAGCGCCATCCGCCGCGAGGCCACCCGCCTCGGACGGCGCGTCACCGCCCACTCCCACGCCGGCAAGGGGCAGCGCAACTGCCTGGAAGCGGGCATCGGCA
The DNA here is from genome assembly GCA_046328475.1 of Chloroflexia bacterium. Classification (GTDB taxonomy): domain Bacteria; phylum Chloroflexota; class Chloroflexia; order Thermomicrobiales; family CADCWN01; genus CADCWN01. The sequence goes on along the minus strand of JAXLWN010000051.1, from coordinate 13,039 downwards.
TGATCGAGCACTGCAACTGGTACACCCCCGACGGCTGGGTCTTCGACGAGGAGCTGATGCTGCAACTGGTCCAGGCCGGGACCTACATCGGCATCACCCTCTCCGGCCCGCAGCAAGCCGAGGCGAAGGCCGAGACCCCCTGGTCCGACCTGCCCCAGGCGCAGCGCGAACGCTACGAAACCCTGCGCGAGATGAAGGCGATGGGCGCGCAAATCGTCATCCACAGCGACGCCATCGCCCCGATCACCACCTACGAGGACTACCCCTACAGCCTCGTCGCCGCTGTCCGCTACGGCGGCTTCAGCCCGATCGAGGCGATCCACGCCTGCACCGGCCTCGCCGCGCAGGCGATCGGCATCGACGACCAGGTTGGCACCCTCGCCCCCGGCAAAGTTGCCGACTCCTCTCCTCTCGCTGTGGATGGCGACCTCCCCAACGACATCCGCGCCATCACCCGCACCCGCTCCGTCCTCCGCGACGGCCGCGAAGGCCGCACGCGGCGGTTGGGTCAAAACCACCACCTCCGGCGTCATGGCATAGAGACCATTGCGCACGAGCGCTGGGGCGGGCATCAGCCCGCGCCCCGCACTGTCGCTTCGAGGAATAGCCTACTGTGCTCAGAGTTTGCGCGACCAACCCGCGCAGGCGGGTTTCGTGGCCGCCGTAGCCCTTCGCCGGGACTTCAGTCCCGGTGCCCCGCCGCCATACCCAGCCGCCCACAACCCGCGTCGCCCTTGCGCATCGCCCAGATCGCCCGATTGCGCGCCTGCACCAGCGAGACGAGCGCCACGCTCTCGGCGTCGCCCTCGGCGCGGCATGCGAGGGCGCGCGTGGCGTGGGCCGTGTCCGGGATCGGCGGCAGACGAGCGCCGCGTCCTGCCGGAACGTCCCTCTGCTGCGCGAAGTTGAGCGCCGTCAAAGGCCGCCCCGCGCGCAGCAGAAACCGGTTGCGCTTCCGATTGACCGCGCTATCCGCCGTCCCCTCGATCCCCGCCCGCCGCAGCAGCGTCGCCACCTTGATCAACTCGTCCGCCGCCCCGAGCGCCCCGCTCAGGTCGAAGCGGTCGCCGAGCGTCGCCGCGTAGCCCTCCAGGCTCGCGCGCACGTCCTCGCCCGCCGCCGCCAGGTCGAGCGGCACCACCGGCGCATTCGCCAGCCGCCACGCAATCGCGCCATACACCTTGATGTCGCGCCCCAGGTTGTCGCGGTCCGCGATCTCGATCGTATCGTCCACCGTGTGCCAGGCGATATTCCCGCCGCAGCCGCCGACCGCGTAGTAGTCGTGCGCCTTCGCCACCTCCTCCGGCATCGTGGAGGAGAGCATCAGCGTCCCCGAGACCCCCAGGTTGTTGAAGCTGTAGTCCCCGGCGCGCAGCGGGCGCTCCGTCTCCGCGTCCTGCCCCGTCAGGTCGGCGATCACCGCCCGCGTGAACGCCGCGAGGTCCGGCGTCACCGACAGATCGCGGTATTCGGTCGCCCAGCGGCAGCCCGGCGAATCGCAGTTCACCTGCGCCACGCAGTTCTCGATCAGATCGAGCCCGAACGTGTCGGCATACCAGGTGCTCCCCGCATACCGACCGTGCGAGTGCCCGCTCCACCACGCGATCCGCACGCTCCGCGCCAACTTGTCGCGGCTCGCGTGCAACGCCCGCGCCAATTCCAGCAGCGTCGCATCCCCGACCGCGTTATCCCCGATCCCCTCGCCCCACGAATCGAGGTGGCCATGCACCAGCACGAACTCCTCGGGATTGGTCGTCCCCCGGATCTCCGCGACCGTGACCGGGATCTCGCGCCAACCCGTATCGAGATTCGCGCGCACCGTCACGCTCCGCACCGCCCCGGCCGCGATCTGCTCCTTCAGCCAGGTGCCGTCCGGCTTCGTGATCTCCGCCGCGCTCAGCGTCGGCAACTGGTCGACCGTATCGAGGTCCGGCGACCCCCAGATCGGCGTGCAAATCCCCTCGTGTACCCGGTGCCCCGGACTGATAAACACCGCCGCCGCGACCCCCGCCTTTGTCAGGTCGCGGATGCGCGCGGGCATCGGCAGCCCGTCCAGCACCGCGATCGTCCCGGCCAGCTCGACCCCCTCGGTCGCCCCCGCCAGCCCCGCGAAGAGCGAACTGCTCCCGGACGCGTGCGCCGCCTGCAACGCCACCGGCGTCGCCGTGATCCCCGCCTCCCCGGTCGGGATCGCGAACCCGGGCGTCGTCCCCGCGAACTCGCGCGTCTCGCCATCGTTCAGCATCACCGTCACCGTCGCCCCGCGCGGCAGGCTGATGTAGCAGCGCGGGTGATGGACCGTGTGCTCCACCCCCCACGCGCTCAGCCGCCGCGTGATCGCTGCGACCGCCTTCGCCTCATCCTCCGTCCCCGACTCGCGCACATATCGCGTGAACTCATTGACCGGGGCCTTCACGCCGCATCCGTATTCAGCGACTCCAGAACCGCCCCTCATCCTCCCCACCGCGCCACGCGGCGGCAGGCGTCGCACCCGCGCTCATGCCCCCTCCTCCTCTTGCTCCAGGTCGGCTGTGACAAAGGTGTTCTCGAGACCAACGGGAAAATCTTGCCTATTCACTGAGCAGATGGAAAAGCCACGACGGTCGGCCAGGGTAGCCAGCCAGGCATCGATGAATCCGATCCCTTCGCTTGCCCAGCGCCCGAGCGCCGCGATGAGCGCATCCTTATCGTCGGCCAATAACCGGGGCATTGCCAGAGTCTTGTCGATGTAGGTGTGAATACGCGCCCGATCCGCGAATCCGGGCGCACGTCTCAGCGCGTAGGTCAATTCATGGACCACAGCAACGTCGATCCATCCCTCCGCTTCCTCGCGTTCGATCGCATCGAGTAACGCCTGACAGCGCGGGCCATGAGGATCGCGCGCGTACAGCGGATGAATGAAGATGTTCGTATCAAGCAGCCCAAGTTGTACTGCCATAGCAGTGGTCACTCCCGATTGCGGCTCAGGCGTTCGAAGAACTCATCGGCAGCCTGCTCCTGACCCTCGCGGATCAGTTGCTCGACATCGATAGGAGGTCCATCGATCTGGTGCTGCCTGATGAACTCCATCAAGGAGCCTGGCTGTGGCAAGACCCGGCACTCAAATCGCCGGTCTCCCACTTTGACGAACAGCAATTTGCTCCCCGGCTCGACACCACAGGACTCGCGTATCTCCTGGGGCACGTCTACCCGCCCATCGTCTCCTACCTGAGCAGTCACCATCATGTCACACCTCGTTTCTCTTGCTGCTCGTAACGTCGCACCCCCGCCGCAATTGTACCCTGCGTAAGTGGGCCGAGGGGGCGACGTTCACGCCCCACCCCCGCCGCCGCAATCGCCGCCCGCAACGCCTGCGCCACCCCGTTCCGCCGCCGCACCAGCGCCGCATACGTGAAGCGCTACCGTCGCTCTCCCCGGATCGAGCGTTGCGAAGCGCGGCGATGCCCTCGCAATTGCTGCAACGCGGGCGCGGGCATCGCCGCGTCGTGGTCGAAGCGATTCCCCGTGGTATAGCGCAGCGGCACCAGCGCGCGCGAGACCCCCTTCTGCGCCGCGACGATCGCCCGCGCCGCCTCGCTCGCCGGGTCAAGATCCTTCTCGATCGCCGCCGCCGCCAGCGTATCGAGCGCCTCGGTCGCCCGAACCGCCTCCTCCGCGCGAGCGCGCAAGCCCGCGAGTTCGAAGCGCCCCCGCGCCTGCGTCTCGTAGTCGGCCAGCAGCGCCGCGATCTCGCGCGCCGCCTCCGCTTGCACATAGGGCAGCACCGGACCCGCGCAGAGTCGCGCCACCGTCGCCGCGAAGATGCGCGTATCGAGCGCCAGCACCTCGCGGTCGGCCGTCTCGAACGTATCGGCCTCGGTGTGCCACCACCAGTTCATGCCGCAGCCGCCCACCGCCGCCCACTGCTCCTTCGGCAGATTGGAGAGCAGCATGTAGAGCGAGGGGATGCCATGTCCCCAGAACGACTGATCCCCCGCGCGCGTCGGCCGCTCCGCCTCGGCGTGCTGCCCGGTGAGGTCCTTGATTACCGCCGTGCCCAGCTGCTCCGTCTCCGCTCCCATCGTGATCACATCGTAGCGCGTCGCCCCCTTCGATCCCGGCGAGTCGATGTTGATGTTGACGATCGCGCGGTCGTGCAACTCCTCCCAGTGGTGGTCGGCGTACCAGGTGCTCCCCGCATAGCGCCCCTGCGAGTGCCCCGGCCACCAGGCCACGCGCACGCCGCGCTTCAGATGCCGCCGGTTGGCCCAGGCGATCCGCGCCAGTTCCAGGCAGGCCGCGTTGCCGGTCGCATTGTCGGTCGTGCCGTAATGCCAGGAATCGACGTGCCCGTTGAGGAAGGCGAAATCCTCCGAGGCCGTCCCAGGGATGTTCGCCGTGACAAGTGGCACTTTCCGCCACCCCGTCTCCACCACCGTGCTGAACGTCGCGCGCACGCCCCCCCGCTTCGCCAACTCCACCAGCCGCAGCCCGTCGTTGCGCGTCACCCCCAGCGAGGGGATCGTCGGCAGCCGCCCGATGCTCTCCGGCGTCGGCGTCCCCCAGATCGTCGTCGTGATCTGCTCGTGGATCGCATCCTCGTCGCTGGCCCAGTAATGGATGTGGCAGAGCGCCCCCGCGCGCCCCGCCGCCAGGATCGTATCGGGCCGACCCCGGTCGGAGATCACGATCTTGCCGCGCACATCGACATCGTCATAGTCGCGCGACCCGTCGCCGCTGAAGAGCGCCGTCCCCCCCTTCGTCGGCACGAAGATCAGCTCGCCGCTGACCGGCTCGCCATTGGTCGAAACCGCGAATGCGCGCGTCTTGGCGCGCACCGGCCCGACCCCCTCCACCTCCAGCGTCCCCGACACCGGGAAGGAGAGATAGAGGTCGAAGAACTCCTCGGTCACCTCCGCGATCCCCGCCGCGCGCAACTGCTCGGCGATGTAGCGAAATGCCGTCGCCTCGTCCTCCGTCCCCGCGTGACGCCGCAGCGTGCTCAGGAACGCCACATCCCGCATCATCCGGTCGGGATCGACCGCCGCCAGCAGCGCCCGCTCGGCCGCCGCAACCCCCGGCAGCGCCGCGATCGCCGCCATATCGCTGCTCATCGCTTCCTCCCTCAATGCCCGATCCGTCGATTACCGCCGGATCCTAGAGGAAGGGCGCAAGCATCGCAACCGCACCACCAATCGGCAGAGCACCGCTGCGGCACGATCACCCGTCGCTACAAGCACCACCCTCAGCCGGATTCATCCGGCGCACCTCGTAGCCCGGAGACTTCATCTCCGGGCGCTCTGCGCACACCACACGCTCCCTCAATAGCTACCGCCAATCGCCCAGCCGCTATCCTCCCTACCACCCAGACGCTATACTGTACGGACATATCCGCCGCCGACACCAGGAGGGCATGCCATGACCGATCCCCAAACCCTCCGCAACGAGCGCCTGGCAAACTGGGGCCAGACCCCCGCCACCAGCACCCCCGACCTCGACAGCGCCACCGCCCTGATCGCGCGCCTCGGCCTCGTCACCCTCTACCCCGTCTCCCCCGAACTCCCCAACCTGCTCCACGCCTACACCGGCGACCCCACCACCCAGGCTGCCTCCGACTGGGACTCCGCCTCCGGGCACGTCTACACTTGGCGCTGGGAACTCGGGCGGCGCGAAGCGGGCTTCTACACCGCCATCGTGCGCGGACGCCCCACCTTCGTTGCCTGGCCGCTCCTCCCCGCCATCCTCCGCCTGCGCGGCGATCTGCGCGATCCCGAAGAGTTGTACGATCTCGGCCAACTCTCCAACGCCGCCTACCGCATCGCCGTAGCCCTCACCGAGGCCGGTGGCGTCCTCGACACCGGCACCCTCCGCCGCGCCGCCGGCTTCCCCACCGGCAAAGAGCAGCGCGCCGTCTACCTCAAAGCCGTCGCCGAACTCGACGCCAAACTCCTCCTCGCCAAAGTCTTCTCACCCGACGACCAGGATATGCGCCACATCCTCGTCCAAACCCGCTACCCCGAACACGTCGCCGCCGCCGAACAGCTCACCCGCGACGCCGCCCTCGACCAATTCCTCACCACCTCCCCCACGCCATCTACACCGCCCCCACCCCCTTCGCCCGCCACCTCGGCCCTCCTCCCGAACTCCGCGCCGCCCTCGACCGCCTCATCGCCAAAAATCAGGCGCACACCGCACAACTACCGGGAGAAAAAGAGCCCTGGGTTATCTGGGGCCATGATAGTAGGTAGCTCTTCGCCTTTGGTTTAGTGCTGCGTTTCGCAGATGCTTGGCGGATTGGAACCTCCCCGCTCCTCGCGGCCGGGTACCCACCGCAGTGGGTGGCGGGTGCCGCCCGCAGGCGGCGGGGTGCGGTCATCCCAGCCCGCGCAGGCGGGCTTTGCGGCGAGCCGCAGCGAGCCTCCAGCCCAGGGCTTCAGACCTTGGGGCTCTCGCACGCGCCACCGAGCCGCCATGCAGCCATTTCTCCGTAATCTCAAACCCAGCACCAGCAATCTTGGCTCATTTCGCGCTAACCATCTTCCATTTCGCTAAACTTATGGTAAAGTGTCAGTTACGGTCATAAACCCGCGCACCCTCATCGCCAAATCCGTGCTGGACACCCTCGCCACGCATGTCGGCCAGACATCCGGCAGACAGGAGGAGCCAGTGACGCCGACTGACCTTCTCTACGTCGCCATCTTCGCGGCCATCGTGCTCGCCGTGGTTATACCAATCGCGCGTGCGGTCGCCCCGATTATCGTGCCCCTCAGCGTCGTCCTCGTAATCGGCCTGATCATCCTCGACCAGGCCAACGGCGGCCGTGTATCGGCCAGAGCCACAGCCGAACTCGCCCAACTCCTCCGATCCCTGCCCGACCGCATCGCCGAACGCATGCAGACACCCTGACCCTGGAAAATCAATGGCTGGTTGCGCAGCCACCAACCGCGCAACCAGCCACACTTTGCGAGGGCACGTCCAGTCCGCGAAGGCGGACTTTGTGGCAGGCGCCGCCCTCCGCCGGGATTGCAATCCCGGTCTTATTTCCGATACCCCGGCAGATGCCGCCCGAGCAGCAGCCCCAGCCGATTCTTCGTCTCCGCCGGAATCCGCGCCGGGTCCGTGATGATCGCATTCGCCAGCGCCTCGCCGTCGTCCGCGCACGCCGGGAGCGCCGCCAGTCGCGGCACCAGCGCCCGCACCACCGCCTGCGCCGCCGCCGCGTTCCGGTGCAGCCGCTCGATCACCACCTGCACCGTGACCGGCTCCTCCTCCTCGTGCCATACATCATAGTCGGTCACCATCGCCAGCATCGCGTAGCAGAGCTCCGCCTCGCGCGCGAGCCGCGCCTCCGGGAACGCCGTCATCCCGATGATGTCGAGCCCCCAACCGCGGAATAGCCGCGACTCCCCCTTCGTCGAGAACTGCGGCCCCTCGATGCAGATGTACGACCCGCCGTCGTGGACCCGCGCCCCGACTTCCGGTGCCTGCGCCGCCGCCAGCAGCGCCGCGCGCGTCGCCGCGCAGAACGGCTCCGCCAGCGAGACGTGCGCCACCATCCCCGCCTCCGCGTCGAAGAAGGTGCGCGGGCGTGCCACCGTCCGGTCCACCAGCTGATCCGGCACCACCAGATGGAGCGGGGCCAACTCCTCGCGCAGCGACCCCACCGCGCTCACCGCGATCAGAAACTGCACCCCCAGCGACTTCATCGCCCAGATATTCGCCCGGTAGGGCACATCGGTCGGGGCAAAGCGATGGCCGCGCCCGTGGCGCGGCAAAAAGGCGACCCGCTCGCCCCCCAGCGTCCCGATCGTCAGCGCATCGCTCGGCGGCCCGAACGGCGTCTCGACCGCCCGCTCCTCGATATCGGTCAACTCGGCCATCCCATACAGCCCGCTGCCGCCGATGACCCCGATCCGAATCGGCCCTGCTGCCACGCGCGCCTCCGTCTGTCAGTAAGTCCGTGCGTCCGTGTGTCAGTGCGTCAGTTCACAAGTGTAGCAGCCAACTCGACTCTAACGCACAAACGCACGAACTTACTGACCTACTGACGCACCGACGCACCGACACACCGACACACAGTCCCCACGCCCTACGTCCCCTGCGGCCGTTCCGCCAGCGTCACCTGCACCGCCATCTCCTTGCCGCCCCGGTTCACCTTCAGCGTGATCGTATCCCCCGGCTTGAACTTCGCCAGCGCCTTCTGGAACTCCGTCCCGTCGCGCACCGCCTGGTCGTTCACGGCGAAGATGATGTCATCCTTCTGCAACCCGGCCTTCTGCGCCGGAGTATTCGCCACAATCGTCACCAGGATGACCCCATCCTCGCGCGGCAGGTTGTAGGCGGCGGCGATCGACGGCGTCACCGTCTGGCTCGTGATGCCGATGTAGGGGCGCGTGACGCGCCCCGTTTTCAGCAACTCGTCGATGATCGGCTTGGCCCCGTCGATCGAGATCGCGAACCCGATCCCCTGCGCGTCGGTCGTCCCGAGCGTGTTGATGCCCACGACCTCGCCCCGCAGGTTTACCAGCGGCCCGCCCGAGTTCCCCGGATTGATCGCCGCATCGGTCTGGATCAGGTCGAACAGCGTCGCCCCGGCCTGCCCGGGCGTCTCGCTCGGCTCGTCCACGTCGCGACCCAGCGCGCTCACCACCCCGGCGGTCACGGTCGGCCCGCCCGGCAGATTCAGCGCGTTGCCGATCGCCACGACCCACTCGCCCACCTGCAACTGCGACGAATTGCCCAGCGGCACGGTCGGCAGGCTCGTCCCGCCCGTATCGACCCGCAGCACCGCCAGGTCGTTATTCGTCGCCGTGCCCACCAGCGTCGCCGTAAACTCGCGGTTGTCGGGCGGTGGCATTCGCACCGTCAGCTTCTGCGCCCCCTCCACCACGTGGGCATTCGTCACGATCACGCCCGACGCATCGATGATGAACCCCGTGCCCGCCCCCTGCGGCACATCCCCCACCGTCCGACTCCCCGGCACGCGCCCCTGCGCGATATTCAGCACCAGCACCGTTGCCGGCCGCACCTTCGCGGCCACCCCCGCCACATCCGGGAATCCCGTCGCCGCCGGCGGCGTGCTGGCGGCCGGCGACGCGCTCGCCGCCGGGGCCACCCCCGTGTTCGGCGTCGTCCGCACCGGCACTGCCGTCAGATTACCCCCGGTCGCCGGGGCGTTCGCGACAGCGGTGGCCGTCGGCAACCCGCTCCCCGGTGTCGCCGTGGGCGAATCATTCAGCAACTGGCACCCGGCCAGACTGAGCGCGAGCAGCAGCAACAGCGCCGCGAAGAATGGAAACCGTTGTCGAGCCGAGCGAACGATCATGACGAGCAACCTCCCTTGGATCCGATCGTGGGGCGCGTCCCCGGGCGCGCCTCGCGATATCATGGCAAGGATCATGCCGGAACAACCACAGGTAGCCAGCGCCTCGCGCCCGCAGCCGCCCGCACGATCTTTATAATCGAATGGTGAACCCTCCCGGTGAAGAAGTCATAAAGAATCCGCCGATCGCGACACCGCCAGTATGCTACGGTAAGCCCAGACCATTCCCCGGCATCCCCGAACGCACCGAGTCGCAAGAGGAGGCTTGAATCATGGGGAAGATCAGCATTCGCTACATCGTCCACGACGTTGCCGCCGCGATCCCGTTCTATGAACTGCTCGGCTTCCAATTGCAGATGCATCCCGCGCCCGGCTTCGCGGCCCTCTCGCAGGACGGCATCCAACTCCTCCTCAATCGCCCCGGCGCGGGCGGTGCCGGGCAGGCGATGCCCGACGGACGCGAACCAACCCCCGGCGGCTGGAACCGCATGCAGCTCGCGGTCGAGGACCTGCCCGCCACCGTCGCGGCGCTGAAAGAAAAAGGCTGCCACTTTCGCAGCGAGATCATTGTCGGGAACGGCGGGCAGCAAATCCTGGTCGATGATCCCTCGGGCAATCCGATCGAACTGTTCCAACCCGCACCGCGACCCGCCACCCCCTAGCCATACAAGTACTGCCCCGCCGCCACCGGTACAACGATGGCGGCGGGAAGATTCGTTCCCAGAACATCGTTGTAGAAGAGAGTAGCGCAGTACTTTCCTGCTATCCGCGACCCGATCGGCGGCAATCAGTTGACAAGACTTTCGCGAATAGGATATATTGAAGGTCGGTGAACGTACAGGACATGCGTTCTGCCATTCTGTCACAACAGCGAAGGGGAGTTACCGGGCCGGATCCTCAGCCGTCGCAAGGCGCGACGGCTTCAGCGTCTCTCCACTGGCTGACCTTGTTTCCGCTCACTGAACGGCGTTTTGGTGTCCTGGTGGGATAAACCGGGGTGCCATCATGGCAACGGCACGAAGGAGAAGCCGATGACGATCAGCGACACCAGGCCGAGCGGCGCGCAGGCTGCACCGGGGACCGTCCTGGAAGGGGTGCGCAGCAAGGTCTTCATGGACCGCTACTCCCTGAAGGACCAGGGCGGCAAGGCTGTCGAGACGACCCCCGAGCAGATGTGGCGGCGGGTGGCGCGCGGCATCGCCGATGTCGAGCAGACCCCCGAACTCAAAGCCTTCTGGGAAGAGCGCTTCTACGAGGCGATGGAGGGCTTCAAGTTCGTGCCCGGTGGCCGCATCCTCTCCGGTGCCGGCACGGGCTTCGAGGTCACCTACTACAACTGCTACGTCATCGAGTCCCCCGACGACAGCCGGGGCGGCATCCTCGATAACCTCAAGTACCTCACCGAGATCATGGCGCGCGGCGGCGGCGTCGGCGTCAACCTCTCCACCCTTCGCCCGCGCGGCTCTTACATCAAGAGCGTCAACGGCACTTCCTCCGGCCCCGTCTCCTGGGCCGAACTCTACTCCGTCATCACCGGCCGCGTCATCCAGCAGGGCGGCACCCGGCGCGGCGCGCTGATGATCATGCTCGACGACGATCACCCCGACATCGAGGAGTTCATCGCCGCCAAGCGGATCGACCCGCTGACCAACAAGCCGGTCACCATCGAGCACGCCAACGTCTCCGTCGCCGTCTCCGACGCCTTCATGCAGGCCGTCAAGGACGACGCCGACTGGAACCTGCAATTCCCCACGCGCGGCAACGTCGCGACCAACCCCGAACTCGCCAGCAAGGTGCAGATCCTGAAGACAGTCAAGGCGCGCGAGATCTGGAACCTGATCTGCACCAGCGCCTGGAACACCGCCGAGCCCGGCCTCGTCTTCATCGACCGCTACAACACCCGCTCCAACACCTGGTACTACGAGAATATCCGGTGTGTAAACCCGTGCGGCGAGCAGGGCCTGCCGCCCTGGGGCGTCTGCAACCTCGGCGCGCTCAACCTCTCCGCCTACGTGGACGGCCCGATCGGCGCGGGCACCTTCAACTTCGCCGCGCTGGAGCAGGACTCGCGGATCGCCATGCGCTTCCTCGACAACGTCGTGGACGCCAACCTCTACTTCCTCGAAGAGAACGCGAAGGCGCAACTCGGCACCCGCCGCACCGGCCTCGGCACGATGGGCCTCGCCGACGCCCTGATCAAGCTCGGCGTCGCCTACGGCAGCCCCGAGGCGGTCCAGGTCATCGACCGCATCTACCGCACCATCCGCGACGCCGCCTACGACATGTCGGCCGATATCTCCGCCGAGAAGGGGGCCTGCCCCGACTTCGACGCCGTGAAGTACCCGCAGGGCCAGTTCATCCTCGAACTGCCCGAGGCGATCCAGGCCAAGATCCGCACGCAGGGCATCCGCAACGCCGTCCTGCTCACCCAGGCCCCCACCGGCACCACCAGCCTGCTGTCGGGCGTCTCGTCCGGCATCGAGCCGGTCTTCTCCTTCGCCATGAAGCGCGTCGACCGCACCGGCGAGCACATCATGTACCACCCGCTGCTCCAGCAGTGGCGCGACGCGCACCCCGGCGAGGAGACCCCCGGCTACTTCGTCGCGTCGAGCGACCTCTCGCCCGAGGAGCACATCGCCGTCCAGGCCCGCGTGCAGCAGTACACCGACTCGTCAATCTCCAAGACGGTCAACGCGCCGAACGACCACACCGTCGAGGAGGTCAAGCGCCTCTACCTGCTGGCCTACGACACCGGCTGCAAGGGCGTGACCTACTACCGCGACGGCTCGCGCGACGCCGTCCTCACCCACATCAAGGAAGAGAAGCAGGCCGCAGCGCCGCAGCCGGAGCCGATCGCCGACCCGCTCGCCTTCGTGCAGGGCCTCATCGCCCAGGCGCAGCTCGACGGGCGCATGGCCCCGCTCCAGGCCGAAGAACTCCGCTCCCGGCTGGAGACCGCCCCGACCCCCGCGATGCCGAGCGTCATCCGCCCGCGCCCGGCCGTGCTGCACGGCTACACGCGCAACATCAAGGCCCCCGAGGGCACCGTCAACATCACCATCAACAACGACGAGGACGGCCCGGTCGAAGTCTTCGTCAACGTCGGCCGAGCCGGCAGCGATGTCGCCGCGCTGGCCGAGGCGATGGGGCGCCTCGTCTCCCTCGCCCTCCGCATCCCCTCCCCGATCAGCCAGGACGACCGGATGCGCGAAGTCGTCAGCCAGTTGCGCGGCATCGGCGGCAGCCGCACCATCGGCTTCGGCCCCGAGCAGGTCCGCTCGCTGCCCGACGCCGTCGGCAAGGCCCTCGGCGAGCACCTGGACGGCCACCCCTCGCTGACCCCGCCGCCGCAGCAACTGCCGCTGCTCAAGGGCGCGGCCACCGTCGCCCCGACCCCGATGGCCGGCATGCCCGCGCTCACCGGCCCGACCACCTACTTCAACGGCACCAACGGCGACGGCCTCAACACCGCCCTCGGCACCGCCGTCATGGACCTCAAAGCCACCCAGCGCATGACCGGCAACCTCTGCCCCGAATGCGGCAGCAGCACCCTCGTCTACGAGGAAGGTTGCAAGAAGTGCTTCAGTTGCGGGCACTCGGAATGCTAAGGCGACAGTAACTCGTCCCTAACAACGAGGCCCCGACTCCTCACCGAGGAGTCGGGGCCTCGCCACATGGAAAGGCTCAATCTGCAATTGTGGCGTTCATCCCAGTCCGCGCAGGCGGACTTCGCGGACC
>JAXLWN010000050.1:0-52828 GCA_046328475.1 Chloroflexia bacterium | reverse complement strand
TGCGGGGACGGTTCGAAGGTTGAAAAGTTTGAAGGTTCGAAAGTTCAAGTGCCCAACCTTCAAACCTTCAAACCTTCAAACCGTACTCCCCCCTATTCGTGCAAGATCATGTCGGCGCACTTCTCGCCGATCATGATGCAGGGGTTGTTGGTGTTGGCGTTGATGATGGTGGGCATGATCGAGGCGTCGGCGACGCGCAGCCCTTGCACGCCGTAGACTTGCAGCCGGGCGTTGACCACGGCCTGGGCGTCATTCCCCATCTTGCAGGTGCCGACCGGGTGATAGATGTTCTGCACGTTGTTGCGGACGAATTCGGCGATCTCGTCGTCGGACTGCACCGCCGCGCCCGGCAGATATTCGTCGCCGCGATAGGGGTCGAGGGCGGGCGCGCCGAGGATGGTGCGGGCGAGTTTGACGCCTTCGACGAGCACGGCGAGGTCGGCGGGATCGCCGAGGTAGTTCGGGTCGATGCGCGGCGGGTCGGCGGGGTTGGTGGAGCGCAGGGTGATCGTGCCGGTGCTGCGGGTGCCGACGAGGCCGGGGAGCAGGGTGAAGCCGTGCCCCTCGGGGTTGCCGAAGCCGTGGTTGACGAACCAGGTCGGGCCGAAGTGGAACTGCAATTCGGGCGCGGGCGAGGCGGGGTCGAGTTTGACGAAGCCGCCAGCTTCGCCGACGTTCGAGGTGAGCATGCCGCGCCGCTCGCCGCCGAACTTCATCATCTCCGCCTCGCTCGTGGCGGCGGCGAGGGTGATCGGCTGGGTGCAGGCGTAGGCGACCGGGGCCATCAGGTGGTCCTGGAGGTTCTGGCCGACACCGGGGAGATCGGCGACAACGTCGATGCCGAACGATTCCAGCTGCTCCTTCGGCCCGATGCCGGAGAGGAGGAGCAGCTGCGGCGAGTTGAGCGCCCCGCCGCAGAGGATCACCTCGCGGCTGGCCTCGACTGTCTGCTCCTCGCCTTCGCGGCGGTAGACGGCTCCGGTGCAGCGGACGCCGTCGAAAGTGAGGCGCTGGACGAGGGCGTGGGGGATGACGGTGAGGTTCTCGCGGCCGAGGACCGGGTGCAGGTAGGCGACGGCGGCGCTGTGACGCATCCCCTCCTTCTGGGTGACCTGGTAGAGGCCGAAGCCCTCCTGGGTCGCGCCGTTGAAGTCCTCGTTGAGCGGCAGGTCGCGCTCGGCGCAGGCCTGCACGAAGGCGCGGGAGAGGGGGTTGGGATCGCGGAGGTCGGCGACGTTGATCGGGCCGCCGACGCCGTGGTACTCGGATTCGCCGCGCTCCTGGTTCTCCGCGCGCTTGAAGTGGGGCAGGACTTCGTCCCAGGACCAGCCCTCGTTGCCGAGCGCGGCCCAGCGGTTGTAGTCGGCCGGGTTGCCGCGCTGGTAGATCATGGCGTTGATCGAGCTGGAGCCGCCGAAGACTTTGCCGCGCGGGATGTAGTCGGTGCGGCCGTTGGCGTGCTGCTGCGGCTCGGTCTCGTAGTTCCAGTCGAGCGGGCTCTTGAAGAGGTAGGGGAAGGCGGCGGGGACGTGGATGTTCTGCTCCTCGTCCGGCCCGCCCGCTTCGAGCAGGAGGATCGTGAGGTCGCTGCGCTCGGAGAGGCGCGCGGCGACGACGCAGCCGGCCGACCCCGCGCCGATGACGATGTAGTCGTAGGCCATGATGCACCCCCTTCGCTGGCTCCAACAATCGCCGATACCGAGGCCGAGATGCTCGTGTTGCGAGGACATCCGCTGGTGAGGCTGTGGGAGGTTCGTGCGCTGCGGGCGGTGTGATCTGGTTGCCTGGCTCGGGGATGAGTATAGGGCGACGGGCCGGGGGAGTCAAAGTGGGTCAGTGCGTCGGTGTGTCAGTGCGTCAGTGGAGCGGGTGCCGGGGAAAAGTAGGTTTGTTTTTGCATTTTAACTCTTCCTCTTCCTCTCCATTCAGAGCAGGGTGGGGCAAGGCAAAATCCGCGCAGCAATGCGGGATTTGGGTGAGCGTGGGGTGTGGGAAATTGCGCGGTTGGCGATAGGTTGGCCGCCAAAGTCCCCCATACATGGGGACTTTGGCGGGTAGCTGATGCAGTAGTGATCATGGTGGGTCTCCGTGGTGTGAGTGGGGCGCGGCCTGAGGGGCGCAGGTGCCCTCCATCGTGGGCGGAGTTTGTTTCCGCCCTTGTTACGGACCCGTTGGTGAGGGCAAACCATGCCATGTTGTTGGTAGAGTGCCGATTTGGCTGCTGAGAGGCTAAGGGTTGAGCGGGTTGGTGACTAGCCGCCACCCGTGCCGGCGATGACTTCGCCGGTGGGGGCGTCGACGTACCAGGAGAGGTGAGGCGTTCGCCGAGCGCGCCTGGGGCGGTTGGCGGGGGGATGGTCCAGGAGGCGGAAATCGGCGTTGGCGTTGTTCATCTGCTGCGGCGGCGACCAGAGGTGGTGTCTGTGATGGTCAGTCCGGTGTAAGCGCGGATCTGGCGCGACGGCGAGCACGCGTGCCTGAGCTTCGGTTTCGCTGATCAGCGGCTCGGTCGGGCCGTTGTAGGTTCTTCCACTCGCCAGTAGCCGATCACCAGACCGGTGCTCGGGAGACCGATACGCGGATGGCGGTCGGTAGCCGCTGCTGTATCGGCGGCGCGCCAGGTTGCCAGATGACTTCCGTTTTGGTGGTTCCGCCGAAGAATTACGCTGCGCCGGGTCAGGTGATCAGTTCGGGATACTGCTCGCGGACGAAGTTCTCCCCTCGCCACGGCTTCGCTTGGAGATGGTTCGGCGGGCACGCTCAATGACTGCGGCTCACGTAGGAGAAGGTGAAGGCATTCGCTGCGGGCATTGAGTTCGACCTGATCGACCGTGGCGATCGACTTGCCTCGGCGGGGATCGGGTGCTCCACGATGATTGATCCTGTCCGGGGAGGCGGCGGTGAGGTGAACGGCATGAACTCGGCATCGGTTGGTCGATAAGTGCGCGGACGAGCTGGCCGCCTGATCGAGGAGGGCAGATCGGGCGTCGCCTGGTGCAGAGGTCGCGGGGCAGACTCGTCGGTGTGGGCGTGATAGGGGACTGGGCGACGATCGTGGCGTACTGCCCGAGGTGGGTGGGATGGCGGGAAGCGATCCGCAGACCACGGCTGGGACCAGGTGTCGCGGAGGGCGCGGTTCCCTGGCCCATGGGCGGGCGGAAGACGACAGGCTGACGATGAGACGCCGAGGGCTATCAGCGCGATCAAGGTGCCGAGGATTGCCCCGGCCAGTCGCGTGGGAGGCGATAGTCGGCGTGCAGGCGCGATGGCCGGGAGCGCCTGGGCGGCGGGTGGCGGCGGCGGTTGGTTGATGGGCTGCCATGGGCGGTGATGCGGCAGCGGGGGCGGCGAAGGTCGCGGGTGCCACTGCCCGCTCCAACATGCGCGCCGGTGAGAGGGGCGTAGCCTGTGCGCGCATGCTCAGCGGGGTGAATGTCCATGCCCCCGAGTCCTGCCCGTTGGCTGCGCCGAGTCGGGGGCTGGGGCGTTGGCCGGGCGCGATGTCGGCGAGGGTGCTGGCTGTCGGCTCGGGCGCAGCGTGCGCGGCCAGGTGGCGCGCGAGGGCGGCGAATTCGGGGTCGAGGCCGCAGGCGGCGGGCGTCGCGGTCGCGCGCCGCGTCGGCGCAATAGGCGTCGAGCAGGCGGGCCTGGTCGTCGTTGAGGATGTTCATCGGGGTTCCTCCTGCGCCGCCGTGCGGCCGTTGGGTCGGGGGAATGGCCGCGCAGCGGACGCGCAGCCGGGTGAAGGCGCGGGCGCAGCATGCACGGCCTCGGGGCTGCGATCGAGCGCGTCGGCGATCTCGCGACCGGAGCAGCCCGCCAGTTGGAGTTCGAGGGTGATGCGCTGGTCCTCGAGGCAGGCGCCAGGGCCGCGCAGGGCTGCGCCCTCGTCCTCGACCGGCGATGGCTCGTCGGGCGGTCGCGCCGGATCGGGCACCGTCGCGGCGTCTTCGAGGGCGGCGGGGCGTTGGCGGCGACGGATGTCGGTGGTGACGTTCTGGGCGATGCGGATGAGCCACCCGGCGAAGGTTGTGCTGGTAGCGGTCGAGCGCGGCCATCGCCTTCATGGAACTTCGGTCGTGGCGTCCTCGGCGGCTTCGCGGGTGCCCAGGCGGGCGTAGCGGTAGCGGTAGATCAGGCGGGCGTAACGGTCGTAGAGCGCGCCGAGCGCGACGGTCGGCCTGCGCGGCGGCGACGAGCGTCGCATCGTCGGGTTCGCGTCCGGTCGTCGGCCCTGCCCCTGGCTGCGACCAGGCCATCGCTGCATGCCACTCCTCGCTCCGCCGCCGCGCCGCCGCGCGTGCCACCTACCTCGAACAACGGGGGAGTGGGGCGAAGCACGGTGCAGTGAGGGCGTGGGGGCGTAGCGTGCGTGCCGAAAGGCTAGCCATGGGCTGGGCTGCCGGTCCGCCTCGGGGCGAGAATGGGTTTCGGTGAATTCCTGAGCCTGATAGCGACGATGGTTGAGGGGAAGCGATTCGGTTGATCGCGGGCAGGGGCAAATCTCACGCGCTGTCATGGGGTCGAGGGTCGGGAAGTTTGTCGCGGCGTGGCGTCCCCTCGGCGGAGCCTACGGTGAACGGGTTGGGTGCTCGGTACTCAGATGCTGCTGACGAGGTCTCGCCGGCTTGCATCCGGCGTCGAGTTGGCCGAAACGAAGGTCGGGACCCCGGGTACCCGCAGCCCAGCATCTCGCAGGGTCAGGCGCTATTTTTCAGGTGGTTACGGATTCACCGGAAACTAGTTCAATGCGACCCGGGAGGGTTGGCTTACCAGCGTTGCCGGGGATGCTCCTGGCTACACGGCGCTCGGCTGTTCAATGGCGACACGGTCGCGCTGACCCGTGACGCTGGATCTATCCCGACGCAGGCTGCTATTAGAAACTGACGGAGAGGGTCATGCGCTCGGTGCCGTGGGCTTCGGCCCAGGTGGCGAGGGTGGCGATTTCTTCGAGGTTGTTCGGAATTCTTCGGCCAGGGGGACGAAGCCCGGCGTTGCGACCGAATGTTTCCAGGGAGGCGCGCGACGGGGCGGTTCTCGCGCACCGCCCGGCAAGCCGCCGGGCGGCATCGCGGAGTTCCTGCGGGGTGCAGGTGACGTCGTCATCGTCCCAGCCGTCGGTCATGGTGGTGAGCAAGGGCGCGGCACCGAGATCGGCGATGGCGCGAGGGATGCCGGGTTCGCTGTCCCATTCGGCCATGAAGTTGCCCCAGGCGTGGCCATCGTCGGAGAAACCTGGCTCCTCGTCCATTTGCTCGTCAGGTGATGCCGGGCCAATACGCGGTGACGGTGCTCATCGATGGCCTCCGTGCGGTGCGCGGGTCGTGGGTCTAGCGCGGCCAGGCGGTACAAGTCGCGCAACAGGGCGATTTCGCCGCCGTGGTGGAGGAGTTCCTGATTGACCCACCAGGTGATGTCGAGGAAGGGAGGGTGGGGTCGAGGCCCCAGGGGAATGCTGTGGCCGACCCGGTCGAGGTCGGCGTCGGTGGCGCTGGTGAGGGCCCGTGCCAGGCGTCGAGGGCGGCGGTGAGGGCGGCGATGGCGGCGTCGGCGGTGTGGGGGATCTCGTAGGTGTCGTAGGTCAGCGATTTGGTGCCGATGGTGTAGTCGGCGCGGAGGCTGAGTGCCGCTGGCGAGGTGGCAGAGGCGCCAGGCGAGCGTGGTGAAGGGGGCGGGTTCGGGCTCGGGATAGGCGCGTTCGAGTTGCCACGCGCCGCTGCCATAGGAGCGATTGGCGGCGACCTGGGCGCGCGGGCGGATGCTCCAGCAGCCGGGGACGGGCTCCCAGAGGTATTCGTCGTCGGTGAGGCCGACGAGGCGGTCGAGCAGGCGACCGCGCGCGAATTCGAACTGGGCGAGGATGGGGGCGAGGCGGGGCGGGGTGGTCATGTGGTGCATCTCCTTCACTCGATATCGCTGTCTGACAGTATAACGTTTGGCAGAAGTGGAGACGGATTCTTCGCTGCGCTCAGAATGACACACCAACGGCGAGAGCTTTCTTGGTGTCATTCTGAGCAGCGCGAAGAATCCGTCTCAAGCCGCTCGATTGTTCGCTGTGAGGCTCTTTTCCCCTATTCGGGATCAGCCCTGGCCGCGCCTGCCGCGACCGGCGGTGGCGGGCTCGGTTTGCGCGACGGTGGGAAGTTCGCCGGTGTCCTGGCGGCGGGAGGCGTGGGCGGTGAGGCGGCGGTCGAGTTCGATGACTTCGGCGTCGGAGAGGCGTTCGAGGTCGTCCTTGCCGCAGTAGTGTCGCGCGGCGATGACGAGTTGGGCGCGCGAGAAGCCGAGTTCGGTCGCCTTCGCCAGCAGGTCGTCCAGGCTCGGGCCGTCGGGCTGGACGAGGGTGAGGGTGGGGCCATCCTCCAGAGTCTCGGGCGCGGTCGCCGGGGCCGGTTCGTGGACCGGCAGGTTCGGGGTGTTGCCTGTGGTGGCGTCGGTGAGGCGGGCGAGAAGCGCGGCGAAGGTCGGCTCGCGCATTTCGAGGCCGATCGGGAAGGCGGAGCTGTTGCTCTTGACGACGCGAAAGATGCGCACGGTGTTCAGCCCGTCGATCCGCAGGGAGGCTTCGAGCATCACGTCCACGAAGTATTCGAGGCCGCTGGTGGTCAGCGGCAGGACGCGCCCGATCTCGTTCTCCTCGCGGTCCTCCTTGCCCTTCGCGCCGATCTGGTCCACGATGACGACGCAGGCACCGCTATCGACGCAGATGCGGCGCAGCACCTCTTGCAGCACCATCTGGTCGGCCGCGAGTTCGTCGGCGGTCGGCTGAGCGGTCAGGTCGCCGGTGCGCTCGCGCACGGCCAGCAGGGTGTCGCGGTGCTTGCGGCCGAAGTACATGGCCCAGGAGTCGAGCACGTAGCAGCCGTAGCCCTGGTCGCGCCCCTCGCCGTCGAGCGCCCAGTCGATGAACTCGGGCAGTTCGTCGGGGTGGCGGATTTCGAGGGCGTCGAACTTGCTGCCGTCGCTGCCGGGCAGGAGGCGGGCCTTGCGCTCGACATCGAAGTAGCAGAGGCGGCCGAGGCCGGCGTCGGCCATGCTGGCGGCGAAGTGGCTCTTGCCGGTGCCGGCCGCGCCGCGCACGGCGACGACAAGGCGCTGCTGGCGCGGGCGTCGCGAGAGGGGGTTGATCCGGGCACCTCCGGGCTTGCTCATCGGTTGCTCCTTCCGCTGGTTCAAGGTTTGACGGTTCGAAGGTTCGAAAGTTCGAAGGTTCGGGGTTGTGCGCGGGGCGGGTCGGCCTCGCCGCGCTTGATGGTGCGCACTATAGCACAATTAGAACAAATATTCTAGTAGGTGGGGGTGGGGATTTCTGCTGGCAGGAGATTGACCCCACCCCGCCGCTTCGCACCCCGCCCCGCCGCTGCGGCGGCGACCCTCCCCCTGAAGGGAGAGGGTTGAGGCCCTGGGGGATGCGGGTGGTGAGGGAACGGGGGTGTCTGCCGAAAGTACCGGGCGATTCGGCCGGTTCGGCCTATGGGAGCGGGCGGGGCGGTTGCGGATACTGGGAGGGGCGGACTGCGGGTTGTTGTAGGCGGGATGGTGTCGTGATTCGCCGACGTGCTCTGATCAAGCTCGGTGCGCTGGGGTTGCTGACGGCCTGTGCGCCGGGCGGCTCGCCCACGCCGCTGGCGACGCTTTCGGCGAATAGTCGGCAGGCGGCGATTGCGAAGGAGACGGAGGTGGCCGCGCAGGTGGAGGCGACCTCCGAGGCGCGGGCGGTGACCGCGACGGCGCGGATGTTACCGACTGCCACGGGCACGCCGTTGCCGCCGACGATGACGCCGACGCTGCGCCCGCCGACGGTGACCGCGACCCCGCGCCCGCCGACCGCGACGCCACCGGCCGCCGCCGCCAAGCTCTACGATTTCAACATGGCGGCCTACCAGGGGCAGGCCAGCCTGGGCGGGGATGAGGTACGCTTTTCGAGCGCTTTCTCCTTCGATATGCCGGTGGTGGTGAATTTTTGGGCACCGCTCTGCGCGCCCTGCCGCGATGAGCTGCCCGCGTTCCAGCGGGTCTCCGATGAATATGCGGGGCGCATCTTTTTCATCGGCGTGGATGTGAGCCCCTATTGGCCGGGGTATGGGAGCCGGAAGGATGCGCGGGATCTGATCCGCGAGACGCAGATCCGCTATCCGGTGACCTATGCCACCGAGAGCCCGCTGGAAGCCTACCGGCTCTACAATCTGCCCGCGACTTACTTCTTCGCGGCGAATGGCGACCTGATCGAGCGTTTCCCCGGCGGCATCAGCGAGAAGCAGTTGCGCGAGCGGGTGGGCAAGCTGGTCGCCGCGCGCCCGGCGGGGTGGACGGCATGAGCAGCCGGGTCGCGCGGGCGTCGCTGATCCTCTCGGCGTCCGAGGCGGGGGGCGAGCGGCGCGCGTGGCGACCGGTGCTCGTGGCGATGCTGGCGGTGGCGCTGGCCTGGGTGGTGGCGGTCGCGGCGGCAAGACTGCTGCCCGGCGCTGGCGGGCTGGTCGGCGGGATCGATCAGCTGGCGGGGGGGAGCGCCGCGCGGCTGGGGCACCTGGCCGAGCTGTTGCGCTTCGGCTACTCGTTCAGCGTCGGGATGGTGGCGGCGGTCAACCCGTGCGGGTTTGCGCTGCTCCCGGCCTATCTGGCGCTTTTCCTGGGGACCAACAATGGAGTTGGCGGGTCGGTCGGCGGGCAACTGCTGCGGGCCTGCTGGGTCGGCGCGCTGGTGACGCTCGGATTTGTGGCGCTGTTCGGCGCGGCGGGGCTGGCGCTGACGCTGGCGAGCGTGGCGATCGGCGGGGCGTTGGCGCAGGTCGGCGTGGTCGTCGGGACGGCGCTCGTGGCGGTCGGTGGGCTGCTGCTGGGTGGCGGGATGCTGCCGGGCGGGCAGGGGGGCGCACTCGCGGGGCGCATCGGGCGGGCGACGCGGCAGCCTTCGCCGCTGGCGTACTTCGCCTATGGGCTGGCGTATGGGCTGGCGTCGCTCGGCTGCGCGCTGCCGCTCTTCCTGGGGGTGGTCGGCACCGCGCTGACGACCGGGGGGGTGGTGCCCGCGCTGCGCCAATATCTGCTCTACGCGCTCGGCATGGGCACGGTGATCACGGCGCTGACGGTGCTGACGGCGGTCGCGCGCCAGGGGGTGATCAGGGTGCTGCGGCGCGCGGCCCCGGTGATCGCGCCGCTGGGGGCGACTTTGCTGATGCTGGCCGGGACGTATGTGCTGCACTATTGGCTGAGTGCGGGGGGATGGTTCGGGAAGTAGTCGTGAGTCGGAGTCGAGTCGTGAGTGGAAGAGATCAGAGGTCAGGGACCTCACCCCCCGGCCCCCTCTCCCGCGAGGAGAGGGGGTGTCTTGTTTCTGGGGTGCCGTGTGCTGGTGCTATGCTGTTCCACAATGCCAGTTTGGGGTGGTCGTTGTAGGCATGGGGTGGCGCGGTGGAGTTGGGCGAGGCGATTAAGGCGCGGCGGGCGGAGCGCGGGCTGACGCTGGAGGGGTTGGCGGGGCGCTGCGGGGTGAGCCGGGCGATGCTGTCGGAGATCGAGCGCGGGGCGAAGACGCCGACGATCCGGATCGTCGCGCAGATCGCGGCGGGGTTGGGGACGACGGTCGGGCGGCTGATCGGGGAGGAGCCGGAGGTTGAGGAGCGCGTGCCGGTGGTGGTGCGCGCGGGCGAGCGGCGGACGTTGGTGGAGCCGCAGAGCGGGATGGTGCGGCAGGAGTTGTCGCCGGGCTATCTGCGGCTCGGGGTGGAGGTGTTGTGGTGCAGCATCCCGCCCGGTGGGATGGGTGAGGCGTTGCCCGCGCTGCGTGCCGGGGCGGTTGAGCACGTCACGGTGGTGCGCGGGGTGCTGCGCTGCCGGATCGGCGGCCGGGAACTGCTGCTGGGGACGGGGGATGCGGTCTATTACGAGGCGGATCGGGCGCGGGTTTTCGGGAATGGCGGCGAGGGGGAGTGCGAGTATCTGGTGATTTGCGATCAGCGCGGGGTGGGGGCTGCTTCATAGGGTCGGGCCGTTGGACTGAATCACCCACTGCGGTGGGTACCCGGGCTGGAGGACCCTGCGGGGTCCGCGAAGTCCGCCTGCGCGGACTGGGATCTATTTGGCAGCGGGTGGTTCGCGGGAGGAACGGCGGCTTTCGCCTGTCTCTCCGGTCAGTGGTGGGGCTGTTCCTGGGGTCGTTTCTCGGTTGAATTTGGTGCTGTATGGTGTTCCTCGGGCGTACTCGTTACTCGTTACTCGTCACCTGGGAGATGCTGTTGCCTGTTTTGAAGGAAATCCCGGTCGAGGTGACCGGGCATGTGCCGGTGAAAATCTGGACAGATAAGATCGAGGAGAGCGCGGAGCGGCAGTTGACCACGATCGCGCGGTTGCCGTTCGTGGTGGGGCATGTCGCGGCGATGCCGGATGTGCATTACGCGCCCGGGGCGACCGTGGGGAGCGTCTTCGCCACGCGCGAGGTGCTGCTGCCGACGGCGGTGGGGAGCGACATCGGGTGCGGGATGCTGGCGCAGCCGTTCGCGGTGGAAGCGTCGGAGCTGTCGGCGACGTTCCTGCGCGAGCTGCACGAGGCGGTGAAACGACATATCCCCACGGGGTTGGCGCACCATCGCGCGCCGCAGTCATGGGAGGGGCTGGAGGACGAGGGTCGCTACACACGCGGGGTCGCAGGGCTGGTGCGGGAGCGCGGGGCGTGGCACCTGGGGTCGCTCGGTGGGGGCAACCACTTCATCGAGTTGTGCCAGGATGGGGCTGGGATGGTCTGGCTGTTGTTGCACAGCGGCAGCCGGGGTCCCGGCGCGGCGGTGGCGAAGCACCACGTGGCCCGCGCGCTGGCGCTGCGGGAGAAGCTGGCGCTGAAGACGACCCGGGATCTGCCCGCGTTGCCGCTCGACACGCAGGAGGGGCAGGAGTACCTGACCGATCTCTCCTGGGCGCAGGAGTATGCGGCGGAGAATCGCGAGCGGATGGCGCGGGCGTTTGTCGAGTTATTCGCCGACCTGTTGCAGCAGCGGCTGCGAGTTGACCTGGCGTTCGATCCGGCCGCGCGGATCAACATCCACCACAATTATGCCGCGCGCGAGGAGATCGGCGGCGAGGTGGCCTGGGTTCACCGTAAGGGGGCGACGCGCGCCGGGGCGGGCGAGCTGGGGATCATCCCCGGCTCGATGGCGACGGGGTCGTACATCGTGCGCGGGCTGGGCAACCCGGAATCGTTCAATTCGTGCTCGCACGGCGCGGGGCGGGCGATGAGCCGGGGGGATGCGCTGCGGGCGATCTCGGTGGAGGCGTTCGCGCACAAGATGCGCGGGATCGTCGCGGAGGTGGGGCGCGAGTTCCTGGACGAGGCCCCGCAGGCGTACAAGGATCTCGACACGGTGCTGCACCACCAATCGGATCTGGTCGAGCCGGTGCAGCGATTGCGGACGATCCTGAACGTGAAGGGGGCGGGCAAGGCCGACCTGAAGCGTTTCCTCGCCGCCGATGACGCCGCGCCGCGCAAGCGCGTGGTCGTTGACCGCTCGCGCGACAAGGATGACCCGGTGCAGGCGCGGAAGCTGGCGCAACGCCGGGCGCGATGGCGGGGTTGAAGGGAGAAGGGAGAAGGGGGAGGGGAGAGAGGACGATACACCCTTCTCCCCTCCCCCTTCTCCCTTCAACCGGTCTAGTACGGGTCGGCGTCGAGGGGAGGCTCTTCCATCAGGTCGCGATAGTCCTCTTCGGTGATCTTCACCAGGGGTTGATCCGACGAGAGATGGTAGCCGTGCTCTTCGAGCATGTCGGTCGCTTCAGTTTCGGTCACGCCGAGCACCTGCGCCAGCTCGTCCACGGTGAAGTTGTCGGTTTCCTGCTCGATCTTGCCGCTCATCTGCACCCTCCGATCACTTCGTCATCGCACTGCCGAGGTGTCGAGCAACGCTGGCGGTCGCGCCTCCAGGGCTGGCGGTGGGGCCGTGTCAGGCGAGCCCACCCGCGATTATGGTACTGCAAGCAGCGTACCCTGGCGAGGTTGCGGGGAAGGTTGCTGGACGTTCTCGATGCCGTTTTGCCTATGTCGTGGTGGCGTTTTGCCGTTGCCACTCGGTGCGATCGAGCGCGTATTCGGCGATCTCCTGCTCGACGCCGCCGAAGCGATCGGGGTGGGAGCTGCGGTAGGTGCGGACCAGCGTCAGGCCGACCTTCTCCATCACGCGGCGCGAGGCGGTGTTGCCGGCGATCGCCGAGGCGGTGATGCGCCGCACGGCGGGATTGGCGAAGCCTTGGCGAATGATCGCGCGCGATGCTTCGGTGGCGTAGCCCTTGCCCCAGGCGGATCGGTGCAGGCGATAGCCGAGATCGACCGCGTCCGGGTTGGCCCCATCCTTCGGCCGGAGGTGGAACCAGCCGAGGAATGCGCCGCTTGCTTTCTCGATCGCCGCCCAGAGGCCGAACTCCGCGTATTGCTCGTAGTAGCCGAGAATCCGGGGGAGGGTGGCCTCCTCGATGGTCTCGCGCGAGTCGGGGATGCCGCCGGTGAGGTAGCGCATCACCTCCGGGTCGCTGTGGAGGGCCAGCAGCGCATCCGCATCGTCTGCGACGAAGCGGCGCAACACCAGGCGCTCGGTCTCCAGATGGATCCGCACCCTGTCACCCTTCTCCCCTCACCCTTCCCCCTTCTTCCCCGTCACCCCGCCACGCGCCGCAGGCGATCCAGGGCTTCGAGCAGGAGTGGCGTCGGCTGGAGCAGCGACAGGCGCATGTAGTTTTTCCAGTGCTCGCCGAAGGCGGTGCCGGGGAAGACGAGGATGCGGCCTTCGAGCAGGAGCCGCATCGCGAGATCGAACGCGGGGCGGCCGGTGGAGGAGGTGTTGGCGAAGATGTAGAACGCGCCGTGCGGGTGGCCGTAGGTGAAGCCGCAGTCGTCGAGCGCGGCCATCAGCGCGCGGCGGCGCTCGTCGTAGGTGGCGCGGAAGTAGGCGACGCAGTCCTGCGGGCCGTTCAGCGCGGCGACCCCGGCCCATTGCGAGGGGGTGGGGGCGCAGATGCTGACGATCTCCTTCAGCGCGCGGATCGCGGCGGTGATGGCGGGGGGCGCGACGACGTAGCCGAGCCGCCAGCCGGTCATGGCGTAGGTCTTGGAGAAGCCGCAGAGCGTGATCGTCCGCTCGCGCATCCCCGGCAATGAGGCGACGCTGAGATGCTCGCGGCCGTCGTAGACGAACTTCTCGTAGATCTCGTCGCTGATGACGACCAGATCGTGCTTGATCGCGAGGTCGGCGATGGCGCGCAGGCGCTCGGGCGCGATCACCGCGCCGGTGGGGTTGCCGGGGGTGATCAGGAGGATCGCCTTCGTGCGGGGCGTGATCTTCGCCGCGACGACGTCGGGATCGAGCTCGAAATCCTCCGCTTCGCTGGTCGGCAACTCGACCATGACGCCACCGGCGCGACTGATCGCCAGGTCGTAGGAGCTGTAGCGCGGGTCCTGCACCAGGATCTCGTCGCCGGGGTTGAGCAGGCACTGGATGAGGATGAAGAGCGCCTCCTGCCCGCCGGTGGTGACGGTGATCTCGGTCTCGGGGTCGGCGCTGAAGCCGTTGTCGCGCAGCAGCTTGGCGGCGATCGCCCGGCGCAACTCGGGGAGTCCGGCCGGGTCGGTGCGGTGGTCGCACAGGCCCTCGCGCAGCGCGTGCTGCGCCGCCGCGACGATGTGGGTCGGCGTGGCGTGGTCGGGGTCGCCGAGGCCGAGCGAGATGACGCCGCTCAGGCCGGATGCGATCGACATCAGGTGATCGCGCTCGTCGAGATACTGGGGCGCTTCGACTACCATCGGAGTGGGTCCTTTCTGGTGTTGCGGTTCGCAGGTTTGAAAGTTGGAGGGTTCGAAAGTTAAGAGGCCGTGGCATTGCCAGCGGAACGTTCGAACTTTTGAACCTGCGAACCGTCTCCCAAGCATTTCGCCAATCGGCCGATCGCGTCGAGGAGTCGGGGCGTCGGCAGGGCCAGGGAGAGGCGGACGAAGCCCGCGCCGCCGGGGCCGAAGTCTTCGCCGGGGAGGAGACGGACCCCGGCGCGTTGCAGGGCGCGGGCGGCGAAGGTCGCGGCCGTCGAGGCCGGTCGGGCGCACATCGATGAAGATGTAGGGGGTGCCCTGGCCGTGGGCGGTCAGGCCGAGCGCGGCGAGGGCGGGGATGGCGGCGGCGCGGCGCGCGGCGATCTCCTGGGACAACTCCAGAGATTCGCCCTGCGGCCCGGTGAGGGCGGCGTGCGCGGCCCACTGCGAGGGGGCGGCGGAGCAGATCGTCAGCGCCTGCTTCATCATGGTAATCGAGTGGAGCAGCGAGGCGGGCGCGACGACGTACCCGGTGCGCCAGCCGGTCATCGCGTAGCGCGCGGAGAAGGAGCCGACGATCGCGGTGCGCTCGCGCATGCCGGGGAGCGCGGCGATGTTGTCCTGGCGCACGCCGTCGGCGACGAAGGTGCGGAAGGTCTCGTCCCAGATGACGATCAGGTTGTACTTGCAGGCGAGCGCGGCGATGGCGGCGAGATCGTCGCCGGTGGTCACGCCGCCGGTCGGCGCGGCGGGCGAGGCGAAGAGCAGGACGCGCGTGCGCGGGGTGATCGCCGTCGCGATGGCCTCGGCCTTCAATGCAAAGCCATCCTCGGGGTGCGTGGAAACCGTGACGGGCACACCGCCCGCCAGCCGGATATCCTCGACGAGGGTGCTGCTGGCCGGCTCGGGGACGATCACCTCGTCGCCCGGGTCGATGATCATCTGGGTGGCGACAAACAGGGCTTCGCGCCCGCCGCCGCAGATCAGCACCTCGCCCAGCGGGTTGTAGTCGAGGCCGTCCTCGGCAGCGATGCGCGCCGCGAGCGCCTTGCGCAGCGGGATGATCCCGACGCGGTCGGTGTAGTGGGTCTCGCCCCGGTTCAGCGCGTCGATCGTCGCCTGGACGATGTGCTCGGCGGCGGGCTGGTCAAGTTCGTCGGAGGCGAGGTCGATCACCGGCCCGGCGGCAGCTTCGGCGGCCTCGGCACGCACGGCGGCGAGCCAGGCCAGCGCCCGGTTCGCCATGAATCGCTCGCTGCCGCTGCCGAACTGTGCTGTTGGTGCCGCCGTTGCGATGGTCATGACTCGCTCCTCGCTGTTGCAGGTTGGCAAGTTGCAGGTTGCAAGTTTCTCGTTCCAACAACCTGTAACCTGTCAACCTGCAACCTGCAACTCGGACAATAAAAAACGCCCTTCGCCCCAGAACGGGACGAAAGGCGCAGCCCTTCGTGGTACCACCCGAATTCGTCGGCGGTGCGCCGCACCTTTGCCGACCTCATTCGCTGCCGATAACGGTGGCTGCCGGGGTCCCCTACTGGCGCGGTGCGCGTTGGGGGGCGGGCTCACAGGGGGCGTTCTGTCGGTCGCGACCTCGGTGGGCTCTCAGTCGGTGGCCCGCCGTCCCTGGTCATCGCGTCGCCGACGTACTCGTCCTGCTCATCGCCGTATCCAGGGTCAGTATAGCAGGGGGTGTCAAGGGTGAGTGCTGAGTGATGGGTGACGAGTGATACGTGGTTGGAGACACCCGGCAATCACGCGAAGATATTGCGGACGGGTAGCCGCCAGCCGGGGACGACGTCGGCTCCTTCGAGCGTGTCGCGTTCGGTCAGAATGGTGATATCGGTGAGAGAGCGATAGACCGAAACCGTACGACGTCGCGGATTGATCACGACCACCATGCGTGCGCCCGCTTCGAGCCAGTCAATTACCTTCTCCTCAACCTCGGTGTAGAGGTCGTGGCGTGAGACAACTTCTACGGCCAGATCGGGGGCACCGGGCCAGAAACCATCGGTATCGCCGATGGCCTCGACGCGCTCGCGTCGCACGAATGCAGCATCTGGCGCGAGGACTGTATCAGGGTCGGTCGCAACGCGAAATCCCGTCTCGGCGGCGTAGACGGCCCCGAGGTCGTTCTCACGCACATATCGGTCGAGCGGCGTCGTAATGTTGACGCTCATCCGCCCATGCTTGTGGCTGGCGGGGGACATGCGGCGCAACTCCCCACGAACGAGTTCATAACGAAACCCGTCGTCTGTCTGGTGCAATAATTCGTCTGCAGTCACGAGATGTTGCGCGATTGTCACCCGGTGCTCCCGACTTGTCGAAGTCATCTGATCCTCCGGCATTATACCCCATCAGATGATCCAGGCTGGTCATCGTGCGCGGTCTGTAGAGATCATCTGAGCAGATGGGTAGGCGTAAACGGGGCAGAGTCAGTAGCATTGCCGTCGAGTTTGGGAGGAGTAGCGGCCTGTGAGGAATCTATGGATGCGATGTTGCGGAATGTCGGACTGATTGCTCCGTTTGGTGAGGTGCCGCTGAATCCGGCTGTGGCGGCGTTGCCGAAGGTGGATTTGCACATCCACCAGGAGCAGTCGCCCTGGATCGAGCGGGTATTGGCCGGGCGGGAGGGGCGCGCGGCATACGATTGGCGCGGGTGGGCCGGGCGGTTGATGGACGAGACGCCGCCGGGGATGGCGCGGCTGGCGCGGCTGGGCGA
Source organism: Chloroflexia bacterium (assembly GCA_046328475.1). Classification (GTDB taxonomy): domain Bacteria; phylum Chloroflexota; class Chloroflexia; order Thermomicrobiales; family CADCWN01; genus CADCWN01. Next base: position 36,323 of record JAXLWN010000050.1, on the reverse strand, counting down.
GGTGCAGCCGGGGCCGCTGGCGGCGGATGCCGCGCCCGAGATGTTCGTGGCGCGGCTGGTGGGTCTGCTGGCGGAGGCGGCGCGCGACGGCGCGGTGCTGGTGGAGGTGCGTTGCGGGGGCGAGACGCCGCTGCGGCCCGACTTCATGGCGCTGTTTCGGGAGGCCGAGCGCCGGGTACAAGCACGCTATCCGCGCCTGCGCGCCGAGGTGATCGCGCCGCTGATCCTCTGGTACGAGCCGGAGCGGCTGGAGCGGGTCTTCGCGGCCTGCCTGCGGGCGGCGCGCGAGGGGATGGCGGGAATCGATCTGATCTACCGGCCGTACGACACGGAGGCCGATTGGTCGGTGGCGGCGCAGATCGCGGCGCGGGCGGCGGATGGCGGGCTGGGCGTGACGGTTCACGCGGGCGAGTTCTCCACGGCGAACATCGCGGCGGCGGCGCGGTTGCCGGGGGTGACGCGGCTTGGCCACGCCACCTACGCCGCCGAGGATCCGCGCCTGCTCGACTTGCTGGCCGAACGCGGGATCACGATCGAGTGCAGTCTGAGCAGCAATGTCGTCCTCGGTGCGGTCCCCTCCTACGAAGCCCACCCGATCCGGCGCTTTCTGGAGACCGGTATCCCGGTCGCGCTCGGCACCGATGATCCGGCGCAGCTCTGCACGACGCTCGGGCGCGAGTACGCCATCGCCGCCGAACTCGGCTTTTCTCCCAGGGAACTGCTCGGCTTCACCGAAAGTGCAATCCGCGCCGCGTTCACTACAGATGAGCGTCGCGCGACGCTGCTGACGGAAGTGCTGAGTGCTGAGTGCTGAGTGGGGGACGGAGTAACGAGTAATGAGTAACGAGTAACGAGGTGAACCCTCTATCCGACTACCCGACTATCCGACTATCCGACTCACTCAGCACTCAGCACTCAGCACTCAGCACTTCGCTCGTGGTTGTCGCGTCGCGTGTCGGCGTCTACACTTGGGGAATGAGCCAGCCGCAGTTGAGCGAGGGTGGGGAGAGCTATGCGCATTCGTGATCGTTTGGCGACGGGACAGCCGACCTGTTCCTTCGAGTTCTTCCCGCCGAAGACGGCGGCGGGGGTCGATTCGCTCTTCGCGACGATCGCCGATCTGCGCGAGTTCGCGCCGACCTTTGTCTCGGTGACCTACGGCGCGGGCGGCTCCACGCGCGACCTGACCATCGATCTGGTGACCCGCATCAAGCGCGAGGCGGGCATCGAGGCGATGGCGCACCTCACCTGCGTCGGGCACGGGCGCGAGGAGTTGCGCGCGACGCTGCGGCAACTGGCGGCGGGCGGGGTAGAAAATATCATGGCGCTGCGCGGCGACCCGCCGCGCGGCACGACCGAGTTCGTGCGCCATCCCGATGGTTTTGGCTATGGCTGCGAGCTGATCTCCTTCATCAAGGAGGAGCCGGAGTTCGATTTCTGCCTCGGTGGTGGCTGCTATCCGGAGAAGCACGTCGAGGCGAGCGACCACGACACCGATCTCGCCAATCTGCGGGAGAAGGTCGCGGCGGGCGTCGATTTCCTGGTGACGCAGCTCTTCTTCGACAACGCCGCCTACTTCTCATTCGTCGAGCGCGCCCGCGCGGCCGGGATCGATCTGCCGATCGTGCCCGGCATCATGCCGGTGACGAACGTGGCGCAGATCGAGCGCTTCACCACGATGTGCGGCGCGACCATCCCGCAGGAATTGCGCACCATCCTCGCCGCCTGCCAGGACGAAGAGGCGGTGGTCGCGGCCGGGATCGAGTGGGCCACGGCGCAATGCCGCGAACTGCTCGCGCAGGGCGCACCGGGCCTGCACTTCTACACGCTCAACCGCTCGCGCGCGACCGCCGAGATCGTGCGGAATCTGGGCGAGGCGCTGCCGGTGGCGGTGGAGGCGGTGTAGGCTGGGTGGGTGATCCGTGGCGCGTGGCCCAAGGGTTGAAACCCTGGGCTGGGGGCGGCCTGCGGGCCGCCGCAAAGCCCGCCTGCGCGGGCTCGAGATTGTGGTTCTTGGGCCGGTTGCTCTGGCACAGGATGCAGATGTGATGACGGGTGAGTTGCTTGCCGAATTGCGCAGACTTGATCGTGCTGGAGTAGTTGCGTGTTGTGCAGTTCCTGGTGAATGAACTCGTTGTTGAGGAAGCAACTCTTCCCCTGTGGAGCAATGGGGATCCTGCTGCGGGATGGAACGCCCTTCTTCATGCCGAAAATGAGTGTCGGGTGGGGCGGATCCCTCCGGCTGGTTGACCTCCTGGGCTGCCGCCAGCGACGTGGGAGCAGGGCGTTCAATCGAACGCCCCTACGGAAATACGCGCTGGTGCTCTGCTTCTACTCCCTGGTGTACTCGAATGTCGCCTGTGAATCGTTGGCGGAGGCTTTGCCGCCGTAGATCATCACGTAGCGGAAGAGGACGCCACCGATCAGGCTCAGCAGGGCGCTGAGCGCGGTGGCGGCGCGGCCCGGGTGGCGGCCGAGCAGGCGGTGGAGCAGGCGCAGGCCGAGTGGAAGGCCGATTCCGACGCCGTGGACGCCCGCGCGATAGGCGAGCCCGGTGCTGCCCTGGCGGAGTGGTTTGTCGAGCGCCCGGCCGAGGCGGGCCTGGGTGACGGCGAGCAGGGCTGCCTCGGTGAGTTGGGCCAGGGTGTCGAAGCGTTCGAGGCGCGCGAGCGCCTGGTGGTCGGTGCGGCGCGCGGCGGCGAGGATGAGCGCGAGCGCCGCGCTGGAGTTGGCGAGCGACGAGGCGAGGAAGAGCGGGCCGAGGTAGCGCGCGTTGCGGCCCCACAGTGGCACGGCGGTCGCGCCCAGCAGCGTGCCGGTGTAGCCACAGAGGGCGAAGGCGGGGGCGATGCCGAGCGCGCCGAGCGCCCTGGCGGGGAGCCGCCGCCCCAGGTTTGCGGGCAGGGTGTCGCGGCCGAGCAGGCCGTCGTTGGCCGCCTGCACCACGGCGGATGAACCGGAGAAGGCGCTGAAGCCGAGCAAAATCCAGGTGCCGAGCGAGAGCGGCGATCGGACTTTCACCACGCGCAGCATGTGGTGGAAGCGTTTTGGCTGCCCCAGGTCGAAGGTGAGCAGGAGCGGGCAGGGGATCGTCGCCGCCAGCGACAGGTAGCGCCCGGCGCGGGCGATCCGGCGATTCCCCTCGCCCCCGAGCAGGTCGGCGACGCTCGCCAGCGCGTAACTCCCCCCGGCGATCCCGCCGAGGAAGAAGTAGGCGACGATCAGCCAGTTCCAGTGCGGCCCGTGGATGGCAGGGAGGCCGTAATAGCCTTCCTTCGGCCGCTCCGGCTGGCGTTCGTCGCGCGGTGTGTCGTTGCGCGCCCTGTCCCGGCGGCTGCCGCCACGGCGGTTCTCCCAGCGGCGTTCGTAGCGGATCATGGGACTCCTGTAGTCGGCGATGGAGCCCTACAGGCTGAAGCCTGGGGCTGAGGGCTCGCTGCGGCTCGCCGCGAAGCCTGCCTGCGCAGGCTAGAAAGCATAGCTGTCCTCGGTTTCTTCGCTGATGCCAAGTTTGTCAACTGGTTCGAGGGCTTGGTAGATCGTGCCCAACCGGTGATGCTCACGCTGGTTGTTAATGTAATTGCAGGCTTGTTGCACAAGACGCGCGCTAACAGAAAAGGCACCATAGCCACCCTGCCATTTGAAGTACTCGTCGGGCGTGACTTCGTGCGTTATCAGGTGGGCAGAAGCGCCTTTTACTTGTCCGATAACGTCGGCGAGGCTGATGCTGGCAGGCAAACGAAAGAGGATGTGAACGTGGTCTTCAACGCCACCGAGCGCAACAAGATTGACGCCGGGTTCGTCACACTTCGCGCCGATGGCTCGATGCACGCGCTGCTCGACTTCTCCGACGAGCAAGGGCAGCCGATCCCAGGTCGCCCAGGTCGCATGAATAAAGACCGCTACTCTCGTCTGGTGCATCGCAATCCCCTCAATCTTGCCGGAGACGAGGCCGCGTAGGCGGCCTTCGCGGCGCGTAGCGCCCTCAGCCCCAGGCTTCAGCCTGCGGGGCACCCACCACGGCTATCGCCTCCCTCGCTCCCGAAGCGACAAGAACGCGGCCACGCCAAACGCCACCGCCGCACCGATGGTGGTCAGGTAGGAGGGGATGGTTTCGCGCTGGGGCAGCGAGGGGCGGGCGGGGAGGTTGTAGCGTTCGGGCGGCGCGGTGAGGATGAACATGGCGTTGAGGCCGTCGATGCCACCCGTGCCGCCGAGTTCGCCGTCGCCGTAGAGCCGGGCGTCGGCCACGCCGCGCTCGCGGAGGGCGGCGACGCGGGTGCGGGCGCGCGTGCGGAGTTCGGCGACGGTGCCGAACTGGATGGAGTCGGTCGGGCAGGACTTGGCGCAGGCGGGCTCCTGCCCGAACTTCAGGCGGTCGTAGCAGAGGGTGCATTTGTGCGCCCGGTGGTCGATCTCGCTGAGCGCCGGGACGCCGAAGGGGCAGGCGGGGAGGCAGTAGCCGCAGCCGTTGCAGATGTCGTCCTGGATGTAGACCGAGCCGAACTCGGTGCGGACAATCGCGCCGGTGGGGCAGGCCTCCAGGCAACCAGCGCGCTCGCAGTGCTTGCAGACATCGCTCAGCATCAGCCAGTGGCTCTGGAAGGGGGGCATTGTCGTCGGACGCTCGCCGCTGTCCGCGAGCTGCTCCACGAAGGCGACGTGCCGCCAGGTCTCCGCGCCAAGGTCGCCGGTGTTGTCATAACTGTTGCCGGTGAAGCCGAGGTTATCGAGCGGCAGGCCATTCCACTGCTTGCAGGCGACCTCGCACGCCTTGCAGCCGATGCAGAGCGTCGTGTCGGTGAGGAAACCGACGGGCGATTGCGGATTGCGGATTGCGGATTGCGGATTAGGTCGGGTAGTCGGGTAGTCGGGTAGTCGGGTAGCGGGATCAGTGGTCAGCAGTTGCTGCGTGTGTGCGTCACTCATCACTCATCACTCATCACTCGTTACCCGTTACTCGTCACTTTCCGCACCGCGCAGGTGAACGATTTTCCCTCGTGGATGCGCGAATTGGGGTCTTCGACCAGGGCGCTGAGGTCGTTGGCGATGGAGCCGGTGGCGACGCCGCCGAAGCCGAAGTGCCAGGGCATGCCGACCTGGTGGACGGTGCGGCCGTCGATCGTCAGCGGGCGCAGGCGGCGCGTGACAAGGGCGCGCGTGGTGATCTCGCCGCGCAGGGTGGCGATGGCGACGCGGTCGCCGTTGCTGATGCCGAGTTCGTCGGCCAGTTCGGTGCTGATCTCGGCGAAGCCTTCGGGCTGCAACTCGGCCAGCCAGGGCACCCAGCGCGTCATGCCGCCCGCAGTCAGGTGCTCGGTCAGGCGATAGGTGGTCAGGATGTGGGGGAAGCGCGGGTCGCCGATCGCGTGGTAGGGGTTGTCGCTGCGGGCGAAGGTGATCGCGGCGGGGCTGCGGTCCTGCTGCGGGTAGAGCGCGTTGCGCGCCGGGCTCTCCCAGGGCTCGTAGTGGGTCGGCAGCGGCCCATCCTTCATCTCGCGCGCGAAGAGCGCGCCGAGTCCATCGAGCAGCCGCACGAAGGGCACGTCGCCGGGGTGCGCGTCGAGGCCCTTCGCCCCCTCGGGCGGGCGGTAGTCGGGCGCTTTGGTCGGCGGGAAGTCGGGCGTGTCGTGTCCCGCCCAGCGCTTCGTGTCGGCGTCCCACCAGACCCAGGCCTTGCGCTCACTCCAGGGGCGACCATCAGGATCGGCGGCGGCGCGGTTGTAGAGCAGGCGGACGTTGTTCGGCCAGGCATAGCCCCAGCCGAGCGCGGCGCGGTCGTCGCCCCGGCGGTCGCGGGCGCGGTTACGCCCTTCTTCGGGCATGATGCCGGAGTAGATCCAGCAGCCGCAGGCGGTCGAGCCGTCGTCCTTCAGCGCGTTGTAGTTGGCGACGACCTTGCGGTCCGCGACGGTGTAGCCGTTGATCTCCTTCACCACCACGTCGAGATCGGGTTCGCCGTGCTCGTCGGTCGGGTAGTCCCAGGTCAGCGCGGCGAGTTGCCGACCGCGCGGGCTGTCATCCCCGGCGTAGAGTTCCTTCAATCGGCGGCCGAGCTCGACCATGAAGCCCGCCTCCGAGCGTGCGTCGGCAGGGGGATCGACTCCCTTGTCGTGCCACTGGATGAGGCGCTGGGTATTGGTGAAGGTCCCCTCCTTCTCCGGGCCGATCGCGGCGGGGAGCAGGAAGACCTCGGTCTTGATGTCGCGCGGGCTGATTTCGCCCGCGCGCACCTCCGGCGCGTCGTACCAGAAAGCGGCGGACTCGATCTCGTGGACGTCGCGCACCACCAGCCAGTCGAGTTGCCCGAGCGCCCGCCGCGCCAGTTTCGTGTTCTGCCCGCCGACCGCCGGGTTCTGCCCCATGCAGAAGAGGCCCTTCATCTTCCCGTCGCGCATCGCGGTCAGCATCCACTGGAAGGAGTGGTCCTCGGCGATCTTCGGCAGCAGGTCGTAGCAATAGCCGTTATCGGCGGTCGCGTCGGCCCCGTACCAGGCTTTCAGCAGGCTGATCATGTAGGTCGGCACGTTGTACCAGATGCCGGTCGGCAGCCGCTCGCCTTCGAGGTAGTCGTTGAGCGTGGCGTGGCGGTCGGTGGCGGTCGGCATCGGCAGGTAGCCGGGGAGCAGGTTGTAGAGCGTGGGGATGTCGGTGCTCCCCTGGATGCTGGCGTGGCCGCGCAGCGCCAGGATGCCGCCGCCCGGTCGGCCGATGTTGCCGAGCAGCAGTTGCAGGATCGCGCAGGCCCCGATCATCTGCGAGCCGGTGGTGTGCTGGGTCCAGGCGACCGCGTAGGCGAAGGCCGACGTGCGGTCCGCGCCCGAATTCGCCAGCAGCGCGTCGGCGACCTTCAGGAAGAGGTCGGGGGCGACGCCGCAGGCGCGCTCGACCATCTCCGGCGTGTAGCGCGCGTAGTGGCGGCGCAGCACCTGGAAGACGCAGCGGGGATCGGTCAGCGTGGGGTCGCGCGGCGCGGCACCCGGCAGCGCGCCGCCCCCTTCCCCTTCGTGCGACTGCTGGTCCTGCTCAGGCTGGTGCGCCGTGCCGGTGCTCGCTTGCTGCTCGGCGAAGACCCAGGAGGTCGGGTCGTAGCGGCGCGTCTCGGGGTTGTAGCCGGAGAAGAGGCCGTCCAGATCCTCGGTGTCGCGATAGTCGTCGCCGACGATCAGCGCGGCGTTGGTGTAGTGGCGCAGGTAGCGCCGGAAGAACGCGTCGCTGAGCCAGCGCGCGTCGTTGAGGACGTGGTTGATCAGCGCGCCGAGGAAGACGAGGTCGCTCCCGGCGCGCAGCGGCACGTGCATGTCGGCCAGCGCCGAGGTGCGCGAGAAGCGCGGGTCGATGTGGATCACGGTCGCGCCGCGCTCCTTTGCCTGCGTGACGAAGCGGAAGCCGACCGGGTGATTCTCGGCCATGTTCGCGCCCATGATCACGATGCAGTCGCTCTCCCCGAGGCTCTGCAGCGTGGTGGTCGCGCCGCCGCGACCGAGTCGTGCGCCCAGACCGGGCACGGTACTCGAGTGTCATATCCGCGCCTGGTTCTCCACCGCCACGATGCCGAGCCCGGCGGTGAAGAGCTTGCGGATCAGGTAGTTCTCCTCGTTGTCGAGCGTCGCGCCGCCGAGGTGGCCGATCGCCAGGGTGCGATTGAGCGGCCGACCCTGCTCGTCCTGTTCCTCGAAGCTGGCGTCGCGCGTCGCCTTAATCCGCTGCGCGATCTGCTCCACCGCCCAGGCGAGCGGCTTCTCCTCCCAATGATCGCTGTGGGGCGCGCGGTACTTGACCTTCAGCACGCGGTAGGGGCTGTTGACCAGCCCGGCGGTCGCGGAGCCCTTCGGGCAGAGCGTGCCGCCGCTGATCGGGCTGGCGTAGTTCCCCTCGATGTCGATGACCTTGTTGTCCTTAGCGTAGACCAGCTGCGAGCAGCCGACCGCGCAGTAGGGGCAGACGCTGACGCTCACCTTGACGGCGGGATCGTCGATCCGCGCCCGCAGCCGCTCGGTCGGTCCGCTGATCGGGTTCGGCACGAGGCCGACGTGGCGGCGCAGGCGACTCACGATCCCCATGGTTGCTACTCCTCGCGCTGGTTCTTGACCGCCCGCGTTGTGGCGGGCGTCCGGGTCTATTCTAATCGCGAACGACATTCGGGGCGCACGCGCAGGCGCAATGCTGTTGAGCAAGAACCGGGCCGCTTTCGCGCCCGAAGGGGTATACTGGCCGCAATGTGATCGATGACGGGGGCGCAGAACGGGCGATGGGCGGCCTTTGCCCCGCCCGTGGCGATGCACGGAGGTCGAGATGGCGACGGATGCGACGATCGGCGCGGATGTGACCTACCCCAACTATCTGCACCTGGACCAACTGCTCGCGCTGCAGGACCCGCTCTCGCCCGAGTCGCTCGGGCCGCAGGTGCAGAGCGCCGAGCATTTTTTCATCGTCGTCCACCAGACCTTCGAGCTGTGGTTCAAGCAGGAACTGTTCGACCTCGACTGCGCCCGCGCGGCGCTCGACACGGACGACCTCGCGATCGCCTTGCAGCACGTCCAGCGGGCGACCGCCGTGCACCAGTTGCTCTACTCGCAGATGACCCTCTTCACCCAACTCGCCCCGGCCGAATTCCTCGCCTTCCGCCCCTACCTCGGGACGGCGAGCGGGTCGGAATCGGCGCAGTTCCGCAAGGTGCAGCGGGTGATCGGCCTGCGCGGCGACGCCGATCCGCTCTACAAGGCGTTCGCGGGCGCGCTGGCGCGGGCGGGCATCGACCTGGCCGAGCTGTACCGGCAGGGCGCGCGGGCCGGGCTGCCCTACCAGCTGGCCGAGGCGCTGGTCGCGCTCTCGGAGAGTTTCTGGCAACTGACGGCGGCGCACGTCCACGCGGCGGAGCGGACCATCGGGCAGCGGCCGGGGACCGGTGGCACGAGCGGCGTCGCCTATCTGATGGAGGCGCTGCGCGTCAAAGCCTTCCCGGAATTGTGGGGTGTGCGCACGCAATTGTAACCCGGCATCGGCCACACGCGGCGAGAAAGGCGAGGGCGAGCGGATGAACGACCTGGCCCGGCACATTCAGACGATTCGGCTGATCGATACCCACGAGCATCTCCGCAAGGAACTTGAATACGTCGAGCAGGGGCCGGACATCCTGCAATCGCTCTTCGGCAACTATGTGACGGCCGACCTCGTCGTGGCCGGGGCGTCGCCGGAGGCGGTGGATCGACTGGTGGGCGGGGCCGATCCCGACGTTCGCGGACGCTTCGCGGCGGTGCGCGCGGCCTGGGAGGCCTGCCAGCACACCGGCTATGGCGAGGCGGTGCGGCTGATCGCGCGGCTGGTCTACGATCTGGAGGAACTGACGCCGGAGGGATTGGAGGCGGCGAACGCGCGCAACGCCGAACTGCGCCGACCGGGCGAGCGGCTGCGCCTGCTGCGCGACGTGGCCGGGCTCGATCACGTGCAGATCGACGATTTCGTCTGGCCCTCGCCGCCCGACGCATCGGGCCCCGACTTCTTCCTCTACGACCTCACCTGGGCGGGGTTCTGCAACGGGCAGGTGGACCCGATGGCGATCCACGCGGAGGTGGGGATCGCGGTCGAGGATCTCGCCAGCCTGGGTCGCGCCATCGAGACGCTGTTCGCGAAGCATGGGCCGACGTCGATCGCGGTGAAGGCGCAGCACGCCTACAACCGCACGCTGCTCTGGCGCGAGCGCACCGACGCCGAGGCGGAGGCGGTGCTGCGCAAGCAGTTGGCCGGGCAGGAGTTGGACGAAGCCGAGCGGCTTTGCCTGGGCGACTGGTGCTGGGCGCGCGGCGTCGAGCGGGCCATCGAGCACAATCTGCCGTTCAAGATCCACACCGGCTACTACGCCGGGCACAGCCGGATGCCGGTAGAGCGCATCCGCAGCGGGCACCTCTGTGCCCTGCTGGCGCGCTACCCGCAGGCGCGCTTCGTCCTGATGCACATCGCCTACCCCTACAGCAACGAGCTGGTGGCGCTGGCGAAGCATTATCCGAACGTCTACGTCGATCTCTGCTGGGCCTGGAGCATCGACCCCTATACCACGCGCGACTTCGTGCGCCGCGCGATCCACGCCGTCCCGGCCAACAAGCTCTTCGCGTTCGGTGGCGACACCGGCTGGCCGGCGGCGGTCGTCGGCTACACCGCCCAGGCCCGCCAGTGGCTCACCCGCGCGCTGCAAGCCGAGGTAGACGAGGGTCTGCTGTCCGAGCGCCAGGCGATCGCCCTGGCGACCCGCCTGATGCGCACCAATCAGGAGGAGTGCTTCGACCTCGCCGGGACGCGGGCGGCGATCCATCGGGCGATGGGTGCATAGTGGGCGGTTGTTCGGAGGGGCGATTCATGAGGCGTGCCTCGGTAGGCGCACATTCGGTGGCAGGAGCGCTGCGGTATCCCTCGCGGCACACGCTGCTCACGCTCCTCCTCGCGGCCGTGGCGCTGCTCCCGCTCACCGCGTGCGGCTTCGCCGCCGGGACGGGGGAGCCGCAGGAGTTCACGCAGTGCCTGCCGCCCCAGGGGAATGGCGACGCCGCGATCCTGAGCGGCCACACCGGGGCGGTGCTGGATGTCGCCTGGTCGCCGGATGGGCGCACGCTCGCCTCGGCGGGCGGGGACCGGACGGTGCGGCTCTGGTCGGCCGATGGCACCTTGCAGCGGACGATCGGCGGCCTGTCGAGCAGCCCGCACGGGCTGAGCTGGTCGCCCGACGGCCGGACGCTCGCGGTCGTCTCCAACGACGGGTTGGCGCTCTGGTCGAGCGACGGCGCGTTGCAGCGGAACGTGCCGATCCCGGTCGGCGCGTGGACCGTGGCGTGGTCGCCCGATGGGCGCACGATCGCGATCGGGCGGCTCGATGGCCGGGTGCAGCTGCGGAACGCCGACGGTAGCGCCCGCACCGACGCTGGCGGGCACGGTGGCAAGGTCGAGGCCGTCGCCTGGTCGCCCGACGGGAAGACGCTGCTCTCCGGCGGCTACGACGGCGCGGTGCAGGTCTGGGATATCGCCGGGGTGCGCGGCCAGTTCTTGCGCAAGCATCGCGGCCCGGTGCTCAGCCTCGCCTGGCGACCGGGCGGCGCGACCTTCACCTCCGGCTCCTACGACGGCACGGCGCGGCTCTGGAACGTTGACGGCAGCGACCTCACCATCTTCGACAGCGGCAGTTCGGGCGTCACCGGCGGCGGCGCGTCGGTCAACGGCGTCGCCTGGTCGCCCGACGGGCAGACGCTGGCGACCGCCGGGCAGGACAAACTCGTGCGCCTCTGGAACGCCGACGGGCAGCTGACCACCACCCCCGCCGGGTACCGCGACCCGGTCACTAGCGTTGCCTGGTCCCCCGACGGCCACCTCCTGGCCAGCGGCTCGTACGACTGCACGGTGCGGCTCTGGCGGCGGTAGTGGTGCCAATACCCTGCGATGAGCAGGCATTTGTCCCTACCTGTACCTGAACGTTCGGCCAGTAAAAACCGTCCCTTTCCCCTTGGTTCCCGCGTTGCGCAGCGGCTATGCTTTCCGGCGGGGCGGTCGCGGGCCGCGCCGGGTTTCTTGCGCCTCGCCGATCCCAATCGTCCAGTATCGCGCTGGAAAAGGAGGTGGAGTTGTCGATTTCGGAGGGCACCGGACGACTATCGAGTGCGGCCGGTCGCTTGCCCGGTGGCCAGATCGCAGCTCAAGGATGGACGTGCTAACAAGGAGCGTGGGATGACGGATCGCCAGTACATCGAAGTTCGTGGCGCGCGAGAGAACAACCTGAAAGATGTTTCGCTCGACATCCCCAAGCAGCAGATCACCGTCTTCACCGGCGTCTCCGGTTCCGGCAAATCCTCACTGGTCTTCGACACCGTCGCCGCCGAGGCGCAGCGCCAGCTGAACGAGACCTTCACCGCCTTTGTGCAGGGCTTTCTCCCCAGCTACGGCCAACCCGACGTCGATCACATCGAAAACCTGAACGCGCCGGTCATCATCGACCAGAAGCGGGTCGGCGGCGGCTCGCGCTCCACGGCGGGCACCTATACCGACATCTCCGTCCTGCTGCGCCTCCTCTTCTCGCGGATCGGGCAACCCTACGTCGGCCCCGCCTACGCCTTCTCGTTCAACACCGCGCAGGGCATGTGCCCGGAGTGCGAGGGGATCGGCAAGACGGTCCAGGTCGATCTGGAGAAACTGATCGACCGCAGCAAATCCCTGAATGGCGGGGCGCTCCTGCACCCCGAGTACAAGGTCGGCAAGTGGATGTGGAAGATGTACCCGATGTCGGGACTCTTCGACGCCGACAAGCCGATCGCCGACTACAACGAGGAGGAGTTGCAGGCGCTGCTCTATGGCGTTCCCGACCTGAAGGTCTCCTGGGGCGAATTCGGCTCGAAATACGAGGGGGTGGTCGAGCGCTTCAACCGGTCGTACATCAGCGGGAAGTTCGCGAAGGATGCGTCGGAGATGTCCGACCGCAACCGCGCCGTCTTCGAGCAGTTCACCACCTCGCAGACTTGCCCGGTCTGCCACGGCGGCCGACTCAGCGAGGCCGCGCTGAATTGCCGGATCAACGGCAAGAACATCGCCGAACTCTCCGACCTTGAAGCGACCGAGTTGATCACGTTCCTCGACGGCTTCACCGACCCGGTCGCCCGGCGAGTCGCCTCCCGCCTCGCCGAGCGCCTGCAACACCTTGTCGATATCGGCCTCGGCTACCTCAGCCTCGGGCGCGAGACCTCCACCCTCTCCGGCGGCGAGTCGCAGCGCCTGAAGATGATCCGCCACCTCGGCAACAGCCTGACCGAGATGCTCTACATCCTCGACGAGCCGAGCGTGGGGCTGCACGCGCGCGACGTCGCCCGCCTGAACAATCTGCTCAAGAAGCTGCGCGACAAGGGGAACACGGTGCTCGTCGTGGAGCACGACCCCGACGTGATGGCGATCGCCGACCACATCGTCGATATCGGCCCGAAGGCGGGGACGCACGGCGGCGAGATCGTCTTCGAGGGGGATTTCCGGGCGCTCAAGCAGGCCGACACCATCACCGGGCGGTTCCTGCAGCAGCATCTGCCGATCAAGGAGGCGGTGCGCCAGCCGACCGGAAAGATGACAGTCAAAAACGCCACGCTGCACAATTTGAAGAATGTCACGGTCGATATCCCGACCGGCGTGCTGACCGTGGTGACCGGCGTGGCCGGTTCCGGCAAGAGCACGCTGATCAACGACATTTTCCTGGCGCAGCACCCCGACGCGCTGGTGATCGACCAGTCCCGCGTGACCGCGAACAGCCGCTCGGCCCCGGCCACCTACACCGGGATCATGGACGACATCCGGCAGGCGTTCGCCAAGGCCAACAAGGTCAGCGCCTCGCTCTTCAGCTTCAATTCGGACGGCAGTTGCCCCAATTGCAACGGCCTGGGCGTGGTCTACACCGACCTCGCCTTCATGGCGGGCATCTCCACCCCCTGCGAAATCTGCGAGGGGAAACGCTTCAAGCCCGAGGTGCTGGAATACCACCTGCGCGGCAAGTCGATCGCCGACGTGCTCGACATGACCGCCGAGGAGGCGCTGGCCTACTTCACCGAGAAGAAGGTCAAGGCGGTAATCCAGGCGATGAACGACGTCGGCCTGACCTACCTGAAGCTGGGTCAGCCGCTCAGCACGCTCTCGGGCGGCGAGGGGCAGCGCCTGAAGCTCGCCACCGAACTCCACAAGCGGGGCAGCGTCTACGTGCTGGACGAGCCGACCACCGGCCTCCACCTCTCCGACATCGGCCTGCTGATGAGCATCCTGAACCAGCTGGTGGAAGCCAAGAACACCGTCATCCTGATCGAGCACCACCTCGACGTCATCCGCCAGGCCGACTGGATCATCGACCTCGGCCCGGAAGGGGGCAGCGGTGGCGGCGAGATCCTCTTCGAAGGCCCGCCCGCCGAACTGGTGAAGTGCGAGCGGAGTATCACTGCGAAGTTTATCTGAAATCGGGCGCAAATCTTCCACGACGCAGGAGTGCGGCGCGACCAAGCCAGTCGCGCCGCACTCCTGCGCTTCAGATCGTGAACCGCCCCTTCTCGTAGCACAGCTCTCCATCGGCGTAGACCTGACCCTCGCGGAGGTCGCAGATGAGGTCCCAGTGCAGGGCGGAGTGGTTGGTGCCGCCGGTGTTGAGGTAGGCCTGGCCGAGCGCCATGTGCATCGTGCCGCCGATCTTCTCGTCGTAGAGGATGTTGCTGGTGAAGCGCTGGATGTTCTCGTTCAGGCCGAACGCGACCTCGCCGAGGAACCGCGCTCCGGGATCGAGGTCGATCATCGCCTCCAGCAGGCTCTGCCCGCGCGTCGCCTCGGCCTCGACGACCTTGCCGTTGCGGAAGGTCAGGCGCACGTCCTCCACGACGTTGCCCTGGTAGATGGCCGGGTAGGTGTAGCGCACCATGCCGTTGGCCGAGTCCTCGATCGGGGCGGTGTAGACCTCGCCGCTCGGGAAGTTGAGCGAGCCGGTCTCGTTCGAGCCGCTGGAATTGACCCAGATGCGCCCGCCGACCCGGTAGGTGATGTCGGTGCCGGGCGCGACGATGCGGATCACATCGCGGGTGGCGAGGAAGTCGGCAATGCGCTGCCACTCGGCCGACAGTTCGCGCCAGGCGGCGGCCGGGTCGTCGCGGTCGAGCAGGCAGGCGTTGAAGACGAAATCCTCGTACTCGGCCAGCGACATCCCCGCCTGCTGCGCCGAAGCCTGCGTGGGGAAGAGCGTGCCCGTGCGGCGCAACTCCCTGGCCGCCGTCCGCTGCGAGAGCCGCGCCGCCAGCGGCGCACGCGCGCCGTGCAGCAGCGCGATGCGCTTCGGATCGATCCCGCTGAGCGCCATCGTGTTCTCGGCGGCGCTGATCCCCAGGCGCGCATCGTAATAGTCGGCCTCGGCCAGCCGCACCGGCGGCAGGTGGCGCAACTGCTCGTCGCTCCCCTCGCGCAGCTTGATCTCCTGCAACGCCTCCAAATCGATCTGCACGTCGGGGAACGCCCCCACCCGCAACGCCTCGCGGTAAACCTCGTGCAGCAGCGGCGTGGCGAGCGGTGTCGAGCTGATCAGCAGCTTATCCCCCGGCTTGATCCCGAGCGCATAACCGATCAACGCCTCCGCCAATTTCCGATAGCGCGGGTCTGCCATAACGCACTCTCCCCTCAATTGCCCTCGGCAACCCTGCCCAGGTCGCCGCGCCATACGCTACCGCAAGTAGCGCCCCATGGAAAGTACGAACGACGAAGTACGAAGTACGAACTAATGCACCGCCTCCGGTAAGCCCACTTCGTACTTCGTCGTTCGTACTTCGTACTTCCGGCCCCCTCTTGCCATCGCGGCAAGTGTCGGGTATAGTCACCGTGTCAGGTGTACGTACACCCCAGGCTGTCGGCTGTACGAACAGGGAGCGTGGGACTATGGGACGCGAACGGCTTCCCTTCGACGCCGCTGCGGCAATGCCGCGCATCGGGCGGCGCCAGTTGGTGCGCCGCGCCGGATTGGCGGCGGTGAGCCTCGCGGCGCTGCCACTGCTGGCGGCCTGTCGCAGCAACAACGCGCCCACCGTAGCCCCAACCTCGACGGTCTCGACGACGACACCGACCGCGCCCGCCCCGACGCTGGTGCCGACGCCCACGCCGGTACTCCACTCGGGCGCGAGCCTGCGCCTCTGGGCGCTCAGCAGCCTCGCGCCCGCCGCCGACCGGGCGTTGCAGGCGCTCGCGGCGGAGTGGGCGCGCGAGCAAGGGGCCGAGGTCGCGGTCGAGTTCGTCGGCGTGAGCGAGTTGAAAGCGCGGCTGGCGACGCCGGGCGTGTCCGGGGCCGATATCGTGCAGTGCCGGGATAACTGGGCCTGGCTCTGGCCCGACCAGTTTGCCGACCTCGCCAGCGAGGCCGAGAAACTCTCCACGGCGGGCGGCGGCTTCCTCGACGCCCCGGCGATGCACGGGCGGGTGAACGGCACCTGGAAGGCGATCCCTTTCAGCGTCGCGCCGACGGCGGTGATCTACCGCGCCGACCAGTACCGCGATGCGGGCGCAACCACCTTCCCGGCGACCCTGAACGATCTGCTGGCGGTCGGTGGTAAGCTGAAGGTGGCGGGGCACCCCTTCGGCGCGCCCGCCGGGCGTTCCAGCGAGGATCCCCGCGCGCTCTGGTCGGCGATCCTCTGGTCCTTCGGCGGGCGGATGGTGGAGGCCGACGGGAAGACGATCGCCATCGGCGCGGCCGAGACGCGCGCGGCGCTCGACTGGGCCGCGCAATTCTGGACGATTGCCTGCGCCGCCGATGGCCTGAATTGGGACGACAACGCCAATAACCGCCTCTACACCAACGGGCAGATCGCGGCGACGCTGAACAACCCCGCCATCTATCTCTACGCGAAAGGGGCCCTGCCCGACCTCGCCGCGCAGTCGAATCACGCGGTTTTCCCCGCTGGCCCGTCCGGCCAGGGCGGGCCGGTGACACACCTATGCCCACGCGATCCTCAAGTCGTCGCCGCAGCAGGCGGCGGCGCGCGATTTCCTGCTCTGGCTCGGCCAAGCGGCGCAGACCGAGCGCTATTTCGCCGCCGGGGGCGGCGCGCTCGTCCCCGCGTGGAGCGCCGGTGCCGCTAGCGCCCTCTGGTCCCGCGAGCCGAAGATGCGCCCCTTCTTCAATGCGGCGCAGGTCGGCCGCTGGGTCGGCTGGCCCGCCCCCCCGACGCCCGCCGCGACCGCCGCCGCCGAGAATCTGGTGGTGGTCGATCTCTTCGCGAATGTCGTCGCCGGGATGCCCGTGCAGCAGGCGATCGGCGAAGCCGAGACGGCGCTGCGGGGATTCTACAAGGCATAATTCTGGCTCGTGCCGCCTCTGAGCTGCACCTACGACGTGTGAATGGGATAAGGAGGCCGATGGGTTGGGAGGCGCTCGCGCGGTGGGGTGACGATGTCGCCCGCATCGAACCGCTCTCTGGCGGCGTGGCCAACGACGTGTGGTCCGTGCGCGTCAACGGGCGACTCGCGGTCGGTCGTCTCGGTGGCAGGAGCGACGCCGATCTCGCCTGGGAGACCGACCTCCTCCAACGCCTCGACCGCGCCGGTCTGACCGTGCCGGTGCCGATCCCGACGACGGACGGCCGACTCTTCGCCGACGGTCTGGTGCTGATGACCTACGTCGAGGGTGGACCGCCCGAGACGGCGGCCGACTGGCGTCGCGTGGCCGACACGCTCCGTCAGCTGCACCGGTTGACGGCGGGATGGCCGCAGCGCCCGGGCTGGCGCTCCTCGACCGACCTCCTGCACGCCGAGACCGGGACGAAGGTCGATCTCGGCGCGATGCCGCCCGAGGGCGTTGCGCGCTGCCGGGCGGCGTGGGCGCGGCTCGTCGGGCGGCCGACCTGCGTCGTCCACGGCGACCCCAACCCGCGCAACATCCGCCTGACCGCCGAGCGGGTCGCGCTGATCGACTGGGACGAAGCGCACGTCGATGTGCCCGACCTCGATCTGGTGCTGCCCCACAACGCCGCCGGGTTCGACGACGAGGCCTACGACATCGCCGCGCAAGCGTCGGCCGCCTGGGAAGCCGCCGTCTGCTGGGACGACGATCACGCACGCGAGCAACTCGCCAAAGTTCGCGCGATCTGAGCAGGAGCGGCGGCGAATTCAGAGGACTTCGGCGTGCCGCCATCCGGCAGCATGCCCTATACTGGCACGTACGGAATCAGGTTCACGACGAGGGTGCCACGATGATGACCTCACCCCAGGAATATCAGCGAGTCATGCTCGAAGTCCTCCCCGAGCAGGGGCGGTTGAGCGAAGAGGACTATCTCTGGCTGACCGATCACACCTCTCGGTTGATCGAGTTCACCGATGGCTTCATCGAGGTGCTGCCGATGCCGACCCGCGCACACCAGTTGATTCTTAAGTTTTTGCTGCGGTTGTTCGAGTCGGCGGTCGAGCCGGCCGGGGGCATTGTCCTCTTCGCCCCTATGCGCGTGCGCCTTGCGTCATTCCGCTTCCGCGAACCGGATCTGCTGCTCCTGCGCGATGCCGCCGATCCGCGCAACCAGAATCGCTACTGGCGTGGGGCCGATCTTGTGCTGGAGGTTGTCAGCACGGACAAACCAGAGCGCGATCTGGTGGTGAAGCGCGAGGAATATGCCGCTGCGGGTATTCCGGAGTACTGGATTGTCAATCCGCTGGACCGGACAATCACGGTGCTGACGCTCGAAGGCGATACCTATCGCGAGCACGGCATCTTTGTCCCCGGCGCGCAGGCCACGTCCGTGCTGCTCGCGGGATTCGCCGTCGATGTGCGCGCGGTCTTTGCGGCGGCGTAAACGCGTGAATAATTGAGAAGGGAGCGCGAACCGATGGGCGGGGTGGTCACGGCGGTGAGCCGCAGCGCGACGCACACGATGAGCAAGCCGAACCAGGAGGGGATCACGCTCCTCGCCGGGCTGGGGGTCGAGGATGACGCGCACAAGGGCGAGACGGTCAAGCACCGCTCACGGGTGGCGCGCGACCCCAACCAGCCGAACCTGCGCCAGGTCCACCTCATCCACTCCGAGCTGCACGACGAGTTGCGCGCGGGCGGGTTCGACCTGGCCCCCGGCCAGATGGGCGAGAACGTCACCACGCGCGGCGTCGATCTGCTCGGCCTGCCGAC
Source organism: Chloroflexia bacterium (assembly GCA_046328475.1). Taxonomy (GTDB): domain Bacteria; phylum Chloroflexota; class Chloroflexia; order Thermomicrobiales; family CADCWN01; genus CADCWN01. Next base: position 17,680 of record JAXLWN010000050.1, on the reverse strand, counting down.
CGGCACAAAACTCCATTTGGGCGACGCGGCGGTGGTCGAGATCACCGGCCTCCGCAACCCCTGCGCCCAACTCGACGGCATCCAGCAGGGCCTGATGGCCGCGACACTCGACCGCGACGCCGAGGGCAACCTCATCCGCAAAGCGGCATCATGGGCATCGTCCTGTCCGGTGGCGAGGTCCGCGCGGGCGACCCCATCCGCGTCGAATTGCCGCCCGAGCCGCACAGCCCGCTCGCGCCGGTGTAAAGCGATAGGATGCACGGTTCGAAGGTTTGAAGGTTTGAAGGTTTGGTATCGAGCCTGTGAACTTTCGAACCTTCGAACTTTCGAACCTGCAACTCGTGGCCCCCATGCCCACCATCGACATCCACAACCACCACGTACGAACGCGGCGGCGAGACCAGGCCGACACGGCTCGTGGCGCTGCTCGCCTTCCCGTTCGATGTCACCGTGGCCGCAACCCGCCTCATCCTCGGCGGCTGCTCGACCGCTTCCCGCGCCTCACCTTCATCCTCGGCCTGCTCGGCGGCGCGCTGCCGATGCTGGCCGAGCGGGTCGCGCGCGGCTACGCGGCCTATCCCGAGCTGCAAGGCACGCTCCAGCGCCCGATCGCGGACTATTTCCGGCGTTTCTACTACGACACGGTGCCCTACGGCGCGACCGGCATCCCGCTGACCGTGGCGTTCGCCGGGGCCGACCGCGTCGTGCTCGGCAGCGACCACCCGCACACCATCGGCAATCTCCGCGACTGCACGAAGGTGATCGAGCAGTTAGATGCCGGAGGAGTCGCGGGCGCTGATGCTGCGCGGGAATCTGGCGCGGTTGCTGCGACTGTGATAGAGGAGGGCAATGGGCGATGAAGCGGGCGGTGCGGTTGGGTTGCGCATCGTGGATCTGGTCGATCCGGGGCGACGGCGCTGGGATGGGGCCGGGCCGCGACCGATCCGCGCCTATCTCTGGTATCCCGCCGAGACCTCCGACGCGCCGCCGCTCGTCTGGAGCGAGTACTTTGCCCCGGCCAACGTCGTGCGCGATGCCCCGCCGCGCGGTGGCCGCCGCCCGACGATCCTCTTCTCCCACGGCACCGGCGGTTCGTCCTGGCAACTTGGCTGGCTGGCCGAGCGGCTGGTCCAGGCTGGATTTGTCGCGCTGGCGGTCGATCATCACGGCAACAACGAGCGCGATCCCTATCTGCCCGAGGGCTTCATCTGCATCTGGGAGCGGCCACGGGACCTCTCGTACGCGCTCGATGCCCTGGCGGGCGAGGGGCTGATCGATCCGACGCGGGTGGGGGCGGCCGGATTCTCGCTCGGCGGCTACACCGCTGCGGCCTTGCTCGGCGCACGCATCGACGCCGCGCGCTTTCGCCGCCTGCTGAGCCAGGGCATCGACCCGGAGCAACTCCCCGAGTTCCCCGATTTGCTGGATGCCCTGCGGGCCAGGATGAGCGCCGCCGACTTCGCCGCCCTGCCCGAGCGCGCAACGGTGGCGGTGAGCGACGACCGCGTGCGCGCCGCGCTGCTGATGGCCCCGGCGATCGGCCCATTTCTCTCGCGCGATAGCCTCGCCGCCATCACGCGACCGGTCGCGGTCTACTGGGGCGCTGCGGATACCGTCGCGCCCCCGCCCGAGAATGGCGAGATCTACGCGCGCACGATCCCCGCCGCCACCGGCGAATCGGTCGGCGCGGCGGCCGGGCATCCGGTCTTCTTCGCCGAGGGCAGCGACCTGGGTCGCCGCGAATCGCCGCAGTTCTGCACCGATCCCCCGGGCGTCGATCGCCACACGGTACACGAGCGGATCGGCGAGGCGGCGGTGGCGTTCTTCCGCAGGGCGCTGGGCGCGGGGTAATGTGTTCGTGCGTTTGTTGCCAAGAAACGAACACACAAACATACAAACGCACGAACGCACCGACCATCAGCCTACGTTGGCAGCGCGGGCAGATCCATCTCGCGCACCAGCGCGTTGAAGCGCGGCACCTCCCCGTCGATCAGCGCCGACAGCCGCATCAGTTGCACGTCCACGCGCTCATCGACCGAGGCGAAGACATCGCGCGCCTGCTGCGTCGGCCGGGCGTCGGCACCGCCGACCACGCCGAGCAGCGTGGCGAGGCGCACATTCAGCTTCGAGGGCGCGGTCAGGGCGTCGCGCGACGATTTCCAGCGCGTCTGCACCAGTTCCTCTTCGACTTCCGACAGGCTCTCGCGCAGCGCCTTGCCCGCCGCCACCACCGCCTCGCCGTTGCTCGCGTCTTTGGCGCGCGACTCCCAGACGCCGATCTGCTCGCGCAGCGCGCGGAGCTTGATGATCGCGTCGTTCGTCTCCGAGAGGCGGTCGCGGATCTCGGCCAGCAGCGCGAATTGCTCGCGCAGATCGTCGTCGCTCGCCGCCACGCGCGGGTCCTTGCGAAGCGTCAGCGGCTGCTCCTGCGTCACCTCCCCGACCGTCAGCCGCACGCGATACTCCCCCGGCGGTGCCAGCGGCCCGGTCACGCCCGCCGAGCGGTAGATCGCGCCGGGCACATTGCGCGCGTCGGGATAGCGCATATCCCAGACGAAGCGATTCAGCCCCGGATCGACCGACAGCCACGGCCCGGTGTCGTCCTTCGCCGGGGACTCCGGCTTCGGCTTGAACGTCTTGATCTCGTTCCCCTGCGCGTCGAGGAAGGTCAGACTGAGCGCGCCCGCCGCTTCCTCCGGCAGCTGGTAGTAGACGACCGCGCCCTCCGGCGGATTCTGCCCGGCGTCGAGGAAGTGATACCCCTTCGTGCCGTCCGGGCGCTCGAACTGCCGCGTCGTGTACTGATACGTCCCGACCATCTGGTAACTCTTCCCCGGCCCACCCGGCTGCGCGAACCCCCCCTGCGAGCGGTAGCGGATCGCGTTCCGGGGAGCGTAGAGGTGCGCCCCCTTTCCCACTTCCCACTTCCCACTTCCCACTTCGTGCAGCGGACTCACATCATCCAAAATCCAGAACCCGCGCCCGTGCGTCCCGGCGACGAGGTCGCCGTCCTTCACGATCAGGTCGTGGACCGGGACGACCGGGAGGTTGAGGTTGAAGCGCTGCCAGTGGTCGCCGTCATCGAGCGAGAGGTAGACGCCGGTCTCGGTGCCGCAATAGAGCAGGCCGCGCCTGTTCGGGTCCTCGCGGACGGCGCGGCAGAAGTCGTCGTCGGGGATGCCGGTCATGATTTTGGTCCAGGTGCGGCCGTAGTCGGCGGTCTTGTAGAGGTAGGGCGCGAAATCGTCGTGGCGGTGGCGATCCACCGCGATGTAGGCGACGGCCGCGTCGTGCGGCGACGCCTCGATGATGCTCACCAGCGACCAGGTCGGCAGGCCCGGCGGGGTGACATTGTCCCAGGTGCGCCCGCCGTCGCGCGAGAGGTGGACGAGGCCGTCGTCCGACCCGGCCCAGAACACCCCCTGGCGCAGCGGCGACTCGGCGAAGGCGAAGATCGTGCAGTAGTAGTCCATGCCGTTCGAGTCGATCGTGACCGGCCCGCCCGATGGCCCCATCTTGTCGGGGTCGTTGCGCGTCAGGTCGGGGCTGATCACCTGCCAGCTCGCGCCCTCGTCGGTCGAGCGGTGGACGTGCTGCGAGGTGATGTAGAGCGTGTCGGGGTCGTGCGGCGAGATGACGATCGGGAAGGTCCACTGGAAGCGGTACTTAACATCCTTCGCGCCCCAGCCCGCCGATTCCTCCGGCCAGGCGGCGATGTTCTGCCGCTGGCCGGTGCGGCGGTCGAAGCGCGTGATCGTGCCCGCGAAGTTGCCCGCGAAGATGATGTCGGGGTTGCCGGGCTTGACCACGATATAGCCGCTCTCGCCGCCGCCGACCTCGTAGGTGTCCGTGACCATGATCGCCGAGGTATTCGAGCGGCTCGGCACGCTGATCGTGGAGTTGTCCTGCTGTGCGCCGTAGAGCCGGTAGGGCACCTGGTCGTCGGCGGAGACGTGGTAGAACTCGACCGTCGGCTGGTTGTAGATCGTGGACCACGACGCGCCGCCGTTGAACGAGACGCTGCCGCCGCCGTCGCTCGCCTCGACCATCCGCTGCGGGTTCTGCGGATCGATCCAGATGTCATGATGATCGTCGTGCGGGAAGAAAACGCGCGTAAAATTCTTGCCGCCATCGGTCGATTTCCAGGCCGAGAGATTGAGCACCCAGACCGTCTCGGGCTCGGTGGGGTGGGCGAAGATGTGCATGTAATACCAGGGGCGCTGGCGCACCTCGCCCCCCTCGTTGACGCGCTGCCAGGTCTCGCCAAAATCGTCGGAGCGGACCACCGCCCCCTCCTTCGCCTCGACGATCGCCCAGACCCGGCCCCGCTGCGCGGGCGACGCGCTGATGCCGATCCGCCCGAGCGTGCCCTGCGGCATGCCGCGCTTGCGCGTCAACTCCTCCCAGGTGTCGCCGCCGTCGAACGAGCGAAAAATGCCGCTGCCGGGGCCGCCGCTGCTCAGTTCGTGCGCGCGGTGGACCCCTTCCCAGAAGGCGGCATAGAGCACGCGCGGGTTGCTGCCGTCAATCGAGAGATCGACCGCGCCCGCCTCGGGGCTGCGAAACAGCACCAACTCCCAGGTCGCGCCGCCGTCCTTCGAGCGATAGACGCCGCGCTCGGGATTCGGACCATGCGCGTGCCCCAGCGCCGCGACGTAGACGAGGTCGGGGTTGGTCGGGTGGACGCGCACCTTGCCGATGTTGCGCGTCGCCTCCAGGCCCATCTGCCGCCAGGTGCGCCCGCCATCGAGCGACTTGTAGACGCCATCGCCGTGCGACACATTCGAGCGGATGGTGGACTCCCCCATCCCGACGTAGATGATGTTCGGGTCGGACTCCGCGACGGCGATCGCGCCGACCGACGCGCGCTTGAAGTAGCCATCGGAGATATTCTCCCAGTAGGTGCCGCCATCCTCGGTCTTCCAGACGCCGCCGCCGGTGGTGCCCATGTAGAAGGTCGCCAACTCGGTCGGGTGCCCCGCGCAGGCGACTGAGCGCCCGCCCCGGAACGGCCCGACGCTGCGCCATTCGAGCGCCTGCAACGCCGTCGCATCGATCTGCCCTGCCATCGTACCCCTCCTGTCCTGCGCGTCTAGCACTAGACGCACAGGCGCATCTTCGCACGAAAGCGCGCGATGCGGAACCGCCCGGCATCTGCCCGCGTACGCTCTGCGGCCGGACCCAGGCGCAAACAACGCAGGGGTGCCAGCACTGGTACCCCCGCGTTGTGAATTTGACTTGCAGTCCTGCGCGGGCAGTTACTCCCTCCCCGGCATCGGCTGCGCCACCCCGTGCGTGTGGTTCCAGAGATGCCCGCGTCGCCGCTCCCCGGCGAGCGTCGTCTCGAAATAGACCGCCTTCACCGGCTCGGGCGCGAGCGGGAAGTCGTGGTGGTGCCCCATCCCCGTCGCCACGCAATCCCCCGGCCCGACCTCATAGTGCTTCCCCTCCGAGACGACCGTGCCGCGCCCTTCGAGGATGATGTAGCATTCGTCGCAGTCGTGGTAGTGGCTGTCGATCGTCGTCCGCTTCGGGTAATCGACCGGGTCGCCCTTGTCGGTGGCGTCCTCCACCTCGCGGACCCGGAAGATGCCCCAGCCGCCCGTCTCCTCGCCCCACCGGCCGCAGAGATGCACCACTGTCGTCGGCTCGCGCACCTCATTCACCGCGAAATGGTCGTCTGGCCCGGCGAGTTCGACCTTCGTCCCCTCCGCCCCGTCAACCTCCCGCCCGCCGAACGCCAAGCGGCACGCCCCACCGGCCACCAGCAACCGCTCGCGCGGCGCGGTGCGCGCGAACTCGCGCCGCTCGCCCGGGGCCAGCTCGACGACTTCGAACGACCGCAACTCGCACCAGTCCGGTGCCGACGCCATCCCATCGCGGAAGAGCGGCATCGCTCACCCCCCCTGCCCGACGGCGGCGCGGGCCTCGTCGACCATCGCCTCGACATTCACCACCCGGTTCGTCGCCGACGCCTCGATCGCCGCAAAAACCATCGCCACGCTCTTCAGATTGTTCTCCAGCGTCGCCTCGGGTGCCTCGCCGCCATCGAGCCAGTTCAGGAACTGGTCGATCACCGCCACGTGCCGCTCGTATTTGACCGGCACCGGCTCGATCTCCTCGGTCTGCAACCCCCGCCCGCCGCCGATGCGATGCACCCGCACCACGTGATCGCGGTCCACCACCACCGAGCCGTGCTCGCACTCGACGCGGTAGAACTCGTCGTGCCAGTTGTTCTGCGTCCCGGCCGCCGTGCCGTTCCCTTCGTAGGTGGCATGCACTCCGTTCGTCAGTTGCATCGTGTAGAGGGCGTTAAACTCCCCCTTCGAACTGCTCCAATCCGGATTCCACTCCCACCCCGACAGGTAGCGGCAGTCGCCACCGCTCAGGTTGCGGATCATGTCGAAGTGGTGGACCGCCCCCTCGATCAGCAGGCTGTGCCGAATCTCGTGCCGGAAGATCGCGCCCCACGAGCCCCAGAGGCGATAATCCTTCGCAAAGCGCGCCATGATGTAGTTGATCCGCCCCAACTCGCCCCGGCGCAGCACATCGCGCAGCGTCAGCATCGGCCGGTAGTAGCGATAGTTCTGGACCACCTGCATCTTCACACCCGCGCGCGTCACCGCGCCGTAGATGTCGCGGCAGGCCTCCCAGGCATCGGCGATCGGCTTCTCGCTGAGGATATCCATCCCCCGCTCCACCGCCAGCAGCACCGCATCCCGGTGGACTGCCGGGGGGATCACGATCGTGCAGAAATCGGCCTCCACCTTCGCGAACGCCTCATCCATCTTCGTGAAACGGCGCTCGGCGGGCAGCCCCAGGAAATCCCCCTGCTGCGCCAGTACGTCCGCGTTCACATCGACCAGGCCCACGATCTCCACCCGGTCCCGGTGCGGCGCATAGAAATCGCGAATCCACGTCCGAGCCAGCCCCCCGGCCCCGATCATCAAGCAGCGCCTCATCTTCGCTCCAGTCGTCAGTCGCCAGTCGTCAGTCGTCAGTGATGAGTGATGAGCGAGGAGTACGTCCGCCCTCTCTCGTTACTCGTTACTCGTTACTCGTTACTCCCGCCGGAACGCCGGATACTCCCCCGCCGGAACCTCGCGGAAATCGGGCAGCTCCGCGAGCGCCTGCTCCGGGCCGCCCGGATTGTAGATCGCCAGCAGCCGCAGCGGGGACCACCCCGTATTGATCGTCGAGTGGTAGATCGCCGTCCCGATGTAGATCGTGTCCCCCGCGCGCACCGGGAACGGCTCCCCATCGTCCACCATCTGCTCCCCCTCGCCCGAGAGGATGTACAGAATCTCCTCCGACTCCGGGTGATTATGCCGCTCGTGCCCCTTCCCCGGCAGCAGCACCACCTCCCCGAACGCCATCGCCGCCCCCGCCGTGTGCGCGGGCGACACAAACCACTTCAACGTCCCCCACTCCAGCGATTGCGTCGGGATACCATTGGGATCGACCGCTGCCATCATTTGCCTCCTTCGTCCCGCACTTTCCCACCTGTGAGCACACGTTCAGAGCCGAGATGCCTTTATCGCGCCACTCGTCTCGTCGCGGAAGCGCGTCATACCTGCGCGCGGCGATACCTCATCTTGAAAATCTGCGCCGCAGCCGCGCCGACACTGATTGCGATGGCCACGGCGACAAAACTGCTCGTCAACGCGCGCATTTCGGGGACCGCGCTAGCGCTGCCGACCGCAAAGTATTCCTCAATCGCGAGTTGATCGGCGTAGATGCTCGTCATCGCTTGGATATTGCTAACAACACCAGCAAACCAGCAAATCCCGGGAATAAATGCCCGTCAGCGCGCGAATCGCCGACGAATTTCCACATTCACCGCCCGATAAAAGGATCACCCATCCCATACTTCGCAAAATCATCGCCAATAGCCCGCAGATTCAGCGCCGCCGCGCAGATCACCCCGAGCAGCGCCCCGGCCAGTCCCATCAAGATCCCTCGCCCAATCGCGCCTGCCCGACGCTTGCAGGCGCTCGGCATACCGCCGAAGCACCGCCTCGACAATCCCGCCAAGCCCAAAATAGATCACCGCAATGGCCAGGATCACCCCGCAAGGAAGGCTGTACCAGAAGAGCAGCGCGGCCATCGTCTCACCGGGCGACTTCAGCCACCAGTACACCGGATCGTGCCCGCCGCGCCGCAGCACCGCATCGTCCGCCCGAAGAGCAGCAACAGATGCACCAGCCCCCCGAACAAACCGCCCAGCACAAATCCGCCGCAACCCGCTCCCCCAACCGCCAGCGCCGCACTCTCTCGCCCAACATCCCGTCCCTCGTTACTCGTTACTCGTTACTCGTTACTCCGTCCCCTCCCTATCCACAAACTTGTACCCCACCCCCCACACCGTCTCGATCGTCGAGTGCGCCCCCTGCATCCGCTCGCGCAGCGCGCTCACATGCACATCCACCGTTCGCGTATCGATCTCGTGCTCGTAGCCCCAGACCCGGTTCAGCAGCGCATCGCGCGTGTAGACCGTCCCCGGCCGCTCCACGAACGCCGCCAGCAGATCGAACTCCTTCGCCCGCAGTTGCAGCGAACGATCCCCCGCGAACGCCTCACGCCGGTCCAGGTCCACCCGCACATCCCCCGCGCGCAGCACCTTCCCCGGCGCACCGCCGCGCGTCGTCCGCCGCAGCACCGCCCGCACCCGCGCCACCAACTCGCGCGGATTGAACGGCTTGCTCACATAATCGTCCGCCCCCAGCTCCAGCCCCAGGATCCGGTCGATCAGATCATCCCGCGCCGTCAGCATGATGATCGGCAGCGCCTCCGTGAGCGGCGACCTCCGCAACTCCCGGCAGACCTGCCACCCATCCAGCTCCGGCAGCATCAAATCGAGCACCACCAGATCCGGCTTCACCGCATTAATCCGGCTCAGCGCCGCCCGCCCATCCCCGGCCGTCTCCACCGTGAAGCCCTCCTTCTCCAGGTAGAGCGTCACCAACTGCCGGATATGCTCCTCATCTTCCACCACCAGAATCTTCGCCATCGTGCCTTCGATTAGTCGTGAGTCGTGAGTGGACGGAGTAACGAGTAACGAGTAACGAGTGACGAGAGGGACGGATTCTTCCACTCCGCTGCGCTCTGTTCAGAATGACACACCGCAGGGTAGCTTCCATAAGGTGTCATTCTGAGCGCAGCGAAGAATCCGTCCCATCTCTCCTCTCTCTTCACTCGTCACTCCTCACCCTCATCTCTGCGTCCTCCGCGTCCTCTGCGGTAAATCCGTCTCTTCTTCGTCCGTCTCTGCGTCGTTCTCCGCGTCTCCGCGTCTCTGCGGTCTTCGTCTCTCTTCTCTCTTCTCTCCACTCCCCACTCCCCACTCTCCTCGTCCTTGGCGTCCCTGGCGTCTTGGCGGTTCAACCGTCCCGTCAATTCTCCCCAATCAACACCCCGTTATTCGCCCGTTCGCCCGCTCGCCGATTCGCCCATTCGATCCCTCGTCCGCAGCCCTCGGCAGCGTCACGATCATCGCCGTCCCCGCCCCCAGCGTGCTCTCGACGCGAATCGTCCCGCCGTGCCGCTCAACCAGCTCCTTCACGATCGCCAGCCCCAGCCCCGACCCCGCCCGCCCGCCGGGCTTGCCCGCGCGCGACTTGTCGGCCTGATAGAACCGCTCGAAGATGCGCGGCTGATCGTGCGGCGCGATCCCCTCGCCCGTGTCGCGCACGATCAGCCGCACCGCCGCCCGCCCCTGCAACTCCGCCGACTGCGCGACCAGATCGATCCGCCCCCCGGACGGCGTGTGCCGGATCGCGTTCTCGATCAGATTCCCTAGCACCTGCTCCAACCGCCCCCGGTCGGCCAGCAACGGCAGCGACCCGCCGCCCGGCAGATCGACCAGCAGCGCGATCCCCGCCTGCGCCGCGCGCGACTCGAAGCGCCGCGCCGACTCCCGCAGCAACTCCCCCGCGTCGAGCGGCCCGAGCGCCAGCGGCAACTCCCCCGCCTCCAGCCGCGAGAGTTGCAGCACATCCCCCACCAACTGCCCCATCCGCTGCGCCTCGTCGCTGATGATCCGCGCCACCGCCGGGTAAGCGTCGGGCGGCACCGTCCCATCGGTCAGCGCCTCGGCGAAGCCCTGAATCGAGGTCAGCGGCGTCTTCAGATCGTGCGAGATATTCGCCAGGAAATCGCGCTCGCGCCGCCGCGTCCGCTCGATCTCCTGCGCCATCTGGTTAAAACTCTGCCCCAACTCCCCGACCTCGTCCCCCTCGCGCACCGGCACCCGCTGGCTGAAATCGCCGCGCGCCAGCGCCCGCGTCGCGCGCGTCAGCGTGATCAGCGGCTGCGTCACCGAGCGCGCCAACACCAGCGCCACCGCCGCCGCGACCAAAAATGCGATCAGCGCCGCCCAGCCGAGCGGACCCGCCAGCCGCGCGATCGGCCGCACCGCCGACCCCTTCGGCTCCGCCACGATCAGCACCCGGAACGTGTTGCCCCCTTGCCCCCGCTCCGCGCGCAGCGGGATCATCGCCAGGTCGAGCACCGGGCCATCGCGCAGCGCCGTCCGGTAGGTGCGCGGCTTCGGCAGCGCCAGCATCGCATTCTTCGTCGCCGGGGTCGGTGTGCCCCGCCCCGTCGCCTGGTCCGCCGTGTAGATCCGCCAATCCTGATACACCTCCGCCGGGATGCGCACCGCCGCCCCCGGCAAGAGTTGGCCGTCGCTATCCTGCACCACGATCCCCTCGAACGCGCGCGTCTGCCCCAGCAGCGGCGACTGCACCGCCCGCCCTTGCAGCGTCCCGAGATCGCGCATATTCGCATGCACGATCACGATCCGCGTATCCGTCTGGTTCGCCGTCGTCATCACCTGCGCGTCGGCATCGAACCGCGCCGGATCATTGTTATCGTGGAGCAGCACCGCCGTCGTCTCGGCGATCGTCTTGATCCGCTCGTTGGCATACTGATTTTGATCGCGCCGCAGCAAAAAGACACTGACCACCGCCGCCAAAAAGAGGCAGAGCGCGATCACCAACGCATACGAAAGCATCAACTTCGAGCGAATATGCATCGCAACGCCCGACGAGCAGAACCCCGTTTCCCTCGGCACACCGCCACACCGTGTCAAAATCAGTGTAGCAGCCCCCGCGCCCTTCGAGTGTGAACGACTGTAAGAAAACTGTGAACCACCATCGAATACCGGCCTTTCGCAGCGACGACATCTCGCGTCACCAGCACCGCCCGCCACCACATCCCTCCACACAACAAATCGCCGCCCACCACCCCAGCCGGATTCATCCGGCGCATTTCGTAGCCCGGAGACTTCATCTCCGGGCGGACTCCGCCCACCACCCATCCCCCACCCTCCTCCGGTCACCACCTAAGCCACCTCCCCCCGTCTCCCCCCACCCTCTCCCTCATCAGAGGAGGCCGCCGCCGCAGCGGCGGGGAGGGGTGAGAACCTACGCCCAGCACCCATCCACGCCATCGCCCACTCACTCCGCTCTCCGCCTCTCCCCTCTCCTCGCGGGAGAGGTGGGTGCCGCCGCAGCGGCGGGTGAGGTCACTTATCGCCCATCGCCTATCGCCTACCGCCCCTACTCTCTTCTCTCCACTCTCCACTCCTCCTCACATCCCATGCGATACTCCCCCACAACCAACGCCACCCCTCGACCCGCCACCCCAACACACGAGGGGAACGCCATGAGCGCATCCACCTACAACCGGGTACTCGTCCTCGGCCTCGGCGCGATGGGTCGCCCGCTCGCCGAAACCCTGCTCCGCGCCGACGTCGTACCCGCCGTTCCCTTCGACGTGGAAGGCGCCGCCGACGTGCGCGACGCCCTCGCCGCCCAGGGCGCGGCCACCGCCGACACCGCCGCCGACGCCGCGCGCGGTGCCGACGCCTGCGTGATCATGGTGCAGAACTACGCCCAGGTCCGCGCCGCCCCTCTGGGGCGATGCCCTCGACACCGGCGCGTCTCTTCGACACCCTCGCCCCAACGCCTCGCTGTCCTGCCGGATGAGCACCGTCGCCCCCGCCAACGCGCGCGCGAACTCGACGCCGCCTGCGCCGAGCGCGGCCTCCGCTCTCGTGGATGCCTCCGTCAGCGGCGGCCCCGGCGCGTCCGCAGCGGGCACCCTCTCGATCATGATCGGCGCACCCGACGACACCCTCGCCGCCGCCCGCCCCCCCTCCCTCGAAACCTCCCTCGGCGATCCCGCGCGCATCTGGCAGGTCGGCAAGAAGGCGCGGGCGACGGCCAGTCGATGAAGATGATCAACCACGGTATGGCGGGCATCAACATCGCCGCTTCCCGCGGTGCCCTCGCCCTCGCCGCCAAGGCCGGACTCGACCCCCAGCAAGCCTTCGACATCGTCAGCGTCAGCGCGGGCGGCTCCTGGATGTTCAACAACCGCGCCCCCCGCATGCTCAGCGGCCAATTCACCCCGCCCAGCAGCGTCCTCGACATCTTCGTCAAAGACCTCGGCATCGTCACCGACACCGCCGACGCCCTCGGCCTCCCCCTCCTCCTCGCCCCCCTCGCCCGCCAGATCTTCAAAATGGGCTCCGCATCCGGCCTCGGCCACGAAGACGACGCCGGGTTGGTGCGACTGTATGAGGAATGGGCAGGCGTCGTGGTAGGGCCACGCGATGACAAGGGCTGATTTCCCACGTCAGGAAAGTGCTGCGTATGAAGTTATAACCTTGTGAGGAAGTCAGTCGGCGTGAGGACTGACAGACGCGCCCCGCGATAATCGCCGATATTGCGCGTCACGAGTGCGCCAAGCCCGGCGGCTTGCGCTGCCGCGAGTTGCACCGCATCCTCAAAATCACTGAAACCGAATTGTTGGGCGGCGGTGAGCACGCCAGTATCTACTGACAGATGGGGGAGCGCCAGTAGCAGATGCTCAATAGGCGCTGTGCGTCACCTATTCCAACCAGCCTACGGGCGATATGGTGCAGAACACATTCACCGGTGTAATCGCTGAAACGTGAGCCATGCATTGACCCTGCTCGTGGGCCTGGATAGCCCTCGCTGCCGCATCGAATGGCTGCTGCCGAGCCAGCAGAAAATCGAGCACAACATCGGTATCCAGCAAGACTCCTCATCAGGCATATCTCCGTATCAGATAGTTGGTATAGTCATCGCGGAGTTCCTTCGTCGGTCGGAGAACCTTTTCGGCCTGGCTTCATAATAAAGAATACCGTGAATAAACCGCGAGGAGGGCGCATCCTGGCGAGTATCGGCGAGATCGAGACGAACTGAGCGCATGAGTCTTCGCCGGAGCAGCCAATCGCTGCCTGCGACGGACAACTGGTGGACCGCTTCACGATTTCCCGGTAGGTCATAGCCGAACTCCATGAGTAAATCTCTTTCGCTCACGATAGCCAGTATAGCAGTCGGCGAGACCTGACATAAATAGAGCCAAGCTGGCCCAGGCCAGAGAGACCGTGGCAAACGACGAAAATCGCGTGATCAGCCGCAGCGCCACCTTCTTCGCCGAGAGCGGCGTCGCCGGCTTCACCCACCGCGCCTTCACCAAAGCGATGGGTTACTCCGACGACGACATGGCCCGCCCCGTCATCGGCATCATCAACACCTGAGCGAACTCAACTCAGTAACAAGGGCCTCCTTCATGACGTCGCCGAAGCCGTCAAGCGTGGCGTCTGGCAGGCGGGCGGCTTCCCGCTCACCCCACCATCTCCCTCGGCGAGATCTACCTCAACCCCACCTCCATGCTCTACCGCAACCTCGCCGCGATGGACACCGAGGAGATGATCCGCGCCCAACCCCTCGACGGCGTCGTCGCGCTCGTCAACTGCGACAAAACCACCCCCGCCGCCCTGATGGGCCTCGCCTCCGCCGACCTCCCCGCCATCGTCGTCAGCGGCGGACCTGCCCTCAACGGCCACTTTCCTCATAACGGCCAGACCTCCCTCGGTGCCTGCTCCGACTGCCGCCGCTTCACCGCCGAATTCCGCGCGGGCACGCTCGACGCCGACACCTACCGCTCCATCGAGGACGGCATCGTCCGCAGCATCGGCCACTGCATGGTCATGGGCACCGCCTCCACCATGGGCGCTGATGATCGAAGCCCTCGGCATCGCCCCTGGCAACGCCGGCGCGATCCCCGCCGTCGATGCCCGCCGCTTCCGTGCTCCTCGCCGAAGCCTCCGGTCGCCGCATCGTCGCGCTCGCTGTGTGGAGGCGTCCGCCTCCCTCGCAGATCATGACGCGCGAAGCCTTCCCCGGAGAACGCCATCGCCCTGCTCTTTCCCCCTTCACGCCATCATCGGCGGCAGCACCAACGCCGTCGCCACCTCCCCGCCGTCGCCGGACGCCTCGGCGTCGACCTCCCGCTCGACCCTCCTCTTCGACGAGATCAGCCGCCGCACGCCGCTGATCGGCAACAGCGCGCCCGGCGGGCAAGTATCAGATGGAAGAACTCTTCGAAGCGGGCGGCATCCCGGCCGTCCTGCGCGAACTCCTCCCTTACGCCCACGGCGACGCCCTCACCATCACCGGCAAGACCCTCGCCGAGAACGCGTCGCCAACGCCGCCATCCGCGATCCCTGAGGTGATCCGCACCTTCGACAACCCGCTCGACCGCGAGGGCGGCCTCGCCGTTGCGCGGCAAATTCCTCGCTCCCGACGGCGCGGTGATCACACGCCGCCGCCCTCCCCCGCCTCCAGCGCACCGCGCCCGCGCCGCCGTCGTCTTCAAGGATCCGACGACCTCGCCGAGCGCATCGATTCCCCCGACTTCGACGTCACCCCGACGACATTCCGTCCTTCCAGAATTCATCGTCGGCCCGATCGGCGGCCCCGGCATGCCCGAGGTCGGCAACTTCCCCATCCCCGGCAAGCTGCTCAAAACCGGCGTCCGCGACATGGTCCGCATCTCCGACGCCCGCATGAGCGGCACCGCCTTCGGCACGATCGTCCTCCACGTCGCCCCCGAGTGCGCCGTCGGCGGCACCCTCGCCCTCGTCCGCGACGGCGACGAGATCGAACTCGACGTCCCCAACCGCCGCCTCCACCTCCACGTCCCCGCCGACGAACTCGCCCGCCGCCGCGCCGAGTGGTCCGCGCCCGCGCCCGCCTTCACGCGCGGCTACGGCAAGCTCTACCTCGACCAGGTCAACCAGGCCCCCCACGGCTGCGACTTCGACATCCTGCGCGGCATGGACCCCGTCACCGCCACCGAATCCCCCAAGTTCTGACCCGCCTCGCGACATATCCCCGCATCTCGGCATCACTTCCCGAAAACACCGGAGGGGCGTTCAACCGAACGCCCCTCCGCACCCATCTCTCCCCAAGTGGCATGATTTGCCCCCCTCGACGGGTCCGTATCTGTAAGGGCGTTCGATCGATCGCCCTCCTTCGGGCGGCACCCGCCCTCGTGGCGAGGGCACCCGCGCCGAACCTCGCCACACCGCCCCAACCGTCCGGAGGAGCTACATGCTTGCCGATTCCTTGACCCGCCACCCGCTAAAGTCCCCCATGTATGGGGGATTTCGGGGGCCAACCCCACCCCAGCTACACCATCATCCACTCGCCACGCACCAGAAGTCCCCCCAGGATTGGGGGGATATAGGGGGGCCTTCCCTCACTCCAACCACCCGCACCGGGCCACCAGGGGAAGAAAAAAAAGTGAAAATGCAAAAACAAACCTAATTCACCAACCCCCCAAATACCCTATCCCAATAACCTAAACCCCAATCGTCACCGCTCCACATGCAGGTCGAACTCCTGCCACAGCCGCTCCGCCGTCTGCAACTGCTGCGCCGCACTCAGGTGCATCCGGTGGGAAATCGCCGTCAGGATCGCATTCACCAGACTCGCCCCCGGCGCGAACGGCGGCAGTAGCCGCAGCGGCCCCACCCGCGCGATCAGCGCCACATCCGCCAGCCGCGCCACCGAATTGGACAACCCATCCGTCAGCGCCACCCGGCTCGCCCCGACCCGCACCGCGTGGCGCAACACCGCCAGCGTCACCCGGTCCACGCGCCGGAAGCTGATCGCCACCACCGTATCCGCCGCCGTCAGCGGCACCAACTGGTCCGCCAGGTCCCCCGACGTCTGCGCCAGCAGATGGACATCGGGCAGCACCAGCCGCAGCCCCAGGCTCAGGATGATCGCCAGCCCGTGCGACCCGCGCGACCCGAACACGTAGACCCGCCGCGCCCCCACCAGCCGCTCGACCGCCTCGCGCAGCACCTCCGGATGGAAATCCTGCGCCGTCGCCCGGATACTCTCGGCATCCTCCAGCATCACGCGCAGCGCCGCCGCCTCCGGCGTATCCCCCAGGTCGGCCAACCCCGCCTCAACCCGCTCTGGCACCGCCGTCGGGTCGAGGAACCGCTCGCGCAGCCGCGCCTGCAAGTCGGGATACCCGCTGAATCCCAGTGTCTGCGCCGCCCGCGTCACCGTCGACTCGCTGACCCCCGCCTCGCGCGCCAGCTCCGCCGCCGAGATGACGGCGCCCAGCCGCGTATCCGCCAGCAGCCGGTCGATCACCCGCCGCTGCCCCGGACTCAGCCGCTCATAGCCATCGGCGACCGCCGCCGTCACCTCGCGCAGGCCACCCGTCGCGCTCATCGCCGCGCTCCAGTTGTGCAAACTGCCTCAAATCATCCTCAACTGCGCCCGCATTATAGGCAGGCGGCTGGCTGGATGCAACTCTACTTGCAACACCTTGTCGGACTTGCAAGTGCGGTGTAAGCTGTGCGCATCACTCGCGGCTCAGGCAGGGCAAGGGCAAGGATGCCCGAACCTTGAACGTTGAACCCTGAACGTTGAACTTTCGCAGAGGAGCGACGATCGTGACGGCTGTGGCGAAGCGCGCGGCGATGAGTCCGGAAGAGTTGAAGGGGCACCTGCGGGGGGCGCTCGCCTTCCCGATCACCCCCTACGCGGCGGATGGGTCGGTCGATCTGGACGGCGTGCGCGCCAACGCCCGCTGGCTGGCCGATTCCGGCGTCTGCGCCATCGTCGCGCCCAGCGGCACCGGCGAACTCTTCGCCCTCTCGCCCGACGAGTGCGCCGCCGTCACCGCCGCGACGGTCGAGGCCACCGCAGACCGTGCCCCGGTGATCGCCTCGGTCGGCTTCGGCTCGGCGGTCGGTGCCGACCTCGCCCGCAAGGCCGAGGCGGCGGGTGCCGATGGCATCCTCGTCCTTCCCCCCTACTATGGCAACCCCGACCCGCGCGGCCTGATCGAGTACTACGCCACGATCGCCGCCGCCACCTCGCTCGGCATGATGCCCTACAACCGCGACTCCGCCCTCTTCACCCCCAAGATCGTCGAGCAGATGGCGCGCGAGATCCCCAACTTCATCGCCTTCAAGGATGGGCGCGGCGACGTGCGCCTCTTCCGCTCCATCCGCGAGCACGTCATCGAGCAGGTCGGCGAAGAGCGCATCGTCTGGCTCGCCGGCGTCGGCGACGACCTGATCGCCCCCTACTTCGCCTCCGGCGCGGTCGGCTTCACCTCCTCGCTCGCCTGCTTCTGGCCCGAAGCCTCGGTCCAGCTCTACGAACTGGCCGCCGCCGGGGACTACACCAGCCTCGCCGACCTCCATGCCCGCGTCGTGCGCCCCTTCTACGCCCTGCGCGAGCGTGGCAAGGGTTTCGAGGTCTCCGTGATGAAGGCGGCGATGGACATGCTCGGCCACCCCGCCGGTCCCGCCCGCCCCCCCATCGGCAAG